>JAMIIV010000021.1:0-3427 GCA_035913415.1 Fibrobacteria bacterium | reverse complement strand
CTGGATGCGATGCCGGGGGGTGACCAACCACGGTGTCGCCATGCCAAGCGTTGTGCTGGCACCGGCCTGAAGGCCGGATGCCCCACCGACTTGCGTTTCTTGAAGTGGTCCCCTCCCCACTGATCCCGGCCCGTTCGGGCCGGTGCCCCGCCGACTCGCGATCATCCGGAGCGGTCGGCGGCATGGAGACCAGGGGCTCGGCGAAGTCGAGTCTACGCATTGGGGCGGACGCCGTCGGGGTCGTGTCGCGGCGTCTGCATCCCCGATACACCCCTCAGGGTCCGAGCGCGGAATGCGTGATGGGGGGGAAGCCTCCCCCCCGGCTGCGTCGAGGTGTCCCCATCCATGACAGATTCCGACTCCACGGCTGCGCCATCCGCCTCCGCGGGGGAGATCCCCCGCGACGCCTGATTCCACACCCGGTCGGTGGTCGAACACGGGTCTCGAAGTCTGCTCCGGCAGGAGGGTTGCACCGCGTCCAAAGGCTATATTTGGATCACCACATCCATATTTATGTTCGCACCGTTTCCAGGAGAGCACCCATGTCGCTGATTCGCAAGGAACTCCACGACCAGGTCGGCACGATCATCATGGACAACCCCGCCAAGCGCAACGTGCTCTCCGACAAGATGATCGAGGAAATCACCAACGCCCTGGACGGTTTCCAGCAACAGAAGGTCCGCTGCGTGGTGCTGCGCGCCACACCGGGCTCCAAGGTCTGGTCGGCGGGGCACGACGTCAACGAGCTTCCCGATCGCGGACGCGACCCCCTCTCGTGGAACGATCCCCTCCGCGTGCTGATCCGTGCCATCCAGAAATGCCCCGCCCCCATCATCGCCTTGCTGGAAGGCGGCGTCTGGGGCGGCGCCTGCGAGGCCGCCATGGCCTGTGACATCCTGGTCGCCACACCCGAGACCACCTTCGCCATCACCCCCGCCAAGCTGGGCATTCCCTACAACCTGGGCGGTCTGCTCACCCTGGTGAACGCGGTTCCGTTGCCCGTGGCCAAGGAAATGCTCTTCACGGGCGCGCCCATTCCGGCGGCCCAGGCGATGAACCTGGGAATCATCAACCACGTCAAACCCACTGACGAGATCGACGCATTCGTGATGGGCATCGGTGCGCAGATCGTGGCCAATGCCCCGCTGTCGGTCTCGGTGATGAAGGAGCAGGTGCGTCTGCTCTCGAACGCGCACTCCATGTCGCCCGAAGTCTTCGAGAGGATCCAGGGCATGCGCCGCATCGTGTACGACTCCCTGGACTACCAGGAAGGCATCGATTCCTTCAAGCAGAAGCGCAAACCCGTCTACCACGGGCACTGACCGAAACCGACCCGGCGTCCATCTCCGGTCACCGGGGAGGGACGCCGGGAATTGTCGCTTCCGCGCCAGGCGCGCCGGGCTTAGCCGTCCTGCGCGCGGGAGGGTGGCCTCTTCCCTCGCGCAGGACCGCCGTTCCACCACCCGCGGAGTCCTCCGTGGCTGCGATTGGTACATTGGCGCATGTGGAACCCCTGCACCAGGACGACTGGACCGATCGCGTCACCGAATTCGAAAAAGGCAAGATCCTGCCGTGGTGGCGGCAACCGGCGAACGGATTCAATTCCTTCCTGATGCGCACGGCCACCCGCTTGGGGGACGGATGGATGTGGACCGTCCTGGGGCCTGCCATCCTGTGGAACGCCGGCTGGCGGGAAGGCGCCCAGCTCGCCTGGAGGACCCTGCTCGTCGCGGCCACCTCGGTGCTGCTCTACAAGTTCCTCAAGGGCCAGATCAACCGCCCTCGCCCCTTCGATCGCGACGCCAGCGTCGAGGCGCTCAGCAAACCGCCCGACAAGTTCAGCTTCCCCAGCGGCCACACGATGAACAACATCTCGGTGGCCCTCTATCTGGGACACTTCCTGCCGCAACTGCTGCCGTTCCTGCTGCCGTTCGCCGTGCTCGTGGGAGCCTCGCGGGTCTACTTGCGCGTGCACTACCCCACCGACGTCCTGATGGGAGCCCTGCTGGGCTCGGGCATCGCCTTCGTCTTCCTGAAGATCCCCCTCTTCGGACACCTCTGACCCGCACGTCCCCCCTTCGGGGCGTCAGCGGTCGGAGACCACCACCAGCCGCGAACCGTTGTCGGTTTTTGTCCGCCATGTGGCGATGTAGGTTCCCGGGGCGGGAGATCCGCTCCAGAGGGTGGCCCCCCTGACCCGCGCCTGGTGCACCACCCGGCCGTCCAGTCGCAGGAAGCGAAATTCGATGTCGCCCGAGGGGGCCGGCCCCACGAAGCGATAGGCCTCACGCGACGCGCGCCAGATTCCGGGAAGTTTCACGATACTCCCGGATGGCTCGACCACCACCCCCAGAGCCCGGCGCAGATCGGGCAGCCCCCATCCCAAGGCGTTGTCGGGGCGATCCGCGAGATGCCCCGAGCGCAGCATGGCATCGCGGACCTCCATGGCGCTCCAGGATGGCCGCAGTTGCCGCAGCAGCACCGCCGCTCCCGCCACCAGGGGCGCCGCGTAGGATGTGCCTTGCCCCGCATCCGAAAACGCCTGGGGACCATTTCCCGTCGCGACCGGGACCGTGCACCCGAAGGCCACGAGCTCGGGTTTGATCCGCCCGTCGTAGGACGGACCCAGACTCGAAAACGAACACGTGTCGAGGCTTTCCGAAACCGCCCCCACCGACAGGATGGAATCGGCGTCGGCGGGCGACCCAAGGGATCCGACGCCATAGGCCCCTTCGTTGCCCATCGACACCACGACGACCGCGTTGCGCCCCGCGGCCCAAGCCGCCGTGCGGGTGGCCACCAAGGTGCGCCCGTCGAAGGCCGCGTACGGGTGATCGGGGGTCCCGTCGTCGTACAGGTAGCGATAGCCCAGGGAAATGGAGAGGACTCCGGCCCCGTTGTCGACCGCCCGTTCGATGGCCGCAGCCAGCCAGTCTTCTTCCGCCCGGGTCTCGCGATTGTCGTCTTCGGTGCGGTACAGCAGAAGTTGCGCCCAGGGCGCGATTCCCGGGAGGATGGCAGTCCACGACGAGGCGATCAGCCCCGCGGTGGCCGTGCCATGATTCCATGCCCAAGGGGCGGGGCCTTCGTCCCACGAGATCGCATCATTGGAGACCCAGTCCCAGGCATCGACCACCGTTGCGGCACGCAGGACTTCGTGTTGGAGCACGAAGCCGTCGTCGATGACGGCCACCTTTACACCCTGGCCGGGCAGTTGCCCCAGCGCCCGCAGGGAGTCCTGCAGGAAGGTGACCCCAAGGGTGTCGTGCATGCGGCGCAACGTCACCGCGGAGGGGTCCACCGATACGGCTCGCCCCGCGACCACGGGTGCAACCGGCACCGGCCGACGTTCGGCGCTGGCCACCGGGGCGTGCACCACCAGTCCGTCTGGTAGAAGGGCGTGTGCGGACGGGGCGACCGCCGACAC
>JAMIIV010000020.1:0-32397 GCA_035913415.1 Fibrobacteria bacterium | reverse complement strand
CTCGACCACCGGCAAAGCTCGACCACCGGACGGGGCTGCACCCCCAACGAACCGGCTCCTAGCGCGCGCGCACGCCCCGGATCTGCAATCCCTCGCGCCGCAAGGCCTCCACCAGGGCCGCTTCGCGGAAGCGCAGTTCGAACTTCCAGGACGGATCCGGGACCTCGAGCTCCAGGACACCGTTTTCCACTCGCACCGGGCGGGCGCGTTTGGCGAGCCCTTCTCCGGCGGCCCTCTCCCAGGCCGCCAGGAAACGCGGCGTGACGGGCAGGAGCGCGGCCCCCAGCGACGAGCGCATCAGGTAGGCGCCCATCATGCCTTCCAGCGGCTTGGCGTCGCCTTCGCACTCGCCGGCCGCCTTGGCGCGTTCCTTCGTGCGTCGCTGGTCGAGCTCCTTGCCCCCCACCCAATGGGCGGGGTTCGCGGGAGGACGACGGAATCCGCCCGCACCGCGGCCCTGGGGGAAGTTCACAACGCTTCCTTCAGCGCGCCGTTTTCCAGGACGAAGGTGCGGTCGACGGAAAACGGCAGGTCGGCGCGGCGCGGCGAGCACAGGAACGACTGGCGCCCCAGCGGGAGCAGCGCCGCCAGGCGCTCGCGGCGCGGACCGTCCAGTTCGGCGAAGACGTCGTCCAGAAGCAGGATGGGCTCGCGGCCTTCCACGGAGGCGATCATCTCGGCGGCGGCCAGGCGCAAGGCGATGGCCAACGACCGGGCCTGGCCCTGCGAGGCCGTCTCGCGCGCGGGGCGCGCCTCGAGCATCAGGAGAAGATCGTCGCGGTGGGGCCCGAAGAGCGTGGTCTGGGCCTGGGCCTCGGCGTTGGACACCCGCCGCTGGCGCGCCAGGAGACGTTCGCGCAGGCCCTCCTCGTCGGCGGGAAGATCATCCTCGCCGTAGCTGCCGCGATACCACAGGTCGGCGGTTTCCGCTCCCCCCGACACCGAGGCGTACAACCGCGACACCCGCGGCACCAGCGCCTCGACCAAGGCGATGCGGCGGCGGATGACCGGCACGGCCAGATCCAGCATCTGCTGGTCGAGGACTTCGCGGACCGAGCCGCCGAAGCGTTCGGGATCCTTCAAGGCCGCGTTGCGCTGGCGCACCACGCGTGCGTAGTCGCGCAGCACCTCCACGGCACCCGGCTCCATCTGGGCGATCAGCGAATCGAGGAACGAACGTCGGGCCTCGGGGCCGCCACGCACCAGTTCGAGGTCTTCGGGGTAGAGTCCCACCACCGCCACATGCCCTACCAGGCGCGAGAACAAACGACCCGGCTCGCCATCCACACGGACTTCCTTGCGCCCCGAGAGGTCGCAGGAGGCCGCCAGCTCCAGCCGGCGTTCGGGATTGCCCGCCTGCAACCGCACGTAGAAGCGCTCGCCGCCCCAGCGCACCAGGTCCTTTTCCGAACGGGTGCGCGGAGAAAATCCCAGGGCGCACAGGTGCAAGGCCTCGAGCACGTTGCTCTTGCCCGCTCCGTTGCGTCCCAGCAGAAGGTTGGTCCCCGAATGCGCCTCGAGCGTCAGGCTTTGCCACGAGCGGAAGTCCTGCAGATGCAGGCGCAGGACGCGCAACGCGGAATCCTCAGTCGGTCAGGCGCAGGGGCATCAAGATGAAGAAGTTCTCGGGAGCATCGGTGGCCGGCTCCAGAACACACGCCTGGGTGGGCTGGTTCATCTTCAAACGAACTTGGGGGGTATCGACGAGCTTGAGGATCTCGAGGAGGTATCCCGCGTTGAAGCCGATGTCGAAGGGCTCGCCGGCATATTCCACCGAGACGGAGTCGCGACCTTCACCACCGAGATCGAGGTTCTGGGCGCTGACTTCCAGACGGCCGGGCGCAAAGGCCAAGCGCACCTGTTTGGTGTTCTTGTTGGCCAGCGTGGCCACGCGGCGCACGATCGAGGCGAACTCGTCGCGATGGACCGTGGCGGCCCGGGCGGACGCCTTGGGCACGACCTGGCTGTAGTTGGGGTACGGCCCCTCGATGAGCTTGGTGAAGATTTCCACCACACCCGAGCGGAAGCGCGCCGAACCGTCGGCCAGATGCACTTCCACCAGAGTTTCTTCGCCCACGGCCACGCGCAGCACCTGGGCGATGGCCTTGGGAGGCACGATCACGCCATGGGTGAGGCCGCCTTCGATGGACGCGGCAGCGGCGAACCCGAGGCGGTGGCCATCGGTGGCCACCATGGCCATGCGACCGTTCTGCAGGGGTTCCCAGTAGACACCGTTCAGCGACAACCGGGTTTGGTCGGTCGAGACGGCGAACAGGGTGCGCTCGGAGAGCGAACGCAGCACGCCCGAAGGCATGGTGAAGCCGCCTTCGCCTTCCAGCACGGGGAGAGCCGGGAACTCACCGGCATCGACACCGGCCAGACGGCAGGAGAAGCCGCCTTCGGAGCGGATGACCAGATGGAAGTCCTTGACGGCGAACTCGACGGGCAGGTCGGGGAGCTCGCGCACGATGTCTACCAGAGACCGTGCGGGCACCACGATGTCACCGGCCTGACGGAGGTCGACGGCAATGGCCATGCGCACGCCCAGATCAAGGTCGGTGGCCGTGATGAGAAGCTCGCCGTTCTGGGCGGTGAGCAGGAAATTCTGCAGAATGGGCAGTGTGCTCTTGCCGGGGACGGCGGAGCTGCAGATCTGCAGGGCCTCGAGGAGTGCGGACTTCGCTACGGTGAACTGCATAGGTACCGCAATACTAGCTCCACCAAGGCCGTTCCCGGAAGGGGGGATGGCGACTGGCCTAGCGATGGCCGGTCGCGCGGCAGTACCTTTCCCCGACGATGTCCATGCAGAACTTCCAGATCCAGTTGCCCACGGAGCTCCTCGAGCGCCTGAACGCCTTCGCCGCCCTGCGCGGCCGCACCCCCGAGGAACTGGTGAAAGCCTGGATCCAGGAGAAGGTCCCCACGCCTCGCGGCGACCTCTTCGCCTCGGCCCTCGATTCCTCCGCGCCTGCGGCACCCCGCCCCGAGCCGCTCCTGAGCCAGCCACCCGCCCCGCCGTCGCGCCCTTTCGACGGCACCTGGCGGCTTTGGGCCGACGGCGCCTGTTCGGGCAACCCCGGCCCCGGTGGCTGGGGCATCGTGGTCCAGGGCCCCGAGGGCGAAGAAACCGACTCGCAGGGGTACCGCAACACGACCAACAACCGCATGGAAATGCGCGGTGCGATCGCCGCCCTGTCGCGGGTTCCCCGGGGCGACCAGGCCATCGTGCACACCGATTCCCGCTACGTGGTGGACGCCATCACCAAGAAGTGGGTGGACGGATGGCGCAAACGCGGCTGGCGCAAGGCCGACGGCGGCGAAGTCAAGAACGTCGACCTCTGGGAAGAGATGGTTGAGGCGATGGAAGGCAAACGCGTGCGTTTCCAGTGGGTCGAAGGCCACGCCGGCGACCGCAACAACGAGCGCTGCGACCGCCTGGCCGTCGCCGCCGCCAAAGGCGACCGGCTGGAGCCCGACCGGCACGGCTGAGGTCGGATTCCCCGACGGAATCCGACATTGGGATCTTGCGTTCCGCCATTGGTCCATGGGACAATGGCGATGTGTCCAAACTCAGCCTGACCCTCGTCGCATTCCTGGTCGTCTCGACCTTCGCCCGGGCCCGCCCCACAGGCGACGTCGCGGGCGATTTCGCCGCCAACTACGAGAACCTGGCCCACGGCGCGCTCTCGCGGTACTTCGACGACGGCACCTTCCTGGTGCGGGCCACCGTCGAACTGCTCGACGACGAGGATCTTCCCGCCCTCCCCGCCGGAGGCGGCCTTGGAACGCTCCCGGGGTTGCCTGGCCTGCCGGCGGGCGGTTTCTCCGTTCCGTCGGAAGAACAGATCGCCTCGGTGCAACTGGAGATCCTGGTCGACACCACCTACACCGCCCGCGACCGCGACTTCATCGAGTACCTCGTGAGCCTGGCCGCCGACCTCGACACCGGCCGCGGCGATCTCATCCACGTGCGGCGAACGTTCTTCCCGCGCGACAACCGCGCCGTGGGCCAGCACCGGCGCACCGATCCCCCCTGGATCGACCCTCCCCCCACCCTGCCGAAATCCGCCGCCTCGGACACGTCCTCGCCCCTCCCGCCCCCATCGCTTCGCGATCCCGCCGCGGAAATGACCGATCGCCTCTTCGAGATTTTGCCCCTGGTGCTGGTGTGCTTCACCGCCCTCGCCTGCGCCTGGATCCTGGGCCGGGCGATTCTTTCCGGCAGAGGCGATTCCGAGGAACGGATCCTGTCCCGCCTGGGAGCTTGGCGGAAGCGGCGCAAGGAAGAAACGCCCATCCGCCCTGCCGTGTCTCTCCCGGAAGCCCGACCAGCCCCTCCCACGGCACCATCCCCGCCGCCAGCCCCCGCTCCGGCCGCCTCGCCCTCGATCAACCAGCGGCACGCCCTTCTCGATGCCCTGGTCGGCGATCCCCGCCTGTCCGGCCAGGTCCTTCGGCACTGGATCCTGCGCGACAACCGCAAGGGCACCGCCCATGCCGTCGCCCTGCTGTCGGCAACCGACCCCCAATTGCTGGCCATGCTCCGCGAGGTGCTGGGTCCCGAAGCCACCCGGGCCATCGAAGCCGGCCTGAACGCGGAAACCCCGTTTTCCGAAGACGAGACGACCAGCGCCGCCCGCACCTTCCTGCGCGATTTCCGCAAGGCTTCGCAACGGCAGGGTGAAACTCCGGACAGCGAGCTCTTCGGATTTCTCGACCAACTCAACGAGACGCAGATCGCCTACGTCCTGAAAGGGGAGTCCGCAGGCGTGGTGGGATTCGCCCTCACCCAGATCGCTCCGGAGAAGACCTCGGCGATCCTCGCTCGCCTGGAACCCGCGGCCCGTGCGCGATTGCTCGTGGGCATGGGCAACGTCTCGCAGATCCCTCGCGAGGTGTGCCGCGAAATGGCCGACCGCCTTTCGCTGAAGGCGATGGAGGCCACCAACATGCAGTTCGTGGCTGCCGACGGTCTCGAATCCATCCTGAAGCTCATCGACGGACTGCCCCTGGACGAACAGTTCGGGTACATCCATGCCATCGGCGAACTGGACATCCATCTGGCCCGCCGCCTGCGCGAACGCACCGTCACCTTCGCCGAGCTGGGCAGTCTTCCCGACCGGTTCCTGGGGCCCCGCCTGCAGGCCCTGGATCCCGACACCCTGGCTCTGGCGCTGCTGCGAGCCGAGTCCGGGTTGCGCGACAAGCTGCTTTCCCTCCTGCCCGAGCGCCAGCGGCTCATGATGCAGTCGGCCATGGAGGCGCGGCGCCAGAGCCCGCGAGACGAACTCGATGCCGCCGCCCGACGGCTCCTCAAGAGCATTCGCGACGAAATCCGTCGCCAGGGGAGGCCCCAGTGAAGATCCTCTCGTTGGTCGTCGCGCTGCTGGTCGGCGTCGTCCGCGCCGCCCCGGCCACCCCGCCCGAGGGGGTGGACCGCATCGACGACCTGGTGCGCCAGGTTTCGCGCAGCCTCGACGACCTCCCCGGCGATCTGCCGCGCCTGGCCTTCTACCAGATCCGCTCCGACCGCTCCGAGGTCGCCCCCACCTACGTGCGCCACCTCCAGGCCCGCCTGGAATCGGTGTTCCGCGATCCCGGCGGGCGCACCCTGGTGTCGGCACCGGAACTGCGGACCCTGCGCGTCGCCATCACCGACACCTCGTTTTCGGTGGCCAACACCGAGGCCACGGCCGAAGACCTGTGGAAACTGGGCGACCGCCTCCGGGTGGACGCCTTCGTCGACGGCACCCTGGCCCGCGACGCCGAGGGGAACCTGCTGCTCTCGCTGCGCCTGTTCCGCGCCCGCAACGGCGAGGTGGTCTGGAATGGAAGCTGGGTGGCCGGCCCGAGCAAACCATCCGGGCTGCTGCAAGACCTGAAATTCGGGCTCCAGATCCCGCTCCGCCTGTTCCCCGTGGCCAATGCCCGCATCGGCACAAGCAACCACGCGGGCACCATGCTCGTGACCGACATCGGACTCGAAGGCTTCGTTTCCGAAGACGTGTCCACCGACGGGCGCTTCAGCATGAACCTCTCGTGCGGCTACACCCACCATACCCTGGTGGGGCTTCCCGACACGTCTTCCTGGAATCCCGGTGTCCACCTGATTCGCGGCGGCGCCGAACTGGAGGCGCGCATCCTGCGCAAAGCCGACCCACGCGACGGCTATTGGATCGGCACCTACATCGGGGCATCCGAGGCGATCCCCGTCCTCTACCGCGACCACGTCACCATGCTCACGGCGGGATACCGCTCGCAAATCACCCGCCATCTGTCCGTGTCGGGGGGCATCATCGTCCTCCCCCTGACCCGCGATCTCGTCGGCGTGTACGCCAACGACGGCGCGCTCCTCCAACTCGACCGGGTCTCCTATGAAGCCGTCTTCCTGCGCTTCACGTTCTGAGCGCCTGCTGGTCGGGGCCTTCCTGCTGGCCCTTGCCGGCTGCGCACCCGCTCCGATGCGCGCCGCGCCCCCCGTCGCAGCGGCTCCCGAGACTCCACCTCCCGGGACCGTCGTGACCCTGGAATTTTCCAACGCCACCGCCAAGGCCAGCATGCAGATCGACCTCGCGGCGACGGATGTGCAGCTCGAGATGCGCACCGCTCCGCGCAAGGATTCCATCCTCCGGGTGCGCGACCATGAAACCCTGCGAACCTCCGCGCTGCCCGGCGCCACCACCACCGCCCCGCCCCCGGACCAGCCGCCCCCGACGGATTCCGTCACCCGCGCGGTCGTCGCCGGCATCCGACAAGCCCAAGGCCATCTCCTGCGCGGCGACCTCGCCCAGGCCCGCAGCGCCGTGGAGACATCCCTGGCCCTGCGCCCCACCCCCGAGGCCCACGCCCTGGCCGGCAGCATCGCCTGGGTGGGCGGCGACCGCGATCGGGCCCGCGCCCAGTGGCGAGCGGCTCTGGCGCTCGACCCCGTCCACCCCGGAGTCGCCGAGGCCCTTTCCCGATCCGAAACCGCCCCCATGCCCGAAGCCGGAAAGGGCCCCACGCGATGATCTCCCCGTCCACCCTGCTCGGCATCGTCTCGGGCATCCTGATCCTGCTGTGGACCGTCCGCCACGAATCCGACGACTGGACCGTCTACCTGAGTCTCCCCAGCCTCCTGATCGTGCTGGGCGGCACCCTCACCGTGACCTTCATCGGGTACCGGGCCAAGTACGTCGTCTCGGCCCTGGGCACGCTTTTGCGCATCTACCTGCACCAGCCCATCACCCCCAAATCCTTGAAGGACGACGTTCGGAAGATGGTCGAATGGAACCGCCGCGTCCAGAACGACGGCGCGTTGGCCTACGACGGCATCCTCAAGGAGTCGAAGGACGAGTTCGTGCAGTACGTGATCGGCCTGCTCTCGACCGGCTACGGCCAGGAAGACCTGCGCCTGTTCGCCACGACCCACATCGAGGAGAGCTACTACCGGCGCCTCCAGGCCTCGCGCATCCTCAATTCCATGGCCTCCATGACACCCGCGCTGGGGCTGGTGGGAACGCTCCTGGGTCTGATCACCATGCTGGGCAAGCTCCAGGAGCCCGCCAAGCTGGGACCCGGGCTGGCACTGGCGCTCACGGCCACCCTGTACGGCCTGCTGTTCGCCCGTTTCATCTTCCTGCCCACCTCGACCAAGGCCAAGCAGATCCTGTCCATCGAACGGTTCCGCCACTACCTGCTCCTGGAAGGGGCGTTGCTGATCCAGCAAGGCCGACCCGCCTTGTACGTGCAGGATCGCCTCAATTCGTTCCTTGACCCCGAGAGCCGCTACGACATGAACGCGGGCAAGTGACCCGTGTCCCTTTCGCACCATCCAAACCGCTACCGTCGCAACGAGGAGGACGAGGAGCACATCGAGGAGGACTGGCTGATCAGCTACGCTGACATGGTCACTCTGCTCATGTGCTTTTTCCTCACGCTGGCCGCCATCTCGAAAGTGGACATGTCCCTCTTCGAGCAGATGAAGAAGGGATTGCGCTCGGACGTGGGCAAGGAGCAGGAGGTCAAGACCCCTCTGGCCGAGATCAAACACGATCTCGATTCCCTGTTGGCGCACGAGCGTCGCGACGGGAGTGTTTCGGTGGACAAAGGCCCCGACGGCATCGTCCTGGAATTTTCCAGTTCGGCGTTCTACCAGGTGGGCAAAGCGGAGTTCAACCCGGAGGCCGAAGACATCCTTCGCCGCGTGGCCGGAGCGATCCAGGGAATCGGCTACTACCGGTTCACCCTCGACATCGAAGGACACACCGACGACACCCCCATCCGAAGCCCTCAGTTCCCGTCCAACTGGGAACTGTCGGTCTCGCGCGCCACCACCATCGTCAAGTTCCTGCTGGGCCAAGGCATCGAACCCGATCGACTCAAGGCGGCGGGTTACGCCGACACCCGTCCGAAAGTCCCCAACGCGGACAGTCTGGGCACGCCCCTCCCGGACAACCAGGCGCGCAACCGTCGGATCGTGTTGCGGATCCACTGACGGTCCCCGACCTCGGGCCCGGCGATGGTATGTTTTGCGCCCATGCCCCAGGACGCCTTCCATCCGCAACGGACAATCTCCGAATTGGTCGCCATGCACGTGCGCCTTTCGGATCTTTTCGAAGACCTGTCCCACTTCGAGCGCGTCTGGCGCCCGGAAGACGGCAAATGGAGTTGCGCCGAGGTGATGGGCCATCTGGTCGACGCCGAAATCGCCTTCGCGTACCGCATCCGCACCGCCCTTGGTGAACCGGGCAAGGCGTTGGGCGCCTTCGACCAGGACGCCTGGGTGAAGGCGCAACGCTGGAACGAAAAACCCGTCAGCGAATCCCTGCACCTGTTCCACGCCTTGCGCCAAGCCACCGTGATGCTCCTGGAAGGGCTTTCCGAGGCGCAGTTGCGCCAGCACTACGTCCACGAAATCCGCGGGCCGCAGAGCATCGCCGACACCGCGAGCCTGCTCGCCTGGCATGACAGCCGCCATCTGGTCCAGCTCGGCCGCACGGCGGAACTGGCACGCGACGCCTCCCAGCGCGGAACCCGCGCCGCCTCGCGCGAGTCGTCGTTCTAGTCTAGATCGTTTCCGTTTCGGCCACGGCCTCGGGAAGGCACGCCTCGGCGTCGGCTCCATCCGGCCGGGGGGCGAAACGCAGGAAGAACCAGAAGGCGGCCAAAGCGATGGCGGCCGCGGTGAAATACACCGCCCGCAGGCCCCACATCGTCCAGATCTGGCCTGCCAGCCAGGTTCCCAGGGTGCTCATCACGCCGCCATTGAGCGCCGAGGCGAGCGCCGTTCCGCTGGAGACCCGGTCGGGCGGAAGCAGCCGCGCCAGGAACAGATTCTGTCCGGTGAAGAAACCCGCCACCATCAGACCGTGCAGCGCCTGTCCCCATAGGAACATGCCGTAGCCGTAGGATGCCCCCACCCACGCCCACCGGACCACCATCGACAGGATGCCGGCCAGGACCAGGGCGCGCACGCCGAATCGGCGCAGGAACGGAATCGCGGCGAACATCAGGCCCATTTCCAGTCCGGTGGCCAGCGCCCAGGCCCGGGAAATGTCGCGTGGGGATCCATCCAGCGGGCCGGTGATGAAATTCCCCAGCACCGATCCGGCCATGGACGCGGCAAGGAAGGCGAAACCTCCACCCCAGTACACCACGCGCAACCGGGGCTTCCACAGGTTGGCCACCACCTCGGCCAGGGGCAGGGATCGCGACGGCCGGCGCCCCGAAGGGCTGGCGGGCAGATGGTGGAAGACCGGCAGCGACACCACCAGGCACAACCCCATGCACGCGTAGGCCAGGGGCAAACGCGCGGTGGTCAGGGTGGTGGCCAGGACGACCGTGGCCAGGAAGAATCCGAGGGTCCCCATGGCCCGCAAGGCCAGGAAATCGCCCTGGTTGCGGCTGGAACTCAGCAGGACCAAGGTCTGGGACAGCGGCGCGATGGGCAGGACGGCGATCTGCATGAGGAAGAATCCCCCCGCCAGGGGACCAAATCCCGACAGATGGGGCAACAGCGAGATCATGGCCGCCGAGGCCAGGAAATAGAGGCTCAGAACCAGCTTGGGGCGGCCCGAGCGATCGCTCCACCACCCCGCGAGCAAGGGGCTGAACAATGCCGCCAGGGATCCCAGCGCGTTCACCAGTCCGATCTGGCCCGGATCCAACCCCCGTACCTCGAACAGGTAGGAGTTGTACTGGATGTTCACCCATCCCCCGAAACTCAGGAGCAGCGCCAAACCGCCGAGGAAACGGGGGTCGCGCAGGAGTCGGAGGAGGGTGGTCGGCATGGAGGCTCTGCAAATCTAGCCCCCGTGGCGGCACCGGCGGAACAATGCCGTGCCGACGATTTCCCACCGGCGGATGCCCGCCGGCGGAGGCGGGAGGGACTTACTGCGGAGCGAATTCCGCGGAGGGCTTGAGGGTGTCGGCGCCCATGCCGTACACACCCTTGAGGTAGGCCACCATGGCCGTGTCGCTGGCGCCGGAGTTGGGCTGGACCATCATGTTGATCGCCAGGATGACGGGGCTGATGCCCACGTTCGTGGTGATGGTCAGGAGCTTCTGTTCGCGCTTGATGAGCTCTTCGGCGATGTCCTTCTTGCCACCCATGACGGCGTAATGGAGCGCGGTGGCGCCGACCTTGTCCGAAGCATCGATTTTCGCGCCCTGCGCGAGCAAAGCCTTGACGGCGTCGAGGGAGGCCGACTTGGAAGCGTACATCAGGGGCGTGGTGCCATCCACTTCGGTGGCGTGGTTGACGTTGGCACCCTTGGCGATGAGCATTCCCATGATGCTGAGCCGGTTGTTCAGCGCGGCGTAGCACAATGCGGTCTGGCCATTCTGGAGGGCGTCGACGGGCTCGCCGGCATCCAGGAGCCGGGTGACTTCGGCGTCCTTGCCTTGGACGATCGCGCGAACCATGTCGGGGCTCATCGCCTTGGGAGTGGCGTCCTCCTTCTTCTGGCAGCCCATGAAAGCGAATCCGGCGACAACGGCCAGGACAAGATTGCGGGATCGGAACATGATTGTTCTCCTTGAGGCGCTTCGTGAGTCGAACGGGATGCTTCGGGTCGGACACCCGAGCCGGGAATCCATCTTTATCATTCTACCGCGGATCCTGCGGAAGGGGAAGCAATTTCTGCCATCGTCCGGTTTCCATGGAGCACAGCCACCATGGATCGTCGACGGATCATTTCCCCAGCACGGGTACGCTCCGACGGGATCCGTCCCGTCCCGAGAACACCACCCACGACAATCCCTGACGCAGCGGACGCGGGATCCCCAGGGGTGACAGGATCTGCCCGTCCACCTTGGTGACCGGGGCGCGCCAGGCCACGCGCCCACCCGCCTCGACCAGCAGGACCTCGCCGTCGAAGACATCGAGAGGGGCGAAACGGATCTCGATGGTCTGCCCGCGCACCTTGACCCGCGCCTGCTCCGACACGTCGCGGGTCGGCTCGGGCACCACCACGGGCTGGCTCGACGCCGCATCCAGCGCCGCTTCCCAGACGCCGCGCCCGAAGGTCGCCACCCGCAGGACGCGGGTCTGCCACTGGATTTCCAGATCCGTGGAGGCCGTCAAGGGCAGGCCCCGTCCGTGCAGGGTCCAGCCCGTGTCGGATCCGGTCAGGGGACGAACCCACACACCCGCATCGGTGGCCGCGAACAAGCGCCGCGTCACCGAATCGAGCGCCAGCGCGTTGGCCGGAACGTTGAGCAAGGCCCCGGAGAGGTTGCGCCATGTGGCACCTCCGTCGATGCTCTCCCAGACCTTCTTCCCCGCCTGGTACCCCACCGTGCTCGCCCACACCCGCGAGGGATCGCGGGGGTCGGGCAGAATCTGCGAGACCCGCTCGTTGACCGGCACGTCCGACGAGGCCCACGTGGCCCCGAGATCGGTGGTCCGGTACACTTTCCGTCCGCGCGAAGCCCAGATGCGCCGGGAATCGCCCACGGCCACCGCGACCTCGTCGAGATCGTTGGCCGTGCCTCCGGTGAGGTTGCTGGACAAGGCGGTCCAGGTATCCCCTTGGTTCGTGGAGCGGAAAACCTCGTGGTACCCGGCCACCAGGATGTCGGGATTGTTCGGGTCCAGGACGTACGGGGTGGCCCAGGCGCCGGTGCCATCGCCGGAGGTGGGACGCGACGGATCTCCGGTGAAAATGACCTTGTAGGTGTCCTTCGACCAGCCGTCGCGACTGCGGTAGAGCAGGCCGTTGCAGTAGGTGGTGTAGATCACCTTCGCGTTGCGGGGATCGATGGCCGTGACCATGGCGTCTCCGCCGTTGGTCGCCCTCCAGGCCCCCGTGGCCAGCCGCATGCGTCCGCCATTGTCCTGGGTGCCACCGATCACCACCTCCGAATCGCTCTGGGCCGTGGCGATGTCGTAGAACTGGGAAATCACCAGGCCGTTGGAGAGCTCCTCGAACCTCGAGGTGCTCTCGCGGTAGCGTACCAGACCACCGTCGTTGCAGAAATAGAGCTGGTCGGGAGCCCAAGGGTGCGATCTGGCGCAATGCTGGTCGGCGTGCACCTCCGGCAAGGTGGCGTGGCTGGCCCAGTTGGAGATCTGCCTCCAGCTCTTGCCCGCGTCGTCGGTGCGGTAGATGTTCACGTACCCGCAGTACATGCGCTCGGGATTGGTGGGGCTGACCATCAGGACCAGGTGCTCGGGGCAGGCGGAATCCGTCTTGGCCCACGACGTCCCCCGCGAAAGCCCCACCCAGACCTGGCGGTTGTTCCACAGCGCCACCACCCGGTCGGGATCAGCAGGAGTGGTGGCGAGTTTGATGGAGTTGCCCGTACGGGTGAACTGGCTGACCTGAGCGAAGGTGCGCCCGCTGTCGGACGACCGGTGCACCTGCGCCGTGCTGGACCCTCCCTCGAAGGCCGCCCAGACCACCGCTCCGTCCTTGGGACGGAACTTGACGTCGCTCCAGGATCCGTCCTTGATGCGTGTCCAGTTCACACCGCCGTTGCGGGTCAGGTACAGCCCCTGCGAGGTGGCGGCCGCCAGGACCCGCGCATCCGTCGGACTCATTTCCAGGGCGTAGATCGCCATGCCGTCGGACAGTTTGCGTTCCAGGCCGGTGGGCTTCCAGGTCTCTCCCCCGTCGAGACTCTTCCAGACCCCCAGGGAATAGTTCCACCAGCCGCTGTGATCGCCGATGGCCGCGTAGACCACCTTGGGATCGGTGTGGTCGACCTGGATGTCTCCCGCGGCCACGTAGGGCAGGGAGTCGCCTTTGGCAGACCAGCTCCGGCCCGCGTCGGAGGTCTTCCAGATCCCTCCGATCGGAGCTCCCACGTAGAGGCGGTTGGTATCGGACTTGTCGAAGGCCACCGAGGTGGTGCGCCCCTGACCATTGTACCCACCCGTATTGGAGGTCTGGCCGATGGACCTCCACAGGGGCGGCACCAGGGCGGCAGCTCTCCCCGCCACTCCCCGGCCGGGAGAGACTTCGACGGCGCGATTGGCCCGCAGCCAGCCGTCCTGGTCACCCCACTCCGAAGGCCTCGTGCCATCGGGACGCACCCGGTCCCGCCAGAACCAGACCACCCGCTGCCACTTCTGGTATCCCCGATCGTGCGCCAGGAAGTCTTCCTGTTCGTCGGCCACCCACGGAGCGGCGAAGGACGCTCCCCGAGCCGCCACGGCGGGTGCCACGACCATCGAGCGGGCCGCCGAATCGCGCAGCCAGAGATTGGGAGGCAGATGGTTCAGACGGTCGCGCAGACGCACCTTCTCCCCCGCGGAGGCCAGCATCATGCACAGGGATGCGAGGGAGAACAGGACCATGGGCGCCTTCCTTCTTCGGGTGAGTCTTGAATGCCGCTTGGTGTCGGACCAGACACCAGCGGGCCGACGTCCGTCCTTGAAGATCTCACCTCCCCGACGCTGGCGCACGACCTTTCCACACTCCCCCCGTGCCCGGCTTTCGATTTTGCGGACAAACCATCCACACGCGCCCCCCGCCAGGGTCCCGCAAAACGACCTGTGCACAGTCCAATCCGGAGGGCGATGCGATCTTGGGGTTGCAAGCCAGGCTTCGAGGGGCTAAATTCCTGCCCCTTCACGATTTCCAAGGACAGACGGCAATGGCAGCGAAGAAGAAGAGCGGCAAGGAGATCTACTTCCTGGTCTGCAAAGAGACCAAGATGCAGAACTACACCGTCATGCTGAACAAGACGGTCAAGGGCAAGGTCTTCAAGAAGTACTGCCCCAAGCTTCAGAAGCACACCGAGCACACCGCCAAGAAGGTCTGATCGGGATCCGTCCCGGTACCCCGCTCACGCGGGGGGATCCTCTACCTATGCGCACGGGCCTGGTCGCACCCCAATGGGACGTTCACGCCGGGCCATTGTTGCGCGCGCACATGGAGGCGGGCCGCAAACCGGTCTGGTTCTCTCCCCAGGGCTTCCGTTTCGATGAACGCGGGACCCTGCAGCACGACGACTGGACGCGCGGCGAGTGGTCGCGCCTATCCGGTCTCGTGATCACGTCGCTGTGCGGCAAACTCGACCCCGAGCTGTTCGAATGGCGTCGGGGCCTGCTCGAGGAACTCGCGGTGGCGGGCCTTCCCGTCGTCCCCGACCCTCGCAGCATCCAGATGGCGTGGGACCCCACCCGCATGCTCCTGCGCCTCAAACGTGCGGGTGTAGCGGTCATCGACCACTACGTGGGGGAAAACCTCGATGACGCCTGGGATTTCGTGCGCACCCACAAGGGCGCCGTGTTCCGGGCTCCGGAAGGTTCGCCCGTCCCCGAAGTGGAGTGGGTCTCGCAGGGCCACGGCACCCGCGACCGCCTGGAAGAACTGTGGCAGACCTACCCCATGGGGCCCTTCGTCCTGGTCCGGGAAATTCGCGGCGGCATCACCTCCGTTCTGATCCTGGGAGATGACGCCTTGGCCGCCTGGCGCGACGGCACCCCCGGCATCGACCAGACCGAACACGTGGCCATGCCCATCGAATCCGACGATCGCGACCTCGCGCTGGCCGCCTCACGCGCTTTCGGGCTGGATCCCGTGGTCATCGACCTGGCCCGCGACGCCAAAGGCCTGCAGGTACACGGCGTTCGCCCCTTGGGCATCTGGAAACCCGCCCTGGCCACCCACCCCCAACTGGCCCGCACCATCGTCGAGCGTCTGGAAGCCCTGATCACCAAGGCGACCAAACCAGCGCGCCCCCGCCCCGCGGCGAATTGAGCTCGCTCCAGGCTCGGCTGCCCGAGCTCGCTCTTGGGCGGCGGCATTCGCCCGATCCAGGAGCGCACCCGTCGGTTTTGGCTGCACCCGGCGGGGCACGGCACAAAAGCCCTCGAAGGAGTGGGACTTCCTCCCCGCGCAAGCGAGGAAATTGGCTAGCTTTTGCTCCTTTCCGCCGGGCGTCCGGATCGGAGTGCGGGAGCGTGGGTTCCCGCGGAGTCAAACCATGAAGAACACCATCGTCGTCGGCTCCCAGTGGGGAGACGAGGGCAAGGCCAAGGTCATCGACGTCCTCGCGGAACACGCCGACGTCGTCATTCGCTTCCAGGGCGGCGCGAACGCCGGCCACACCGTCGTCGTGGGCGACCAGGAATTCGTCTTCCATCTGATTCCTTCGGCCATCATGCGCCCCACCAAGGTCTGCGTGATCGGCAACGGCGTCGTGCTCGACCCCGCCCAGTTGCTGCACGAGATCTCCGAGATCGAGGCCCGCGGCTTCGACGTGCACGGCCGTCTGTGGCTGGCCGACAACATGCAGATCGTGATGCCCTGGCACGTGCAGCTCGACAAGGCCAAGGAAGCCGCCGCAGGCAAGAACGCCATCGGCACCACCGGTCGCGGCATCGGCCCCGCCTACGTCGACAAGGTCGCCCGCTGCGGCATCCGCCTGTGCGACCTTCTCGATCCGGAGAACCTGCCCGCCAAGGTCGAGCAGATCCTGGAAGAGAAGAACGTCCTGTTCACGAAGGTCTACGGCATCGAGCCCCTGCAGGCCGCGCCCATCGTGGCCGAGTACCTGGAGTATGGACGGAAACTGTCCCCCTTCGTGGCCAACGCCTCGCTGCTGCTCGAGAAGGCCATGAAGGCCGGCAAGCACCTGCTGTTCGAGGGCGCCCAGGGCACCATCCTCGATGTGGACCACGGCTCGTACCCCTACGTCACCAGCTCCAACACCATCGCCGGCTCCGCCTGCTGCGGCGCGGGCGTGGGACCCACCGCCATCCAGAGCGTGATCGGCGTCGTGAAGGCCTACACCACCCGCGTGGGCAACGGCCCCTTCCCCACCGAGCTCGAAGGCGAACTCGGCGAGAAGATCCGCACCTGGGGCGGCGAATTCGGCGCCACCACCGGTCGGCCTCGCCGTTGCGGCTGGTTCGACGCCATGGTGGTCCGCAAGGCGGTTCGCGTCAACGGCATCACCGGTCTGGCCATCACCAAGGTGGACATCCTGGACCAGCTCCCGGAAATCCAGGTCTGCACGGGGTACACCATCGATGGACAGCTCATCGAAGACCTCCCGGTCCAGGTGAAGGATTTCACTCGCATCCAGCCCGTCTACGAGACCTTGCCCGGCTGGATGTCGGACACGTCCAAGGCCATCTCCTGGATCGATCTCCCCGAGAACGCCAAGAAGTACCTCGAGCGTCTGGCCGAACTGGTCGGCGCCCCCATCGCCATGGTCTCCACCGGCCCACGCCGGGACCAGGCGATCATCCTTCCCTGACCTCCCAGACCCACCTCTATTCGCCTCCGCCACCCACGGCGGGGTGATCGTTCCCACTCCAACTCCAAGGACTCTACATGATTCTCAAGGGCAAGAAGGGCCTCATCACCGGCGTCGCCAACCAGCGGTCCATCGCCTGGGGCATCGCCAAGTCGTGCTGGGAGCAGGGCGCCGAGCTCTGCTTCAGCTATCCCAGCGAGCGCCTCAAGGGCTCCGTCGAGTCGCTGATCCAGGGCGAGGGCAAGACGGCCACCACCTTCGAGTGCGACGTCACCAAGGATGAATCGGTTGCGGCTCTGTTCGAATCGGTCGAAAAGGATTTCGGCAAGATCGACTTCCTCGTCCACGCCATCGCCTACGCCAAGCGCGAAGACCTCGACGGCGAGTTCCAAGACACGTCCCGCGACGGCTTCGCCACCGCGCTGGACATCTCGGCGTACTCGTTGGCGGCCCTGGCCCACCACGCCGCCACGGTCATGAACCCGGACGGCTCCATCGTCGCGTTGTCGTACATCGGCGGCGAGAAGGTGATCCCCCACTACAACGTGATGGGCGTGGCCAAAGCCGCCCTGGAGTGCTCCGTGCGGTATCTTGCGCACGACCTGGGTAAACTCGGCATCCGCGTGAACACCGTCAGCCCCGGCCCCCTCCGCACGCTGGCGGCCAAGGGCATCGGCGACTTCAACAAGATGCTCACCATCACCGAGAACCGCTCGGCCCTGCACCGCAACGTCGGCACCGACGAAGTCGGCGACACCGTGGCCTTCCTGGTCTCGAACATGGCCCGCGGCATCTCGGGCGAACTCATCCACGTGGACGCCGGCTACCACGCCATCTCGTTTTCGTTCGCCGAGGAACTGGCCCAGCGCAAACCGGCGTAAGCTCCCGCTCGCCGGTGGTCGAGCCTGTCACCCGGTGGTCGAGCCTGTCGAGACCAACCGAACACCCATAAGAAAGCCCCGTTGTCCGAACCGGACGGCGGGGCTTTTTCGTTGCAGACATTCAGTCCGCCTGCGCAGCCCCGTCGCGAAGTTTCGCCAGCAGGTCCGACACCCCGATCTCCCTTGCCCAATACTCCATGTACGTCCAGTCAAGTGCTGTTCCCTGGACGTCCACCACGGTTCCCGCGTCTTCCATCTGGCGCAGTGATCCGCCCAGACGCACCCATTCCAGCTTGGAGAGAATGGAGTCCTCGGCACGCAGGAACATCACCGGCACTCCCCGGACGTCCAAGGGCGCACGGCGCGCGAACTCCTCCCGGCTCCAAGGCCGGTCCTTGCGGAACACGACATCGACCTTCCATCCCGAGTCCAGGTGGACCGCATTGCACATCGAACGCCTCGCAAATGCGTCACGCACCGCACCACAATCGAAATACCACGCATCCTCGGGGAATGCGCCAATCAAATCGTCGAGCTGCGATTCCTCGGGCCCCACCACGACATCGAGATCACGAGTGGACCGGGGCAACCCAAGCATCGAACTGGCGAATGACCCCGTGATCATGTACGGGATCCCCGCTCCTTCGAGCCTCCTGGCGACCTCGCCGAGCAGATTTTCCGGACTCATGCCCCTCGATCCAACGCAGACTCCCGAGCTTGCAGCGACGCGCGCTCCCACCCGTGCATCTCGTCACTCATGCGGCAAGCCATCAAGAGCCTCTCTAACGGGCCCTTGCGCCGCAAGATCTCGACCTGGACCTTCCAAGCCTCTGGACTGGTGTCGGCGGGTCTCATTCGACCCAATCTAGACTTCGGAGTGGCCCCCGAGGGCGTGCGCATGGCTCCCGATCCCCGGGACCGCACCTCCGATTCCCTCGCGAGGGAAAACGCCTCGGTGTCGAACTCCAGGACGCGCACGAACCGTTCTACGAAGGCATCCGAAATCGGCTTCCCTCGTAGAACGTCGGGAAGGAAGCTGCGGGACCTGGGCAACCCCAGTCGACGGCTGCATTCGGCCTTGCTCCATCCCGCTTCGTTGGCCGCCTTCCATTCCAACCAGTCGGTAAGGAAACGTCGGAAGTCGTTGTACGCGTAGACATCGGGAGCGTTTTCCATGAGGGGAAGATTTCCCGGACGGAGGGTCCTCCAGATCAAAATAATGGGCCGCCCCCAATCGCCGGGCAAGGGTGGTCTTCCCGCACTGGCGAGGCCCCACCAGCGCCACCACAGGAAACACCTCGCGGTAGTCGGCGATCGCGTTGAATTCGTGCTCCCGAACCTGCATAGCCGTCAATATGTCATTGAATTTCCATATGACTCGCATGGATTTTCAATGATGATTCGCCATATCTGGTCAGGCGGCGTAGCGGCCTTCGAACTCGCGGACCTGGCCCAGGGCGGCCATCGCCTCCAGGAGCAGGGCCACCTGGGCGACCCGGGCACCTTGGAAGCGCTTGGCAAGGCCGTCGGCGGTGCGGTCACTTCCGGGCTGGGCCAGGGCGGCGCGCAGGGCTTGGATCTGCTCGCGCGTGGTCGCGGGCCAGGGAACCTTGACGACCTTGGTCTTGCGGCTTGTGGCGACGACCTCGGGCAAAGCCATGTCGGACTGGGTGGCCGCAGGGTTCGCCGACGGGTTCTGGAACGACGGGCGCAACCACCGTACCAGACCTTGGGCCTCCTCGGCGGCACGTTCCGCGTTGAGGGCCACCACGCGCTCGAGGATCTGCTCGTCGGAGAGGGCTGGGTCCCAGCCGTAGGCCGCGAAGACGGCGCGGTCGAGGTCGTCGTGCAGCTCGCGCAGGATCGCCACCAACCCCTTCTCGTGGAGGACCTTCTCCTTGGCATTCAAGGGCCGGCCTTCGCGCAGGGCTTCCAGGACGTTGTACATGCCGGTCATGGTGAGGTCGGCGTGGAGATCCTGCTGGCGTTTGCGGTGGGAATCCAGGCGTTCCGCGACTTGACGGATCTTGTCCTGCTGGTCGGGGGCGCAGGCGGGGAAGGGGAAGGGGTCGAAGCACTTGGTCTTGTTGTAGCGTGGATCATTCCCAACGCCGAGACGACCACCTGCGGCGAGGGACCAGGTCACGTGGACGCGACTGGAGAGGACACCGAGATGGTAGGCATCGTCGAGGGCCATGCAAACCAGCATGTTGTCGGGAAGAATCGAGGCGTCCAGGAATTGGAACATGCGGTGTTTGGAGGTCTCGGTGGTGGCGATGTAGCGGGGGAGGCCGGTGAGCATCGGTCGGAGATCCTTGCGAGGCTCCCCGAAGATCCACCAATTGTCCCTGTAGGTCGCCCGGTTGTTCTGGTCTCGCTCGGGTTTCACGCGCTCGTAAACCCACTGGTACACCGGCGGAACCTGGTCGCGGACCTGATCCGCCGTGAGGCCGAAAAGGTCGATGACCAACACTCCACGCGGTCGGTCGTTCAGGTCTTTGCCATTACGGTAGGGCTTGATGACCCGCGGTGCCGCACCGGTGGTCGACAAGGTCGATCCTGGGAGGAGATGCTCGGCTTCCTCGGGAGTCACGATGAAACCCGAACCATGGAGCTTCACACCAGGGCAGGAGAGCTTGTCGTTCGCCCGAAGCGCCACGACCTCCGTCACATCCGCCCCCACGGTGAGGTCGGCGTGGATCTCCCCCACGGCTTCCGCGAACACCACACGGATCTCGTCGGAATCCGTCGCACGTTCGGACTGCGACCGCAACAGCAGACCCGGCTCGTCTTCCCGCGTTCCCACGGTCATCGCGATGCGCACTTGGGCACCGTCGGCGCTGTCCACCCAAGGGTGGTCGGGGATCGCGAAGGCCAGCCGCAATCCGTTTTCCAGATGGGGACTGATGGCGCGTCGATTGAAGGTCTGCCGCAGGCTGTTGGTGGTGATGAACCCGAAGCGTCGGGCGCGTTGGTCCACTACAGCCGCAGCGGCGAGGTGCCACCAATACATCACGAAGTCCAAGCTTTCGGGAAGCTCGGGGTAGGCGCCGCGCACGGCCTCCACGTAGCCGTCACCCAGCGACTGGCGCATGGTGCTGGCCCCGATGAACGGCGGATTGCCCACGATGAAGTCGGCGGTCGGCCAGGTCGCGCGGCGCACGTCCAGGTAGCGCTCCACCGGCACCAGCGCGGTCTCGTCGGGCACGGATTCGCCGGTCACGGGATGGACCTTCGTGGTGTGGCCGTCCCAGCGCATCTTCAGGTGGCCGTCGGAATCCGTCACACCCGCGGTGCCGGTGTGCTCGGTCAAGGCGTCGCGCCACTCGATGGAATGAAACCGCTCGATCACGGGCTCCTTGGGGTGGGCGTTGCCGTGGGTGCGCAGGTGCCACTGCAGGTACCCGATCCACAGCACGAGGTCGGCGATGGCCGCCGCGCGCGGATTGATCTCCAGTCCCAAGAACTGCAACGGGCTCACGGTCACACCTTCGAGCTCGAGTCCTCCCTGCGTGTCGCCGAGGGCCGCCAAGGCGTCGAGGACCTCGGCCTCCAGGCGCTTCATGTGTTCCAACGTCACGTACAGGAAATTCCCCGATCCGCAGGCCGGGTCCAGCACACGTACCGCGCAGAGCTTGCGATGGAAGGTCCGCAGGGCCGCGACCGCCGCCGCGTCCTTGCCACTCTGGCGCAAGGTCAGGGCCTCCACCTTGGCGGCGTTCCAGTCTTCCCGCAACGGGTCGATCACCGTGGGCAGCACCAGGCGCTCCACATAGGCGCGAGGGGTGTAGTGCGCCCCCAGCTTGTGGCGCTCGCGGGGGTTCAGAGCGCGTTCCACCAGCGTTCCGAAGATGGCGGGTTCCACGTCGCGCCAGTCGTGGCGCGCGGCGTCGGCCAGGATGTGGATCTGCTCGGCGGTGAGAGGCAAGGCCTCGCAGGTCTCGAAGAGTCCGCCGTTGAACTTCAGGACGTCGGTTTCCAGGACGGGACTGAATCCGCCGTGGGCCATCGTGGCCCACAGTGCACCGAGCATCTTGGCGAACACCGAAGGGTTGCCCTCCATGCGGTCCAGAAGCCGCGTGAACGAACCCTCGGGCAGGAGCTTCACGTCTTCGGCGAACATCGTGAAGATGGCCCGCATGAGGAATCCGAAGATCGCCTCGGGCGCATGGCCCGAAGCCTCCAGGGAGCGTGCGAGGGTCGCCAGGGTGTCGGCCACTTCGCGGGTGACCCGAGCCGAGCGTCGCGCCGGATCGAGCGAGGAGGGGTCGGTCCAGATCGCGTGCAACCGCGCACGGATGTCAGGATCTGACAAGTCGGGCAGGAACACCCGGTGGGTGGCGGGGTCGGGAAACGGGGTGTAGGTCTTGCCCAGGCCGGAAAAGTCGGCGTAGACCTCGATCGAAAAACCCACGTCCACCACCAGCAGGAACGGCGGCCAGCCTTCACTGGCGGGCAAGGCTCGGGCGTACGATTCGGCCTGTCCGCGGGCCTTCATCATGGCCTCGTCCCAGCCGGCCGTCTTGCGACGCCCATGCCCCACGCGGGACGATGGAGCATCCGCCAGACTTCCCTGCTTGGCCTCCAGCACGAAGCACCCGCGACGGTACAAGTCGATGCGCCCGTGGCTCGTGGAACCATCCCCGTGCGCGAAGGTCACGGCCTTCTCGAAGACGTATTGATTGAACGTCTCGTCGGGCTGGGAGGGCTCCGGGCGATCCACCCCCAATTGATCGCACAGCTCGGCCAGGAACAACTGGTAATTGGCGCGCTCCGAGGCGCCGCTGGCTTCCCAACGGATCAGGAAATTCTCAAGGGTGGGGATAGCGGACATCTCGACAAAACTAGGTCGATCGCGGCGCGAGAGGGGCCACGGCGGGATTCCTACTTTCCCTCAGACCATGACGCTCGCCCCCCTTCCCGTCGGCATCCAGGACTTCGCCCAACTGCGCAAGCGCGGCTGCGTCTATGTCGACAAAACCGAGCTGGTCCACTCGCTTGTGACAGGCTCTACGGCAGCATTTCTATCCCGTCCACGGCGGTTCGGGAAATCGCTGCTGGTGAGTCTTCTCAAGGAGCTGTACGAGGGAAACGAAGAGCTGTTCCGGGGCTTGTGGATCCACGACCACTGGGACTGGTCCCGCCGCCACCCGGTGGTGCGCATCAGCTTCGGAACGGGAAAGTTTCAGCAGCGTGGGGCGTTGCAGGATCGCCAGCACGCGGAGATCGATGCGGAAGCATCCCGGCTGGGCGTGGAGTTGCGCGCGACCACCGCTTATAGCCGCTTCGCAGAACTACTTAGGATTCTCGGCCTCCGTGGCCCTCGCCCCGTGGTGCTCATCGACGAATACGACAAGCCCATCCTGCAGTGCCTGGAGGGGATGCGGTCGGAGGGGAACCGCTCACCCTTCGCGACAGGAGCGGCGCTTCCTCCTCAAGATGAGCGCAGGGCATGGGAAGCACGCGAGGAGGAACTTTCCATCCTCGAGGAGAATCGCCAGGATCTGCGGGCCTTCTATAGCTGCCTCAAGGATGCCAGCCCCGAATTCCTGCTCCTCACCGGTGTGAGTCGTTTGGCCAAGGCGAGCGTGTTCAGCGAGCTCAATCACCTCAAGGACATCACGTGGCGCGAGGATTTCGCCACCCTCTGCGGCATCACGCAGGAAGAACTGGAGCGCGATTTCGTGGGGCACCTGGAAGCCATGTCGGCATCGAAGGGCGTCTCGGTCCATGCCCTGCTCGATCGCCTACGGCGCGACTACAACGGCTTCCGCTTCGCGGCCGGCGATTCGGTCCCCACGGTCTACAATCCGTTTTCGACCTGCCGGTGCCTGGACGATCGCGCCTTTGGGTCCTTTTGGACGGAAACCGGTACGCCGGAATTCCTGGTCCGGATGATGCGTGCCACAGGCACCGAGCTTTCCGACGTCGAAGGCCTCCTGCTGCCCCAATCGGC
This sequence comes from Fibrobacteria bacterium, assembly GCA_035913415.1. GTDB lineage: Bacteria > Fibrobacterota > Fibrobacteria > UBA5070 > UBA5070 > UBA5070. Next base: position 8,865 of record JAMIIV010000020.1, on the reverse strand, counting down.
CCTTTCCACCCTGGATCCCGATCGCCCCGACGTGCTCCCTCTCCTCCTCCAGACGGGCTACCTCACCATCGCAGGGTGGGACGGCGACAATTTCCGTCTCGGCTTCCCCAATCGCGAGGTGCGCACCGCGTTTGTGGAACACCTGCTGATCGTCGTACACGACAGGATCGTCCGGGAGGTGGCCCCACGCGCCCAAGCCATCGCCAAAGCCCTAGACTCGGGAAACCTCGAGCGGTTCTTCCTCGAAATGAAGCGCGTGTTCACCGGCATCGCCTACCAGCTCGACGACGCCCACGAGAAGCGCTACCACGGCCTGTTCCAGGCCATGTGCATCCTGAGTTTCAGTCCTCCCGGCGTGGTGGTCGCCGAGGTCCCCAACGCGTTGGGTCGCTGCGACCTCGTGCTGGACATGCCCGATTCCACCTGGATCTTCGAGTTCAAACGCGACACCGACACCGAGGTCGCCCTGCGACAGATCGCCGAGAAGGAATACGATCGCGTGTGGGAAGGCCGCACCCGAGCCGACGGCACCCCCAAGCCGGTGCGCTGGATCGCCGTGACCTTCGGCGCCAAGGAGCGCAACATCGTGGCCTGGGAGGCCAAACCGGAGGCCTGAGGCGCCAGGAATCCTGGATTCGTGGACACAGGCCAAAGGCGACCCGCCGGGGATCGCCTTTCGCACAGTCGGGAAACGAACCCGTGACGACGGATTCGTCCAGGTCCGACCCATCACGACCGCCGGAGTCCGCAACGAGCCCCGGCAGCCTCCCTGCACCTCACTCCGTCGGACAGATCCCGTCGATCCGGCCGTGGACTTCGCGAGCCATCACGCAGCCCTTCCAGGCCACGAAGTCCGGAACCACCTCGCCGTTGCCGCGGTAGATGGGGCTCAGGGTACTCGATCCCTCCGGGGAGACGATCCAGGGGAAGGATTCTCCGGGACGCCGAGCGTACAGCACTCCTCCCAGGGTAGCCCACTCGAGGTCGTTCCAGACCCGTTTCTCCACGTCCGAATCGAAGGGGTCGCGATACCACATGAAACCCATCATCATCCGGTCGGTGACCAGCCACTCCGACGGGAAGGAACCCCGCTCCTCGCGGCTCCAGGCCTGCGCAGGATCGATCAGGGCCCGCCGCCCCAGAGGGATCGGCAGGATGCCGGCGGGTCCCGCCGCACCGGTGCTGCCGATCGCCGCCGAATCACGCGACAGGACCAGGGTGTCGGAGACCACCGCGAGGCGATAGAGGTGCGCCCCCGCCCGGTCCATCACCGAGTCCACCCGCTCCAATTCTCCCGATGTCGACCAGGCTTCCAGGCGAACCCCGTCGTAACGCGGCGCCTGGATCACGGCCCCGGTGTTCCAGTCGCGCGCCAGTCCTCCTTCGCGGGTGGTGTAGGTCGCGAATTCCCCGCTGGGGATGCCGCGGGCCACCCAGATACGCCCCTTCCAGGCCACCGTGCGCAGGCTGCCGACGGGGATGGTTAGCAGGTTCCATTGCATGCCATCGGTGGAGAACCGGACCTCGGCGGTGTCGGAGCGATGGAGCAGGCCAAGCTGGTCTCCGCTGCTGCGCTCCCGGATGCAAATCAGGCCGGTCCCCACGGTGTCCAGGACATCGCACCCCGCCGCAGGCATCCTGCCGAGCGAGTCGACGCGGAAGCCCTTGCGGACCACCAGCCAGGGCGAACGGGCCTGCACCAGAACTCGCCGCCAGGGCATGCCGGGGCTGCGGGCGGAGTCGAGTGCGACCACCGCATACTCCCGCCGCTTCCCGATCGAATCGAAGGTCGAGGGACGGAACAACGTGTCGCGGAAGACCGTGTCGGAGAGGTTATCGATGTCGAAGAATTGATATCCCCCCCACTGCACCTGGTATCCCAGAAGCCCCGGCGTCGTGGCGCGATTCCATCGCACGGTAGCCACCCCGTTCACCGAATCGTACGCCACCGAGAGGCCCTCCACGATGGGGATGCCCGTGTATTCAAGACGCACCGCCCCCATGTCGACCGTACTGTCGGAAACTGTCCGTACTGTGCGGAAGGTGGGTGTGTACTGGGGCTCGCGGGTCAGGGCAGCCAGTGTGACGCGGCCCGCGGGAACCTCCAGACGGAAGCGGCCCAGAGTGTCCACGTTGGCGGCCAGCCCCATGCCCAGAACCTGCACCCAGGCGATACGCGGACTGTGCTGCGGCTCGACCTCAATGCGCCCCTGCAGCACGCCCATGCGGCTGAGGGTGTCCACCGGAGGCGATCCCGCGCCGGTGGACAGGAGCGAATCGATCAGGACGGCGTTGCCCGCGCCATCGGTGGCCACCAGGGTGTACTGGCCCCGAGGCAGCACGGGAAGACGCACGGTGCCGTCGCTTTCCACGAAGGCCTGGGCCTGCGGAAGTCGCGCGGTGTCGCCCACGGCGAAGACCCGAACCCGGGCGCCCGCGGCGGGCGCGCCGTCCTGCTGGAACAATCGCGCGGCGATCCAGGTCTCATGTTCATCCGAGGTGCCGGCTTCCCGGTCGCAGGCGGATAGACCAAGGAAGGGGATCGCGACCATGAGGGCGCGAAGGAAAGCGGAGCGGTTCATGGCTGGCCTTTCGGCTGGATCAGAGGGAAGTACTGCAGGTTGAGTTGCCAGGCCCGGTCGGGCGTGGCGGAGTCCTTGTGGGCGATGGCGCGCACCTCGCTCTGGAAGCGGCGCAGCGCGCGGAGCACCGCATCCTGGGCCTCGCCGCTGAAGGAGAGGGTGTTGCTCCAGAAGACGCGGTCGGGGGTTCCATCCTGGAGGAAGGCCTCCCGCGAGAGCTCCAGATGTTGCAACTGCAGTTGGCGCAGAAGCTCGCGCCCCAGCGACGGATCGGCCTGGAGCACCTTCTCGGTGGGACGCAGGACACCTTCACCATCGGGCGCCGCCAGACCCAATTTCTCCAGCAGGCGCAGGGCTTGTTTGACCTGCGGCAAGGTCAGCGGAACCAGGCTTTCGCGAGCGATCGCCTCCGGGGAATCGAGGCGCTCGACCCCACTCAGCGCCCGCACCACGGCGTTGCGCCAGGTGCGGTAATAGTCCATCTGTTCGCGCCCCAGAGCATGGCGCGGCGTGCGGTTCAGCGCGGCCAGTTCATCGTACGAGGCCTGGCGCTCCTCGGGCCGCTCGGCCTGGTTGAAGCGCACCAGCACGCGAAAGAACCGCGCCTCGTCGTCGCCCAGCTCCAGCAAACGCACGAACCGCTCGCGGAACACGTCCGACAGGCGTTTGCCGCGCAGCAGATCGGGCAGGTACGACCGCGAGTTGGGAAGCCCCAGGCGGCGACTGCACTCGGCCTTGGTGAAGGACGGGTCCTCGGACTGCTTCCAATCGAGCCAGTCGGAGAGGAGCCTCCGGAAATCGTTGTACGAGAAGGGGTCGGGGGGTGTTGGCATGAGAGGAATGTACGGCGCTCGAGGAGGAGCGCGAGTGCATTCCCGGTAGAACACCAGGAATGCCTCCTCGCCAAGAGCCCTGACTTAACCTGCCTGATTACAGGAGAATCGACCCGTGGAGACAGCAAAATGGAGGTGCATGATGTGAAATTTTCTGAGAACACATAGGCTCGACCCCATGAATCCGCACCACCTCATCGCGACGCCTTGGTGGGGAGCGGCCGTCCGGCACGACTCCCATCGATCAGGCGAACCCGATCATTCCTCTCGCGACGGTACTTGGAACCACCAAGTACCCACCTTATGCCGTTGGCTATATACAGGCAACCTATACTCGCGATGCAGCTCGATCCGAAGCATCGAGCGACTCGCGAGGTCCTGGGCGAAAAAGGCCAATTCGCCATCCTCAGGTCCCACGAAGTTGGTGTCCGTGAAAGCGAACTCCTTGTCGGAGAACAGGATCGGCTGAGGACATCTCGCATTCATCCCTTCCGGAGTGACGCAATCGATCTCGAGGCTCGCGGTGTCTCCCACAACGACCCGCGTCCGCGACGTCTGGCGAAGCGAGAAGGGTGGGGTTTTCACCCGAAACCGGACGCGAAGACTGTCGCCATCCCAACGGGTGGACAACACGCGCACGCCCATGGAATCGTCGATCGCAATCGCCGGATTCCTTTGGGGATTGAGGACATTCCCCTTGGCGTCTCGAATGATCCATCGAGATGTCCCCGGGGACCCACAGACGGAACCCACCTGCCGGGAAGAGTTTGCGCGGTCCAGAATCGCGACACAAGCAATCGAATTCCATGCGGAGTCCAGCCCCTCCCAGTTGGCTCCGTTCAGGCCAGGGGAATAGCGGAAACGGAAGCCGTATCGCCCCTCGGCAAAGGAGTAGGACAATTCCAGCAGGGTATCCGGCAGTAATAGGAGATTCGGCCCGGACCGGAGGATGCTGGCCCGGAGCTCGAACCCCGAGGGGTAGACGATCGCACCCTCCCATCGAGCGAATGTCATCCCTCCGCTATCGTGGTCACGCCAGAAAACCCCCTCAAACGAAGCGCGCTCACCGTTCTGGGCCCTCCACCGATCGACCGCACGAGCCTTCAAGGGGCCAATCGGGCACTCCCCAGGAACGAAATTGCCATGATTGTCTGTCGCAAGTTCACTGCGGACGGATTGCCAAGCGAATGACGAGTCTTGATGCCACCATGGGCGACCATCGTAGTACTCTGCCTGAGCGAATCCTACCCAGCTCCAGGCGGCACCAGACGCGCACGCATCCCGCCCCGTGTAGGCTGACCGAGCCGCGGTCTGCGATGCGATAGGAACCCTCGCTCCGCCGGGCCCTCGAGGCACCTCAATCACGTTGTCCGCCAGCGCCTGCAGCGCCGTCTGCGTTTCGCTGGAGGTGCCTTCGGCCTCCTTGGTGCCGGAGTCGCACGACACCAGAGAAAGTCCCACGATCAGGGGAAGGAGACGTTTCATCGGGAGACCTTCTCTTCGGTCAGGGGGACGAGGGCGAGCACCACCTGGCACACACGCTCGGCGGGGAGGGAGTCCTTGTGGACGATGGAGCGGACCTCGGAACGGACCTTCTCCATGCGTTCCAGGAGATGACGGAATCCGTCTTGGCTGACGGACACGATGTTGGTGGCCACCAGCCGGCGCGGCGCATGGCGCGCCAACAGGGATTTGCGGACCAGATCGAGCTGTTCCATCTGCAATCCCAGCACCAGCTCGTCGCGCAGACCGTCGGGCGTCGAGACGGCCTGGTCGGTGGGTTTCCAAGGCCCCTTGCCGCGGCGGGCGATCAAGCCGAGCCGGGCCAGCAGATCCAGCGATTCGCGGGCCTGCCCCGGGGTGATGGACGGGACCAGGGCCTTGGCGATGCGTTCGGGCTCGTCGCCGAAGTCACCCGTGTCCAAAAGAGCCCGGATGGCGCCGTGCCACCAATGGCGGAAGTACTCCATGCGCTGCGGCTCCAGCACCTTGCGCGGCGACCGGTTCAGCACGACGAGTTGCTCCAGGAGGGAGTCGCGCTCTTCAGGGGCCGTGCACTGCTGGAACCGCACCAGGGCGCGAAAGAACCGGGCGTCGTCGCGGGGAAGCGCCAGCAACGCCACGAACCGTTCCAGGAAGGTGTCCGACAGATCCTTCCCCCCCAGCACCGCAGAGAAATAGTTGCGCGTGTTGGGCAGCCCCAGCAGGCGCGAGACCTCGGCCTTCGGGAACTTGCCGCGGCGCGCCTTTTCCGCTTCGTACCACGCGGATAGATAGGCGCGAAAATCGGAAAAGTCATAGACGGATGGACTCATCGCTGGCCTCGTTCCACCCGGGGGGAGGTCCCTCTTTCGCTCCCGCAGGAGATGATTTCCATACACCATGATTTCGATCGCATGCCAAGAATTTATAGGCATCCTGTCGCGTTTGGTAGGCCATGCCAGTGCATGGTTCATACACCATTTCCGGGTACACCGGCGAACCCCGTCCGCCGTCGTTGTTCGAACGCGCCCACTTGGTACCTTCCCCCCAATGCCCCACCTCGCGCACACTCCGCAATCCAAGACGAACATCCCCCTGCCTCGCGGACTGCCCCCGTTCCTGTTGGCCGTCGACCTCGGCTTCCTGCTCTACTGGATCGTCTCCGGCCTGGCCCTCCTGCCTGCCGCGTGGTTGTACAAGGACCACGAACATCCCATCCTCCAGGCCTGGAACCTTTCCTTCCTGCCGCTGGATCTTCTGGTCTCCGCCTCGGGCCTCTCCGGCCTGGCCCTCGCCCGCCGTGGCGACGCACGCGCCCGGACCCTGATCCCGTTCTCGCTGGCGCTCACCTGCGCCTCGGGCTTGCAGGCCGTCGCGTTCTGGGCCTTGCGCCAGGATTTCGACCCATGGTGGTGGGCCCCCAACCTGGCCCTGCTGGTCGGGCCCCTATGGTTCCTCGGGCGAATGCTTCGAACTCCTCGGGATTCGTGACCGCGCGTCCTTCGGGACTGGCCCGCCTCCGCGAATCCGTTGCCCATGCACAACGCACGCGGGATTCCTACCCTTGCCCGACCATGTTCACCCCCGCCCGCCTCCTCGCCCTTCTTCTGTTGCTCGCCCTTCCCTGCACCGGTGGCCAGGTCCAGTACACCGAGATCACCCTCGAAGAGGTCGTCCGGAACTCCGCATGGATCGTCGTGGCCGTGCCCGGGAATCCGGCCCGTTCCGAGCTGGTGGCCCGCGATCCCACGACTGGCTGGAAGACCGAATACATCGCCTCCCACCACGTGGTCCAGCGGATCCTGAAGGCCGAGTCCGGGCAGCGCCTCGGCAGGTCCGGCACCATCAAGGTCGTGGCCGACGATCTGTCGGAACTGGAAATGCTGGGCGAACGCGCCGCGAGCAAGGGGTTCATCACCCCGCGACTTCCCGATTCGGAAGGCACCTGCCCCGAAGCGGGCCCCGCGTTGCTGTTCTTGTATCGACCCAACGCCAGGGGTGAATACGCGCTGGTGAACGACGTCTGCCTGCCCCTGTCGGCCCGACCGAAGGTCGAACAGATCCTGCGAAGCCAGGACTCTTTGGCGGATTCTGTCGAGAGCGTGGTGCCGCGCCTGCGCACGCGTCCGCTGAAGGGCCTCAAGAAGCGCTGAGGCCAACACCGTTGGTCGAGCTTGTCGAGACCCACCCGGCTGGTCTCGACAAGCTCGACCACCGAGGCTCGACCACCGGCGACGGGCTCGACCACCGGGCGACGAATCATCGCTACCTAAACGGCATTGGCTCTGAGGCCCCCAGGTGCTCCCCGGTCGTCCTCGCGCGCCTCCGGCCGACTCGAGTCCATCGCACCCTGCGGCACGGGGCACGGCCGGATCACCGGCTGCAGCACACCCGAGTCGATGTCGGCTTCGGGAATGCTCTCGCCCGGACGCCATGGCGCCATCAGCGAATCGCCCCCGTATCGTCCCCCGACGAATCCGTGGGGTTGCAGCCCGAAAAACGGCTTGTCCGTGCCATGGTACACCGAGTTGTACAGCAATCGCCCCAGCCGCACAGTGATGACGGAATCCGTCTTCACCCCGGTGAATGCCGAAAGAGGCCAGACTTCGGCACTCACCCGCAGATGGTGCACCATGTCCCCACTCCAGCTCTGGTCGGCGCAATCGGCCGGGAAGGGTCGCTCCCAGATTTGCCCGATGCGCGAGTAGGGCCAAGCCCGGTACTCCCGCCAGTGATTGGGGTTGTGGCCTTCCTGGGCATGGCGAAACAGCAGGTAGGGCACAACGACCGTGTCGCCGTCCTCCGTACGCACCCGGGCATTGGGCAGCAGGTACCCCCACGAATCGCGCAACACGGTGCGCGTCCACCAGGTGGGCGGATACAGCATGCGCCCCACCACCATGGGGTAGTAGACGGGGGCGATCAACCAGAGAAGATTCGGGACATGGGGGTGCGATTCGGGCCAGAGCGCCTTCCCGACGTTGATCTTCTTGATCACCCGCAGTCGCGAGCGGGGCTCGCGCACCATCTGCATGGAATCGGCGCCCACAAGGGTTCCGCCCAGGGAGTCCATCCGCGACACCGGTGCTGGTGCGGGGGGAATGCGCCCGTTCCAGGAACAGCCGACCACGAGGAGGCAGACGCACGCAAGGAGGAGTCGGATTTGCATAGCGAACAACGTTAGGCCCCTCACCGGTTCCTCCCGCAGTTCGGCGGCTTCTTCGATCGAGATCGCCGGACTCGACAAACTGGGTCGCCGAGAGGCATTCTCCCGCCTGCCGTTCCCCACGCACCCACCGCCGCATTGTATGTTCCCCGCAGTGGTGCCGCTCATCGGCCCCGTCCATTCCCTCCTCAAGGTGTAACCTCTCATGCGTAAATCCGTTCTCTTCATGGCGTTCCTCTCCCTGGGCCTCTCCACCGCCCTCACCGGCTGCTACGGCACCTTCCCCCTCATCCGCAAGGCCTACGCCTTCAACAAGTCGGTCAGCCCGAACAAGTTCGTGCAGGAGGCCGTGTTCCTGGTGATGACCGTCATTCCCGTGTACGGCGTCGCCGGCGCCGCCGACGCCCTGATCCTGAATTCGATCGAGTTCTGGACCGGCAAGGCCCCCACCATCGGGGCCACCCATGTCGAATCGAAGGACGGCGCCACCGCCGCCGCGAAGATCCTCGACGACGGCGCCTTGGAGCTGACCGTCACGGATGCCCGCGGCAAGTCCGAGACGGCGATCCTGGTCCGCGAGGCCGACGGCGTCTCCGCCCGCTCCCTCGACGGCGCCTTCCTGGGCAAGGTGGCCGACGCCTCGACGGGCATGGTCCTGATCACCCCCAAGGCGAACTGAGCCCTCTGGATCTTCGTCGCGCCGCGCCCGCAACGGGGGCGGCGCAGACGGAATCCGGTCGAGCCCGTTTCTTGTGGTCGAGCTTGCTTCGGTGGTCGAGCTTGTCGAGACCAGCGCGGTGGG
>JAMIIV010000019.1:0-93466 GCA_035913415.1 Fibrobacteria bacterium | reverse complement strand
ATGCAGAGGGGCGAGTTGAAGGGTGCCGATGGTCATGTTCCCTGGACCGTGCGCGAGACCGCGACGACGCCGGAGACGCCGCGGAGACTCGCGATGCAGACGTGGATCTGGTCGAGGTTCCGGACCCGGACCCGGAAACGATCGCGAACGGAATCCCCGACCGTGGCGATGTTGGCGCGCAGGACTCCCACACCCGTCGAGGAAAGCGCCGAGGTCACGTCCCGGAGAAGGTTGGGGCGGTCGCGGGCCACGACCTCCAGACCGACTTCCCAATCGGCCTGATGGGCGCTCTCGTGCCAGGCAACCTCGACCTCGCGGCCTTCGCGGGCGATGGTTCGCCGCCCTTGGGCGCAGGCGCTGGAGTGCAGGGTGATTCCTCGGCCCTGGGTGATGTACCCGCGGATCTCCTCGCCGGGCACGGGCAGGCAGCACCCGGCACGATGGTGGGGGATGCCGTCCTGCCCCCCCACGAGGATGGCATGGGCGTTGCGAACCGATTCGGTGTCGCGGCGCAGAACCCGCGCCAGCATTCCCGGCTTGCGCGGCGGCGGTGGCACCGGCGGCAGCGCCGCCGCCAGTTGCTGGGGCGTGACGTCGCCCAGGCCCAGGCGCGCGTGGAGCTGCTCGAGGGAGTCGCACTGGAAACGCTTGAGCAGCGCGGCTTCGAGGTCGTCGGGAAGTGTGGACAATTTCCGACGAGCGAGCTCCCGCTCGAGCAGTTCCCGGCCCAGGGAGCGATCGGCCTCGGCCTCGGTCTGTCGCAGGTAGCGGCGGATGGCGCTCTTGGCCTTCGATGAGCGCACGTAGCGCAACCAGTCGCGGGCGGGATGGGCCTGTTCGGTGCGGATGACCTCCACCGTCTGTCCCGAGTGCAACTGGGTGGACAGCGGGACCATCACCCCGTCCACCTTGGCACCGGCGCAGTGCATGCCCACGCCGGTGTGGATCTCGAAGGCGAAGTCCACGGGCGTGGCCCCGCGCGGCAATTGCACGACGTCGCCACGCGGGGTGTAGACGAACACCTCCTGCGCGCCCAGCTCGCCCTGCACGAGCTCCATGAACTCCTTGCCGTCGCGGCTCTCCTGCTGCAGGTCCAGCAACTGCTTGAGCCAACGGTTTTCCGCGACCACGCGGTCGATGGGGACGCTTCCCTCCTTGTACGCCCAGTGCGCCGCGATGCCTTCGTTGGCCAGGCGTTCCATCTCGTGGGTGCGGATCTGGATCTCGACGCCGCGGCCCTGGGGGCCCATCACGGTGGTATGCAGGCTCTGGTAGAGGTTGGCCTTGGGGACCGCCACGTAGTCCTTGAACCGGCCCGCGATGGGGCTCCACATCCCGTGCACGTACCCGAGGGCCTCGTAGCAGTCCGAGACCGTGCGCACCAGGATACGCACCGCGTTGAGGTCGTGGATGCTGTCGAGTTCCTGGACGTTCTTCTCGCGCATCTTGCGCCAGATGCTGTACAGGTGCTTGGGCCTACCCTTGATTTCGGCGGGCAGTCCTGCTTCGCGGAGCTTGGCTTCGAGTGGATCCACGACCGCGCGGATGTACATCTCGCGCTCGGCCCGCTTCTCGCTGATCTTTTCGACGAGTTTCTGGTACTCTTCCGGATGGATGTTCTTGAACGAGAGGTCTTCCAGCTCCCATTTCACGCGCCCCAATCCGAAGCGATGGGCCAGCGGCGCGTACACCTCGAGGGTCTCGGCGGCGATGGACTTGCGCTTGTCGGGACTCATGTAGCGCAGGGTGCGCAGGTTGTGCAGGCGGTCGGCGAACTTGATCAAAATGACGCGCGGATCGCGCGCCATGGACAGGAGCATCTTGCGGAAGGTCTCGGCCTGGCGCTGTTCGCGGCTCTGCGAGGGCAGAAGGGCGATCTTCGTGACGCCCTCCACCAGGAAGGCGACCTCGCGTCCGAACCGCTCCTCGATCTCCTCCACCGACACGTCGGTGTCTTCGATGGTGTCGTGCAGCACACCTGCCTGGACGGTGGCCATGTCCATGCCGTTTTCCGCCAGGATGCGGGCCACCTCGAAGGTGTGCTCCGTGTAGGGCATCCCGGAGCGTCGCCGTTGCCCCTCGTGGGAACGAGCCGCGAACAGGAGCGCCTCCTCGATCCGTCCGGGATCGAGGTCGCGGCGGTGTTCCCGGATCCAATCCAGAAGCCGGCGCACCCCGCCGTCGGCGGTCATGGGAGCTCCTGTCGGGCTCGGGGGGTCACAGGGCGCTGTTCTCGCCGTCGAAGGAGTCTTCCCAACCTTCCAGCAACCGCGAGCGCGATGGATGCTGGAGCTTCTGGATGGCCTTCGTCTCGATCTGGCGCACGCGTTCGCGGCTGATGCCGAAGCGTTCCCCGATTTCCTTGAGCGTGGCGGCCTGGCCGTCGTCCAGTCCGAAACGCAGTCGCAGGATCTGCTGCTCCTTGCTGTCGAGGCTTCCCAGCACGGCCTCGATCTGGTCGCGCAGAAGTCGGGTCTGCGCCGCCTGCCAAGGGCGTTCCGCCGAGCGGTCCTCGAGGAAATCTCCCACACGGGCGCCCTGGTCGGCCGAGACGTAGGCATCCAGACTCACCGGATCCTGGCTGGATTCCATGGCGATGCGAACCTTCTCCTGGTCCACTCCCGCGGCTTGGGCGATCTCTTCGATCGTGGGCTGCGATCCCTGGCGCGCGTGAAGGTCGCGAGCCACGCGCAGGATGCGGCGGATGCTGTCGAGCATGTTCGCCGGAATGCGGATGACCTTGCCCTTGTCGGCGATGGCGCGGGTGATGCTTTGCTTGATCCACCAGGTGGCGTAGGTGCTGAACTTGTAGCCCTTGGTGTAATCGAAGTTCTCGACGGCGCGGATGAGACCCTGGTTGCCTTCCTGGATCAGGTCGATGAGCTCCATGCCCTTCTGGACGTAGCGTTTGGCGATGCTGACCACCAGGCGGACGTTGGCCTCGACGATCTCCTCCTTGGCCTGGTCGCGCACGGCTTCCCACTGGCGCACGGAGAGTCCTTCGTCGCGGGCGCGGGGATCGTCTTCCACCAAGGTCTTCCAAAGGCGCGACAAGCGCTCGATCTGGCGGTGCGAGAGTGTCAGCGTCAGGGCGATCTCCTGGGCTTCCTCCGAAGGCTTGCGGCTGCCGGCCAAGGCTTTGCGCAGCTTGGCCAGTCCGGCCAGCACGCGGGCCTTCTCGCGTTCGTACACCTTGGTGTCGGTCCAGGCGTCGTTGTCGATCTGGCAGATCTCCTCGACGCGGATTTCTTCGCGTTCGACCTGTTCGCACAGGGAGACGACCTCGTGCAGGATGCGAGGATCGTGGAACAGGATTCCCAGGATCCGCTGCTGCACCTGGTCGATGCGCCGCGCGATCGCGACCTCCTCTTCGCGAGACAGCAGGGCCACGCGTCCGACCGAGTTCAGGTACAGCCAGGTGGGGTCCCAGAAGCGTCCTTGCGCCGGGGTCTTGCGCGCGGCAGGGAAGGAGCTGTCCGAGGTCGAGAAGTGGGAGGTGTTGCGGGTGCCTCCGGCCGCGATGTTCACGCCGCGGCGGCGGAACAGTTCCGTGAGGATCTCGGCCTGATCCGTGGATTCGCTGATCGAGGCGATCTGGTTGACGGAGAGGAAGCCCTGGACCCTGGCGGTCTTCTCCAGGCGGCGGACGATCTTGGGGTCGACGGTGGTCACGAATTGTCCTCGGAAATCTGTTGTTCTGCGGCGAGAAGTTCGCAGTAGTCCTGAAGCGGCGCCTGGTCCTGGGTCTGGAGGCGGGCGGAAAGAGCGAGGTTGCGCCGGCGGGACCTGACTTCCCGCACCTCGAGGTCGCGGAGGAAATCGGAGAGCCAGGCCCTGGAGGCGACCTCGTCGAGTCGTACTGGGAACAATTGAAACAGTCCAGCTACGAAAGCGGCAAGGGGTTCTTCCAAAGTCGCGGCCACCGCGGAGGGTTCGGGCACGCCCGCGCGCATCTCGGAATCGGCGTACAAACGGTCCAGAAGGTCGCGGCAGCGGGGGTCCTGCAGGCGTGAAGGATGCAGTCGATCCTGGGTGTCCAAGACCAGCGAAGGGTGCTCGCACAGCAGGTGCACCAGTTGCGCTTCGGCCCGCAAGTGCCCTTTGGGCATGGGAGGAAGTCCTTGGGGCTCCCGCGCCATGGGCAGTGGTGCGGCCCGCGGATTGCGGATCTCCGACCACTTGATGGTGCGCAGGCTGTCCATGTCCTTCATGGTCTTGTCGAGGATTTCGCGGCACTGCGAGCGCGTCTGCTCGTCGGGGATGGAATCGGTGAGGGTTTCCACCCGTCGCACCAGTGCGGCCTGTTCGTCGGGGCGCAGCCCGAATTCGCCACTGGTGGCCCCGCGCAGCAGGAAAAGGCTCCAGTGGGAGGCAACGGCGATACGCTCGGCCAGGGCCTTGGGGCCGTGGGTCTTGAGGTATTCGTCGGGGTCCTTGGCGTCGGAGTCGCCGCCCAGCGTGGCCATCCGGACTTCGAGACCTTCCGCCAGCAAGACGGGCAAGCTGCGCTCGGCGGCGGCCAAGCCCGCGCGGTCGGCGTCGAAGAAACAGACAACACGTTTGGCCGAACGCGCCAGCAATCGGGCCTGATCGCGGGTGAACGCGGTGCCGCTGGCGGCCACGGCATTGCGCAGGCCATGGCGCCACAGGGCGAACCAATCCATGTAGCCTTCGACGATCACGGCCTCGCCGGAGCGGTTGATGTCGCCGCGGGAGTGCGAGAGTCCGAACAGGAACCGACTCTTGTGGTAGAACGCCGTTTCCGGACTGTTGAGGTACTTGGGGATGTCGGAACGTCCGCTGCGCAAATTGCGGCCGGCGAAACCCACGGGGCGTTGCGAGGGGTCCAGCAACGGAAAGACCAGTCGAAGTCGGAAGCGATCGCGCAGTGAGCCGGAATCGGTGAGGGTCACCAGGCCGGCGTCCTGGAGGGCCTGGCGCGAGATTCCCGCGGCCGGCGCGGATTCGAGCAGGGGATTGCCGTCGGGGGCGAAGCCCAGTCGGAAATCGGCGATTTCGGCGTCGAGGATCCCGCGGCGGCGGGCATATTCGAGGGCCGCCGGCGTATTCAGGAGGTGGTCGTGGAAACGGTCACGTGCCCAGTCGAGAGCCTGGCGAGCGGCCCCTTGGCGGCGGGCTTCCTCGGGGTCGGCGCCTTCCGGGCGCTCGGGTAGGGTGACTCCGGTTTCCCTGGCGAGGGTCTCGAGGACTTCGCGGAATCCCAGGTGCTCGTGTTCCATCAGGAACTTGAAGATGTCGCCACCGGCACCGCACACGAAACACTTGTAGATGCCCAGTTGCGGATTGACGTGCAGGCTGGGGGAGTGGTCGTCGTGGAACGGGCAGCGCCCGACCCAGTACGTGCCGCGGCGTTTCAAGGGAACGAAGCGTCCCACCACCGACACGATGTCGGCGCGGGAACGGATCTCTTCCTTCGCTTCGCTCACGGTCCAGGCCTCGGTGGGTTGCAGGGGGATTTTGGAGAAACTCCAAAACCCGGTCACTCGCGGAATCATAGGATACCTCCTTGCAGGCCTCCTCGTCAGCGATGGCGTGGATGAATGCATTTTTTCAAGAAGCCGCTCAAGTCGCGTCCGGACCTTGCCGATATAACCAGTGGCGGATCCCGACCGGTTGGCTCAGGGATGTCGCTGGAAAGGGGGGGACCCACCATGAACATCGCGGCGACAACCATCACCACAAGCACCAACACCGCTGGGCGTGCGGTTCCCGCAGCCCCAACCCGATCGAGCCCGGCATCGGGCCAGAACCAGACCAGCACCCCTCGTACCTCCGACCTTCCCGGCGGGAGCACGGCAGAGAGCCTCCGGAAGTCCCAGGACACCATCGAGCTGTCCGCCAAGGGGCGGCGGTTGGCCCAGACCATCGCCGAAGAGGTCGCCTCGGAGGATGTCTCCAAAGCCCAGGCCACAGCACCGAAGCCCGAGGCCAAGGAGATCGAGGACCCTGAACTGGATGCCCTACCGGGCAAGGAGCCCCTCTGGGAAAGCGAGCGCAGATCCAAGCTGGAGAGACTCGAGACCCTGGTGCGACAGGGCTTGTACAAGGTCGATCCCTTCATGTTGGACGAAATCGCCGTGCGCATGGCCAAGATGCTCTACTGACCACCGGCCCTGGCGATCCGCCCGTAGGGCTGGTGGATCCCGTGGGAGGCGTGGACGAGGTGGGGCGTGGCCCCTTGGCGGGAGACGTGGTGGCCGCCATCGTGGTGGCTCCGCGCGGCTGGACCATTCCCGGTCTCAACGATTCCAAGAAGTTGTCACCCGAGCGGCGCGACGCGTTGGCGGAGCTCATCCGGAAGGCACCGGTGCGGTGGGCGCTGGGGCGGTGTTCGCCGGTCGAGATCGATGACCTGAACATTCTCCAGGCCACCTTCCTGGCGATGCGGCGCGCCCTGCAAGCCCTGGGTGAGGCTCCTGGCTCCCTGGTGGTCGATGGCAACAAGATCATCCCGGGAATTACGCTGCCCCAGGAGGCGGTGGTGAAAGGCGACTCCAAAGTTGCGGTGATCGCGGCGGCCTCCATTCTGGCCAAGACCACCCGCGATGCGGAAATGGTCGCGTTCGATGAGGTCTATCCGGGGTACGGGTTCGGAGTCCACATGGGGTACCCTGTCCCTTCCCACCTCGATGCGTTGGCTCGCCTGGGACCGTGTCCCCTCCACCGGCGATCCTTCGCGCCGGTCCGCAAGTTTCTGGATCACCGCCAGGCGATGGCCCTGCCCCTGTGGTCGTGAAGCGCAAGGTGGCGGTGGTCGCCCCTGCGGGGGCGGGTTTCCCGGAATGAACCGCGGCTGGTCGGCCGTGGGCCAATTCGTGCTGGACTTATTCGGCCCGCCGACGCCGAGAAAAAAGACGCCGTCCCCCGCTGAGGCCTCGGGATCCTCCCCGATTGCCATCGAGTCGATCTCGTGGGGTGCACGCGGTGGCGCGGAATGCCGCGACCTGGATTTGGTCCGTATCGTGTTCATGCGCCGCCTGCGCCGATCCTGGAAGCTGGAACGCCCCCGGTCGGCTCATCCGGTCCTGCACCTGCCGCGACGGCTGGAAGAGGCGCCGGAGGAGGTCTGGGCGGCTCTGGGACAATGGGTGCGCGCCAGTCTTCGACCCAGCCCCGGCTCCCGTTCTCGGGCGCGTGAGGCCGCTCGCAAGGTGTTCGCCTGGTTGGGGGACGAAGAGCCACAGCGCCTGCCGGGAGGATCCGCGCGCGGACGGTGCCACGACCTCCAACCGCTGTTCGAGCGGTTGAATCGCGAGCACTTCCAGGGGAGGGTCCAGGCGCTGGTGCGGTGGTCTCCTCGGCCCGGGTCGCTCTCCACCCACCGGACCGTCAACACGGCCACAGGCGAACGGCACGTGATCACCCTGGGCCAGATCTACGACGACCCGGACGTTCCCGTATACGCCGTCGAGGGGGTGTTGTTCCACGAGATGCTCCATGCCGTGCACCCGCCCAAAAAAGGATCGGGAGCGCGGCGGCATGTTCACCACGCGGAGTTTCGCCGCGCCGAGCAGGCCTTCCCCGGGTATGCCGCGTGGAGGGAGTGGGAACACCGCGAGATTCCTCGGCTTTTGCGGCGGTTGCGGCGGCGCGTCAGGTCGTGACGTTTGTGGGGGCTTTTCCCCAGCAGGCAGGGGGGGGGGCTGATGGTGGAATATTCATGGTCAATCCGTGGTGACTACAACCTGGATATGGCTATATTCGCAACATGAGACTCGGTGTCGGAGAGTTCAAAGCTCGCTGTTTGGCCTTGATTGAGGATCTTCACCTCAATGGTGGTCAGATTGTTCTGACCAAGAGAGGGCGTCCCATGGTCGTGGTACAGCCTTGGGAAGATCGGGAGGTCTCGGCGCCCACCCGACTGGGCATCGACTTGAAGCAGGATTGGCGATGATCCTCCTCGATGCACCCGTGTTTTTGCGCTGGGCCGGGGGAGACGAATCCTTCGGCTTGGAGCGCCGCGGACTTCTGGACCGGGTCACCGGGGCCAAAGCCTTGTGCCAGACCGCGCTGGTCGAGATCGCCGAAGCCTGGAAAAGTGGCGTGTGGAGGACGGAGCTACCCCTCCAGGTCTGGCTCGAATCGACACTGGCCATCCACCAGGTGGTGTTGCTTCCGGCGACCCCCGCCATCGTCTCGCGCGCCGCGCGCTTCACCGTGGGAGATGTCTGGGACCGCCTGTTTTTGGCGACAGCCCTGGAGCACGACCTCGAAGTCGCCACGCTCGATCCCCTCTTGCGCCAGAGCCTGGGAATCCGCCACCTGTTCTGACGCGGGCGGTTCCGTGGTCAGGAGACTCACGGAACGAGGCTGTCGGACTTCGGTGCGGTGCTGTCGGATTCGCTTCGGGCCCGCACGGGCGGGAGCGTCCGCACGGTGTCGGTTTTGGCTGTGGGGCCCATGCGAAGATCGAGTCGGATCCAGATGCCCGAGCCGTTCCAGGACACATCCCCTGGGGTGTCCTGGCCGTACAGCACCCGGTTCCACTCCGAAGACGACGTGAACGAAAGGGCGTTCCAACCCAGGCGTCCTGCCACGACCAACGGACCCAGGCTCGTGACATCCGCGCCCAGGTGCATCTGCAAGCCGTTGCCGGTGGCCCAGGCTCGTCCCATGCCCTCCAGTCGCCCCACACCCTGGGCGTAGCGGAATCCGACGAACGGGGCTTGGGCACCGTTGACCTTCAGCAGCGCCGGAGCGATCAGGGCATCGAGCCCCACCAGCCCCACGAGTTGGTCCAGCCGCCAGGTGCGCTCGATGGAGGTCTGGTTTCGCAACGAGCGATGCACGGAGCGGCTGTCCCAGAACGACCACTCCAGGCCCACCGCCGGACGGAGCCATCCGTATTGGTAACCCGCCTCCAGGCCGGTGGAAAACCCCAGTTGGGAGCCGTCCCACGGTTGGTCGACGACCAGGGAATCCGTCACGACCCTGCGGGCCAGCTCGAGCTGGAAACGATCCCGCTGGGGAAACACCGGGGCGCCGACTCCGGCGAACCACGAAGCGGAGGGCCGGCCGCGCGGAGGTGGTTCGGGGGATTCGACCTGGGTGGCGGATAGCACCTGGGCGTGGCCGGAATCCGTCGGCACATTTCCGGCCGCGAAGGCGGAATCCGTCGCGGCCAGAGCGCTGGCCGACCACGACAGGGGCAGGAGAAGTATCCGAGCAAGCGAACCGGCGCGTTCCACGGGCAGGCAAGGTAGCTACCTTTGCTCTCCGATGCGGCGCCAAGCTCTTCTTCCCCTCCGATCCACAGGCCTTCTCCTGGCCATCACCTCCCTCGCTTCCGCCGAGGGGCTGCGACTGCCGTCCTTCGTCGAGACGGTGCTGCGCCGACAGCCTCGACTTGCCGAGGACTCCATCCAGATCGAGCAGGCCCAAGGGCGGGTTTCGGGACTGTATCGCCAAGCGCTGCTGCCTCGCTTCGAGTTGTCGACGGCCTTCGGGCCGGCACCCGGTTTCCGCTACACCACCGACAGCGTCGGCGGCAGGCTCGACACCACCGGGCGCGAGTGGGCCTGGTGGCCCTTGGGACCCTACTTCGGGACCGAGCTGGAGATCGCCCAGCCGCTGAACGTCGATCGCTTCCGTTCCGGGATGCGCGCGGCCCGGGCCGGCGTCAAGGTGGCCAAGGCACGCCATGCCGGAAAACGGCAAGACGAGGTCAAGGAGGGGCTGGGATACTGGTTCGGTTTCCAGTACGCCAACCGCATGGTGCGGTTGCTCCAGGATGCGCAGACCCGTTTGGACAGTGTCCAGAACGTGTTGCAGAAGAAGATCGACGACGAGGAGGAAGACGCCAGTCTCGAGGATCTGCTGAACCTCAAGATCGGCCGATTCACCCTGGAAAAAGGCATGGTCGAAGCCAAGCTCGGCCGGGAACGCGCGCGGGCCGCCCTGGCGTTCTTCCTGGATCTTCCCGACCCCCGCGCTGTGGTCCTGGAAGACTCCCTGCTGCGCCCCCTTCCCGAACTGCCGGGGCTGGATACGCTGCTGCAGCGCTTCCAACATCCGGACCTCTCGCAGTTGCAGGCCGGACTCGAGGCCACGCGTGCGCTGGTCGAAGTCGAACGCGGTGCCCTGGGACCCGACATCTTCGTGTTCGGCAAGTTCAGCTACACCAAGGCCTGGGTGGCCAACCGCGACGAACAGAACAAGGACGTCCTGGTCACCGACCCCATCAACAGCGTCTCGGGCGCGTTGGGTCTGGGCTTGCGTTGGAGGCTCAACTACTGGAACCAGCAGACCACGGTGCGCCGTGCCGAGCTGGACTGGCGCGCGTTGCGCCGCAAGGAGGCCTACGCCCGCGAGGGGCTCGAATTGTACCTGCGCGATTCGTGGCTGCGCTACCAGGCCCTGGGCGAAAAGATCCAGGGGGCCAAGCGTGCGGTGGAATCGTGCGAAGCCCTGCTGGAGAGCATCGTTTCGGCGATGGACCTCGATCCGGATCGCGCCAAGGACCTCATGGGACCCTACAAGACGTGGATCGACCTGCAGACGCAGTACCACGATCTGGTCTACCAGCGCAACCTCGCGGCCATCGAAGTCCTGCGCAACACCGGCCTGGTCCTGGATACGTCGCTGCTCGAGCCTCGTTGACGGATCCTGACCGCCCCCGGACGAGGGCGGGACCCGGTGTTCGATGTATGTTCTTCCCCGACGGCCCCCTTCCGTCCCACCTCCATCGGAGTTGCCTCATGATCCGCCTGCCCCTGCTCCTCACGCTTGTCGCCTCGATCGCGACCATGGCCGCCAAGCCCGTCGTCCCTGATGCCCTGACCAGTTTCCGGGCCGAAGATCGGGTGTTCCAGGGCATGTTGCACCGCTTCCCCAAGGAATCGTTGTCCTCCAACGACTCCCTCAAGGCCCAACTGAACACGATGTTCGGTTTTGCCGAGCTGGGAAAACGGGCGCTCGGAAAGGCCTGGGCCAAGCAGTCCAAGGCCGACCAAGACTCCTTCAGCGTGTATTTCAGCCGCATGCTCCTGAAGAAATCCCTCGAGTCGCCCCAGGATTACATCTCCGACTCCGCCAAACACGTCCTGGTGGGTAAACCCACCAAGACGGGCGCCGTGGTCTCCAGCACCGTCTATCGCGGTGCCGATCAATTGACCATCACCTACACGCTCTACCTCGACGGTGGCAAGTGGCGCATCTGCGACCTCAAGCAGGGAGAAAAGCCCTCGCAGATGGACAAGTACCGCGACCAGTTCACCAAGTATCTCGGGAAGGGTTCCAAGAAGACCTTCGCGGACCTGATTGCTTCGATCCGGAAAAACGCAGGCGCCTGAGTCGTGATGGTGGTTTTCGCCCTGGTGCTGGTCGCCGGGTGCGTTTTCCTGTTCCTTCCGATCTCGCTGCGTTTGGCCATCGGCTGGGATGAATCCGCCACACCGCCCTGGAAGTTGTCCTTGCGGTTGTGGGGGATCGAGTTGATGCCGTCCCCGCGTCCCAAGCCCAAAGCGGTCTCCACGCAAGCCGAGGGCAAAGGGGCCGCCAAGTCCAAGCGACGGATGCCCCCCTGGTTGCGACGTTTGTTGCGATGGGCCTGGAAGAAGTTCCGGGCTCCCCGTGCGCGGACTTCGGGCAAAAAGAAGGGAAATCTGGCCAAGACCATCGTGGGGTTGTTCCTGAGGTTCTTGAAGGCCGCTTTCGTGATGCCCACCCGGCGCATCCAGCTCGATCTGGGTGGCGTCGACCCCGCCACCTTGGCCAGTCTCTGGGGGCTCTTCCTGGCCTTCGAACCGCTCCTTCCGCGCCCGGGAACCCTGCGGTTCCGGCCCGATTGGGAGTGTTTCCGCCTGCGGGGAAGCCTCACCTGGCACCTGCGTTCCAGCGTGGCCGGATTCCTCTTCGGACTGTGGCGCTCGGGGCGTGGGCGCACGCCGTCTTTGCTACCTTCCCGCTTGTGAGCCACTACAAAAACATCCTGGGCGTCGGGGCAGCGCTCATGGATCTTCTCGCCCATGTCGACGATTCCTTCCTTGCCACCACGGGAGGATCCAAAGGCGGCATGACCCTCGTGGATCCTCAAGTCCAGAAGGAGTTGCTGGCGCGTCTGCCTGTCCAGGCATCGGAAGCGCCGGGGGGATCGGCGTGCAACACGTTGGTGGGATTGGCCCGTCTGGGAACCCATGCGCGGTTCCTGGGTCGGCGCGGTGCGGACGCCCGCGGGGATCGCCTCGAGACCGCCCTGGTGGCCGCCGGGTTGGACCTCGCCTTGGTCCGCGGACCCGAAGACAACGGTTGTGTGTTGTCGTGTGTCACCCCCGACGCCCAACGCACCATGTTCACCTCGCTGGGAGCGGCCGCAGCCTTCGGGCCCGGGGAGATCGACGAATCCCGCTTCGAGGATGTGGGCCTCGTGTACATCGAAGGGTACCTGCTCTTCAACGCGCCCCTCTTCGATCGCCTTCTGGACATCGCGGCGCGGCGCGGCATTCCCGTGGCCCTCGATTGCGGCTCCTTCGAAGTGGTGGGCATTTTCCGCGAGCGCCTGCACGAACTGCTCGGAGCCCGGGCCATCTCCATTCTGCTGGCCAACGAAGACGAATCCAAGGCCCTCACGGGCACGGATCCGGAGCCTTCGCTGGAGTGGATTTCGCAGCACGTCGACATCGCCGCCGTCAAGCTCGGTGCCCGCGGCGCCTTGTTGGCCCAAGGGGGCAAACGCGCCATCGTGCAGGCCGTTCCGGTGGCGCGCGTGGTGGATACCACCGGCGCCGGCGACCTCTGGGCCGCCGGGTTCCTGGCCGGTCTGGATCGTGGTCTGGATCTGGCCGCTGCGGGACACCTCGCCGCCGGCGTCGCCGCCGAAGCGATCCAGGTGTTGGGCGCGCAGATTCCCCAGGATGGCTGGCACCGTCTTGGCGTGACGGGCTGACCGGTCCGCCATGGCCACGGTCTCCAACCGGCATCTGGAGCTTCTCTCCGATTTCGCGCGCGTCCTGTCGGAGGCGCGGGGTTTCGGCGACATCGTTCAGCAAGTGGTCCGGCTGGTTTCCGAACATCTCCACGGCGACCAGTGCCATCTCTATGTCGTGGAGCCCGACCGACCGCGACTGAGGTTGGCCGCAACGTCCTACCCGCGACCCCACCAAGGGGAGGTGTTGCTGGATTTCGGCGAAGGCCTGACGGGCATGATCGCCCAGACCATGGAAAGCCTCAACGTCGCCAACGGACCCCGCACCCCCGGATTCCGTCGCTTCTCCGAGATCGACGAGGAACACCTTCTGTCGTATCTCGGTGTTCCGCTGGTCACGCGCGGGCGCTGCAACGGCGTCCTCGTGGTGCGCTCGGTCCGCGAAGAGGTCCAGGACACCGAACACGAAATGCTCCTGGTGGCGCTGGCATCGCAACTGGCCACCGTGGTGGACAGCGCCCGATTGCTGGAGGCCCTGGAAAACCGCGCCCCGGGGCGCGAACAGCGCCTGCGCCTGCTCGACGATCCCTCCACCCCCGAGCCCGGCACCCGCGCCGTGTCCGCCCACGAGATGCAGGTCCTGCGCGGGTTCGCCGCCGCCCCCGGCATGGCGTTGGGTCCCGTGTTCCGCCACGGTGTGCGCCACCGCCGCTCCGACCTCGAGCTGCAGGCGCGCGCCGCGACGGAATCCGAACTGGCCTCCTTCGATCGGGCCGTCGAAGCCTGCCTTGAGGACATCCGCCGTTCGGAGGTGGTGGCGCTCGAACTGGTTGGACAGGAATTGTCGTTCGTGTTCGGCGCCCAGGCCCTGCTGCTCAACGACCCGGTCTTCCACAAGGATGTCCGCGGGCGGATCGAATCCGGATTGTCGTCCTGCCTGGCCATCCACGACGCCGTCGAGGCCTTGGTCGAGACCATGCGGCAGGCGCGGTCGGACTACCTGCGCGAACGCGCCGAAGACTTCGCCGACATTGGTCGCATGCTCGTGGGCAAGCTCCTGGGAGACGCCGCCCACGACCGCGACGTCCGCCGCTCCATCGTTTTCGCCCAGGCTTTGTCTCCCGGAGATCTGGTGCTCCTGGCCTCGCGCGGGGCGCGCGGTTTCGTCACCGGCGAGGGCGGCACCACCAGCCACGTCTCGTTGATGTCGCGCGCCCTGAACCTTCCGGCCATCACCGGTGTTGGTCCTGCGGTGCTGAACGTCATCGAAGGTGGCGAGGTCCTGTTGGACGCCGTGGTGGGCAACGTCTTCGTGCACCCCACCAAAGCCGTCCTCGAGGAATACCGCAAGGTCGCCGAAATCGAGGAGGCCCGTGTCGAGGTCGGTGCCGATCGCGAACTTCTCGGGCCCTGCCAGTTGGCCTCGGGCGAGACCATCCAGGTCAGCGCCAACGTGGGACTTCTGCGCGAGTTGGGTGTGGCCGCCCGGCGCGGCGCCGACGGTGTGGGGTTGTACCGCACCGAATTCCCCTTCCTGATGCGCCGCGACGCTCCCACCGAAGCCCAGCAGTTGCAGGTGTACCTGCGCGCCTTCGAGGACGCTCCCAACCTGCCCATCACCTTCCGCACGCTGGACCTGGGAGGCGACAAGATCGCTCCTTTCCTCCAGGGCGCCGAGGGTGCTGGTGCCGAGCTGGAAGACAATCCCTTCCTGGGACAGCGTTCCATCCGGCTTTCGCTGGCCCATCCCGAGCTGTTTCGCACCCAGTTGCGGGCGCTGTTGCGGGCCTGCGAAGGCAAACGCGGCCGCATGCTTTTCCCGATGATCTCGGCAGTCGACGAGATGAAGGAAGTCCTGCGCCAGGTGGATCTGGCCCGCGCCGAACTGCGGGCCCGAGGCGTCAGTTTCCACGAGGACCTCGCCGTGGGCGCCATGATCGAGGTTCCTGCCGCAGTGGAAATCGTGCCTCACCTGGCCCACCTGGTCGACTTCCTGTCCGTGGGCACCAACGACCTGTTGCAGTACACCGTGGCCGCCGATCGCGGCAACCGCAAAGTCGCCTCGCTGGCCTCCAACTACCACCCGGCGTTGTTGTCCATGCTGTCGCGCCTGGCATGGGAATCGACCAAGGCGGGTTTGCAGGTCTCCGTCTGCGGCGAGATGGCTGCCGACCCCGCTTGCGCGTTGTTCCTGGCGGGGATCCAGATCGACATCCTGTCCATGGACAGTCGCTACATCCCGCGGACCAAGGTTCTCCTGCGTGGGTACACCCTGCAAGAGGTCAAGGAGATCGCCGGGGGCGCTCGACGTCTGGCCACGGCCGCCGAGGTCAACCGCTACCTGCACCAGCGCCTGCGGCTTCCCGAGAACGCCGATCGTCTGTTGTCCGGCGGAGGTTGAGATCCTGGACGTCTTCGACCGTGGCCGGGAGGTTTCCCTCTCCAGTCCCACGCCCCCGCATGGCCCGAAGGCTGTCGGGGGAGCCAGTCTCGCCGATCTGGTCCTGACCCTCGGGCAGGATCTCAAACGGAGGTTCGGGCAACGCGTCCACAAGGTCGCTTTGGACATCGGATTCACCTGCCCCAATCGCGATGGAACCCTGGGCAAAGGTGGGTGCACCTTCTGCAACAACGAGACGTTCGCGCCCGGAAGCCGCCTGCGCGCACCTTTGGAAGATCAAATCCGCCGGGGGCAGGAGGTTGTGGCCCAGCGCACGGGGGCACGCCTGAGTCTTGCCTATTTCCAGGCCTACACGAACACCTACGAGAAGCTCGAGATCCTCGAAGGTCTGTGGGAGCGCTCCTTGGCGATGCCGGGGGTGGTGGGGTTGTCCATCGGCACCCGGCCCGATTGTCTGCCCGACGGGGTTCTGGACCTTCTGGCCCGGTTGCAGGATCGCGGTTTGGAGGTCTGGCTCGAGTTGGGGCTGCAATCGATCTTCGATCGGACCCTCGAGCGTGTCAATCGCGGCCATGGGGCCGAAGAGTGGTTTCTGGCGCATCGCCAGGCCCGCCGTCTGGGTTTGAAGGTCTGCACCCACCTGATCCTCGGACTGCCCGGCGAGGGCCGCGACGAGGCGCTGCAGACCCATGCCCAAGTGGTCGGGGAAGGATCCGAGGGATTGAAGATTCACCCCCTCCATGTGGTGCGAGGCAGCATGATGGCGCGGCAGTGGCGCAACGGCGAGATTCAGGCCCTCTCGCTTGCCGACTACGCCGACTGGACGGCGGATCTGGTCGAGCGAACGCCACCTGACGTGGTGTTCCATCGCCTGACTGGCACCTGTTCGGAAGACCTCCTCCTGGCCCCGCCTTGGTGCGCCTCGAAGTGGGCATCGTTGAATGCCCTGGAATCGGTTCTGCGGCTGCGCGGAACCCGACAGGGGAGCGCTTTGGGCTGAGTTGGACGGTGGGGCCACCGGGGCGTTGAACGCGAGCGGCGTTCTCCGTGATTCCCAAGAGTTCAGTCTTGCCAAGAATGGTTTGTGTTCGCTGCGACCGAGCGGTATACTCCCTTCATCCCTGCGCGGCACAGGCAATCGGGGAGGCGAGTCACGATGGGTCTCATGCGCGCGCTTTCAGTCACCCTTCTCGGGGGTGTCGTAAGTCTTTTGTTGTCCAGTTGTTCTGGATCCGCTCCTGCGGTCCGGTCTTCGACGGCTGTCCCTGCCGTGGAAACATGGAGGGAGATCGGTCCGGACGCGGTCGAATGGCGTTTGGGCCTGTTGTCCCACCGCGAAGCCGGTAAAGGAGCCATCCTGGAGTGGAGCGCAAGCTCGGCCAGCTTGGCTTTCCAGGGAACCGCCGTGCGGATTCAGGTCCTGGGCCTGGAAGACAGCCGTTGGGAGGAATGCCAGGAGAACGTCCTGGAAGCCGTCGTCGATGGTCGTGACACGATCGACCATGTGGTGTCCAACGCCGAGCCCTGGCTGACGCTGGATTCGTTGCGCCCAGGGCCCCATGTGGTCCGGCTCGCCAAACGCACCGAAGCCTTGTGTGGTCGGGTGGTCTTGGGCGCCGTCGCCGTGCTTGGTGCCATCGCGCCTGCGCCACCAGCGGCGCATCGTCGCATTCTATACCTGGGGGGTGCGGTCACCTGTGGCGACGGAGTGATGGGCAACGACCCGCGCGCTTCCTTCGACCCTGGAACCCAGAGTGGAACCTCGTCGTTTGCCGCGGAAGCGGCGCGGAGTCTGAACGCCGATTTCGCGAGTGTCTGTGTCTCCGGCAGCACGTTGATGTCGGGCAAACCCGGCGAGTCCATGGGGCTGTTGCCGGTGTTCTGGCGTCGCGGAACTCTCCAGGAAGGCACTGTCGCGCAGCCCGCGGAAATCGCCCCGGATGCCGTGGTGCTCGAGCTGGGGCATGTGGAGAGCATGGCCGGAGAAATCGATGAACGGGCGATGACCCGTGCCTACGTGGAATTCGTGATGGAGATCCACCGCAAGTGGCCCAAGGCGTGGATCGTGGGGCTCGATGTACCCGCCTTGGACGACGATCAAATCGCCGCCCTGCGCTCGGTTTTGATCCCGGTCGACCAATGGGTGCGTGGACGGTACAAAGTGGGCACCTTCTCCAAGCTGTTCCTGACCCAGCAGGGGATGGTGGGCTACGGCGGCGGCGGCTACCCCAACCGGGCCCAGAGCGCCCTCAACGGGGCCGAGTTGGCCGACCACCTGCGGGAACGGCTGGGCTGGGGACGGGTGGCCAACCGCTAGACCGTGCCAAGGGGGGGGCGAATTTCTAGAGAGCGCCTTCGCGCGCTCCGCCCATGTGTGCCTGCAGCCAAACATCCCACTGGGTACGAAAATGCGGGGTACAGGCGTCTGCGGCCAGAAGCGCCCGAATCTGGGCGATGTCGAACCAGCCGATGTCTGCGACTTCCGAAGGGTCGGGGTCGAACGGCCCTTCGTACACGGTCTCCCAATTGGAAACCCTTTCGCGGTCGAGGGGGAGATCCACCCGATGGGAAGGGAGGGGCGACAGGTCGGTGGGGGCCAGCGCGATTCCCAATTCCTCGCGGGCTTCCCGCAAAGCCGAATCGAGCGGGGTGTCTCCGGACGTGACGTGTCCGCCCACCGAAGTGTCCCATTTGCCGGGGGCCGTGTCTTTGGTGGCGGCGCGCAACTGCAACAGCAGGCGACCGACACGGTCGCGGACCAGGACGTGTACCGCGCGGTGCGCCAATCCCCGGGTGTGGACTTCCCCACGCGGGCGAGGCCCGATCACCTGGTCGTTTTCGTCGAGGATGTCCAGCAGTTCGGAGGCTGCCATGGAGATCAGTCGAAGGTGCCGGCCGTGAGGGATCGGGCGCGCTCGGAGGTCCCTCCGGCCGCCAATACCGGGGCTTCGATTTCGGTGGCGTAGTCGGGGACGAAGCTGCGCAGCCAGGTTGCCCCTTCGAGGACGGTTTCCAGGCGGGAAGGAAGCAGGACGCAGGCGCCGCGGGACAGCACACGGCGTCCGCCATCCCAGCCCAGGGTGCCCTGTCCATCCAGAACCTGCAGGATCTGGAACCCCTCCCGGGCGACCAGGTGGACGGGATTTGTCGGCTGGATCCGCTCGAGGGCGAACCAGGGGGTGGCGCACAGCAGTTCCCGACCGGGCGCCACGGAGACGGGTTGGGGCTTGAGGTCGGAACGCGGCCGGGGATCGAGGCTTGCGACGGATTCTGTCAAGTGCAACTGGCGGGGGTGGCCGTCCAGCCCCACGCGGCCCCAGTCGTAGACGCGGTAGGTGGTGTCGCTGCACTGCTGGATCTCGGCGACCAGCAATCCCCCGGTGATGGCGTGGATGGTGCCCGCGGGGATCACGACCACATCGCCGGCGACCACGGGGATGCGTTGGAGCACCTCGAGATCACCGGCGTTCAGCCGCTGCACGAGGAGGTCGGCGGGAATATCCGTGGTGGTGCCTGCGTACAGGAACGCACCCTCCTGGGCTTCCAGGACCAGCCAGCATTCGTTCTTGGGGGCCCAGCCCGGGCCGCTGGAGGACGGATGGACCTGCACGGAGAGGGTTTCGCGGGCATCGATCAACTTCACCAGCAGCGGAAAGGCGCCTTCGGCGCATCCCAGCCACGCGCCATCCAGCGCGGCGGCGGCATCCGACAGACGCTCGAAAGGGGAGTCGACCAGGACGGAATCACAGCCCGCCACGGTGCCGAGATCCCACGATTCGCCGCAACGGGCGTCGGGGGCGACATCGCGACCCCAGCGGGACAGGGAGGTCCCTCCCCAAGGGCGTTCGACCAGGAGAGGCCGGGGAAACAGCGGGATGGGACTCATGGCTGGTCTTCGCGGTAGGACAGTTCGTCGTCGTCGTCGAAAGAGGAGTCGATGGATTCCCACTCGGCGTCGGGTTTGGACGACAGCGGTGCAAGACCGCGTTCGCGCAGCCAGGCGTCGAGGGCTTCGAGGGAGTCGAGGATGCGACCTTCGAAGACGCGCAGGAATCCGACGGACCGGAACAGGTATTGCACGTACTCGTTGGGCTCGACGATCAGGAGGTCCCCATCGGTCTCCTTCATGCGCCGCCAATTGTAGGAGACCACGCCGATGGCGCCCGACGAGAGGTAGTCGACCTCCGCCAGGTGGAAGGCGATCCGGCGCGCCCCCGATTGGACGAGGTTCTCGACTTGACGGTCGAGGACACGGGAATTCTCCCAACCGACCTTGCCGGAGATGCGGAGGAGTGCGGAGTCTTGGGTGCGGGTCACGTGCAGAAGCATCGCAACCAAGTATACTTCGGACCCGTGGAACCAGGCATCCTTCACATCGTCAGCACTCCCATCGGCAATCTCGCCGACATCACCCTCCGTGCGCTGGAGGTCCTCAAGACCGTCAACGAGATCTTGTGCGAGGACACCCGCCACAGCTCCAGGCTCCTGTCGGCCCATGGCGTGCAGGTCCGGACCAGCTCGTACCACGACCACAACAAGGAGCGTCGCACCCAGGAGCTGGTCCAGCGCCTGCAGGGCGGCGAGTCCTTCGCGCTGATCTGCGATGCGGGCACTCCGGGCATCTCCGACGAAGCCTTCTTCCTGGTGCGTGCCTGCCGCCGCGAAGGGGTCAAGGTCTGCCCGATTCCCGGGGCTTCCGCCTTGTTGTCGGCCTTGGTCGCCTCGGGCCTGCCCACCGACCGCTTCGCCTTCGACGGGTTCCTGCCCCGAAAGTCCGGGGAGCGCCGGCGCAAGATGGAGTCGGTCCGAACCGAAGAACGTACCATCGTGTACTACGTGAGTCCCTGGCAGGTGCGCCATGCCTGCGAGGACCTCGCCGAGCTGTACCCCGAGACCCGTGTGGTCCTGGCGCGCGAGCTCACCAAGTTGCACGAGGAATTCCTGGAAGGCACCGGCGCCGAGTTGTTGGCTCGCCTTCCCAAGGAGCCCAAGGGCGAATTCGTCCTGTTGTTCCACCCCCAGGGCAAGGGATGAAGCTCTCCCGACCGCCCGTCTTCTGGAGGCATCCTCTGGTCGTGGCGGTCCTGCTGGGGCTGGCCGCTGGCTTGTGCACGCCACCGCTGCCCCTTGGTCCGGGGATCCCCGTGGTCCTGGCCGCCTCGCTTCTGGCCCTGACCCCGTTGTCGGGGTGGGCCGCGTTTCGCTGGGGTCTGGTGTGGGGGCTGGCGCTGAACTTGAGCACCCTGCTGTGGATCCGCAACGTCATGGCCGTCGGGCCGGTGCTGGCCATCGGAGGTGGGCTGACCCTGCTCATGGCCTATCTCTCGGTGTTCTCGGGTTTATGGGCCTGGGCCTGGACGCGTCTGCGGGCCCGGGGTCTGGCCTGGGTCTGGCCCTTGGTGTTTGCGGGCATCGAGATCGTCCGGGGATTTGGACAGATGTCCTTCCCCTGGAGCCATGTGGGCTACGATCTGGGGGAATGGCCAATCCTTTTGCAGGGCGCCGCCTGGGTGGGGGTGCACGGCACGGGATTGGCGATCGCTCTGTTGGCGGTGGGGTTGTGGAAGGCTCTGCCGGCCGGTACTTGGAAGCTGCGCACCGCCCTGGTGCTGGCTGTGGGGGCTTGGGTTGGGTTCGGCGCTTGGCGGTTGGCACTCCCGCAGGAAGGGCGCACCTGGCGGGTGGCGCTGGTGCAACCCTCGATCCCCCAGACCCGCAAATGGGGGGAGTCGTATTTCCGCGCCGTCATGGATTCCACCTACGCCACGCTTGGGCGCCTGGCCGAACCCGTGGACATGGTCGTGCTGCCCGAAACGGCCATTCCCGACTTCTGGAGCCTGCGCCCCTGGGAGGTCTCGCGTTTCCAGCGCTTCGCCGACAGCTCCGGAGCCCAGGTGCTGCTGGGAGCCTTGGATTTCGATCGCGATTCGGCCGCGCCGCGGGGTGCCTGGATCCGCAACGCGGCCTTCTTGCTGGGGCCGGTCGGACCGCCGCAGCGCTACGACAAGATCCGTCTGGTTCCGTTCTCGGAGCGCCTGCCCTTCGACGACGTCTTCCCCGTGCTGAACTACGTGGATCTGGGGGAAGGCGATTTCGCCCCGGGCAAGGTTCTTCCGGTGCACACCACCCGCGGGATCCCGTGGTCGCCCACCATCTGCTACGAACTCGTGTACCCCGATTTCGCCCGCCTGGCGGCCGCAGGTGGTGCCCGGGCGATGGTGGATATCACCAACGACGGCTGGTTCGGACGCTCCATGGGGCCCTGGCAGCACTGGAACATCGAACGCTTCCGCGCGGTCGAATCGGGACTTCCCCTGGTGCGGGCGGCCAACACCGGCATCTCGGGCGTCGTGGATGGTCAGGGTCGGATCGTGGCGAGCTCCGGCCTGATGGACGACACCCTCCTGGTGGCCAGCGTGCGCGAGGGGAGTCCGAGCTTCGCGGCCCGCCATGGCGGGGCGATCGAGGCGTTGTTGGCCCTGCTGGGAGCCATGGGAATGGTCGCCTGCTTCGTGCCTCGCCCACGGGGCGCCTCGGTTTGATATCTTCCCTCTCCGAAATGACCACCCAGAACATCGTGCTCCTCGGGGCCACGGGATCCATCGGCTCGAGCACGCTGTCGGTGGTTCGCGAACACCCCGACCGTTTCCGCATCGTCGCCTTGGCCGCCTTCGGCAAAGTCGCCGAATTCTCGCGCTTGGCCCGCGAATTCCCCGACGCTCGCCTGTGCCTGTTCGATCCCGACGCCGCGGCCGAGGCTTCCCGCCAAGTGGGGCGACGCGTCGCCTCGGGCATGGACGGTCTGCTCGAGCTGGTGTCGCTGCCGGATGCCGACACCCTCGTGAACGGCCTGGTGGGCTCCATCGGCTGCCGGCCCACCATGGAGGCCATTCGCCGGGGTTTGCGCGTGTGTCTGGCCAACAAGGAAACCCTGGTGATGGCGGGGGAACTCATCGAGACGCTGCTGCAACAGCATCCGAAGGCCAGTCTTCATCCCATCGATTCGGAACACTCCGCCCTCTACCAGGCCATTGCCGGACGCCCGGTCGACGAGATCGAAAGCCTGGTGCTGACGGCTTCCGGCGGACCGTTCCGCGAACTCGCCCCCGAGCAGTTCGCGAACATCACGGTCGAACAGGCCCTCAAGCACCCGACCTGGACCATGGGCCCCAAGATCACCATCGACAGTTCCACCTTGTTCAACAAGGGACTGGAAGTCATCGAGGCCCATTTCTTGTTCCGGGTGCCCTACCAGCGCATCGAGGTGCTCGTCCACCCGGGCAGCCACGTGCATTCGTTCGTGCAGTTCCGCGACGGGGCCCTCATGGCCCAGTTGGGCACCCCCGACATGCGCCTGCCCATCCTGTATTCCCTGGTGGCCCCCGAACGCGTGGCCCTCACCGGTGCCCGGCTGGACCTGGCTTCGCTGGGCACGCTGCGCTTCGAGAAACCCGACCACGCGCGTTTTCCCGCGCTGGGCCTGGCCTACCGGGCCGGCCAGGCGGGCGGTATCCATCCCGCCGTGCTCAATGCGGCCAACGAAGCCGCGGTCGCGCTCTTCCTGGAGCGCTCCCTCACCTACACGGGGATCAGCCGGCTCGTCGAAGCCGTCCTTGACGAGACTCAATCCGTCTCAGCCCCCGATTTCGACGAGCTTCTGGCGGCCGATGCGTGGGCCCGCCGTCGCGTTCAGGAATTGTCCCGCGCCGAGGTGCCCGCGTGAACGGAACGAACTGGATCGACCTGCTGTGGCAGATCCCCGTGGGGCTGGCCGTCCTGTCCTTCCTGGTGCTGGTGCACGAAGGCGGACACTTCCTGTTCGCCCGCTGGAACGGCGTCACCGTCAAGGTGTTCTCCATCGGCTTCGGTCCGCGTCTGTTCGGAGTGGTCCGCGGAGGCACCGACTACCGCTTCTGCGCCATCCCCTTCGGCGGGTACGTGCAGATGGCCGGCGAGGATCCCGACGATCTCGAAGGCGCCAAGGACGCCCACGCCTTCGACACCGCTTCGCTGGGAGCGCGTGCGGCCATCGTGGTCGCCGGCCCCTTGGTCAACATCGTGTTCGCACTCTTCCTGGTGTGGTTCATCTCGATGGTGGGGGTGCGCGAGCCCGTCGACGACGTGCTCGTGGTGGCCGGCATCGAGAAGGATTCACCCGCCCAACTGGGGGGCATCCTTCCCGGAGACTCGCTGCTGCGCATCGACGGACGCGTCATGGAGAAGGTCGAGAACGTGATCGAGGCCATGGCGTTGCGCAAGGACCGGCCCGTGCAGGTCGTGGTACGCCGCGGTGGCCTGGACCGCACCCTCACGGTGGTGCCCCGCCGCGATCCCGAAGGACAGCTCGACATCGGTTGGGCCGGAGTGTGGTTCGGTGGCCGCGTCATGGCCGCGGGCGTGGTGCCTTCCAGCGCCTCCGAAGCCGCGGGAATCCTGACCGGAGACACCCTCGTGGCCGTCGACGGCAAGATCCTGTCCACCGCTGAACAGCTTTCCACCTTCGTGGTGGCCGCGGCCGGCAAGCCGGTGGTCCTGGAGGTCGCGCGCCCGATGGGGCGGCTGTCCATTCCGGTCCAGCCGCGTTGGAGCGACGATGCCGGCAAATGGATGATCGGCATCCAGGCGGGTGCGGTTGTGGCGCTGGAAACCCGCCGCTACGGCCCCATCGACGCCGCCTCGCGCGCCGGGCGCGTGTGCTGGCAGCATTCCACGACCATCTTCCGATTCCTGGGCGCCCTGCTCTCGGGTGCGGTGGCTCCGCGCAATCTGGCCGGTCCCGTGGGGATCGTCCAGATGTCCGGCCGGGCGGCACGCGAAGGCTGGACGGTCCTCTTCGACTTCATGGCCCTGATCTCGATCAACCTCGGCATCCTGAACCTGATGCCCCTGGTGGTCACCGACGGTGGACGTCTGGTGGAGCTGGCCTTCGAGAAGGTCCGCGGCCGGCGGGCCAATCGGCGGTTCATGGAAATCCTCACCAACGTCGTGGTGTACCTGTTTCTGGGCCTGGCCTTGTACGTGACCTTCCACGACATGCTCCGGATCCCGATGTTCCTGCGCTGATGCGTCCTTCGGCACGTCGGATCGGGGGCGTCCGGGTGTTGGTGGCCGACGGTGATCCGCGGTTTTCCGCGCGGGTCGCCAAGGTCTTGCACCTGCATCTGGGCCTTGCCGTCGAAGTCGCCGAAGATGGTTCGCGCGCCCTGGAGATGCTCCAGAACCGATCCTACGCCCTGCTGGTGACAGGAACCGACATGCCGGGCGTGCCCTGGTTCGATCTGGTGCAGTTCCTCCGGGACCTGCGCCCGGGTGCCCGCTACGCCCTGTTTTCGGACACGGCGCCGGAAGACCACTTCCGGTTGGCACTGGAGTACGACGTGGGCACGATCCTGGCCAAGAAGGGCGGCAGGCCGATGCACGACCTGGTCGAGACCTGCGAAGCCCTGCTCACGGAGGACGTGTTCGGTCTGGACCGGTGGCTGGGCGACGATTACCAGGTCCATGGTCGGCAGATCGCCAACACCTCCGAGATCCAGCGCGTCGCCGACGAGGTCTCGGCCTGGTTTCCGGCCGGCGAAGTGCGGCGCACCTTCCGTCGCGTGCTGGTCGAAGTGGTGACCAACGCGGTGTACTACGGCTCCCTCGACGAGAACGGCGAACGCAAACTCGAATGGGCCACCGATGTCGGGCTGACCCGCGACCAGGTGGTGTACGTGATGTTCGGCAAGGGATCGGCCGGATTCGGGTGCTCGGTCGTCGACCGCGGAGGTCGGCTGTCCAAGGCCCAGGTGCTGGAGTGGCTGGAGGTCAACCGGGTGGCCGGCGGGCTGCTTCTCAACGACGCCAACCACGGACGAGGTTTGCACATCACGCGACGCTCCCTCGATCGGGTCGTCATCAACATCCGCGTGGGGGACCGCACCGAGGTCATTTTGCTGCGCGACGACTCCTCCCTGCGGCCTCCCTTGCGGCCGTTGCTCATCCACGAGTTCTGATCCGTTCGTTCCGGACTTGTTCCGGGCGCCTCAAGGTGGGACAATGGGTTCCGAGTCGTCCCCGCATCGACAGGTCGCGATCGGGGGCGCTTCGAGGTGCCCATGCGCATTCCCAGACGAAGAGTGGTCCGCCTGGGCGGAGTTCTGTTGGTCCTGGCTGGCTTCGGCCTGCTGATCGCCGCGTCCTTCGGCGGCGGCGTGTTGGTCTGGAGTCTCGCGGCAGGCGCGGCCACGAGCTTGTTTTGCGGAGCC
Source organism: Fibrobacteria bacterium (assembly GCA_035913415.1). Taxonomy (GTDB): domain Bacteria; phylum Fibrobacterota; class Fibrobacteria; order UBA5070; family UBA5070; genus UBA5070. The sequence continues at coordinate 67,935 of JAMIIV010000019.1, read as the reverse complement.
TGGTTGCTGGGGCGCCTCCAGCGCCATCGCACCCCCTCCGACCTCCAGGGCTCGTCGCATTCGCTCCTGCGGGCGCAGGAGCTGGCGCGAATGGGGACGTGGCGCTACGATCGCTCCACGGGACTGGTCCGGTTGAGCCCCGAACACGCCCGCACCGCGGGTCTGGACGTCGTGCCGAACGCCCGCATGGAGCTGGCCGCCTATCTGGCCCACCACGTGCATCCCGAGGATCGGGAAGCTTTGCGCACCTGGATCGAAGCCCGCGCCATGCCCGCCGAGCAGGGCGAAGCCCCCGAATTCGCCTACCGCGTCCTGGGAGGCGACGGCGAGGTGCGCCACCTTCGGGCGGTGCGCATCGAGGAGGATTTCGGCTGGCGGCTTGTGGTCGCCCAAGACGTCAGCGATTTTCGCCGTCTCGAGGAACGCATGCTGCGCGGTGTTCTGTACGACGCCCTCACGGGCCTGCCCAACAGGTCCCTGTTCGATGACCGTCTCAAGCTGACGATCCAGCGCTCCGGTCCCCCTTTTGTGGGGGTCGCCTTGTTGGACATCGATCGTTTCCTGGCCGTCAACGCGTCCCTGGGGCGCGACTCGGGCGATGCCCTCCTGCTGAGTCTGGCCGTACGTCTTCTGGGTACCCTTCCGCCGGGAACCACCGTGGCACGTGTCGGCGAAGACGAATTCGCGGCCTTGCTGGAGGTGCACTCCCTGGAAGAGGCCAGGGAAGAAGCCCACCGCATGAAAGGGGCGCTGGCAAGCCCCCTGCTGCGTGGCGCGCGGGAGGTCAGCCTGACGGCGTCGGTGGGCGTCGCCGTGACGCGGCGCGAGGATGCCACCGCCGATGGGTTGCTCCAAAAGGCCGAGACGGCCCTGTTCCAGGCGCGCTCCACCGGTGCCGACACCGTGGCGCTTTTCGACGAACAGAAGGGGATCGCCCATCGCGAAGAAGTCTCGCTGGAGCTCGAACTGAGGCAGGCGGCAAGCCACGGGGAGCTGGAGCTCCACTTCCAGCCTGTTGTCCGCCTGTCCGATCTGGCCACGGTCGGTTTCGAAGCGCTGGTGCGCTGGAGACGCCCCGGTGTGGGCTTGGTCTCTCCGGCCTTGTTCATCCCCATGGCCGAGCGCAGCGGTTCCATCCACGAGATCGGACGCTGGGTGCTCGACGAAGCCCTGGCCGTGCTGCACGGCATGCGCGCCAGTGGCCGTCGTCCCACCATGGCCATCAACTTGTCGGCGCGCCAGATGGAAGAAGAAGATCTGGTCGCCACCATCCGCGAGGCGATGGCGCGCCATGGCGCCGATCCCCGTCAGGTCATCCTGGAGATCACCGAGTCGTCGGTGGCCGAACGGGCCGCCGACGCGGCCCGACGGATCGCCGAGATCCGCGCCATGGGGGTGCGGGTCAGCCTGGACGACTTCGGCACCGGGTTTTCGTCGCTGGGGTACCTGCACCGGTTCCCGGTCGACACCTTGAAGATCGACAAGTCGTTCGTGGACCTGCTGCGCGACGACGCCGACGACGATTCCCCCGTGCCGCGCGCCGTGGTGGGCCTGGCCCGATCGATGGGGATGGACGTGGTCGCCGAGGGCATCGAGCGGGAGTCCCAACTGGCCCGGTTGCGCCAGATGGGATGCGAATACGGGCAGGGTTACCTCTTCGCCCGCCCCTTGCCCCGCAGCGAAGCGGAGGCCTGGATCCGCGATCGCCCCCTGGGGGCCTGAGGCCGAGGGCGGCGGGTGGCGTCAGATTCTGTCGAACCTCGCGACGCACTCGACGTGTTCGGTGTGGGGGAACATGTCGACGCCGCGGACCTCGGAGAGCCTCCATCCGTGGAGAAGGCCCGCGTCGCGCAGGAGCGTGCGCGGATTGCACGAGACGTACACGAGCCTGCGGGCGGCGCCCGTCGCCAAAGCGGCGACGGATTCCGGCGACAGACCGGATCGCGGAGGGTCGACGACCACGGCATCCCAGCCATCCCCGGCCAGCCGGGGGAGCTCGACGGCGGCATCGCCGCGCACGAAGCTCGCGTTGGCGACCCCGTTGACCCGCGCGGCGGCCCGTGCGGCTTCGATGGAACGCGGGTTTTCCTCGACGCCCACGACTTCGCGGGACTTGCCCGCCAGCCACAGGGTGATGGTGCCCATGCCGCAGTAGGCGTCCAGCACGCGTCCGCCCTGCGGCACGTGCCGGGCCGCTTCGGCGTACAGCCGGGGGGTCTGGTAGGGATTGACCTGCACGAACGTGGAGAGCTCGACATGGTAGGTATGCTCCCCGATGCGCTCCTTCAGGAAGGAGCGCCCCCACCAGGGCTCTTCGCGGCCACCCAGCACGACGTTGGTGTCGCGGGTGTTCACTTCCTGGACGATGCCCACGAGCTTGCCGTCGTGTCCGGGCAGCGCCTTCTGCAGGGACGGCATGAGGGTCTTGAGCAGGGCGCGGTAGAACGGTGGGCGCGGAGCGTTGGCGACCAGACCCAGCAGGATCTCGCCGGTGGCCAGGCCCTTGCGCAACAACACGTGGCGCAGGAAGCCCTCGCCGGTGCGTTCGTCGTAGACGGGCACGTTTTCGCGACGGGCCCAGTCGCGCACCGCCCAGGCCGCACGCGACAGAGCCGGGTCCTGCACCTGGCATTCGCTTTGGTCCACCACGACGTGCGAGCCTTCGGAGTAGCAGCCGAGGGTGGGGATGCGCTTGCGGCCAGCCCCGTACGACCCGAAGGGAAGCTGCACCTTGTGACGGTATCCCGTCGAGACGGGACTTTCGATCAGGAAGGGGATGGAAATCCCTCGGATGCCGCCGAAGAGCTCTTCGACCAGGCGCTGCTTGAGCTGCACCTGCACGGCATAGGGGGTGCCCAGCGTCTGGCATCCACCGCAGCGAGGAAAGTGGCGGCAGGCGGGATGGGAGCTCATGGAGCGGGTTTCCGATTCTGGAGGCTGCGGATGGCCCGCATGAGTTCGGCCATGCGCAGGGGCTTGGCCACGTGGAGGTCGGCGCCCGCTTCGCGGCAGCGACGGGCATCTTCCTCGAAGGCGAGCCCCGTCATGGCGATGACGGGTAGGTGGGCCGATTCGGGACGGGAGCGGATGCGGCGGAGGACTTCGTAGCCATCCATGCGGGGCATCTGGACGTCGAGCAGGATGGTGTCGATGTCTTGCTCCTGGATGATTTCCAGGCCTTTCTGCCCGGATTCGGCGCACAGGACATCGTGGCCTGCGGCCTCCAGGTAGTCGGCCAGGACGGTGCGAAGGTCTTCGTTGTCTTCGATGATCAGCAGGCGAAGGGCTTCGCCGGGTCCGTCGAGGTCGCCGTCGGAGATTTGATTCGACGGGGCGAGTCCTTCGATGCGCCCGCGGGGGAGGTCGATGAAAAACCGGGACCCGCCGCCGACGGAGCTTTCGAGATGGATGGTGCCGCCATGGAGCTCCACGAGCGAGCGGGTCAGGGACAGTCCGAGCCCGGTGCCGGAATGTTCGCGCGCCAAGCGATTGTCGAGTTGCACGAAGGGTTGGAAAAGTCGGCTCTGTTCCTGCTCGCTGATCCCGATGCCTTCGTCCCAGACCTCGATCCGCAGGTGGTCGGCGAGGGGAGAGGGGCCGGACTTCACGCCCAGCCGGCGGCCCACGGGGGTGAATTTGACCGCGTTGGACAAAAGGTTCACGATCATCTGGCGCACTCGGCGGGGGTCGGCGTGCAGGAGATCCTGGGTGCGATCGGATTCAACGATCAGGGTGAGGTCGCGGGCCTCGGCGTTGGGGCGGATCATCGCCGCGGCATCGAGCACGGCTTCGGAGAGGGCGATGGTGGCGCGGCGCAGCTCCAGTTTGCCCGCCTGGCTCTTGGACAGGTCGAGGATGTCGGTGATGAGATCCAGCAGGTGTTTGCCGTTGGATTCCATCGTGGAAACGGCTTTGGCCTGGGGCGTGTTGACAGGGCCGTACACTCCGGCGATCAGCGATTCGGCAAGATTGAGGATGGAGGCCAGCGGGGTGCGCAGCTCGTGGCTCATGGTGGCGAGGAATTCCTCCCGCGTGCGCAGGGCGTCCCCGAGCTTGCGGTTGGTTTCCTCGAGTTCGGCGGTACGCTCCCGCACGCGTTGCTCGAGATTGCGGGCCAGGCGCATGACCTCGGCCTCGGCCCGGCGCGTTTCGGTGAGGTCGTTGAGAGAGGCGACGCGCAGGTTCGTACCCGGCACGGTCTCGACGGTGACCGAAGCGATGCGCTCCTTGCCACCGGCCCCCAGGAAACGTGCCTCGTACTGGGATGGAAGGCTGGAGTCGGCGCTGCGAGCCATGTGGTAGGCCAGTAGCCGGGGCAGGTCGTCCGGATGCACCAGTGCGGTCCATTCGAACCCGGCTTCCATCTGGTCGCGCCGCAGCCCGCTCATGCGCAGGGCGGCTTCGTTGGCCATGCGGATGCGCCGGTCTTCGCCGAACAGCACCATGGCGGCACCGGAGGCTTCGAATACGGCGCGGTAGCGATGCTCCGAATCACGCAACAGGCGCAGTGCCTCGCCCAGCTCGGCTTCGTGTCGGCGGCGCTCGCGATCCATCATCTCGATGTCGGTCTTGACGGCCCCCCACAATTCGAAGATCTCGTAGTAGGGGTGGTCGTGGGGAACAGGGAACTTCGTGTAGTCCTGGCGCTCCCAGTTGAACTCGGCGATGTGGTCGCGCAGTTCGGCGACCTGGCGGCGCAACAGGAAAGGGGGGATGTAGTTGCGCCAGCGCATCGGGCGCGGGGTCGGAGGATCGGGATTGGCCTGGGGGTTGTCGTGCAGCAGGCGAGCCAGTTCGAGCGCGCTGGCGAGGTCGTCGCGCACGTGCATGGGGTAGGAATAGCTGTTCATGCGCCGTGCCAGCCGCAGGAGCACCCGCAGGATGGGTTTGACGCCGAAGAAGATCACTCCCGCCAGGGGATGGGTGAGGGACTTGATCTGCTCGAGGAAGTTGCGCCGGCCTTCGGGGCTGATGCGGCCCGCGTTGCGGTAGTCCAGCACCAGGACCCCGTCGCGCTCCGACGAATCTTCGATCATCCGTACCAGCGCTCGGCCGTACAGTTCGACACTCTCCATGGTGCCGTCGCCCCAGGGAGCTGCCAGGAAGACCCCGGGTTGGACCACGTACAGGTGATATCCGGCTCTGCCGTTCACCGATCGCCACACCGCGCACGGCGGGGGTAGTTCGGGGTCGGGCCGGTGGGCGGCCCCTCGGGATTGCCTGGGTGGTTTGGTCATCGGTGGGGCTTGAGTGGACCAAAATAGAAACCATGGCCCATGGCCCGCCCCGCTCTTGTGGGAAATTGATCTCAGGCGAGGCGTTTGCGGCGGGACATGCGGTCGAGGGCGGTGTGCAACGCATGCAGAGGGATGGGTTCCTGCAGCAACCGCACCCCTTCCTTGACGCCCTGGATGGGCGCGGGACCCGTATGGACCAGCAGCAGGGGATGGGCGCACGCCGTGAGATCGGGCCACCAGGGTGAGCAGGGATCCGAGCTGACGACGGAGGCGGCCTCGTCGGGGGCCAGGAGGATGGCCTCCGGGGAGGCCAAGGTGCGTCCGCCGTGCCAACCCAGGGCGAGCTCCAGGGGGTCGGGGGCGCGGAACCGGCCGTCCCGCCAGTACAGGCATCCCGAGGTGCGGGAGGTGGGCGGCGAGGGCAAGGGGAGCTTCGCGGCCCGCAGGCGATGGAGAATTTCCTGGCGGGCGCCGTGGATGGCGGACTCCTCGCGCAGAAGCGGGCTCCAGGTGCCGATCTCCTCGGAGGTGACGGGGCGTACGCAGGACAGATCGGACCAGGGAAATCCCAGACCGGTGGCAAGGGACGCGGCGGCGTCCAGACGACGGCAGGCCAGGCTCGCGGCCTTCGAGCCGCGGCGGTGGCGGTCTCTGTGCCACTCGCGGATCACCGAAGCCAAGGCGTCGGGGACTCCGAGTCGGGTGAGGATCGAGTCGGCGTAGACTCCGGTGGGAAAGCCGAAGGCCATGGCCAGTCCGTCGACCCCGGTCTTGCCTTGGCGACGGGTGCGGTTGGCGACTTCGGCCCAGTCCTTCCCCAGGCAATGCACGCCCAGGAGGGAGGGCAGTACATGGAGCAGGCCTTCCAGGAAGGCCGTCAGGCGTTCTTCCGTTGGCGCGATCAGCCCGGCCAGGACCGCCGTGGCGACACCATGGGTGCGGATTTCGTCCAAGGACGTGGAGCCCGTCTCGCTCGTGGTGGCCGCCACGAGGGCTCGTACCACGGTCAGGCGGACCATTTCGCTGGGATCGAGTTCCTGGAGCAGGGCCTCGTTGGCGGCGGCGCCGGTGTGGCGTTCGTCTCCGGACAAGGCCCAGGCCTCCTGGAGAGCCTCTTGAAGCGAGACCGACCGGCGGATCGTCTCGACGATCCGCCGGTCGTCCCGGGCCTCGGCGGCCAGCTCCAGGAGTTCGAGGACGGAATCCGGCAACGCCAGGGAATTGGTGCGTTCGACCAGTCCGCTGTGGGCCTGCACGAAATGCGAGGCGGGTGAGACCGATGGCGGGCCGCCGTCGGAGGCTGGGGCGTGGGCCGGGCGCGAGGAATGGGGCGCGAACGGCGCGGCGGGGGAGCGGGGATCGTAGGGAGCTTCCGGCAGCGCTTCCAGCACGTCCAGGGCCGTGGGAGGCGGTGGGGGGGGCGGAACCTCCGGGGCGATGCGGCGTTCGATGCGGTCGACGAGTTCGTTCAGGGAGAAGGACGACTTGAGGAGAAAATCGCGGATCCCCAGAGCTGCACCACGGTCGATGTCCTCGCGGCGGGCCTGCGCGGTCATGAGGATCACCGGCAGCGAAGCGGAGCGTGCGTGCAGTTGGAGGGCGCGGATCACGTCGATGCCATCCATCTCGGGCATGCGTACGTCGATGAGCGCCAGATGGATGCGTTGCTCGGAGGCGAGGCGCAACGCCGAAGGGCCGTCCGCGGCTTCCAGGACCTGGAACCCGCGCGCCCGCAGGGCCTGTCCGATGGGGGTGCGGAAAATTTCCTGGTCGTCGACCACCAGGAGGGTTCTCATGGCGAGCCGTCCTGATGGGGCGCCCGCCGGATCATGGTTCGACGAGTTCCGTGTCGAGGGGGGCGTAGTCGCGATCCAGGCACGGTTCGGGAAGATCCGAGCGCAGCCACACCCGCACCCGGGTGCCCACTCCGGGGCGGCTTTGCACCAGGAGGCGACCCCCGTGGTGCGCGGCGATGCGCCGCACGATCGCCAGACCCAGGCCCGCGCCGTGCACGGCGCGCCGCCGTGGCGCTGCGCCCGACGAAAGCATCAGCGGCTCCCCCAGATGGGGAAGGATCTCGCCGGGGATGCCCCCCCCGGTGTCCTGGACTTCCAGCACGACGAAACCGGGTTCATCGGAGGGGGCGACCGAGACCCGGACCTCTCCGGTGCTGGTGGCCCGCAGGGCGTTGGACACCAGGTTGATGGCCAGGCGTCTCGCGCCCTGCGGATTGCCGGAAATTGTCACCTCCGTGGCGCCCAAGGGGGAGACGAGCACGGTGGCGTTGGTGGGGCGTCCGCCGACCATCTCGCAGGCGCGCACGCACTCGGCGGCCAGGTCGAATTGTGTCCATTTCTGGCGGAGGGGATCGGACTCCTCGCACACGAAGGCGTCGGCGACATCCGTCACCGTGTCCGCCAGGTGGATGCTGATGTCGACGATGCGCTTGAGACCGACGACCACTTCGGGGGGGAGTTCCTTGGCCCGCCAGGTGAGCATCTCGGCCGAGGTGCGCAGGGCTCCGATGGGGGTGCGCAGATCGTGGGCAAGCGTGGACACGACCTCGCGCAATTCGCTGACGGCGGCCTGGTGCAGCCGACGTTCGAGTTCCTGATCGGCCCGTCGGCGCAGTTCATCGGCCATGTGGGTGAGGCGGACCGCGGCCTTCAGGCGCCCGACGAATTCGGAACGGCCCACCGGTTTGCGCAGGAAGTCGTCCACACCTTGGCGAAAGGCGTCTTCGATGAGCGATGGGGTTTCGTCGCCGGTCAAGAGCAGGAAATACGGACTCCATCCCCGGGAGCTTCCGCGCACGGTGCGGCAGAGGGTCAGACCGTCCATGCCCGGCATGTTCAGGTCCGCCAGCACGATGCCCGAAGTCCATCCGTCCAGGACCTCCAGGGCCTGCAGGCCGTTGGTGCAACAGGTCGGGGTGAAGCCCTGGTCTGTCGCCCAATCGGAGAGCAGATGCAGGATGCCCGGGTCGTCGTCCACCAACAGCAGTGGTGGCAGCGCGGAGGAGGTGGCCATACCGGAATTGTCCCACTTCCCATGCGGGACAACAACGTCCGTTTCTAGTTTGCAGCGGCAACCTGGAGGTGCATCCTGTCTGCCGAAGAAAAGTCCCGCGCCGCCTCGCTTTCGGTCCTCTCCAACACGTTCCTGGTGGTCGCGAAACTGGGCGTGGGCCTGAGCATCGGCTCGGTCTCGGTGATCTCCGAAGCCATCCATTCGGCGGTCGACCTGCTCGCGGCCGTGATCGCTTGGTTCGCGGTGCGGTTTTCCGATCGCCCCGCCGACGAACACCACCCCTATGGACACGGGAAGATGGAGAACCTTTCGGGCGCCGTCGAGGCCCTCCTGATTTTCCTGGCCGCCGGATGGATCATCTGGGAAGCCGGGCACAAGTTGGTCCACGGGGGGGCTGTCGAATCGCCGGGCTGGGGCATCCTGGTGATGGCCGTCTCGGCGGGGATGAACCTGGCGGTTTCGGCCAACCTCATGCGCGTAGGGCGCAAACACGACTCCATGGCCCTGATCGCCGACGGCCTGCATCTGCGCACGGATGTTTGGACCTCCGCGGGCGTGTTCGCCGGCCTGGGGTTGATCGCCGCGATCCGCTGGTTCGTCCCCGGGGCGAAGGTCGACTGGATCGATCCCGTGGCGGCCATCGTGGTGGCACTCCTGATCGTGAAAGCCGCCTGGGACATGACCGTCCAGGCCACCGGAGCGCTTCTGGACGAAGCCCTCCCCGAAGAGGAGATCTCCCAGATCAAGGATCTGGCCCGCGCCGAAGCGCACATCCGCAGCCTGCACGATCTGCGCACCCGCAAGTCCGGCGCCCAGCGCATGGTCGACGCCCATGTCGCCGTGCCTGCGGAACTGTCCGTCTACGAGGGGCACGCCTCGGCGCGCCGGCTCAAGGACGGGATTCTGTTGGCGTGGGGACAGGCCAACGTGAATCTGCACCTGGATCCCTGCGACGGCTCCTGCAAGGCGCCCTGCCTCAGCGGCTGCCTGCTGGGAGATGCCCAGCGGGCGGAGCTCCACCAGGCTTGGCGGGAGCGCGTCGCGGCCCATTGATCGGTGTGTGGCCTCGACGGGGGGTTACCTTTCCCTCTCCCATGTCCGAAACTCTCGCAGAACTCGACGATCGCATCGCCCGCCTGGATTCCCTCATCGCCCAACGGCCCGACGCCGAGCGTGGGTTGGGAATGCGTTTGGCGCTGGGGCTCGCCCGTGAACTCGCCACGGGAGTTGTCCCCGGCACCGACACCGCCGCGCTCGTGGCCGAATGGTCCGCTCGTTTCGAACCGGCCACGGTGGAGGAGGCCGTCGCCCAGGCGCGGCTTCTGTTGCGTGACCCGGCCGGTCTGGCCAAGGCGATCGAACGCAAGCTCGAAGCGGACAGGAACCCCGCCGCTGTGGTGGACTCCCTGGACGACCTCTCCGATGCTTGAGGCCGTTGTCGACATCGGCACCAATTCCGCCTTGTTGCTGGTGGCCGAGAAGGGCGCCGACGGCTCGTGGGCGGCCCGGATGCAGCGCGACAGCGTCTGCCGCCTCGGGAAGGGATGGGAGCCCGGACAGGAATTGTCTTCGGAGGCCCTGGGTCGGCTCGAGGAAGCCCTTATGGGCTTTCGCTCGGACGTGGCCCTCACCGGAGCCCGCCTGCGCGCGGTGGGCATGACCGAAGCCGTCCGCAAGGCCGCCGACCCCTCCAAGGCAACCGCCGTGGTGCAACGGGTGCTGGGCCTAGCGCCCCGTGTGCTCAGCGGCGAGGAGGAAGGCACGCTGGTGCGTCGCGCGGTCGAGGCCCGATACCCCGATGCCAAGAAGCTCGTGATCCTCGACCTGGGGGGGGGGAGCCTCGAGATCGCCTCGTCGCGCAAGACCGTGAGCATGCCGCTGGGCGGCGTGCGACTGCACGAGGCCTACCGCGAGAAGACCCGCGAAGCCCTTCTCAAACATGTCAAACAGACCTTTCGCGACGCCGAGATGAAGCGTCCCACCTACGCCGGCTGCGAGCTGGTGGCCGTAGGCGGAGCCGCCACCACCTTGGTGGCGTTGGAATTGGCCATGAGCGAATACCGGGGGGAACGGGTGGAAGGACATGCCCTCGATCTGGAGCTGGTCGAAAAGTGGCTGGCCAAGCTCGATGCCCTGCCGGTCCATCTGCGCGCCCGTCTGCCGGGGCTCACGGCGGGGCGCGCCGATATTCTGCCCACCGGTCTGGCGGTCTTGCGCTTTTGCCTGGAATTCCTCCGGCCTGAACGCGCCCGCGTCTCTGACCTCGGCCTGCGCTGGGGTCTTCTGCTCGATGCCATGGGGGAACTGTGAGAATCAACCGATTCCTGGCCCAATGCGGCCTGTCTTCGCGCCGCGGCGCCGAGGACCTTGTGCGCGCCGGGCGCGTCACGGTCGACGGCCAGGTGGTGCGCACCCTTTCGGTCCAGGTGACCGAAACCTCTCGTGTGGAAGTGGATGGACGCGCCGCCGTCCCCCCGATTCCGGGGCGGGTGATCGTGTTGTTCAAGCCGCCCGGCATCATGACCACCCGCGACGACCCCCAGGGTCGCCGCACCGTCTACGACCTGCTTCCCACCGAGCTGCATCGGTTGGTGTACGTGGGCCGGCTGGACTACCCATCGCGAGGATTGCTCGCCTTCACTGACGATGGCGAGCTGTTGCACCGCATGACACACCCGCGTTGGGAGCATCCGAAGGAATACGCCGTCGAGATCGATTCGCCTCTGGACGAAGACGATTTGGCGTTGTTGCGCAAAGGTGGCCTGATGCTGCCGGGCGAGCCACCGCTGCTGCCGGTGAAGGTCGACCAGAAGGGCCGTTTCCTGCGCATGGAGCTGCGCGAGGGACGGTATCGCCAGATTCGGCGCATGATGGAAGTTCTCGAGCGGGAAACACTGGACTTGTGCCGCCTCCGAGTGGGAAAATGGACCCTGGAGGGCCTGGAGGAGGGGCAGTGGCGAGAGCTCGACACCAAGGAAATCGACATCCAGCGCAAGGTGCTGGGTTTGCCGCCGCGTGGATCCTCGGATGCTGGTCCATCCCCCACGCGGGCACGGTCCCTTTCTCGCCCCGACCCGATCTGGGTGAAGCGGGCAGGGCCGAAATAGGACTGGTTTCCAACCAGTTCCCCACGGCCCCGGTGGGGGCCGAACCATCCAACCGCCATCCCTGGACGCTGCGCTTCGAATCGACGCCGTTTGCCCGGCTGTCCATCGAAGGTTGCGGCGGGCCCGACGGCGCGGGATTCGGGATGGCCACGGCCATCTGGACCCAAGACGAACTGGGCGCCGATGTCAGCGCGGGTTTCGACGACCTCTTCTACGCTCCATCGCTGGAATTGTTCGGGGTGCACCCGCGAAACACCCCTTCGCGTGTCTGGCTGGGGGCCGCCCGCACCTGGAAATGGGCGCGAGTGCGCGCTTCGGGGGCCGTCGAATCCGTGGGCGACCAGGTCGAATACGTTCCCTTCGGCTCGGTGGAACTTCTCCTGCCTGCCCATGCCTCGCTGGGCTGGGAGACTTCGTATTCCCACGAGATCTGGCGGCACCACGCCGGAGCCAGCGTGGGTTGGGATCCCCTGGTGCTGGGATTCGGCCTGACCGAGATCCAGTCGTGGCTTTTTCGCAACGGGGAATTCGGCTGGTGGAACGAGGCCCGACCGGGCAGTGCCACGGGCATCGACAATCCCGGGGTCTGGTTTTCCGTCGGGTTCCACCTGCCGCGTTTCGAACGACCGATCGCGCCGCCACCCGTGGCTGTGAAGGCGTCGGGTCCGACGCGCCTCGATTCGTCCGACCTCCTGCGGTTGGAGACGATGTTCGTCGAACGCCAGGTCCGCGCCGACCTGGCCGAGCTCGCCCTGCGGTTGCAGGCCGAAGGCGTGGATCCTCTCGAGACCGGGGCCCTGCGCCGACGGATCCTGTCGGGGGCTGGTCCGGCCCGCGCCGCCTTGTGGAACATCGCCTCGGACCCCACCGCCGATGCACGCGAACGTGTGCAGGCCTTGGCAACCGCAGCATCGGTCATCCAGGAATCCGACCTGCCCGCCCTTGAAGCGCTGGTCCAGGACCGATCCCCCCGCCTCCGTGCCGAGGCCGCGTTGGCACTTGGCAGACTCACGAGCGCGCGCGCCGTGGTCTTGCGCTCGCGCCTGCGATTGGATCCCGAGGCCGAGGTTCGGGCCGCCGCCGGCGGGCAATGACCGTCCCGAAGTGGGGGGTGGGGGAGTACCTTTCCCTCCCTTCATGGACGTCCTGAACCTCTCCGATTTCGATTTCGACGTGCCCCCCGACCAGGTGGCGCAACAGCCCGCTCCCCGCGGCACGGCGCGCATGCTGGTGGCACCTCCCGGACCGGCGGGATCTCCCGTGCTCCACGAGTCCGTAGCCGATCTTCCCTCGCACCTGCGCGCGGGTGATCTCCTGGTCCTCAACGACACCCGCGTCCTGCGCGCACGCCTGCGCGGCACCGTCGCCACCGGCGGGGCGATCGAGCTGCTCCTGTTGGCCCCTTCCCAGGTGGAAAGTCCGTCTCCGACCTGGGACGCCTTCGCCAAGCCCGGACGAAAATTGACGCCGGGGCGCAGGATTTCCTTTGCCGGGGGCGTCTCGGCCCAGGTGCTGGAGGTCCTCCCCGACGGTGCCCGGCGCCTGGTCTTCTCCTGCGCGTCGGACGCGTTCCACTCCTGGCTCGAGGCGCACGGCGAGGTGCCGCTTCCGCCCTACGTGAAGCGGCGGCCCACCCGCGAAGACGAGACCGCCTACCAGACCGTCTGGGCCGCCCGGCCCGGGGCCGTGGCGGCTCCCACCGCGGGTCTCCACCTATCGGAGGAGGTCCTGGCGACCTTGTCCGCCAAGGGGGTCGGCATCGCCCGGGTGACGCTCCATGTGGGGGCAGGGACCTTCCAGCCGGTCGCGGTCGAAAACGCGCTGGAACACCCCATGCACTCCGAATTCTGGGAGGTGGGGGAAGACGCCGCGCGCGCGCTGGCGGAAACGCGGGCCCAAGGAGGTCGCATCGTGTGTGTGGGCACCACCGCCTTGCGCACGGTCGAGACCTGCTTTCGGGCCAACTTGGACACCTACCGTGCCGGGTCGGGCGACACGAGGCTTTTCCTGCACCCGCTCGACCCGCCCCGTGCCGCCGAAGGCCTCCTCACCAACTTCCATTGGCCGCGCACCACGCTCATCCTCCTGGTGGCGGGATGGCTGGGCTCGCGCGAACGCTGGCGCGAAGTCTACGACGAAGCCCTGCGCGAACGGTACCGACTCTTCAGCTACGGCGACTGTATGCTGAGTCTGAGGCCGTAGCCACCCGAGGTCGGTCGCATCAAGGTTCTTTCCAGGAGTTCGATCATGCCTGCAACAACAATTGGCGAATGGAGAGAAATCGTTCGGTACTCGATTTCTCGGCGACAGAATCAATTGCTGATGGATAATATCTTGGCTTTGGCCATTCCGAATATGAGTTACTTTTTTCTGCCTTATTCTGTCGATGGAAAATTTGTTTCTGCCAGCCAGCCCATGGTCCAATGGATTCTATTCTCTATTGGTGGCATTCTGTTGCTGTTGAAATGGTTAAGTTTGCGATCTCCGGATACACAGGATGACCTCTGGCTCGAGTGTTGTTCAGAGACCTTGACCGGGATCGAGATTCGCAAGAAATTCCCAAGCCTTCCGATCCGTCGCCAAAAAGAATTGGATTTGGCAGCGGAATATAATGTTTCGTATGTAGAGATGTCGTGGATCCACGATGGCCTTTCGTATCAGCATTTTTATGCGTTCCAGATTGGCGATTGGACGGATACTCGTGAATTCATCCAGTTTCCGAAATGGGTTCTGTTGATTCCGTATACCCTCGCGTTTTTCTTTTTTCTGGCCGCCTTGTGGGATCGTACCTCCAGTCAGTTCGCCACAACGGACGGATCAAGCACCGTCGGATCCATCCTCCTTGAGGTTGTACAATCGGGCCACCGCTTCATGACAGGATCGGCAAGCCTTGCCTCTGACGTTTACCCGCTATCGCTGCTGTTGGGAGGCGTCGTTTTCTCCATGTATCTGGTCTACTTTGTGCAACGGATCCTGGAAAGCCCAACCATCCATGCCGTGGATTGATCTCGGAGATCTTCCCGGGTTGCAACGTTTTTGGATCGCGCCCGGGTGGTGTGGTCGCCAAGCGTCGTTTGCAGCTGAACACCGACCAGGTTCATGTCCTCGGAAATCGAGTCCATTCCTTGGCTCGCAAAATCCTCATGCGTGGCTCCGTTTGGAAGCGACCACGGTCCGGAGCATATGGCCGCCTTAAGGGTTTTCCCCGGCGGCCAGCTTGCGCAGTGCGGATTCGTCGATCACCGGAACGCCTAGGCTCAGGGCCTTGGCCAGCTTGGATCCGGCCTCTTCCCCGGCAACCACGTAATCGGTCTTCTTGCTGACGGAATCGCCCGCTTTTCCTCCGGCCTGGCGAACGAGCTCGCGGGCTTGGTCGCGGCTGAGGGTGGGGAGGGTGCCGGTGATCACCACCGTCTTGCCCGAAAGGGGGCCTTCCGCTGAACGGATATCGCCCCGCGGAGAGATTCCGTTTTCGCGGAGACCGGCCACCAGGGCGATGCCGCGTTCCGATCCCAGGAACGTCCTGATGGAACGGGAGGTCACCGAGCCGATGTCGTCCACTCCGGCGGCGCGGGTCGTGGCGGACAGGATCGCGATGCGTGACTTGACCGCCTGCCGTCGGAGGGCGACTTCGGCGTTCTCCTCTTCGGTGCGGCCGGCCTTGGCGGACTTGTTCCCGAGAAGGGTGTCTTCGGTCTTCAGCAGACCCAGTTCGTCGAGGGCTTCCAGGGCAGGGGACAGCGCGATCGCTTCCAAAGTCTCGTGTGTCGCCGCGATCCGGATCGCCATGGTTTCGCCGACGTTCTGGATGGCCAGGGCGTGCAACCACTTCGCCAACGGAGCTGTGCGGGCACGACCAATCGCTTCCACAAGTTTCGTCGCGTTCTTCTCGCCGAACACCCGAGGCGCGTCCTCCGTTCCGAGGTTCAACGCGGCGAGCTCCTCCAGGGTCAGATGGAATAGGTCGAGGACGTCCTTCACCAATCCTTTTCCCACGAGGGCCTCGGCGACAATGCCGCCCAGACCTTCCAAGTCCAGCGCCCGTCGCGAGGCGAAGTGCTCCAGTCGGCCCACCAACTGGGCAGGGCAGGAGGCCATGTTGGAGCAGGCGATCAGTTGGATGCGTTCTCCGGAGTCCTTGTCGAGCCCCTGGCCGCGATCCTCGAGATCGCCCCCGCACACCGGGCAGGTTTCGGGAAAGACGAAGGGGACGGAATCCGTCGGGCGGGACTCCTTGCGCACCTCCACGACCTGCGGGATGATCTCTCCGGCCTTCTGGACCACCACGAGGTCGCCCACGCGGGCATCCAGGCGTTCCAGGTGGGAGCGGTTGTGGAGGCTGGCGCGCGCGACGGTGGTGCCGGCCAGTTGCACGGGTTCGAGCTCGGCCACCGGAGTGAGGGCTCCGGTGCGTCCCACCTGGATGGTGATGCCGGCAAGGCGGGTGGCGCGCCGTTCGGGCGGGAACTTGTAGGCGATGCCCCAGCGCGGGTGGTGGTCGGTGGCACCGAGTTGCGCATGGGTGGAGGTGTCGTCGATCTTCACGACCATGCCGTCGATGTCGTGGTCGAGGATCGCGCGGCGCGCGGCGAAAGCCAGGCAGCCCAGGTAGGCCTCTTCGATGCCGACGCACACGCGGGTGTCGGCATGGACCTGGAATCCTTGGCCGGCCAGCCACTCCAGGCGTTGTGCCTGCGAGGTCGGCAGGGCCATGTCGTGCGATCCGGAGGGCAGGTGGTACAGGAACGCGCGCACCCCGCTACCAATCAAGGTGGAAGGATCCTTGCGCTTCATCAGGCCCGCGCAGGCGTTGCGGGGATTGGCCAGGATCTTTTCATCGGCCTGGGCGAGGCGGTTGTTCAGGGCCTCGAAGGCGCCTTGGGGCAGGTAGAGCTCGCCCCGGACCTCGAACCGGGCGGTCTCCCGCACATGCGCCGGCACGGCTTCACAAGCCAGAACCTGCGCGGTGATCACGTCGCCGCGCCTTCCGTCGCCCCGGGTCACGGCGCGTTCCAGGCGGCCATCGGCGTAGATCAGGGAGACCGAGATCCCGTCGATCTTGGGTTCCAACACCAGGCGCAAGGGGCCGGGTGTTTCCAGGGCCTCGCGAGTGCGGCGATCCCACGCCACCAGACGCCCCCAGGCAGTCTCGGACTCCCACCGCGGGGTGGTTTCGGCATCGACCGGAGCCGCATCGGCACCCGAAAGGGGCAGGCGCTCCGGACGGGTGGCCGCTTTCTCCAACGACAGCATGGGATGGGTGTGCACCACCGTGGCAAAACCATCGGAATGGTCGTCCCCGACCGAGCGCGTGTACCGGTCGCTTTCGGACAGACCAGCCTGGTCGGCAAGAAGGTCGTAGGCCGCGCGCAGTTCGTCGTACTCGCCGTCCGAGACTTCGGGAGCCGCCTTGGCGTAATACGCGCGGTCGAGCTCCTCCAGTCGCGCGGCGAGGCTCGCGAGACGGCCGGATGTGGTGGCAGGGGCATCCGCGGGCGCGGTGCCGGGATCGGTCGGGAATAGGTCTGGTTTGCTCATATGTGGTTCGTGGTCGGTAACCTAGTTTTCGGTCCTATGGACTGGATGCATACCCTGCAGATTGACCGCCTCGCCGTCTTCGCCCACGGACACGTCCGCGAGATCTCCTACGCCATGGCCACCAGTTTCGTGGTCATCGTTTCCCGGCCTCTGGACGGGCTCATCAGCCGACTGGTGGGGCGCTGGCATTTCTTCTTCCGCACCCTCGCCTGGATCGTGGTCTTCACCGCCGGCTACACCATGGTGGCCTCCTGGAGCGAGCGCATCCTGCGTGGCTTCCTGAGCGACCAGAAGCCCACCGCCCTGCTGGTGCTCACGGTGCTGGGCTTCGTCGGGTTCGGTGTGTGGGCCTCCGAATCGAGAAACCACAAGTGAAGATCGCCATCCTGGGTTCCGGAGCGGTGGGTGGGTATTACGGTGCCCGGCTGGTGCAGGCCGGTGCCGAGGTGCATTTCCTGTACCACTCGGAGCTCGAAACGGTCCGTCGCGACGGACTGCGCCTGGAAAGCGTGGACGGAAATTGGCAAGGACCGGTGAACGCCTGGGGCTCGATAGACGAAATGCCCGTGTGCGACGTGGCCATCCTGGGGTTCAAGTGGGCCCAGTCCCCTTTGCTGGCCGGAATGCTTCCCAGGGTCCTGGGGCAGGAGGGGGTGGCCGTCAGCCTGATGAACGGTCTGGGAAGCGAAGAGGTCTGTGCGCAGGCGGTGGGGCCCGAACGCGTGCTCGGTGGTGCGGCGTTCATCTGCGCCGAACGGGGGCTGCCCGGAACGGTCCACCACTACGCGGCCGGTGGCCTGGCCTTCGCGCCGTATTTCGATGTTGGGCGCGAGCGGCTCCAGGGTGTGGCCGACCACCTGGGTGACCTTTTCCGCGCCGGGGGTGTGCCTGTGCGTCGCGCCACCGACGGCCGCAAGGTGAAATGGGGCAAGTTGGTCTGGAACGTTCCGTTCTCGGGGTTGTCCCTATTCCTTGGCGGCGTCACCACGGATGTCATCCTGCGGCAGCACCGGGATTTCGCCTCCGACCTCATGCAGGAGGTCTTCGCGGGAGCGCGTGCCGACGGCGTCGAGCTCGATCCGCGCATGGCCTCGGACAACATGTCCCAGACCGAAGGCATGGGCGCGTACCGACCCTCCATCCTGGTCGATTTCCAGAAGGGCAGGCCCACGGAATACGAGGCCATCGTCGGGGAACCCCTGCGGCGCGCCGAGGCCGCCGGCATCGCGGTACCCCGCATGCGGGAGCTCTACGATGGCATCCTGGCGCGGGTCGCGCCGGGAATCTGACCTTGGAAGGCACGTCTTCGCATCCTTTGCGGGTGGTGCCGCTTCGCCTGGAAGCGCACTGGAAGTCCGGCCGGTTGGTGGGCCTGGCGCTGGTCTCGGGAGAGGTTCGCCGAACTCGGGAATTGTCCGCGTCCGGGCCGGCGAAGCGATTGGAGGATTGGGTCGAGGCCTGGAGCCAACGCCGCGCCCCGCCCGCGATTCTCGAGCTTCTGGACTGGTCGTTCGTTCCTGTCCGAACCGCCGCGATTCTCGCGGTGCTGGAGGGAATTCCCGCGGGGCGCACGTTCACCTACGCGGACGTCGCTTCCCTGGCGGGAATCGCGCGCGGATACCAGGCCATCGGGCAGGCCATGCGCCGCAATCCCTTTCCGCTGGTGGTGCCCTGCCATCGGGTGGTGGCTTCCAATGGCACGCTCGGGGGATATTCGGCCGGGGGCCCGGCCATCAAGGCGCTGTTGCTGGGCCACGAAGGGGCGGCTCCCCGTCTTTCCCTGCCTTTGTTGTGATTCTGTAACCGTCGGCGGCGGTTTTTGGGGGGCCTGCGACTGCGGCCAGTTCGGGGTTTCGGGCACCGCGATCGGTAAACGGCAAAACGCAAAAACGGGGAGGAGGGTTGAACCCTTCTCCCCGTTGGAGATCGATCACAACCCTGGAGCGATCTTCCGGGGCGGTGGCTTCGTGTTTCAGTCCTGGTAGTGGTAGCCCTGTTCGCCGTGCTCGACGAGGTCCAGGCCCTGCTCTTCCTCGTCCTGCTCGGGACGGAGGCCGACGGTGAACTTCAGGATGTAGGCGATGACCACGGTGGCGATCACGGACAGGGCGATGGTGAGACCCATGGCCTTGAGCTGCTCGAGCCAGAGAGTCTTGCCGACGATGTCCGCGAGGTTCAGGTTCAGGTTCGGGTTGGCTTCCGCGGTGGCCAGGAAGCCCGTGAGAAGAGCACCCAGCGTGCCGCCGACACCGTGCACGCCGAAGGTGTCCAGAGCGTCGTCGTACTTGAGGGCGCGTTTGAGGCTGGTGCAAGCGAAGTAGGGGATCACGCCGGCGGCGACGCCGATGAGCACCGCACCGGTGGCGGTGATGAAGCCGGTGGCCGGAGTGACAACGACCAGGCCTGCGACCGCACCCGAGCAGAAGCCCAGGACCGTGGGCTTGCCGGTCTTCATCCATTCGAGCATGGGCCAGACGAAGGCGGCGACGCCGGTGGCCAGGGTGGTGGTCATGAAGGCCTGCGAGGCGATACCGTCGGCAGCGACCGCGGAGCCGGCGTTGAAGCCGTACCAGCCAACCCAGAGCATCCCGGTGCCGATAGCGGTCAGGACCAGGCTGTGGGGAGCGAAGTTCTGCTTGCCCCAGCCCTTGCGCTTGCCGAGGATGATCATGAGCACCAGAGCCGACCAGCCCGAGCTCATGTGCACAACGGTACCGCCGGCGAAGTCGATGGCCTTGATCGAGGCCGCGGCATTCCAGACACCGTTCATCAGGCCGGTGGCGCCCCAGACCATGTGGGCCAGCGGGAAGTAGACGATGAGCATCCACAGCAACACGAACAGCATCACGGCCTTGAACTTCATGCGCTCGGCGATGGCGCCGATGATGAGGGCCGGGGTGATGATCGCGAACATGAGCTGGTACATGGCGAACACGGATTCCGAAACCCAGGCCGAGTAGCCTGTGTTGGGGGCGATGCCGACGCCCTTCAGGAATGCCTTGCCGAAGGTGCCGATGAAGGCGTTGCCGCCTTCGAAGGCCAGCGAATAGCCCACAGCCCACCAAAGGAGGGTCACCATGCCCGCGATGCCGAAGCACTGGGCGATGATCGAGAGGACGTTCTTGGTGCGGACGAGGCCGCCGTAGAACAGGAAGAGGCCGGGGAGGGTCATGAACAGCACCAAAGCGGCGCAGACCATCAGGAAGCCGTTGTGGCCGGGCCCGGGGATTCCCGTGAGCTTGGTGGGGGCGACGTTGTTCATGTACGCTTCGAGGTCTGCCACACGCTGGATCAGCGCGGAGTCGGCAACCGGAGCCGAGGCGGAATCCACCACCGTCGCGACAGGGGCCGCGCTGTCGGCAGCGACGGCGGGGGTGTCCTGCGCCGAGGCGAACGTAAGTCCGCCGATCAGTGCCAGAGCCATTCCGGCTCGGTGGAGGCTTTGGGCAAGTCGCATGGTGGAATCCTTCCAGGAGGGTGGAGCTGTGGTCGTGCACGGTGGCCGTGTCCGATTTGACGTCGTGGGTTTGCAAACCTCAGGCCAATCGCATCGAAACCCATCGAATCATGCCATCCCGGCTTGGCAGAATGCCATTGGAAAGGAGTGGCAATTCGTCAGGACTGATTGTCATTTGTCATGGCAATCCGTGTCGATTCGTGAGTTTTTCCCATCGCACGCACTCCAAAACAGAAACGGCGCCCGGGAACCCGTGCGCCGTGCTTTCCCGTGGGAAACTCCCCGAGAAAACGATCAGACCGTGCCGACCCGCCATGGATGGGCGAGATCGTGAATGGTCTTGGCGGGAAGGAACGTATCCAGCGGGATTTCCAGGAAAATGGTCCACCACAGGGACATGGAGCCGTTCCAGAGGCCTGGGCGCTCCAGAACACGGATGTCGCCTTTGGGAGAGGGCTTGGTGGACAGGAAAGCCCGCGACGGATCGATGTGGTCTTGCAGCGGCCAAGTCGATCCGTCGCGCTTGCGGAAGCAGCAGGCCAACTCGACCGGATTGAAGTGGGTGCTGGTGCCCAGCAGGCTCTTTTGCTGGGGAGCCACTTCGGATTGTTCGACGATCTCCAGGCGTTGGGTTCCATCACCCAGGGTGATCCAGAACGGGCCGCCGCCTGGTTCACCCACGTTGGGCACCATGCCGGCCACGCGCAGGGGGCGGTCGACCGTCTGGCGCAGCGCCAGGTCGGAGGCGGGCAACCCGATGCCCAGGTCGGCGGCCAAGGCACGCAGGGCCGCGGCATCGCCGGAGGCGAGGAAATCGTCCGCGGCATCGCGCAAGGCCAAAGCCAGGGCCCCCAATGCCTTGCGCCAAGGCACCACCACCGCGCGTCGCGCGTCGGGCTGGATGTTGTCGATGTTCTTGACCAGGACCACACGGCCCGGGGTCATTTCCAGGTTGGGCAGCAACGAGCCGTGCCCACCCGCACGCAGTGCAGGGAAGCCTTCACTGTCGCGCACGATTTGCCCGTCGGGTCCCAGCGAGAGCGTGTCCGTGGAAGGCGACTGCAGCGAGGCGGCCGCGACGATGTCGCCACCATGGCGACGGGACAATGCGCGGCAGTGTTCGTCGAATCCCGAAGGGAGAGGCCAAGCCTCGGGCAAGGTGAAATGCAGGACACCTTTGCCGGATTTCCCCAGGATCTCCGAGGCCTCGGCGACCTGCTCCACCAGGGGGGTACGAAGGGGGAAGGAATCTTCCGGGTCTTCGTGGAAGGGCACGAAGGCCTTGGGGCGGGAGGCCCAGCCGTACCCGATCGGAGGGTCCTCGACCATCAGGCGCGCGATACCTACGGCGTCGTCGGGCGAAATCCCCTTGTCCCACAGGTTGCGCGCCACCACGGGAGTGCGCGCCAGGGTCATGAGTTTTGCCGTCTCGGCTTCCGGTGTGGGGTGGGTGCCCGAAACCAGTTGGCGCAGGCTGGCGAACATGCGGCTGGCGGCCCCCGAGGCGGGCACGAAGAATCCGGCCTCGCCACGCGCGGCGGCGGCCTCGAAGGCCGGTACGAAGCGCTGCAGGTCGGGGAGGGGGCGTGCCACGATGCCGTCGCCGACGGTGGCGGCCCGGTCCAGCAGGGGGGCCGTGGCACCTTGGCGCAGGATGGTGACCTGCGAGGCGATTTCGCGGCTGTCGATGCCGCGTTCCGCGAGGTGGGCGAGATCGGATGCGGTGAAGGAATTCAAGGGCATAGGTGCGGGTGCCTCGAAGGTCGGCGCAAGGGCGACGGAGGGTGTGGAATGGACATCACGGGAGCCTCGGGTACGAGGCACCCAGGCGAGCAAGGTAACCTAGGAATCCGATGTTTCGGCGGGGGTACAAGACCTCTGGACAAGACGCAAAAAGGCCCGCCGATCCCCGGTGGGGACGGCGGGCCTCGGGAGGTCCGGAACCTTGGACGGATTCCGTCAGTCGAACGGATGGGTGAGGATCAGGTCCTTGGCGGCCTTGACCTCGTCGACGCGCCGCAGGGGCAGGTTGTGGGGCGCCGTCTTCACGAAGTCGGGGTTGGTGCGGCATTCCTCGTGCACCTGCAGGAACGCCTCGGCGAAGCGATCGAGGGTCTCGCGGCTTTCGGTCTCGGTGGGTTCGATCATCATGGCCTCGGGCACGATCTGCGGGAAGTAGATCGTGGGGGCGTAGACACCGAAGTCCATCAGCCGCTTGGCGAAGTCCGAGGTGTGCAGTCCGTGGGCTTTCAGCGGCGAACCGTCCAGCACGAATTCGTGCATGTACGGGCCCTCGAAGCGGGTTCCCATGACATGTTTGATCTTCGCGTAGAGGTAGTTGGCGTTCAGGACGGCGGTGCGTCCCACCCGGGACAATCCCTCGGGACCCATGGCCAGGATGTAGGCGTAGGCGCGCACCATCACCAGGAAGTTGCCGAACGCCCCATGCACAGGTCCGATGCTGGTGGAGGGCTTTTCCAGCGTGAACCGCCCGTCGCGATTTTCGACGCGGGGCGAAGGCAGAAACGGCGCCAGATGGCTCTTCACGCCGATGGGGCCGCAGCCCGGACCACCGCCGCCGTGGGGGGTGCTGAAGGTCTTGTGCAGGTTGAAGTGCATCGCGTCGAAACCGAGGTCGCCGGGACGCGTGATGCCCACCAGGGCGTTGAGGTTCGCGCCGTCCATGTACACCTGGGCGCCCACCGCGTGGCAGGCCGCGCAGATTTCCTCGACCCGGGTCTCGAAGAGTCCGACGGTGTTGGGGTTGGTGATCATGAAGGCGGCCACGTCCGGGCCCAACTTGGATTTGAGATCGTCCACGTCGGTGCGGCCGTCGGGCCCGGACTTCACTGTCACGCACTCGAATCCCGCGATCGCGGCCGAGGCGGGGTTGGTGCCGTGGGCCGAATCGGGGATCAGGATGCGCTTGCGCGTTTCACCGCGCGACAGGTGGTAGGCGCGGATCACCAGCAGGGCGGTCAGCTCGCCGTGGGCACCGGCCGATGGCTGCAGGCTGACCGAATCCATGCCCGACACTTCGGCCAGCATGTGCTCCAGGCGCCACATCAGTTCCAGGGCCCCCTGGATGGTCTCGGCGGGCTGCAGCGGGTGCACCGTGGTGAATCCGGACAACCGCGCGAGGCTTTCGTTGACCTTGGGGTTGTACTTCATGGTGCACGAGCCCAGCGGATAGAACCCCTTGTCGATGTGGTGGTTCTTGTTGCTGAGATTCACGAAGTGGCGCACCACCTCGCCTTCGGCGAGCTCCGGCAGCCGCGGGGCGCGTTTGCGCCGGAAGGTGGACGGAACCAGGGCGTCCAGTCCAGGGCGATCGACATCCCATTCCAAGGGGCCGGTACCACGTTGGCCGGGGCGGGATTTTTCGAACAAGGTGCGACCGGCATCGTCGTTCCAGCTCATGCCTGGCCTCCGGCGGACGAAAGTGTGGCGACCAGCAGGTCCAGATCCTGGCGGGTGTGGGTCTCGGAGACGCATACCAGCAAGGTTTCGGCGGGAACCCCGGGAAGCAGATCGGCCAACCAGATTCCGGGGAGGAGTCCCGCGGTCCGGCAGGCGTCCTCGACGCGGGAGCGGGACCCGGCGGGCAAGCGGAACGCCTGTTCCTGGAACGGGGTTCCGACGTACAGCGGCAGGATTCCTGCCATGCCCAATCCCTCGCGGACGTAGGCCAGGCGCGAGAGGCATTGTTCGGCGATTTCGGTCAGGCCTTGCGGGCCCTGCAGGGAAAGCCACAGGGTGGCCGCGACGGTCATCAACCCCTGGTTGGAGCAGATGTTCGAGGTGGCCTTCTCGCGACGGATGTGCTGCTCGCGGGTCTGGGCGGTCAGACAGTAGGCGCGCCGGCCCGTGGCGTCGAGGGTGCGACCGACGATACGACCAGGCATCTGGCGGATGTGTTTTTTCAGGGTGGTCAGGTAGCCCAGGGCGGGTCCGCCCAGCGAGGTGGGCACACCCAGTCCGAGCATTTCTCCGACCACGATGTCGGCACCGAAGGAGCCGGGGGGCTCGATGACGGAAAGCGACAAGGGATCGGCGGCGACCAGCAGGACGCAACCGTGCCGGTCGCAGGTCTCGCGCAGGCCCACGAGGTCTTCCAGGAGCCCGAAGGCGTTGGGCGTCTGGACCACGATGCCGGCGATCTTGCCGGAATGGGCGGCAAGCTGCATCTCGAGGGCCACGCGGTCCAGCAGGCCGTCCTGCTTGGACCAGGCGATGTCGAGGAAGGACCACTCGTTGGAGGGGGCGTAGGTCTGGACGACTTCGCGCCACCGGGGATTGAGGCTTCCGGCGATGGCGAAGGTCTTGCGGCCGCGAGTGCACGCCGAGGCCATGATCAGGCCTTCGACCAGCGCGGTGGCCCCGTCGTAGAGCGATGCGTTGGAAATCTCCATGCCGGCCAGTTCAGCGACCATCGTCTGGTATTCGAAGATCTGCTGCAGGCTGCCCTGCGATGCTTCGGGCTGGTACGGTGTGTAGGCGGTGGTCCATTCACTGCGCTGGAGCACGCTGTCCACGGCGGCGGGGATGAAATGTTTGGTCCAGCCCATCCCCAGGAAGCTCGTGACGTCGGTCATGCCCTTGTTCTTCTGGGCCAGGCGACGCACGTCGCGGGCCAGGGCCATCTCCGACAGCGCGGGAGGAACGTCCAGCGGACGGTTGAGCCGCAGGTGCGCGGGGATGTCGGTGAGGAAGTCGTCGATGGAGGCGACCCCGGAGGCGGCCAACATCTCGGTTTCCTCGGGAGAGGTCCGGGGGATGAACCGGTGCGTCACAGGGTGGCCTTGTAGGCGGTGGCGTCCATCAGATCGGAGGACAGCGGGCCCGAGAGACGGATCTTGGCGATCCAGGCGCCGTAGGCATCGGCGTTGATGGCGCCAGCGTTCGAGCCGAGGTCGTCATTGACGGCGATCACTTCGCCCGCGGCGGGAGCGTAGAGGTCGGCCACGGTCTTGACGGCTTCGATCACGGCGAAACCCTTGCCTGGCTCCACAAGCTGCCCGATGTCGGGAAGCTCGACGAATACGATGTCGCCCAGCTCGTGTTGGGCGTGGTCGGTGATGCCCACGGTGACCACGTCCCCTTCCTGGCGAATCCATTCGTGGGAGGCGGCGTAGAGCAGATCGGAGGGCACCTGGGACTCGGACATCGGAACCTCGTCGGGAGTGAAAAACGGACGCGAGGAGGGAAACGTAGAAACCGCGGCAGGGGTTCCGTGCTCTGCGCCCTTGTTACCCTTTTGTGCCGGAGGATGCTATTGTGGAGCGCACATCTTCAACCCGGGAGCCCCCAACCATGCTCGAACTGGACACCATTTTCGTCAAGGAACGCGTCGGAATGCTCAAGATATCCGACACCTACGATCTGGTCGATCCCGCGACGGGAAACCCGGTGGGATTGTGCAAGGAGCACATCGCCTGGTGGGTGCACATTCTGCGCCTGGCGGTGAACAAGCGCATGTTGCCCACGGTGGTGCGCATCACCGACCAGCACGAGGCCCGTACCTTCCTCGAGATCCGTCGCGGATTCTCGTTCCTGTCGCCGCGGGTTTCGGTCGTCGACGGTCAAGGAAAGGTCCTGGGGCACCTCAAGAGCAAGCTGTTCTCGTGGGGCATCAACTTCCGGATCCTGGACACGGCCGAGCAGGAGATCGCCTCGGTCAAGGGTGACTGGAAGGGTTGGAACTTCCAGCTCCTGTCGGCGTCGGGCGAGATCCTGGGCACCATCACGAAGAAGTGGGCCGGCATGGGCAAGGAACTGTTCACTTCGGCCGACAACTACGTGGTCGATCTCTCCGGATCGGCGAACAAGAACGCTTCGCGCAAGATGCTGCTGGCCGCGGCGCTGGCCATCGACACCTGCTTCAAGGAAGGCAACTGACCTCGTCCCCTCAGAGATGACGCTTGGGGAGCCCTGCTGTGATGAGGGCTCCCGGTCGGAAGGTCGGAAACCCGGCGTCCAGAGTGGATGTGCTCAGGTGTGCATCTCGCGGTCCAGGATCTCGCGCAGGAACCGGTCGATGGAGATGGGATACAGCCGTGGGTTCGGGCAGTGCAGGAGCGCGGTGCGGGTGTCCTCGGCGCGGGCCATCTCGTCTTCCAGGTTGCCCAGGAGCCGGTCGGCGGGCTCCGTGCGCGGTTCGATGCGCAGGTGTTCGTTGCGGATGCTGCGGTTGGGGTCGCGGGCCACGGCGAATTGGAACGAGCGGGCCACGATCTCCTGGTCCATGAACCCTTCGTCGCCTTCGAAGATGTCCCCGAAGCGGTCGGCCAACTGCCGCAAGGTCAGGACCAGTCGGGGCGAGACGCGGATGGTTCCTTGGATCAGGACCGAGCCGTCTTCGCGGGGTCCCACCAGCCGGTAGGGGAGTTCGTGGTAGGCCGCGACGATGCCCCGCACCGGCCGCCGGACGATGCGCGTTCCTTCGAAGACTTCTTTCACCGACCGGTCCATATCCATGGGAAGGTCCGGAAAGATAGGACGCGCCGCTGCCAGGGACCCCGCCACCACCGCCGGACGGCCGGAAATGCCTCGATCCTGCCGTCGGGAAACAATCGGATCTCCCATGCGCCTTGGCGGGTGTCCAGAAGTTCCGCTCCGTGGGCGGCCACCCGGTCGAGGGTCTCGGTGTGGGGGTGGCCGTACCGGTTGCGCCGACCGGCCGACACCACGGCCCTTCGGGCCCCGGTGGCCTCCAGAAATTCCGTGGAAGAAGACGACTTCGATCCATGGTGGGCCAATTTCAAGACCTGGGCACGCAGGTCGGTGCGCGCGGTCAACATCCGCTCTTCGGTCCAGTCTTCGGCATCACCCGTCAGCAGGGCCCGGGCCAGACCCCAGCGCACCGAAAGCACCAGGCTCCCGGCGTTGCGGTCGGGCAGGGATGTGGTGCGCCCCGGAGACAGCGCGACCACGGCTCCCGATGCGCCCCAGGGCAGAAATTGTCCGAAGCCGGCGCTGTCGATCCGGGCGCCGCGCGCGACGATCCGCACGCGGGCCGAATCCCAGCCCGGCGCTGGATCGGGGTTCGATCCCCTCGGCTCCAGAAGCAGGCGAGGGGGATAGGGGGTGGTCACCGCCTCGGCCCCACCCCAGTGATCCAGATCCGGGTGCGTGATCGCCAGCACGTCGAGCCGCGGCACCCGCAAGGCCCGCAGGGCCGGGACCACGACGTCGGCTCCCGCGTCGCGGGGTTTGGGCCCCCACGAGCGGGGGCCGGCGTCCACCAGCCAAGTGGGGGCACCGGGAGCTCGCAGCAGGATCGCATCCCCCTGTCCGACATCCAGGACATGGATCGAGGCCCACTTCGGCTGGTTGGACAGATGCGGCCACCAGGGGGTCGTGGCACCCAGCAAGGCCAGCAGGGCCAGGCACAGGGAGCGGGTGTGTCGACCAAGCGAACAGCCCGCCAGCAGGATCATCGCCGCCGACCAGATGAACATCTCCGCCACGGTGGGGCGCACCACCTCGAACCAGCCGCCATCCCAGTCTCCGACGCGCAGGGCGATCTCCAGGACCACCCGGGCGCAGAATTCCGCAGCGCCGGCGAACCCCTCGGACCACACCGCCGGGAGGGGGCCCAGGGCCACCACCGCCAGGCTCGCCAGGAATCCCGCCGAGAAGAATCCCGAGGCGACAATGCCCGCCGGGATCCCGACCCAGGGAACCGTGCCCATCGACCAGGCCAGGATGGGGGCCGTTGCCAGGGTCGCGGCGAGGGAGGTCGTCACGGCGCGTGCCAGATTCCGTCCCCAGGCTGGCAGGTCGCGCGGGACCAGCAGCGACTCCAGGCCCGGGGCCAGCCAGATCAGTGCGGCGGTGGCGGCCAAGGTGAGTTGCACCCCCGTCTGGAACAAGGTGTTGGGATCCAGAAGGAGCAAGGTCGCACCCCCCAGGCACAAGGCGTTGCCGGCGTGGGTACGGTGTCCGGTCGCTCTCGCCGACCCGACCAGGGAGAAGGCGATGGCGGCCCGCAGCGCGGGGGCGGGGAACCCGAGGTACCCCACGTAGAGCCACACCACGGCCCCCGCGCCGCCCCAGGCGGCGCGCGCCCCCAAATGGCAAAGCGAGAGCAGCGACAGTGCGGCCCCGCCCAGGACCACCAGGTGGAAGCCGGAAACCGAGAGCATGTGGTACAGCCCCGTACGTCGGAACGCGGTCGCCACATCCAAGGGCAACCTGCTCCCATCGGCAAGCAAGGTGGAGATCCACAGGGCCGACGAAGGGGCGTCCAGGCGGGTGGTCAAGATGGTGCGCACCCAGGTCCCTGTACTCTGTCGCGCCTCTTCCATGGGGTCGGGTGGTCCAAGACGGCTCGAAGGCGAGTCCAGCACGAGCATACCCGCGAGATCTTCCGATGCGGCCCAGCGTTCTTCGTCGAAACCTCCCGGATTGCGCGGGGGTTTCGGACTTCGCAAAATCCCTGTTCCATCGAGGGTGTCCCCGACTTGCGCTGTCGGCGAGACCAGCCTGACTTTTTGTCCCACCAGAGTTGACTGGGGTGCGGACAGCAGATGGGCCTCCCAACGGTCGGTGCGGATTTGCCGTGTGATGACCAGGCGAAATGGGCCGGAGGCGTCCGGCGAGGTCCCGTCGGGGGTCCACAGCAGCAGCAGCAGCGCGGCCTCAAGGAAACCGCCGATGGCCAAGGCCGAACGGGCCCCTCTCCCCGCGGGCACGAGGGATGCGGCCACGAAGGCGGCAGGGAAGAGCCAGCCCCAGGGACGCGGACAGGCCAGCGCACCCCAGCCGCAGAACGTCCCCAGGGCGAACCAGACGCCCCGCAGGGGTTCGAGTCGATGGCGCATGGCGTGGGGAAATAACCGCCGGACGGCGCGAAGGCGTTGCCAACCGGCGATGGCCCGGGCGCGATCGATGGCTATCCGGGAATTCCCGGTGCCACCTGCAGGTGAGGTGGCCCGGAGGTCAGTCCAGCGGCCAGTCCGTTTCGGGGCGCGAAAGCGAGGTGCCAGGACCGGTGAGGGTGGCATTGGCCAGAAGGCTCGAGGCCCGGTGGCGCAACTGCACCTCGGCGTGTTCGAAATACCCCGGGGGGACCGGAGCGTGGTCGAACAACGCGGGGATGCTTTCGGGCAACAAGGTCGCCGAGCCCGCGACGGCTTCGATCTGGACGGTTCCGGTGGGAAGATTCACTTCGAGCTCGGAGATGCGGGCCGTCAGAAGCTCGCCGAGTCTTCGCGCTCCATCGACATCCGTGTGGGGAAGGAGGATGGTGATCTGGCTGTCGGTTTCCCGCGTGGCCAGGTCGGTCCCGCGGATGCTCAGACGCACCACGCGCCCCACCGCTTCCAGCACCGGATCCCACCCACGGTCGGGGATGGTGTCCATGCGCAGCAGACCGATGGTGGTCAGGGAAACCGGGTAGCGGAACCGCATGGCCGCGCGCAGGTCGCGCCAAGTTGCCTGTCTCCAGAAGCCCTTGGACTGCAGACCCGAGACGATGTCGAGGGT
Source organism: Fibrobacteria bacterium (assembly GCA_035913415.1). GTDB lineage: Bacteria > Fibrobacterota > Fibrobacteria > UBA5070 > UBA5070 > UBA5070. The sequence continues at coordinate 38,077 of JAMIIV010000019.1, read as the reverse complement.
GGCGGTGGAGTGGCGACGGATCATCGAGGCGGCCTGCACGCCGATGAAGGTGAGGAGCTCGAGGGTATCGCTACCCGGCAGCGGTGCGGGTTCGACCCACAGCACCCCGACCAGGCTTCCTTCCGAGCGCAGCGCGACGAGTGCGCCCTCGTCGAACAGGTCGAGGTCCAGGAGGTCGCCGCCCCGCAGGGTCTCCACGGCCTCGGAGGGAAGCAGTTCCTCGAGGCGGGTGCCTACGGACGTCGCGCCGTCCATGGTCGCGGCCACGCGCAACGCCTCGAGTCCGGGTTCGGGAGCGGAGCTCTCCTCGAAGCTGGAGGGGGGCACGAAGGCCTCGGGTTTGTCCAGCAGGGCGATGTGGGCCTTGCGCAGCCCCAGGATGGACGAGGCTTGCGCGATCAGACCCGACAGGATGTTCTCCATGGGGTCGCGCTGGGTGGGACGCGCCGAAGTTGACAGAATCTGTCTAAGCGCCTGGCGGGAGGCGTCGAGGGCGCGGACGGTGGAGGCCGCGCGCAGGCCGACATCGACCCACAGGAGAACCTCCTCGGGACCGCGGCTCTTGTCGCAGTACCCCTGGATGTTGAGCCGGTTGAGCATTTCGCGAGGCGGCTTTTCGCTGGCGTACCCGGTGAGGAGGATCACCTGCAGGGAGGGGTCCCACACGTGGGTGAGAACGTCCTCGGCGGTCATGCCGGGCATGAAATAGTCCAGCAGGAGAAGGTCGACCGGTTGGCTGCGCAACAGGGAAAGCCCCGCGGTGCCGTCGGAGGCGGTCAGGACGTGGTGGCCCTGGCGGGTCAGCAGGGACGCGATGGCTTCGAGGAAGTCGGTCTGGTCGTCGATGCAGAGGATGGTCTTGCCGCTGGAGGAGGGGGCGGCGCCGAATTTCCTGGCCATGGTCTGGAAGGCTCCTGGGTCTGTTCGGGGGAGTGGGCTCAGCGCGGCAAGAAGAAGGTGGAGTCGGGGTCGTCGGGGTCGGAGCTGCTGGGGGGTGGCTCGGGCCAGTCGAAGGCGTCGTCGGCGGTGTGCACGTGCCCGCCGAGGGCCTTGCCGCGGTACACCCCGCGGTCTGCGTGCTCGAAGATGCCGCGCATGACGCCCTGGAACCATTCGTTGGGGACCGGGCGCGGAAGGGTCGCGACGTCGTAGGTGTGGGGAGGGAGCGTGGCCGAACCCAGGGTGGCCCGCAGCAGGATGGACGAGCCGTCGGATTCCGTCCATCCTTGGCGGTCGAGTTCGTCGAGGATGCGTCGGCACACGATGATCGATCCCTCGTGGTCGGTGCGGGGCAGAAGCAGGACGAACTCGTCGCCACCGAACCGGCCGGCGGCATCGGAGGCCCGCATGTGCGACCTCAGGCTGCGTCCCACGGCCTCCAGCGCCTTGTCGCCCACAAGGTGGCCGTGCTGGTCGTTGATTTGCTTGAAACCGTCCATGTCCAGGACCACCACCGAGAAGGGGTGCCGGAACCTGAAGCAGGTGCGCAGCTCCCGCAGGGCCAGTTGTTGCCAGAACTTCCGCGTGTAGACGCCGGTGAGGGGGTCTAGAGCCGCGGCCTGGTAGAGCTGGGCGTTCTGGACCGCGACCGCCGCCTGGTTGGCGAAGATGCGAAGCATTTCCTGGTTGTCAGGCGACAGCGGCGGGACCTGGTCGAGGTAGATCACCCCGAGATTGGCCGATCCGATGCGCAAGGGAACGCTGAGAGTGGTGTGGTCGCGGGTGATCTCGCCGGACTTGAGCGCCTTGCGGATGTCGTCGAAGGCGGTTTCCCGCAACTGCCCTTCCAGGCTGTGTTCGTGCGTGAAGCGGCCGATGGCCGCCTGGACCACCAGTTCGCGTTCGTCTTCCATCATGGCCAGGAAACTGTCCGTCGAGGAATCCTGCCCGGTACCGGTGGTCGTGCCCCCGGGTGCCCTCCCTGGGATGGCCACGAAGGAGTTTACCGCCCCCAGGAGACCCGAGATCTGGAACAGGATGCCTTGGAGCAGGTCTCCCAGCGGCTGGATGCGATGGAGGTCGGGGGTGACGTCGAGGATGTAGCGCAACCCCTGGCGGCTCATCTCGAGGGTGCGGACCTGGGTGGCCATTTTCAGCCCGACATCCACCCACAGCAACAGATTGTCGGGCCCTTCGCTCTTGTCGCAGTAGCCCTGGATATCCAATCGGGCGAGCATCTCGCGCGGAGGCCGTTCGCTGGCGTACCCGGTGGAGAGGATCACCTGGATGCTGCGGTTGAACGTCCGGAGCTCGGTGACCACGTCCTCGCCGGTCATGACCGGCATGAAGTAGTCGACCACCAGAAGCTCCACGTCGCGGGCGCGAAGGATCTCCAGGCCGGCCTGTCCGCTGAGGGCCGTCAGGACCGTGTGGCCCTCACGCTCCAGGAGCGAACGATTGGCTTCCAGGACGTCTTCGCTGTCGTCGACCAGCAGGATGGTGCGCCCCGTGGGGTGGGCCGACGTTCCCTTGCGTGCCATGTCAGGTCTTCCCCTTCGGAAACAGGAGATGGAAGGTCGTGCCTTTGCCGACGATGCTGTCCACCAGGATGGTACCGGCGAAATCGCTTTCCATGAGATCGTGGATGATCGCCAGTCCCAGCCCCGTCCCCTTGCCCACCGGCTTGGTGGTGAAGAGGGGTTCGAAGATCTTCTGGAGATTCTCCGCGGGGATTCCGCAGCCGTCGTCGGACACGTCGATGCGCAGAGCGCCGTCGTCCATCCAGGCGGTGATCCGCACGGCGGCGTCGGGCACGCCATGGCAGGCGTCCAAGGCGTTGACCAGGAGGTTCGTGACGATCTGGGAGAGGCGGTCGGCGATGCCCACCAGCGGGAGCGGCCGTTCCTGGATGTCGACCTTGATGGGGATGCCGAATTCCCGCGAGGCGTGGGACAGCAACAGCACGGATTCCTCCAGCACCGTTGCGGCGTCGAGTGCGTGTTTGTCTCGACTGCCCATGTCGCGGGTTTGCGACTTGATGGAGCGGACGAAGGCGCTGGCCTTCTCCGCGGCGCGCCGCGAGAGATCGAGGGATTTGATGATGTCGGCGGCGATGGCCTGGTGGTCTTCGGGAGTGACCTCCGCGTCACCGATGCTGTCGCGGTACTCCTCGGCCAGATTGCGTGCTTCCTCCAGAGCGGACCGGACCGCCGAGAGAGGGGTGTTCATCTCGTGGGCGATGCCTGCGGTGAGTCGACCGATGCCGGCCATCTTCTCGGAGAGCAGCAATTGTCGCTGCTGGAACGAGACCTCCTTGGCCAGTTGCGCACCCCGCAGCGACGCGGCGATCTGGGTGCGCAGGGCATCGTACATGGCACCGCGTCTGGGTGTGAGTTCGAACACGACGAACCCGATATCCGCCTCCCCGAAGAAGAGGGGATCGACGGTGAAGCATTGGCGGGTGCGGCAGCGGATCAGGATCTCGGGCATGAGGTCCAGTTCGGCGACCACCACGCCCTCGGGAGGAATGGGATCGCGGAAGCCTCCGGTATGCGACAGCCGCAGTCGCAATTTCCCGGGGCTTTCCGTGAGCAGCAGGTAGAAGGACTGGATTCCCAGCGAAGCGATGCTGCCCGAAAGCTCCTCCACCAGGGAGTCGACGTCGAACGAGGTGATGAGGCGCGCGGAGGTCTCGTGGAAGGAGCGGGTCCAGCGCTCCTGGCGCATGGCCTCCCAAGCGCTGGCTTGGGTGCCCAGTTGGGCGCCCACCAGTCGCAACTGGTGCAGAACCGATTCCAGTTCGGTGCGGTCCTCGCAAGTCGCCAGTCCCGGCAGGGACTCCCAGCGCAGGTCGGAGAAGAAGTCCTGGAGGTGGCCGGGGTCGGGGCGGTCCAGGCGGCGGGCCCAGGTCTCGACGAGATCGACCGTGCGGTGGCTTTCGGGGTGCGAGACGTCATGCTCGAGCGACTGCGCGAGCTGGATGGGGAAGGTGAGTTCTCCCGAAGTCAGGACGTGGTCTTCCAGCAGGCGGTCGATGCGCATCTGGTGTTCGACATCTCCCAAGCGCGGGCCGGGGTCGATGTGGAATTCTGACGGTTTTTGTCGGGCACGGACGATCATGGGGTCGAGGCAGGCGCACGAGCGACGGGGCACGAATTGGGCGGGAAGCCGGATGGTGCTGGGGGTCGTGCCGGTTTCGATCATGCGGGCCAGCATGCCCACGGCGGTGCGTCCCTGGCGCTCGAGGGGTTGGCGCACGGTGGAGAGGGCCGGAGAGCTGACCCTGGCCTCCTGGATGTCGTCGAACCCCGCGACCAGAACCTGCCCCGGCACGGCGATGCCGGCATCGCGCAAGGCTTCCAACGCCCCCAAGGCCATCTCGTCGTTGGCTGCGATCACGCAATCCAGGGGGCGGGCCAGCCCCAGGAAGGCGGCCACGGCGTCGCGTCCGAGCCCGAAATCGAATTCCGCAACGGCCTCGCGGTCGGGTTCCACGGGCAGGCCGCAGGCCTCGAGGACCTTCCTGTAGGCGGCGCGACGCACGACCGCTTCGGGGTTGAGCTCCGGCCCCCCCAGATAGAAGGGGTTGCGCCGCTGATGGTGCCCCACGACATGTTCGACCATCGCCTGCATGCCGGCTTCGTTGTCGACGAGGATGGAGGGGATCCCGGGCAGTTCGATGCCGATGGAGACCATCGGCAGGGTCTGGAGATCGGCCAACCAGGACGACACCTGCACGGGAGACAGCCGGTTTCCCAGCGCGGGTGCCAGGATGATCAGGCCGTCGAGCCCGCCCGAACGGGCCATGTCGAAGGCCCGGTTGCGCATGTGCTTGGTCTGGTCGGACGAGCCGAGTTCGCCACCGGCGAAGCAGACGAGGTCCCAGCCCCGGACCTTGGCCTCTTCCTCGATTCCCGTCCAGCAGGCGACCTGGTACGAACCGACCAGATCGTTGACGAGGAATCCGATGGCCCGTCTTCGTTCCATGGCGCTATTTCTCCGTCGACACGTGGATGCCGCTCCATTGCTTGGGGGGATCGCGGAGGTAGGCCTCGCAGCGTTCGATGAACACTTCGGACGGCGTGGTCTTCACGCCCGGCTGGCCGCGCAGCGGTTCAAGCTCCCGACTGCGTCGGAATCCGTCCAGAGCGGCGGCGAAATCGCCGGCGAGGTAGTGGTGGCGGGCCGCGGCGAAACTCTCCCGGATCGCGATGAGGGCGGGGTCGGAATCGCGGCCCAACACCTCGTGGATGACGACGGGTTCGAGCCGACCCACGACCTGGACCGTGTCCAGTTCGCGGCAGGCGAATCCCGGTCCGGCGGCGTGCACGGTGGCCTCGGTGGCCAGGATGTAGGCGCCATAGTGCTTCGCCCCGCTTTCGAGGCGGGCGGCGAGATTCACCGTGTCTCCCATCATTGTGTAGTTCATGCGAAGTTGCGATCCCATGTTCCCCGTCACCGCGGGTCCGGTGTTCAGGCCGATGCGCATGCGCATGTGGTGGACGATCTCCGGCCAAGCATCCCCCTGATTCTGCCATCCCGCGCGCAGGATCGCCAGCCTTTCCTGCATGGCCACGGCGGTCTCGACCGCTCGGCGAGCGTGGTCGTCCACGCGCAGGGGGGCCCCGAACATCGCCACGATGGCATCCCCGATGTACTTGTCGAGCGCTCCGGCGTTCGCCTCGAGGATGTTCGTGAGCGAATTGAGGTACTCGTTCAGGAGTTCGACCAGGCGCGATGGCGACCCGATGGCTTCGGAGAAGGTGCTGAAGGCCTGGATGTCGGAGAAGAAAGCCGAGATCACGCGCTCTTCGCCACCCAGCCGGGGAGGGTCTCCGGATTCGATCATCTGCTCGATCAGGACGGGGGAGAGGTAGGTCTTGAACGCGTCGTGGAGGAACCGCTTCTCGCGTTCCTCCAGCAGGTAGCGAAGGGCCGACATGGTGCCGGTGGCCAGAAGCGCCGGACCGATGACACCCAGGAGCGGGGCCCACCAGCCCATCTGGAACAGTTGGACGGTGAGGGCGAACCAGCCCGCCAGCATCAGGAAAGCCGAGGATAGGGCCCAGGCAGGGGCCAGGTAGGCGGCCAGCAGGCCCGCCACGAGCGAGGTGGTGACGGGGATGAGGCGGTCCACCCAGGCGGGCGGCAGTCGCAACACGTTACCGGAAGCCCACTGGTGGATCGCCAAGGCTTGCACGTTCACGCCGGGATGTTTCTGCTCGATGGGAGCGTCGACGAAATCCGCCATCGCGATGGCGGAACTCCCCAGCAGGAAGACGCGCCCAGGGATCAGGCCCGGATCGAGTCTGCCGTTGAGCACGTCCACGTAGGAAACGTGGCGGATCCAGCTTTCATCTGCCTTGCGCGCAACCCACCGCGCCGGGGCGGGGAAGGCCAGCAGGGCGCTGCCGCGGGCGTCGACCGGGATGCGCACCGGATCGCCCAACGCGATCGTGTCGCCGATGCGCAGCGAATCGATCTGGCGAGCTTCGAGGGACAGCAGGTCTTCGACGCTCGACCCGCGCAGGGCCAACAGCGGGGTGGAGAACCTGGCCTTCGGCCGGTCCCACTGGACGTCCAAGGCGTTGGAGAAGGCCTCGCGGAGGTACGTCTGCCGGTCGTCCAGGACCTCGCGCTGCACGAGGTCGGCCAGGCCCGACTGGATGAGCCGCATCGTGGCCTTCGGAACGGTGGTCTCCAGGGTCGGAGGCCTTTGCACATCGCCCGCTGCGGCCAGGGTGGCCAGTACGAATCCTGTGGTGTCCCGACGGACCATGACGAGGTCGGATAGGGCTGCGGGGCTGCCGTCCGGTGGGACTTCACCCCACCAGGAGGTGTCGGGCCCCAGGGGGATCAGGGCGCGAACCATGGCATCATCGAGACTGTCCGGGAAGTCGAGGGCGATCGCGAGCATTCCGCCTTCCATGCGTCGGAAAACGACGTCGCCCGCGACGGCGACGGAACCGGTGCGGACGCGGCGGAGGGAATCCAGTTGCCTTCGCGCGGCTCTCAGTCCCTCGCACATGGGCCAGGTCAACTCCGGGGCGGAGGTGCGCAGCACGCCGCGCACGTCGCGCCAGACCCGGAGGGGGGCGCCGAGGTCGACCCAGCGCCCGGGTTCGTAGCGCATCTCGTCGGGAGCACGACCGAACAGGCGCAGCGTGGTGGCCAGGGACAGCACCGGGTAGGCCGATGGCGATGCGGTGCCTTCCGGGGCCAGGAGGGGGTCCTGGAGGGATGTGTCGGGGAACCGCCACAGCAATTGGAGGCGACGTACGGTGCCGTCGAGGTCTGCTTCGATGTTGGCGAGGGCTTGGCGTTCGGCCTGTCGCGCCAAGGCCGGATAGACCCCGTCCAGGGTGTTGAGTCCGCGCAGCGTCGCCAGCGCCGGGCCGGACAGGTGGATCGACCGGGGCCAGACCGAATCTCGCCAGGTGGCGCGGGCCTTGGGGATCCAATCCGATGGATTGGGGTAGTCGAGGTGGTTGCCCAGTTGCGCGGCGATGATGGTGCGGCCCGATCGCCCCACGGCCTCCTCCAGCATGGCCGACACGTCCAGGCTGCGCCGAAGACGTTCCCGGGCACCGGAATCCGAGGGAATCGGCCAGCCCGCGCGTCGCAGCCGTGTCTCCAAGGTGGCGACGCTCCGGGAGCCGGAATCGGATTTCTTGAACAGCACGTCGAAGACGATCGCCGCCGCGCCATTGCGCGAGAGGTGGTCGACAACCCCGGCGTGGTACTCGCGGTAGTGTTCCCCGTAGACGCCGAGCTCCTGGAGGGTCCGTTCGTCGAAGTCGACCACGGTCACAGGACTCGGCACATCCTCTGGGGACGGACCGTAAAGGACCATCCAGGCACGGTTCCGAAAATCGGAAAGCACCCCTTCCAGACGTGCCACGGGGTCGGCGAGCAAGGTGGACACTCCCATCCATCCCACGGTGCAGGCCAGGGAGACGCCGACCGCCTGGAGCAGGCGACGGACGTTCTTGGGAAGGAGGCTGGGACGGGAAACGTCAGGCATATCCCGGCCATGGTAGGATGTCGGCCCCGGAGCACGCAAGGGCTTATGGCGCAAAACACGCATTCCGGAAGCGTTTGCCGAAGTGTCGCCATCGCGATTGGGAATGTGATGTTGGAACCGCGCACGTTGTATATTGCCCTTGGTCGCAACGGGTTGGCCGTTGCGGGCCTATCCCAACAATTCGAGCGCACGGTCCCAGGAGACGATTCCAAATGACGCTATTGCAGAGTGTTCCCCTCGAAGATCTCGAGAAGGAACTGGTCCGACGTCGCAGCATGCAGGTCAGCGAAATCCGTCGCAAGATCGAAGAACATCGCGTCGAGATCCGCAAGCTGGAAGCCATGATCCGCGAGGCGGAAGGCCTTCCGGCCGCCGCGATTGCTCCCCTTGCTCGCAAGCCTCGCACAACGCTGCCCCGGATTCCCCAGGGCGAGCGCTCCGACCGCGTCCTGCGGTCACTGGACGGAACCGAAGGTCTGGCCCCGTCCGAGATCGCTTCGCGCGTGGGATTCGACGGAATCGCGTTGCGGACCACGCTTTCGGAATTGCTTTCCGAGCGTCGCATCGTTCGATTCGGCAAGGCCCGCGGAACCAAATACCGACTGGCCTGACCTTCAATCCCCGGGTCGGTTGCGATTACCGGCTCGGGATTGGATATTCTCGGAACGGTTGGAATCCGATGTCCGATGCGATTCCGCGAATCGATTCGGGGAGATGGTGCCATCCGGAAATCGCACGGCTGGCGAATTCCCGCCGCTGGGGATAATCGCGTCGCAATCCGTCGAACGACGGTCCGCGTTCTTGGTCACCAAGAACTTCCAGGGCGCGCAACCGGGCGGCATCGCCTGCGATGTCGTAGGCCGAAAGGATCAGGTCCGCCAAGAGGTCGGTCGGGGATCGGGATTCACCCGTTCGCGGACTCCACTCCAGGGGGGGCGCGAGGGAGGGGGGGGGCGCCCAAGGGGGGAGTCCCAGGCAGTCGCCCAGGCGGGCCCGGACCATCCGGGTGCCTTCGACCTTTCCTTCGAAGCTGTAGCCGGCGATGTGGGGCGTTCCGACCATACACCGCGAGGCCAGCGCGACCGGGAAAGACGGTTCGGGGTCCCAGACGTCCAGGACGAGAGTCACGTCCGGCCGCGCGTCGGCCAGTCGCAGCAGGTCCGCCGTCGGTGCCGTCGAGCCTCGGCCCGCGTTCAAGAACAAAGCCCCGGGGGGCAGTCGGTGCAGGTGCTGCCATGTGAGCAGGCCTCGGGTGGGATGAGCTCCCGAGGACGTGAGCGGCAGGTGGGCGCAGACCACCTGGCTGGTCGCGATGAGTTCGTCGAGGTCGGAAAATCCGTCGGGGCCTTCGGATTCGGCCCGGGGGGGATCGTTGCGCCGCACCTCCAGCCCGAGGGAGCGCAGGATCTTCTCGACCTGGGTCCCGACGCGGCCAGCTCCGATGACGCCTGCACAAGGCCGCAGCGAAAGGTCCAGTCTGCCCCGGCGATGGGCCAACGCCACGGCGGCCACGACATATTCCGCCACCGAACGGGCATTGCACCCCGGGGCCGATGTCCACTCGATCCCCTGGCTCTCCAGCCAGGGGAGGTCCAAGTGGTCGGTGCCGATGGTGCAGGTGCCGACAAAACGCACGGGCGTGCCATCCAGAAGGGCCTTGTCGACGCGCGTGATGGAACGGACGATCAAGGCGGTGGCGGTGGCAAGGTGCTCGCGGCGGATCTCGCGGCCCGGCAGTCGGAGAATGTCTCCAAGGTCGGCAAACGCCTCGGTCCCGAAGGGGATGTTCTGGTCGACGATGATCATGGTTGCCCAAAGCTATTTCCCGACGGCCTACCTTTCGTCGTTCCCATGAGCACGTTACGCATCCTCGCTGGTCTGCTGGCACTTCTCGCCCCCCTTGTCCCGGCGACGCCCCTCCGATGGCCGCAGTCTGCGCACGGGGAGATCCTGGTGGGTGCCATGGACTGGAAATGGGAGGAATACTTCGGCGACCAGCGCGTGGTCCTGGAATCCGGTCTGGTGCCCACCTTGCGAACGCGCCTGCGACGGCAGTACTCGGCCTGGCGTCTGGGGGGCGAGGTGGAATTGGCATACGGAGCCGTGGGCTACGAAGGCGCTCTCCAGACCATCAATGGGGGGCAGCAGGAGTATTCGTCGCACACCCACTATTTCGCAGGCAACGGCGAAGCCACCGCGGGGTGGGCGAGGCCAGTTGGTCGACACGGAGTCCTCGTGCCTTCCGTGCGCATGGGGTACCATCGATGGGTGCGCACCATCGACTCCGACAGGTTCAACGAGCCGGGCATCCATGGGTATGTCGAGACCTGGCAGCATGCCACCGTCCAGCCGGTGATCGCAGCGGAAATCCCCCTGCCGAAGGGCGACCAACTGATGTTGGAGGCCGGTCTGCGGCTTCCGCTCTGGACCGCCGAAACGATCGGGGGGTTGGGAGGTACCTCGGGGCCCATCGAGCTCGAGCCCGGCACCCGTCCCGCCTTCCGGGCGATGCTCCAGCTCCGGTTGGGGCGAATTCTCCTCGAGACCGAGTGGATGTCCCTGGCCTTCCAGACCAGCCCCGACGTCACGGTCCCGATGCGCGTGCGCTCACCCGATGGAATCGTCCGGACCCAGGAAATGGACCTGCACCAGCCCGCCTCCGACTTGCGTCGCCTCGATCTGCGCCTGGGCACTTGGCTCTGATTGCCGTCGGGCCATGGACGGAAACCCGGAATTTTCGTTCCTTGGGGTCATGAACGACCCACGGTCCGGCGGACCTGCCGCCCCGAAGAGTCGCGAATCCACGACCGGCGAAAGGCTCAGACAGGCCCTGCCGAGCATCCAGGAAGACAAGAAATGACCGCTGACATCGGACTCGTCGGATTGGCCGTGATGGGGGAAAACCTCGTCCTGAACATGGAAAGTCGGGGATTCACGGTGGCGGTGTACAACCGCACCACCGCGAAGGTCGACGACCTGCTCGCGGGTCGTGGCAAGGGGAGACGCATCGTGGGAACGCGGTCGGTCGGTGAGTTCGTGGGCGCCCTGAAGACGCCGCGCCGGATCATGATCATGGTGAAAGCCGGTCCCGCGGTGGATGCCGTGATCGAGGAGCTCGCCCCGTTGCTGGACCGGGGCGACATCCTGATCGATGGAGGCAACAGCCTCTGGACGGACACGATCCGCAGAACGAAGTCCCTCGAAGCGCGCGGCTTGCGGTACTTGGGCGTGGGCGTGTCGGGTGGGGAGGAAGGCGCGTTGCGCGGGCCCTCCATCATGCCGGGCGGTACGCGCGAGGCCTGGAACGAAGTTGAGCCCATCTTCACGGCCATCTCGGCCAAGGTGGGTCCCGGTGGAGACATCCCCTGCTGCGCCTACGTGGGGCCCGACGGCGCCGGACATTACGTCAAGATGGTGCACAACGGCATCGAATACGGCGACATGCAACTGATCTGCGAAGCCTACGCCCTTCTGGAGGGCGTTCTCGGACTTTCTCCCTCCGAGATGGCCGACATCTTCGCCGACTGGAATCGCGGCGAACTCGATTCGTTCCTGGTCGAGATCACGGCCAACATCCTGCGTACCAGCGACCCCCTGACGGGCCAACCGTTTGTCGACGTGATCCTCGACAAGGCCGGCCAGAAGGGTACCGGAGCCTGGACGGGACAATCGGCCCTGGAGTTCGGCGCTCCGGCTCCCACCCTGGTGGAAGCCGTGTTCGCCCGTTCCCTTTCGGCCCAGAAGGACAACCGCGTGGCCGCCTCGTCGGTACTGTCCGGACCCACCATCGCGCCGTTTTCCGGCGATCGGGCCGCCTTTGTCGCCGCGGTCCGCGACGCCTTGTACGCCTCGAAGATCTGCTCCTACGCCCAGGGGTTCCAGTTGTTGGCCGCGGCCAGCGCACAGTACGGCTGGAATCTGGACCTGGGGCGCACGGCCTTGTTGTGGCGCGGTGGGTGCATCATCCGCGCACGGTTCCTCGACGACATCTTCCAGGCCTACCAGGGCTCGCCCGATCTGGCCAACCTGCTGGTGGCTCCGGTGTTCGCTCGGGCGCTTTCCCAGGCGCAACCCGGGTGGCGCACGGTCCTGGGCGAAGCGATCGCCCGAGGCATCCCGGTGCCCGCGTTCGCCTCGGCGCTGTCGTACTTCGACGGGTACCGCTCGGCGCGCGGCAGCGCCAACCTGCTGCAGGCACAGCGCGACTACTTCGGGAGCCACTTGTTCGAACGCACCGACCGCCCCGGCACCTTCCATCACGACTGGGCTGGCCTGCATACCTGATCCGCGGCGTGGCCAGACGCCTATCTTTGTTCAGTGAACACTTTCGATCGACGGATCGTCCATCTGGACATGGACGCGTTCTACGCGGCGGTGGAGCAGCGCGACCAGCCGCGGTTGCGGGGTTTGCCCGTGGTCGTGGGTGGTCCACCCCAATCGCGAGGGGTGGTATGCACGGCCAGTTACGAGGCGCGACGGTTCGGGATCCGCAGCGCGATGCCGTGTTCGCAGGCGGCCCGATTGTGTCCGGAGGCGATCTTCGTACCCCCGCGTTTCGAGGCCTACAAGGAGGTTTCGGCGCATCTGCACGGCATCTTCCGCGACTACACCGACGCCATCGAGCCACTGTCCCTCGACGAGGCCTACCTGGACGTCACGTCCAACAAGAAGGGGTACGACCTGGCCACCCCCATCGCCCGCGAGATCCGCGACCGCATCCGCTCCGAGCTGTCCCTGACAGGATCTGCCGGGGTGAGCTACTGCAAGTTCCTGGCCAAGATCGCCTCCGATCTGCGCAAACCCGACGGCTTGACCATCATCCGCCCGGAACGTGCGCGTGCGGTCATCGACGCACTTCCGGTGGGGCGATTCTTCGGTGTCGGGCCTGTGACCGAGAAACGTCTGGTGGGGGCCGGTTTGCGCACCGGGGGAGACTTGCACGCCTACGGTGAGGTCAATCTCGCCCGCCTGATGGGTCGTTCGGGAGCGTTCCTGTGGAGGCTTTCGGACGGGCAGGACGACCGTCCCGTCGAATCCGACCGCGAACGCAAATCGATCGGCGTCGAAGACACCTTCGAGCGGGACGAGGCCGACATCCTTGTGCTGCGACGATTCCTCCGCGACCTCGCCGGCCGCGTGGCCGATCGGTTGGGTCGGGCGGGCCTGCAGGGGCGCACCGTCACCTTGAAGGTGAAGTTCGGTGATTTCCGTCAGGTCACGCGTTCGCGCACCTTCGACGAACCGCTGGACGACCGGGACGCCTTGGAGCGCACCGCCATCGAGCTTCTGTCCGACACCGACGCCGGGGCCCGCCCGGTGCGTCTGCTGGGGATCCAGGCCAGCCATTTCGGGTCGGATGACCACCGCGATGACGGTATATGGGAGCAACTGGTGCTGCCCCTGGAGGAATGGACATGAGAGCGTTGCTGCAGAGGATTTCCGAGGCCAGGGTCGAGATCGACGGGGTGGTGGTGGGGAGCGTGGGAACGGGGTTCCTCGTGCTGCTGGGGGTGGCGCGCGGCGACACAGACGCCGACATCGCCCGGCTTGTAGACAAAATCCGTCACCTTCGAGTCTTCCCGGATGTTTCGGGGAAGATGAACCTCGACATCGCCCAGGCAGGAGGGGGAGTGTTGTGCGTGTCGCAATTCACCCTGCTTGCCGACTGCTCCAAGGGGCGGCGTCCTGGTTTTGGCGCCGCCGAGGATCCCGCCCGCGCGCAGGCGCTGTGGGAGGCCTTCTGCGAGGGCTTGGCTGGCACGGGCTTGAAGGTCGAGAGAGGTCGGTTCGGAGCCGACATGCGCGTGCATCTGGTCAACGACGGACCCGTCACCCTCTGGCTGGACTCGCGCGATGACTAGAGTTTCCCACATGGCCCAGATCCCTTCCCAATCCTCGCCCTCTCCTTCCATGCGTGTCATGGGCTTCCGCGACTTCGGCGGACCCGAGGTCTTGCGCGAATTCGAAGTTCCACGCCCCGTTCCAGGTCCACTCGACCTCCTGGTGCGTGTGCGTGCCGCGGGATTGAATCCCGTCGACACCAAGATCCGTGCCGGTGCCGGCACATCGGGATCCGTCGCGCCCGCGGTGGTGGAGTCTCCTCCGATGGTTTTGGGCTTCGATGCCTGCGGCATCGTCGAGGCGTTGGGAGACGCCGTGGAGGGTTTCTCCATCGGTGATCGCGTGTGGTATGCCGGGGTCACGGGTCGGCAAGGTTCCTACGCCCAGTGGCAGTGTGTGGACCACCGTTTGACCGCCTGTGCTCCGACGAACCTCTCCGATGCCGATGCGGCCGTCTACCCCCTGGCCGCGCTCACGGCCTGGGAGAGTCTGGTGGAGCAGTTGCAGGCCGACGCCAGCACCGGCGCGCACCTGTTGGTGGTCGGTGGAGCCGGTGGGGTGGGGTCCTTGGCCATCCCGCTTGCCGCCCGGGTGCTGGGGTTGCAGGTGACGGCCACCGCCAGTCGTCCCGAATCCCAGGCGTGGTGTCGGAAACGAGGAGCGACCGCGGTGATCGATCACACCCGGCCCTTGCGTCCGCAGATGGATTCCGCCCCGGACTTCATCCTGCATACGGGCCCCGACACCCTGGTGCCGGAACTCATCGATCTGCTGGCCCCGCTGGGGCGCCTGTGCGTGATCGCCGGTGGGCCCGTGCTCAAGGCGCTGGATGTGACCCCTCTGATCGCCAAACGCGGCACGATATGTTTCGAGATGATGTTCACGCGGGCCCGGATGAACCTCGAGCCGCAACGACAGGGAGAAATCCTGCGGCAGGTGGCCGAGCTTGCGGAAAGAGGGCTCCTGGAGTCACCCCGCACGTCCACTTTGCCGTGGGAGCAGGTTGCCGAAGGGCATCGCCTGCTGGAATCGCGCCGGACCATCGGGAAGCTCTCCCTGGAGATTCCTTCATGAGGTTGTGGTTGGCCCTTGGGGTCGCTGCGCTGGCGGCCATTTCCACGGCGCAGGAAGCCGAAGGCCTGGATCGTGCCACCGACTCCTGGGGCAACGTCTCGGGCCGCGTCCTGGACGCCTGGGCCCGCCCCGCCCCGGAGGTAGGGGTGCGACTGGTGTGGGGGAGGGGTGTGCTGGAGCGTCGCACGGATGCCCAGGGGGCGTTTCTGTTTTCAGGACTGTCCATCCCGTTGGATGGCGATTCGGGGGTGTTGAGTTTCGCGGATCCTGCCTGGCCCCCGCTGCGGATGGCCATTCCGCCCGGTGCCGTCATGGCCCCGCGCGTGTTGGCTCTACCGGGCTCCACGGTCTTGACAGAATCTGTTTCCGGCGGTGCCGCGGCGCTGGTGGGCTTCCCCCCTGCCGCACGCTCCGTGGCCGCATCCACGCCCTGGGCAGGGCCATGGAGCATCTTCGCCACCCGCGAAGGGTTGGTGGGGGGCACAACCGCCAACGGCCACGTCATCACGGTCTCCGATCGCTTCGTGGCCCTTCCCTCGCGGCGTGGGTTGAACACCTCCGACGCCTCGCGGGACTTCCTGGTCGAGTTGTCCGTGGGCGGGCGCACCGCGGTGGTGCCGGTGCTGGACGTGGGGCCGTGGAACATCCGCGACGATTGGTGGCACGATACCCTGCGCGAGTCCTTCCGCGACCTACCTCGTGGTCTTCCCCAGGCAATGGCGGCGTTTCGCGACGGGCACAACGGTGGTTTGGACGGCTCGGGCCGCAAGGTGCTCAACGGCGCGGGCATCGACCTGGGAGACGGCGCCTTCTGGGGGGATCTGGGCATGGTCAACAACGCCCAGATTCAGGTGCGTCTGCTCTGGAAACTCACCGCCTCCGCCGGCGATCGCGTACGCCTGAAGCAGTGGGCGAACGTGCGCGCCTCACCCGCAGGAAGCCAGGTGTTCAAAGGAGAGTGTGGCGAAGCGGGAAGCGTCACGGGCCCCCCCGTCGCTGCCGTCTCGGGAGGGCACTGGTACCTGTACTGGCCGGTGGCATGGGATCGCAACGCCACCGGATGGGTGGTCGAAAACTATCTGGTCCGCGAGGCGGAGGCCCCCGAGTGCGCCAACGCGGCGAACCACGCCGCCCCCCATGGAACGGCACGTGTCGATGGCGGCAATTTCATCTTCGACGCTTCCGTCGCCGGCACCGGGAATCTTCGCCGCATGGCGCCGAATGGACGGATTCTGTCTGACGTGCCCGTGACGTGGTCGCGAGGAATCAACGCCATCCCCTTGCCGGCATCCAGGGGGGTGGAATTCGTTCGCGTCGTGGGCGGAAACCTCGATGCCCGTTCCTGGAGGGTCGTGCCGTGAACCACCTGTTCGTGGGTGCTGTCTGCGCCCTGGTGCGTCGGGAAGGCCGGATTTTGGCGCTGCGACGATCGGCGCGCAAGGACGCCGCGCCCGGCATCTGGGAAGCCATTTCCGGCCGACTGGAGCCGGGAGAAGAGCCCCTGGAGGCGGTACATCGGGAGATCCACGAGGAATCCGGACTCGCCGTGCGCGTGGATCCGCGGCCTTGGGCCGCGTTCACCACCGATCGAGCCGGAGTCCCCATGTTGATCGTGTATTACGTTGCCGATTGGATCGCTGGCGAATTCCGTCTGTCGGAAGAGCATAGCGACGGACGTTGGATGACCGCTGAAGAGTTCGCGGCCGTCTCACCCATTCCAAGACTCGTGCAGGCGGTTCGGGAGGCGCTGCACTCGGCCTCGTAGTGATTCCTCGCGACGGATTGCCTGGTTCCGCCGCCGCCGTCTGGATCTTGTGGTCAGGGATTGGTTTTTTTCCTGTTGCGAATTCCTTCGATAGGAGAAAACAGAGATCCGCACATTCGAAGGATTCGCGGCCTCGCATCTTACGACATCATCTGTCCACTACGCGGCCAGCAGATCGTCGGCTGGCCTAGCCCTGGGAGCTCGTCGCCAGAGGAGCGGGGGCACCGACGACGGTGGACTTCTCAAGAGTGTCGCATCGAGGCTCGGCCAAGCCCCTTTTCCCTGGGGCTGGACCAAACCTGCTGGACGTCTGGAACGCTAGTCCAGGAAGTCCTTTTCCTTCAGCTTGCGCGGGAGGTACTCGTCGGAGGCGAAGGTGATGCCCTTCGCGCTCAGGGCTTCGAGTTCCAGCTTCACCTTGCTGGAGAGCATGCGCTGGATCTCCTTCTGCCAGACCTTGTTGCCGGCGAACCAGGGGTAGGCCATGATCTCCTTGGCGCGGGCGATGTCGGTGTCCTCCAGGCGGATGGTCACTTCCGAGGGGATCTGGTATTTCTCCACATCGGCACTGGAAAGCCCGATGAACTTGGCCTTGGGGATGGCCATGCGCCGGCTCTCGTAGGCCAGCGAGATGGAGCCCTGCTTGACCACCGAGTAGATGTAGTAGCCCCACGGGTCGTTATCCACGAACACGTACACCGGCAGATTCAATTCATAGTGCATGCGGTGCAGCAGGCGACGCACCCCGCGCGGGGGCTGGCCTCCGCCGTGGATCAGGATGCAGTGGTTGAGCTTCCAGAATTTGTCTTCGTTCAGGCGCCGCCACATGGCGTCCTTTTCCACCAGCAGGATGAACTTGGCCTCGCACTCGCGGAATTGGACCACGTCCGGCTCCACGATGGAGGGCACCGACCACCCCCCGGTGCCCATGCGCCGCGCGTCGATGGTGTCACCGCCGTCCACCAACGTGATTTCGCCGACCATGGCGCCCTTGTTGGACGCGAACAGGTGCAGCTCTTCGCGCAGGCTGTCGAGAGTCACCTCGAGGTCCTCGATGATCGGGTCGGATTCGGCCTGGTCGTCGAAGGTGTTCTCGCGCGTACCCGCGATGGTGTGTTTGGTCATGTAGTACAAGTCACGAATCGAGTTGGTCTTGCCGGCGGCCACCAGCCGGTTGCACGCTTCGGCGACCAGCATGGTCTGCATGAACTTCTTGGACTGCCCCAGGTTGAAGAACTCCCGGTTGGTCTTGCCTTCGCCCATCTCGATGATGCGCTTGACTTCGTTGAAGTTCACGTTCGCCAGGGTTCGCGAGGGCACCTGGAAAAGAGGGTCGTCGCCTGCCATGCCCATGCGGTGCACGTTCCGGGCCATCTGGAGGATCTTCTCGTCGGTGCCGAGCTTGGCGGCGGCCTTCTTGGCGCTCATCAGTCGTCCTCCCCGAAGAGGTTCAGGTTCTGGGGCTTGGAGGTTGGTGGAGGCGTATCGGCGCGGTGGACCTTGGGTTTGGGTTCCGCGGGAGCATGGGGCGCGGCCGATTCGATCAGGGCGTCGAGATCGGTCACGGAATCCTCATCGGTTCCCACGATCTCCGAGATCGCCTGGGCGATGGATGCGTCGCGGGCGTCTTCGATCGCCTGTTCGGCGGCCAGGGCCTCGGCGACGGCGCGTTCGGCCTCCAGCTTGGATCCGGGGATCAGCGGGACGCCATCCGGTCCGATGACCAGGGTGCCTTCCATCTCTTCCGGGGGAGCCTTGTGCTTCATGGCTTCCAGTTGTTCGGCAAGTTCCGTCTTGCGCCGTGCCGTTTCCAGCAAGGCCTGTCGAAGGTCGTCGCCGTCGACCTTGGTGATGGCCGAATAGGCCCGCACCACCTCTTCGATGTACGAGTTGAAGACGCTGCGACGCTTGGCCTGGCTTTGGGCTGCCTGTTTGCGTTTGAGATACGATCCGAGCTTGCGGCCGGCGTCTTGCACCGCGAGCTTGAATTCCTTGCGGATTTCGTCGTAGTCGGCGATGGCTTCCTTCGCTTGGTTGGTGAAAGGCACCCAAACCGAAGCCATGTGGACCATCACCACCAAGGGACCGGTGGGGAGGGAGCCCTTGGACTGCTGGAGACTGTAGGACTTCCATGCCACGTCCATCACGGCCTTCGTGGAGGCGCAGGCCGAGAGCTGGTATTGCAGTGGAACGCGGTTGGCGAAGCGGATCACGCGGGCGATGCCGTCGCCCTCGAGTTTGCCTCCGTAGGCGATGCCGACTTCGATCTGGAACGGATTGCCGCGGTAGATCGCGGGTTTGCGCGTGGTGGCCGCGTAGAACTCGGCCCCGATCTCCTTGTGCATGCCCTTGAGGATGTGCTCGACTCCGATGGGCGCCAGGCAGTCGGTCTGCGGCGGTGGCAGATCCGCTTTCTGCAGGGCCTGGAAAATCTTCTCCGCTTCGGCAGGGTGCAGGTCCGCCGGGACGGCGGAGAGGGGGAGTCCGGCTTCCTTGCAGACTTTCGAGGCGGCCTGGGAGGTGACGCGGCTGAACGAACCGGTGAGGAACACCCCCATGCTGCGGTGCGGGGAGTCGTGCATCATCCGCATGAAGATGCCCAGTTCGATGCCGTGGGGGTGGGGTTGGATCTCCTTGGGCTCGGCGGGCAGTTCCTGGGTGGCGCGAGGGAAGGCGCGTTCGGCGCCGTCGGGGGCAAGGAAGCTGAAGGCCGCGTGGGGATTGGCGATGGCCGTCTGTTCGAGGTATTCGTCCACGGACTGGCGACCACGGAAGAACGTCGCCTTCATGGCGATGTCGACGCGAGTGCCGGTGCCGTGGGATCCGCCGGGGCCGTCCCAGGAGACCTCGTCGTCGCGGAGGATGACAGGTTCGTTCTTGGCGGTGTCGATGCGCAGTTCGTAGAAGTGTGCGGGCTTGGACTTGTACGGCCGGCTGGTGATCTGGATGGGTTTGCCGGTGGTGATCAGACCGTACATGCCTGCCGCCGAGATGCCGATTCCTTGCTGGCCGCGACTCATGCGCAGACGGTGGAACTTGGATCCGTACAGAAGCTTTCCGAACACCCGAGGGATCTGGGCCTTGAGGATGCCAGGGCCGTTGTCCGCTACCGAAAGCACGTATTGGTCGTCTGTGCCGTCGATCTTGCGGATCTCGACCCGGATCTCGGGGAGGATGCGTGCTTCCTCGCAGGCGTCCAGCGAATTGTCGACGGCCTCCTTTACGGCGGTGAGGAGGGCTTTGCGGGGGTTGTCGAACCCCAGCATGTGACGGTTCTTGGCGAAGAAGTCGGCGACGGAAATCTCGCGCTGCTTCTTGGCCATCGACTGGGCGTCGGGTGCGGGACTGGCCACGTTCCTCCCTTTCGAAAGCGTTTCGGGGCCGGAGTGGTGGTCCGGCCGTCCTGGTTGGTTGCCATGGAAACCTAGCGCAACCTGCACGTCTGTTCAAGTGCCGGAGGGAGGGCGAACCGGAACCCCTTCCGAAGGGGGCGAGTCAGAGGCCCAAATCGAGTCCGATTTCCGAGTCGGGGAAGGGGGCGGTCGCGGTGGGCGTTTTCCGGTTCTTGCCGCCTCGAGACGGAATGGGGCACCGGGGATCCGGGCGGGAAATGTACGTCACCCATCGGAGGGTGTCTGTGTTAGCTTTGCCAACCGTGTCGAGCCTCGCATTCCTATCCATGCGCATCCCTCTGGAGCCCGGGCGAACCCTGGTCATCGGTCGGGAACGCACCTGCGACATCTCCGTCCCGGATCCGCACATCTCGAGGCGTCACGCCGAGATCCGGGTGCTGAAGGACGGCAAGGCCATCGTGTCCGACCTCGGTTCCGTCAACGGGCTCTTCTCCGGCGACGAACGCGTTCCCTACGCTGTCCTGATGCCTGGGAGCGAATTCCTGCTGGGCATCGTCGGCTTCCGCTTCGAGTGAGGCCATGCCCGCGGTTTCACGCGGTCGATGACCTGATCCGGCGATTGCGATAGCGCCACGACCGGCTCCTGCCTCGCACGAGCTGACCCAGGCTCCTTCACAGGAGATCGACGGGATCCACGTCCAGGACCACCCGTACGCTCTTCGGGGGAGCCGGACGCACGACCTCGGCCAGCAGCCTCTGGCGCAGGATGCTGAACCGCTCGGGAGGGGACTTCAGGACCAGGTGCAACCGGTGGCGCCGTCGTACGACGGGCAAGGGAGCCTCGACGGGCCCCATCACGGCCGCACCGAGGGTGGACAGGCCGGCGAGCCTGCGCGCGAGTCCTGCGAGCCACGGGAGGGCGGCGTCGGGGTCCTCCGACGAGGCCTCGACCAGCACCATGCGCTGGAAGGGGGGGAGAGACAATTCCCGCCGGCGTTCCAGCTCCTCGTCGGCGAAGGCCAGGAAGTCGTGGGCGGCGACCTTGGCCAGCAGCGGATCGGTCGGGCGACGGGTCTGCAGCAGCACGCGTCCGGGGCGGTCCGCGCGCCCGGCGCGCCCGGCGAACTGCGAGAGCAGCTGGAAGGTGCGCTCGGCGGCCCGGAAGTCCGGCATTCCCGAGCCGATGTCGGAATCCGTCACCGCGGCCAGGGTGACCTCGGGAAAGTCGTGTCCTTTGGCGATCATCTGGGTGCCCAGGAGCACGCCGCCAGAATCCTGGAAGGCGCCCAGGGCGTTGCCGTGGCCGTCGCGCTGGTCCGCGACGTCGCGGTCCAGGCGCGTCACGGGGGTGCCCGGCAGGACGCGTCGGATCTCTTCCTCCACTCGCTGGATGGCCCAGCCTTCGGGGTCCATGTCTTCCGATCCGCATTCGGGACAGGTGGTGGGGACGGAAACCGTCAATCCGCAGTGGTGGCAGACGAGTTGGCCCCGCGATCGGTGCAGGGTCAGGCGCAGCCCGGGGCATTCGGGGCATTCCGGCACGTGTCCGCATTCCAGGCACGCCACCTGCGGGGCGTAGCCGCGCCGGTTGTGCAGGACCATCGCGCGGGATCCGTCGGCGATGCAGTCCAGCAATGCCTGGCGCAACTCGAGCGAAAGCGATGCTCCGGTCGCCTGCCTGCTGCGTCGCAGATCGACGAGTTCGACGGGTGGAAGGCTGGCCCCGGTGGCGCGCTCGCGCAGGTCGTGTCGGACGTAGCGACCTTCGCGGGCGTTGTGCCAGGTCTCCAGGGAGGGAGTGGCCGAACCCAGGATCACGGGGATTCCATGGCGACGCGCCAGCCACACCGCGGCGTCGCGTCCGTGGTAGCGCGGGGCGTCCCCGTTTTGCTTGTACGATCCGTCGTGCTCTTCGTCCACGATCACCAACCCCAGGCGGAACAGGGGAGCGAAGAGGGCCGAACGGGGACCCAGCGCGACCTGCAGTCGACCTTCACGAAGTCCCGACCACGCCTCGGACCGTTCGCGGTCGGTGAGTTGGCTGTGCAGCACCGCCACGCCGTCCCCCAGGGCGGCGCGGATGCGCGCGACGGTCTGGGGAGTGAGCCCGATCTCGGGCACCAGGAAGAGGACTTGAAGGCCCTTTTCCAGGGCGGTACGGGCGGCTTCGAGGAACACGGCGGTCTTGCCCGACCCCGTGACACCCCAGAGCATGTGGGCCGAAAAGCCACCCACGTGAACCGCCTCGCACAAGGCCGCGATCGCTGTCGCCTGATCCGCGGTGGGCACGAACGGCTTCGGAGGAGGGAGATTCGTCGCTGGAGAAGCCTGCTGGGCCGGAGGCGACTTGCGTGTCGCGCGGCGGCCCAGGCCCAGGCGAACCAGACTGGAGGGGCCTGCCGATCCGAGTGCCGGTCCCAGTCCCGTCCCTGGAGGGCACAGGTAGTATTCGGAGATCCAGCGGCAGAGGTCGACGAGTTCCTCGGGAAAGAGTCCGTCGGGAAGGGCGCGCTCCATCACCTCGCGGGTGGCGAATGCGGGAGCGGTTTCGTGAACGCGCCAGACGACCGCGAGTTTTTCGGCCTTGCGCACAGGGCGCTTGCGCGGGGTGAGTCCCTTCAACCCCAATTGGGAGTCCGGTTCGGGGGCCACCGTGGCGGTGCCGAACGGAACGCGGACCACTTCGCCGGGAGTCAGGCCGAGGCCGGGATCCAGGTAGGTGAAGGCCGGCGACTCGCCCGAGAGCAGGCAGACGTCGACAAAACGTGTCAAGATTTCGATCCGGGCGCCGTCCGAGGGGACGGCGTCACATCATTCCGGGGAACATGCGATCGAGTTGGTCGTTGACCGCGTTGTTCTTGGGAGGAGGAGCCATGTCGAGGTCGGTGAATTCGTTGTTGCGGATGTCATCGAGGATGACATTGATCGCCTTGATCGCCTTTTCCGATTCGATGCGGATCATGCCGGGATTCGTACGGTCGTCGAAGACCAGGACCAGGATGCAGTCCTCGTCCACCAGGCTGATGTGGATGTTGTCGTTCTTGCCCTTGTGGAACAGGACCGTGAACTCGCTCTCTCCGATCAATTGGGCGATGGCGCGGGTGGCCGCATAGGACCCCGCGGCCAAGGCGGCCAACGCGGTGGTGTCGAAGGCGCGGGTATACCCCTGGTTGGCCAGGAGGTTTCCATCCTTGTGGACCAGCAGCACGAACGTGGCGCTGGCCGACGAAAGGAGATGCGCCAGAACCCGGTTCAGGCGATCGATGTCTTCCTTGTAGAGAATGAAGTTGGCCATGGACGTCTCAGGGCTGTCCGGGGCCGAGGGGCATCCGGCGGGTGGGGTAGCTGTCCTGGCCACTCAGGCGACCGAGCTCTTCCGGCGTCAGGAAGGCGCTGGCGAGGGGGTCGTTTTCGACGTTGGGATTGACGCCGGGATTGGACTGGATGTGACTGCGCCGTTGGTCTTCCTGGGCCTTCTGTTCGGCCAGCTCGCGTTCGTAGCGCGCGATTTCGGCATCGAGGTCGGACGGATCCAGCGTGCCGTCCAAGCGGCCTTTCTTCGCTCCCGAGGAAGCCGATGCCTTCGAAGGGGCTGCTGGAGGAAGCGGCGGCTGCGAGGCGGGAGAATGCGAACTGGCCTGCGTGGAGGTCGAGGCGAATCCCTGCAACCCGGGGATGGGCGCCGTCGGGCTGGAAGAGGGCGACATCGGGATCGAGGCCGGGAGGAAGGCGTCTCCCAGAGTGGGGGCTTCCTGGGGCTGGGCGGCCATCGCGCCCGGACCGGGACCGGACTGGAAGGACTGCAACCCGGGTACATGCTGCGTGGAGGTCGGAGCGGGCCCCTGGGGGAAGTCCGTGAAGACCACGTGCTGCTGCATCGGCGGCGGTGGCAGAGGTGCCGGGTTCCCGAGGGGTTCGAAGCCCAGGACAATTTCCGGTGCCGCGAGCGGAGCCGGAGGTGGTGCGGGCATCTGCGGAGCCACGGGTGCTGGCGGCGGCGGGGCCATGGCGGAGATTACCTGGACGGGCGGCGCCGGCACGGGGGCAGGCGGAGGAGGCAGGATCGAAGGCATCGCGATGGGTGCCGGAGGCGGAGGCAAGGGCACCGGCGCCGGGGGGGGAGGCAACGGGGAAGGCATGGCCACCGGTGCCGGAGGGGGAATGGGAGCGGGCGGCGGGGCGATCGGGGCCGGGCGCGCGGGCGGCGGGGGGGGCGCTGCGGGACGAGGAGGTGGTGCCGGGGGGGGGGGCGGCTGAGGGGTGCCGGAGACCGACGATTCAACCGCGGAAG
Organism: Fibrobacteria bacterium; assembly: GCA_035913415.1. Classification (GTDB taxonomy): domain Bacteria; phylum Fibrobacterota; class Fibrobacteria; order UBA5070; family UBA5070; genus UBA5070. The sequence goes on along the minus strand of JAMIIV010000019.1, from coordinate 13,790 downwards.
GAGCGTCGACCACGGACGGACGGCGGGTGCTCTGTCGTGCACTGTACTTGGCGTTGAAGGTGTCGATGACGATCTTGCCGATGGCCTTCAGCGTGGTGAACACGCCCACGCCTTGATGGGCCTGTGCCTCGAAGGTGGGGACGCGGTGCGGGTTGAGCTGGGCATCCAGCTCTTCGACGCTGGCGATGCCGGGAAGGTCGCGTTTGTTGTACTGCAGGACAAACGGGACGATGCCGAGGTCGATGCCGTATTCCTTCAGGTTCTCGGAGAGATTCCTGAGGCTCTCGATGTTTTCGGCCATCTTGTCGCGCTGGCTGTCGGCGACGAAAACGACACCGTCGACACCGCGCAGCACGAGTTTGCGCGTGGCGTTGTAGTAGACCTGGCCAGGGACCGTGTAGAGCTGGAACTTGGTGGCGAATCCCTTGATCGATCCCAGGTCGAGAGGAAGGAAGTCGAAGAACAGCGTGCGGTCGGTTTCCGTCGCCAGACTGACCATTTCGCTCTTGGTGTCGTGCGGGATCTTGCGATGGATGATCTGCAGATTCGTGGTCTTGCCCGAAAGACCGGGACCGTAGTACACGATCTTGCAGGAGATTTCACGGGTGGCGTAGTTGATCGAAGCCATGGATCAGCCAATCGCTTTCGCGGCCTGGCGCATTTCGACGCGGACGAGGCCGACGTTGACGTTGGTGGCGGTGAGGACCACGAGGGTTCCCAGGTTGATCTGCAGAACCAGGACCTTGCCGGATTCTCCTTCCAGGAGGATCTGTTCGACAGCGCCGGTCCCACAGGCTTCCGAGACGCGGGCGCCGGTGTCGGCCAAGGAGGCGGCCAAGGCGGAGATGAGGTCGGTGCGTCCGGCGTCGGCCATTTCGGAGGCGATGACGATGCCATCGGATCCGACGACCGCACTACCAAGAACACCCTTCGTTCGATTGATCGTTTCCAGCGCCTTGTGAATCATGGGGTGTTCTCTCTCCATTCCTTGAGGGCTTGTTCGGCCATCTGCACACACCGGTCGATTCGACCTTTGAAGAGGTCGAAGCTGCCGCGTGTACCCGCCACCACATAGTAGAACTTGCCGTGGAGGAGGATGCATTGCCAGAACGATTCCGGGTCCAGGACGAGGATCTGGTCGGGTGGTGGGGATTCGAGCCGTTCGGCGAATTCGCGGGCCAGGCGCATTTGTTCGACCAGCCAAGGCGCGCGATCCAGGAACTTCTGGGCGCAGGCCGACTGCGCCCAGACCAGGCCGGATTCGTCCAGGATCTGGGCGCCCGTGATACCCGGCGCCGCGGCGAGGAACGTGCAGTTCTCGTCGAGGTCGTCGGTGCGGGTCAGGGTGGGGGAAGCGTTCATCGGAGCTCCTCCATGGCACGGGTGCATCGCGCGGCAAGGGCGGGTGCGGTGCCCGCGCCCTTCACGGCCAGAAGCAGCGTGCGACCGCCCCGGCTCCAGGAATGTGCGGCTCCGGCGGCGCCTTCGAAACTGGCGTGCACCAGGCTCCCGAACCCGAGTCGTTTCAGGATCAGGGAGTTGCGCTCGACAAGCAGGGACTCGATTCCCTCGGACACGTGTCCACGGACAATTTCCGCCAGTGATCCGTCGGGAGAGCGGTGTCGCAGGAATTCCACGGTGGTGTCTTCCGCGACCTTGCGCAGCGCGGCGGGGAATTCCCCGACCGCCTCGGTGGAGGGGGCGGCCTCGTCCAGCGGCAGCGCGATCTCCGAATCCTGGTCTTGCACGACGGAGACTTGTTCGGAGACGGACAGGGCCTCGAGCGGGTCGTGGCCTGGTATCGGAGTAGGCTCGACGAACGCCGCCACCACCGGCTCAGGGCTCTGGGAGGGTGGCGGCTCTGGGGGAACCGGCAACACGGCCAAGGGCTCTGGTGTGGAAACAGGCAAGGTGGGAAGGGGCTCTGGTGCCGGGACCGGCAAGGTGGGAAGGAGCTCTGGTGCCGGAACCGGCAAGGTGGCCAGGAGCTCTGGCGCCGGGACCGGGACGACAACCGGGGGGGGCGGCTCGGCGGGCAGGGACGAATCCGGGGGGAGGGATGTTTCCCACGACGAAGGCGAGGCCGCAACGGCAGGCGGGATAGCCGGTGGTTGAGGCGCGGCCATGACGGATTCTGTCGGGAATGTTCCGGTGCGTTCGGTGCTGGCCTTGCGCAGGGGGAACAGGTGGCGAAGGTAGAGCGAAGCCACGACGTCGAACCGGTCTTCGTTGGCGAGCTCCTCGGCCATTTCCCAGGCCTGGGTTTCGTGCCCGGCGATCCGCAACGCTTCGGCGCGGATGCAACGGCTGATCGAGGCCAGCCCGGGAGAAACCGTCTTCTGGGCAAGTTTCAGGGCGCGCTCGACCTCTTCCGACTCCCCTTGTTTGAGGAGCAGGCACGCGTGGGCCAGATTGAGATTCGCGGAGATCATTTCGCGGGTGTCGGGTCGCGCGTCGAGCAGCTCGGCGAGCGACTGCGGCTTGCGAAGCGCCGCGGTGGTTGAGGAACTCATGGCGACTCCGTGCGGGAGGGAAAATCGCGAAGCCAGATGTCGTAGGCGGTGTCGCGGGCGGCGAAGCCGTAGTTCAGTCCCACCGAAGAGGTGCGTTCGCTCTTGGTGAGGGGAAAGACGTCTTCGGCGCGATCGAGGCTGGCGGGCCATTGTCCGGTGAGGTACCTGTAGCGCAGGACCGCCGTGTGGACTTTCTGGGATTCGAACCGAAGTTCGGCGCCGGCGAAGCCTTCGGAGGGGAGGGACGAAAGATGGCCGATGGCGGTGGTGGCGACCCAGTTGAGCAGGAAGGCGGCGATGACCATGACCAGGGCGGCGACGGCGAGGATGGCCGACGAGGGGGTGCGGGACGGTTCGGCGATTTCTTCGACGGCAGGCAGGGTGTCGAAGGTGCGCCCATCCTGGTGGAGCGTGATGTAGCCGGCGTCGGCGTAGGCCACGATGGTGTCGTAGAGACGGAAGCGACCGAACGGCACCTTGCGCTCCAGGTCATCCAGGGGGCAGCGTTCGCCGGAGGATCCCAGGACCTGCAAGATGAGGGCCTCGGGGCCGGGTTCGAGATCGGCGGGAGGTGCCGCCGACAACGTGACCTGGATTCCCGATCCGGTGAGGCGCTCGCGTAGTCGAGGCCATTCGTCGAGACGACGCATGCCCTCCATGGTGACCATTTCCGTCGAGAGGTTCAGACCGATTCCACGGGGCCCGGTGGCAGGCATTTCGGTATTGAACTCGTAGCTGCCGTCGGCCCAGTGGAAGAGCTCGCAGACCAGATCTTCGGCGACCAGTTGGACCCAGTCGGAGCGTTCTTCCGGCGAGATGAACTTCTTGGCGACCAGGGTCTCCAGGATGCTGCGTTCCATCTGGCGCGAGAGGTTCTCGATGCCCTGGTATTCGTCGGGACTCAGGCGTCCCACCGCCAGGAGCCAGTCGCGCAACACGGTCTCGATGGACCTGCCTTCGACTTCGATGTGGCTGACATTGCCGCGCGAAATCCCGACCTCGGCGCGCTGTCCGCGGTGGGTGAGGATCAGGCGTCCGCTCTTGCGCTGCTGCAGGATGAACTGCAGGACGTCGGGAAGGGAGAAGTCGCGGAGCTGACCGTTCAGTGCCTGGGCCATGTCACTTGCCCTCTCCGGCGAAGGTGGAGCGACTGACGTCGCGGACGAGTTGGAATCCCGCCAAGGCGTAGAAGACCAGGAGGATTCCGATGGCGATGGGCTTGCCGGACAAGGCTTCCGAAGTGGGGTACAGCGAAAGGAAATTGGGCAGGTTCAACGCGTACCCGAGGGCGGCGGCGAAGACAAGAAGCTGAAGGAAGGCGAGCAGACCCGGAGCGGCCATCAGGCGACCGGTCCCGGGGACTGCCATGTCCAGGCCAAGGCGCAGCAAGCGGGTCTTGTTGGTCCGTTCGTGGTCGATGCGCTCGAGCAGTTCGTTGCGGAGTTCGACCTCTTCGATGGTGGACAATTTCCGGAAACACTGCACGCAGTGCAGGCCTTTGCGGCAATGCGCGCACATCACGCGTCCACAGGTCTTGCAGGTGAAAAGGACCTTGCGGCGCGGTGGTTTGCCACCTTGGGCGATGAGCCAAACCAGCAGCGCGGCGGCGATCCAGGGGAGCACGTAGGGGGGCAGGTCGAGGACACCCGTGCGTAGATCCCAGCGTCCCAGCCGTACCTCGCCGGAGGTGAATTCCTCGATGATGGAGGTCCAGGCGAGTGCCGACGAGGCTTCGGCATCCAGGACGACACGATTGGGGGGCAGGACCTGGAAGTGGCGACCGTTTTGCTGCGCCTGCACATCGAGACGATACTTCGCGACGGGACGGGCGTTCTTGAAGGTGAGAGCCGTGCTGTCCAAGCGGCCGCGGTGGGAGTAGGCCTGTCCGAGGTTGAAGGCGATGACGGGATTTTCGGGATCCAGCGCGCGGGCTTTTTCGTAGAGGGTCTGGGCGGTGTCGTAGTGACCGGCCAGGAAATGCATGTTGGCCAGCGTGATGAGCGGACGCGGATCGGACAAGCCGGGAGCGTAGGCTCGACGGGCTTCGGCGAGAGCATCGAGGAAGCTCTCCTTCTTGCGCAACAGGATGGCGCGGGAGGCGCCGAGCAGGTGCGCGTCCGAGCTGTTGGCCGTGGCGATCGCCTGGTCCAACGTGGCTTCCAGTTCTTCGGAGTGACCTTCTTCCACGACCCGTTGGTAGATGGCCTCGGGCGAGGAACGGTCCACGCGGCGCGACAAGCTGCCCTCGAGACCAGCCAGCCATGGCTGGGCACCGGTGAAGACGATGAGCAGCCCCAAAAGCATCCGTTCATGTCGTTTGGCGGGCCTCCAGAGGAGGAACGCCGCCAGGAAGCTGAACGTGAGCAGGCCGAGTCCGGCCACCAGCAAGGAAACCAGGCCCGCGGCCAGCACAAGATACCGTGCCAGGAGCGGAGTGTCGCGAGGCAGGCGTTCGGCCATCTGGTGGGTGATCCAGGGCCAGTAGCGCACCAACCACGACGCCAGGATGAACAGGAAGGTGAGGGCCAATGTGTACCGGACGTATCGGAGCACGTTGAAGGCCACGACCTCCTGTGCCGACGGGTAGGTGGCGATGCGTTGCATCGATTCGGCGAAGTGCGAATAGGCCGAGGACAACTCCCAGCGGCCGATGTCGGACATGGCCGCCGACCACGGCGGGACTGGTGAGACGGGGTCCAGACGGATGGCCGCTTCCAGGGCCAATGCCGAAGTGGAGGGGCGCTTGGCACGGGCGAGTTCGTGGGCCGTGGCCAGAAGCCAGGAAGATGCCTCGGGCAGGCGTTGCCATCCCAGCGCCAGCATGGCGGCATCGATGCCGTCTAGCTGGATGGCGAAGCTGGCGTCGGTACCGAAGTGGATCTGCGAGAGCAGCAGCATCCAATGCACTCCGAGATCACGATCGGCCAGCCGCGCGGATTCGCGCAACCAGACCTTGCCGGTCCCGGCTGCCGACTTTTCCTGGATGAGCCCCATGGCCGAGTTGCCCATGGCCAGGGCCCAGGGGCGATCGACGGGAAGTGCCTGGAATTCCTGTTGTGCCCTCGCGATGTCGACGGTGCGTCCCTCCAGGGCATCGGCAAGCGACGGGGCGATCCGACGGAATCCCATCTGCAGCGAGTAGCCCCGGGCGATCTGGGCTTGCAGGAAGGTTGGGGGCAGTTCGACGGCGGACGCGATGCCGACCATGGCAACAAGCCAGAGAAGGGTGCGTCGGACATCAGCCAGCATGGGCGGGGAAATCCTGGAGTCCATAGTGTTCGATCATCCGTTGGAGGCGGGTGGGGTCGATCCCCAGGATCGCGGCAGCCTGCGGCAACCGCCACTGGTTCTGGACCAGCACCCAATAAATATAGGCCTTCTGGACGACCTCCAGCGAAGGGCTGGGGGCCATTTCCGGAGGAGCCTGGCGGGTTTCCCGGGAGAGAAGAATGTCCTTGGGGGCCAAAACGGAATTGGAGCACAGCACGGCGGAGCGCTCCAGGATGTTTTCCAGCTCGCGGATATTTCCCGGCCACGAGTGCCGGGAGAGCTCTGCGACAGTTTCCGGCGCCAAGGAGAGCGGTGGTTTCTGCAGTCGTTTGGCGATGCGATCGAGCAGCGCTTCGGCCAGCGAGGCGAGGTCGTCGCGCCGCTCGCGCAGCGGTGGGGTCTGGATGCGGATCACGTTGAGCCGGTAGTAGAGGTCTTCGCGGAACGTGCCGCGGCGGACCATTTGCTCGAGGTCGGCGTTGGTTGCCGCCACGATCCGCACGTCGATGGAGTTGGCTTGGGTTCCGCCGACGGGTGTGACTTCGCGCTCCTGGAGCACGCGCAAAAGTTTCACCTGCGTCGACAGGGGGATTTCGCCGATCTCGTCGAGAAATACCGTTCCGCCCTTGGCGGCGACGAACAGACCCGCGGAATCTCCGATCGCTCCCGTGAAGGCGCCCTTCACATGCCCGAAGAGTTCGCTTTCCAGAAGGTGCTCGCTGAGAGCCGCGCAATGGATGGGCAGGAAGGGACGGGCGGCGCGCGAGGAGATCCGGTGGATGGCGCGGGCCACGACCTCTTTGCCCGTGCCGGATTCCCCGGTGATCAAGATGGTGCTTTCGCCGGGCCCCACGCGACGTAGGATCTCGCGGATTTCGTGGATGGGCGCGGAGCTTCCGACAAGATCCTGGTCCAGGCGGTCGGATGCGCCGCTTCCCGCATTGCTGGGCCGATTGCGTGGGGCCGACCCCGAGGCGGAACCTGCGGTGTCCATGGCTCGGCGCAAGGCATCGATGAGAACTTCGTTCTGGAAGGGCTTCACGATGAAGTCCTTGGCTCCCACGCGCAGGGACTCTACAGCCTTCTCGATGGTTCCGAAGGCCGTCATGAGTACGACCGGAGGGCCGTTTGTGGAAACGGCCTCGACGATCTCGAGCCCCGAACGCGTGCCGATCATCAAATCCGAAAGGATGATGTCGAAACGCGTTCGAGAAAGTTTCTCGATCGCCTCTGGGACATCCGTCGCCACCTCCACTGCGAACGACTCGCGCCGCAGGAGGATGGCCAGGTAATCGCAGAGGCTACGCTCGTCGTCGACGACGAGAATCCGCCTGTTGGACATGGACACCATTCTAGCAGTGTCCCGTCCCGGCGTCAGCTACAATCAAGCGAGCTTGGAAATCGCCAGGTGCGCCTTGCGCTTGTAGTTGGAGCTGGTGTTGTCCTTGATGTTGCCTTGGTTCTTGCGAGCCGCGCGATCGAGGAGGGAGAAAAGCTTCGGCAACTCGGTCAGGGCTTCGTCCTTGCTCTTGGCGCCACGCACCTTCTTGAGGGACGTACGGATGGCGGAACGGACGGAACGATTGACCTGACGGGCCTTCTCGGCCTGGCGCAGACGCTTCTCGGCGGACTTCTTGTTGGGCACTGGATTCTCCCGATCTGTGGGGGCCTTGGTTCCCGCGTTCCGGGACACCATTTCTACAGTGGCGGAAAGTTACTGACATGGGGTGCCTGCTGTCAACGCAGGTTGTGTCCGGATGAGCAAAAAGCGTAAACAAGGGGGCCGTCATGGGTTCCGATCCGGGCGACGCGAAAAGGATGTGGTCGCGTAGAGTATGCCACCGAATATGGCCCAGAGCACAACCACCAGTCGCAACACGAGCATGAGTTCGGAGCCCGCGCTGGGGGGGTGACCCAGTTGCGCCATCGCCAGGGAGGCCGCGGATTCTCCCACGCCGATTCCGCCTGGCGACAGGGGCAGGGCGTTGGCCAGCGAGGCCAGCGGAAGCACGGCACCGGCTTCCAGGAATCCGAGGGTGATGCCCAGGCTGCGCGCGGCGCACAAGGCTGCCGCCAGGAAACACCCCTGGATGACCAATGAGATTCCCAGGGCGGCAAATAAGGTGGAAGGACGAGACGCGCAGTGGTTCATGCGGTCGAACATCGCGGCGGCGTGGTCGGCGGCAACGCCCAGGCGCCCGCTGCGGGGCAGTTTGCCGGCGAGGCGGTGGAAGGCGCGCCCGAGGGGAGCCGTGGCGAAGAGGCTGGCGACGAGGAGGACCGTGGCCAGACCGGCGATGGGCAGGGCAGCCAGCAGCACCGGGCGGGTTGGCGGCCGGAGGTAGGCCACGACGCCCATGGAGGCTGTCCAGGTCAGGAACAGGCCGGACATGCCGGCCACGCGATCGACGGCCATGGTCCCGACCACTTCGGCGAAGGGAATGCCGCGACGGGCGAAGAGGGCAGCTTTGACGAGGTCTCCCGCGCCATTGCCTGGCAGGCAGGTCGAGAAGAAGTGCGAAATGAACGAGAGGCGCTGCGAGTCTGAGTGATCCAGCGGGATGCCACCAGCTCGGGTGACAAGCCTCCACCGAAACCCCAGGAGCGAGAACAGGCCCCCATGGATCAGCGTGGCCAGCACGATCCAACCGGGGGAATCCTGCAACGCCTGGAGGATGCGCCGGGGATCGAGGAGCCCCTGGTGGTGCAGAAACCACAGCAGGAAGGCTCCCAGAAGGATCTTCAGCGCCGTGGCCAAATGCCGCTGGGCTAAGACGGCGGAGGATGGTTCAGCCATGCAGGGGCAAAGATACCAGTCCGCAGCAGGGTCTCGGGAGGAACGACATGGTTTCGGGCGGAATCTGTCCTCCGGTCGAGGCGATACGCTCCAGGGAGGAGATGTCGCAGGCGTTCACCAGCACGGCGACTCGGCCGTCGTCGAGATGATCCAGGACGTCCATGGCGTTGTGGGCGTCGCGTACCCGCAGTGTCGAGGTGTTGGCCGCGATGGCGCGCATGGCCTCTTCGACCACCTGGTCGAGCACGGAGGCGTCATGGGGGATGGACCCTGCGGCGGACCCCGAAACCTGGGGGAAACTGCCGTGTGGTGCTTGGGCGAGCAGGATCTCCGGCGCGTCTTTCCAGCGCAACACGAAGGCGTGATGGCCTTCGCGCGCGGACTCCAGAAGGGCGCAGGCGGCGTCGCCACCGGCCCAAGGAAGGCGCTCGATGCGAAACCCTGCGGTGCTCAACAGGGCCTCCAAGCGCGCGGGATCCAGGTTGCGCGGGCCGCGGTACACCCGGTGCACGGGAGTGGGGAACAGGCCGGGGTCGGCGGAATCCACCAGGATGGCCAATCGACGGGCAGGTGAAGACCAGCCGGCCCCGTCGAGCGCCACCATCGTGCGCGATCGGAAAAAGGCCTGCACGGCTTCCGTGACAGCCACGTCCGAGACGGCATGCAAAGTGTGTTCGACGGAGTCGTCGTCCAGGACCCTGGCCAGCGGAGGACTGGAGAGGATGGGCTCCAGGAGGGGTCCCAACGTGCGGTGGGGGTCGGGGTAGCACAGCAGAGCGGGCTCGAGGAGCAGGCGAGTGGCTTCCATGTCCGGGTGGCCACCCAGCGAGGCCGCCGATTCGCAGAAGGGTTCGAGGATGTTCGAGTCGTTCAGCGGATCGTGGTCGATTTCGCAGACCAGCCCGGTGCGCACGAAGCGGTCGTCGACCCCCCCTACCGTGGCCGTGAAGGATTGCCGCACGAGGTAGAACGAAGGGGAGTCGTCGCGGGTGAGGATTCCGGCCGACAACCAGCTCGCTCCCTGCGCTCGCGGGGATGGCTCGGCAGACGAGAGGGGAGCGACCAATCGGCAGAAATTGTACGGGTGCCGGTCGTGCAGGATACGGCGCCGAGCCGGGGAAATGGCGTCGCCGGAGGGGCATGCCACGGCGGAAAGGTCGGTGCCGACGCGCTGGGTATCGAAGCGCATCCCGCGGAAAGGCCGCACAGTCGCCATGGGTCCTCCAGTGAGGTGGATGGTTGATTCCGTGAGTCTACCATTCCCGACGCGTTCGTGCGCAAGCGCCGCGAACGCGTCGGCTCAATGGGTTCGACGGAACTCGTCGATGGAACGGGCCAACTGGCGCGCGATGGCCTTCCGGCCGGCATTCGTTCCCAGTTGCAAGGCGTCCTGGCTGTGTGACACGAATCCCATCTCGACCAGCACCGACGGCATCAGGGCACCCACGAGCACGAAGAACCCCGCCTGCCCGGCGCCGGTGCGTTCTTTCTTGACCGGTCCATGTTTTTCCAGGTTGCGCACCATCAGGCCCGCGAGTCGTTCGCTTTCCTTGGTGAAGAGGTTCAACTGGTGCTCCAGCATCATCCATTCCACGGGGGTCAGGGCTTCTTTGCGTTGCCGTTCTCCGGTTTCGAAGCGGATCGCTTCGTTTTCGCGCCGTTCGATCGTGCGGTCGGCCTCGGACTTGGCCTCGCGCAGCAGGTAGACCATGAAGCCTTCCACCTCGTCGCGTCGCTTGGAATTCAGGGGCAGACTGTTGCAGTGCAGGGAAACGAACAGGTCTCCTTTGCCCGCGTTGGCCAGCCGGGTGCGCTCGCCCAGCGAGAGGAAAACGTCGGTGTCGCGGGTCATGACCACGCGGATGCCGCGCATGGCCTGGAGTTCGTCACGCAGCTTCAGGGCGATCGCGAGGGTCGCATCCTTCTCCAGGATGGGTTTCCCTCCGATTTTCTGGCCCACCGCACCTGGGTCTTTGCCTCCGTGCCCCGCATCGATGACCACGGTGAAGATGCCATCGTCCCCGTTGATGTCCGAGCTGGTGCTCACCGCCGCAACGGCGCTTCCCACGGGGGGTGGGTCGGGAGCGGGCGTTGGCGTGGGGGGCAGGGGCTGCGCGGAGTCCATCACCACCACGGGAGAGGCCGCTTGGGGTGATGGTACCAGCGACTCGCTTGGAGGAGCCTGCGGCACGGGAACCGACACGGGTGTCGGGGCCGGCGGAGTGACCTTGGAGGCCAGCAGGACACCTGGACGACTTTCCCGGGGGAGCAGCAAGGTGGAACCGACGATGCGGGGGGCGATGACCAGCGACGTGAGCCCCTTGCCTTCGCGCACGAACGGATTGCGGTCCCAGAAGGTCCAGTTCGATCCCTTGGCTGGGGTCAGGCGCGCCCTGGGGATACCGCGGTCCTTGTCGATTCGAAGGGAGGCCCCTTTCCCGGGAGCGTCTTTCACGGCCAGCCACGGGAGACCACCCACGAGGGTGTCGTGCACCAGCAGCGAGGCGGAGGCGGACGGGGCCAACAGGGCGAGAGCGAGAACGAGAAGCCTCGCCCCCAAACTCACCGTACGGCCTTTTTCATGGCCCGATCGATCTCGCGTTTGTGCATTTGCTCGATCTTGGTGTCGCGTTTGTCGTGTTCCGCTTTCCCCTTGCACAGACCGATCTTGACCTTTGCCCACGATTCCTTGAAGTAGACCTCCAAGGGGATGCAGGTGAGGCCCTTGCGCGAAACTTCGCGGGAAAACTTTTCGATTTCCTTGTTGTGCAACAGGAGCTTGCGGGCGCGGGAATGGTTGTGGTTCCAGCGATTGCCCGCGGTGTATTCATCGATGCGGGCATCACGCAGCCAAGCTTCGCCCTTGTCGAAGCTGATCCAGGCGTCGGTCAGGTTGCAGTGCCCTTCGCGCAGGCTCTTGACCTCGGTCCCGCAAAGCAGAAGACCCGCTTCGAGAGTTTCGAGGACGAAAAAATCGTGCCGCGCCTTGCGGTTTTGGATATGTGGAGGCATGGTCAGCCCTCGAGGGCCGAACGCAACTCGGGAGCGGCCTTCTGAAGTACGTCCTGCAGTTCGGCGATGCCGATGGTGCCGGAGTTCAGGAGGTCGCGCAATTCGCGGGATGCTTCGAAGATGGGCTTGAGCCCGCCCTGCACCTGGACGACTTCTCCGGTGCGGGGATTGCGAGCCGTGCGAGGCTTCTTGGGACGAACCTTGAAGCGACCGAAGCCGCGGATCTCGATGTTCCGGCCTTCGCGCAGCGAATTGGAAATGGATTCAAGGAGGCTCTCCAGCACAGCTTTGGTCTCGACCTGGGTGAGGCCGGTGCGCCGGGAGATTTCTTCCACGATGTCTTTTTTTGTGACGTTTCCCATACGGATGTTCATGCAGTATACTCTCGCAACCTCCGTTCGTCCAATGGGTTACACCGTCTCGATTGCCTGGGGAGCAAGGTTTTCCGCAAGAGGGCTTGGACCCGACCGGGCGGCAATGGTACGCTTTGGACAAATGCGTATGGCCCAAGTCCCCACCGGAGCCTCGAGTCGTCTGTGCGGCCTTGTCGTGTCGTGTGTTTTGCTGTCGTCATGCTCCCGTCCTGTGCCCATCGGATTTGTGGGAACCCTTTCGGGGCCGGCCTCCGAGCTGGGGGCCTCGGGCAGGGATGGGGTGCAAATGGCCCTGGAAGACCACTCGGTGCCCCTGCTCGTCTGTGACGACAAGGCGCAGCCAGATGTCGCCGGCGCCTGCATGGCGCACTTCGATTCCATGGGAGTGCACGTCGTGGTGGGCCCGATGACCTCGGGGGTCGCGGCCCGCGTCGCCGAAGAAGCTCAGCGTCGTGACATGATCGTGGTGTCCCCGACGGTCAGTCATCCTGCCTTGGGAGGCAAGGACGATCGTTTCCTCAAGTTGATGCCCGACAATCTCCGCCAAGCCGAAATACTGGCGCGCAGCGAACTCGCCACCAGGCCGCGTCGGGCGGCGGTGCTCTTCGAGACTCGCAACGCGGCCTATTCCGAAACCCTCGCGCGGCGATTCGAGCAGATGATGCGCGACTCGGGAGTCGAAATCGTTTTCCTGGAAGGGTACACCAGTGGTCCAGATCTCGACTTCGGCCCCTGGATCGCGAAGGTCCCGGACTCGACCAGCTTCCTGGTGGTGGGTTCCAGCATGGATCTGGGGGTGTTCCAGAAAAATCGGGTCGCGGCCGGCAGGAGTCTGCGTGTGGTGGGCACCCAGTGGGCCATGGGAGCCGATCTGTTGCGTGTGGGGGGGGAGAGTGCCGAAGGCATGATCTTGGTGGGGATGCCCGAGCAGGTCGGATCCACCACGCAGCTGCGACATTTGCGCGAACGGTATCGAGCCAGGTTCGCCAAGCCTCCGTCCTTCGGAGCCGTCTTCGCCTGGGAGGCTGCACAACTGGCGCTTCTCATGCGGGTTGAAGCCGACATGGACGCGGCCAAACGGGCGGTCCTGCGCGACACCCGGTACGCTCCCCTCGGATGGTCGCTGGGCCTCGATTCCCTGGGCGACTCGCAGAGATGGCCCTTGTTGTGCCGGGTGCGGGGTGGTCGGTTCGAGGTCGTGGAATGAGGCGACTGGTCGATCTTGTCCATCGCCGCACGCTGGCGGCGATTCTGGCACCGCTGGCCTTGCTCTGCCTGGGGCTGGTCGTGGTCCTGGGTTGGACCACGGTGCGCAACGCCAGCGAACGCGTGGCCAATCGCAGTGCCGACCAAGCCTTGAACATCGCCCGCATCCTGGACATCCACCGGGAGATCTGGCATCTGCGCATGCAACACCTGCAGACGTCCAAGGATGCCCGCAACCTCACGGCCTTCTGGAGTGCCAATGTGCCCACCGTGTGCCTGGAGTCGCTATGGTCCGATTCCGGTCTGGTCGGCTCATGGCCTGTGGTAGACCTTTTGGCTCCACCGGAAGTGGCCACGGGAAGCTGGACCGGGGTCGAGACCAATCCCCGCTGCGAAGGACCGGTCATCCGGACCTCGTTCGGGCTTCCAGATGATCAGACGGGAGTGGTCGTTTTCCGGCTGTCCGAACTGGTCAACCAGATCCGGCCCATCGACCGACCCGGCTCGCTGTTCGAGAGCGTGGTCGTGGATTCGTCGGGGTATCCGGTGCTCGATTGGCAGTCGGCGACGTCGCAGCGATCCGACCCCCAAGGTCGACTCGCCGGATCCGGCAAGTCG
>JAMIIV010000018.1:0-8034 GCA_035913415.1 Fibrobacteria bacterium | reverse complement strand
GGAGTCCGCCGACACGCCTCCGCCTGGAGGCTACGGCTTTGCCGTGACCAGTTCGGTGCGCCACTGCGCGACCAGCCGTGCGGTCTGGTCCGTACGAGCCCGCCACGTGGGCGCGATCACGGAATGGATCAATCCCCCACTGATCGTGTTGCGCCTGCCGATGCTGCGGTGGAGACCTGCTCCGACTTGCCACACCTGCAGACCTACCAGCGCGTGTTCCTCCCCCGAACGATCCGTCAGGTACGACGGATTCTGGAGCGCGTAGCGCCCCAGCCCCCAGACCTTCCACGGGGTTTTCCGTACGCCGGTTTCCAGGTGCAGACCCACCGAACCACTCGGGGCGAGGGTCGCGAGACTCCCTCCCCGAAGGCTGTCCGCGAACGGCTCCGGGGAACGCGTGGGGTCGGAGACCAGAACTCGGGAGCCGATCCGTGTACGAGCCCAGGCAACCCCCAATCGTCCTTCCAGACCCCAGGCAAAAACGCCCACCCCTGTATGCAGGAGAACCCCCAGCGAAGCCCCCGACGTGAGTCCGCTGCGGTCGGCACCGAGCACACACTCCGGCTGGAGCGTAATCCCTTCCCACGGCGTCCACGCGAGAAACCCGGTTCCGCTCCAACGCGCCAACGACCAGTCCTGCCGACCGGCCGCGGCAGGATGCCCTTGGGGCGCAAACAAGTGCAATTCTTCGGGCTTTTGCAGGGACAGACCGACGCCCCCTGCGACATTTCCGGGAACCTCGTGGCCCAAGACCACCAACGGGGACGACGGCAGGTGGGTGCGCCCCTCGACCGTATCCAGCAGGATGTTCCCCGCGCACCCCGAGAACAGGGCAGAAAGAATCGCCAGGGTCCCGATCCACTTCCGCAGACCGGGCACCAGCAGGTCAGCCCCGGAAGAGGATCTGGGGGCCGACCGAAAGGACCAATACGGCCAATGCTGCCAAGGACACGCTCCAGGCCAGCAGAATTCCGGGATGGCGCGAGGGCTCGGTCCCAGGTCCAGGCTGGCTCCAGATCACGATCAGCACCCGCAGATACCCAGCGGCGGCCACCAGGGCCAACACCAGAGCCAGCGCGGGAATGGCGATCAGACGAGGCTCAACGGCCGAAAGCATGAGTCCGGTGAGAACCTGGAACTTGGCGACAAATCCCGCCGCGGGAGGAAGTCCCGCCAAGGAGGCGAGGAAGACCGACAGAGCGGCGCCCACGAGGGGCTGGCGCCGTGCGGCGCCCGCGAGGGACGAGAGGTGATCCCCTTCGTCGTCTTTACCGGCCAAAGCGCTCAGGCAAGCCATGGCGCCGGTGGCGGACAAGGCGTACACAGCCAAGTAGAACCAGAGCACGCCCAGTTGGACGGCACCCTGGAACAGGCTGGGCAACAACAACGCCAGCACCAGGAATCCGGCGTTGACAACGCCGGAGAACGCCGTCAGACGACGGAGAGAACGTTGCCCGAGCAGGGAGAAACTGCCCACCAGGATGGAAAGCAATCCGATCACCCCGAAGGCGATCCCGATGTTGTGGAACAACAGCAACTGTTCGGGCGGACGCCAGCCGAGGATTCCGGGAGGGATGTAGATGCCCAACGCAATGGGGGCCATGGGTGATTCGTTGCACTGCGAGGCCAGCCAGTTGATCCACAATCCACCCAAGGCGCTGAAGGCGCCGATCTTGACCGCACCCGCCATGAAACCGGTCACACCCGAGGGGGCACCGGAGTAGGCATCGGGGCTCCAGGTGTGGAACGGCGCCGCACCGGCCTTGAACAGAAGCCCCACGGCCATCAGCGCAAACGCCAGCACGTGCAGGCCCTCGCGTCCGGGCTGGATCTGGCCACCGAAGGAGGTGGTACCGGTGGCTCCGTAAAGCAAGGAGGCGCCGTAGAGGAAGATTCCCGAGAACACCGCGCCCATCACGAAGTACTTGAGCAGGGCTTCGGACGAGAGGACCGATTTGCGCCGCAGACCGACCATGGGATAGATGGCCAGGCTGGCCAACTCCATGCTCACGAACAAGGCGATCGTGTTGGTGGCCAGAATCATGCCACCCAGACCGATGGTGGCCAGCAGCATGAGGGCGTAGGCCTCACCGCCGGCGAAGCCGTCTTCCGACAGATTCTGCTGCAGCGCCGAGAGCCCCAAGGCCGCGACACCCAACAGGACTCCGAAGAGGACTGCGCGGACCGGATCGATCGCGAACAGCCCGTGGATGTGCCCCACCTCCGTGAAATGCAGGGCGATGCCCGCAAGTCCCAACGAGGCCAAAGCCACCCAGGGAAGGGAGACGTGTTTGGCACGTTCCGACAGCAGGGGTTCGGCCACAAGGCAGGCCAACACGCCGAAAATCAGCGCGACGAAAGGAAACAGGAAGGGGAAGAATTCAGCGGCCGGCAGCATGAGAAGCAACCTCCGGGAGAGTCTGCGTCGAAGGGAGACGCTGGAGCAGGTCGGGTCGGGCGGCGGAAAGGACCGGGGCGGGATAGAAGCCCAGGACCACCAGCAGGACAAGCAACGGAACCAGAGCGAGACCTTCGCTCAAGGCGAGATCGCGGCGCTCCTTCGGTTCGGCCAGAGCGGCCTTGCCGTACAACAGTTTCTGGACCAGACGGAGGGTGTAGGCGGCGGAGAGGATCACCGTTGTACCGGCGATCACGGTCAGCAGCAGAGGTTGGGTCTTGAACAGGGCCAGGATCATGAGGAATTCGGCGACGAATCCCGCCGTGCCGGGCAGTCCCACGGACGCCAGAGCGAACAGGGCGAACAGGACCGCGAAGACGGGAGACTGGCGGGCCATGGCGCCGAAGTCGTCGACGTGATTCGAGTCGGTCCAGCGCTCGGCAATGCCGGCAAGCAGGAACAGAGCCGAGGCCGAAAGACCGTGGGCGACAATCAGCAGCACCACACCGGCCTGGGCCTCGGGGCGGAACGTGAAGAGCGCCGCCAGACCAAGCCCCAGATGCGAAAGCGACGAGAAGGCCAGCAGGCGACGGATCTCGGTCTGCTGCAAGGCCAGCAAGGCGCCCACCATGATCGTGACCACACCGAGTACGACGAATACCGGCGCAAACCTGGCAGCTTCCATGGGGAAGAGCGGAATGAGGATCCGCAGGAATCCGTACAACCCGATCTTGGCCATGACGCCGGTGAGCAGGGCGGACGACGCGGCGGGGCCTTCAGCGTAGGCATCCGCCTGCCAGACATGCAATCCGGCCACGGGGAGTTTGACGAGGAAGGCCAACGCAAAGGCGGTGAAGAGCCAACCGCGGGAGACCGGGTCGAGATGCTCCAGCAGGATCTTGAGGTCGGCGAAGGCCAGGCTGCCCTGGAGCTGCACGGCACCTTGGGTCATCTGGAACACCTGAAGGGGAGCCAGGGTGGCCAGCCACCAGATTGCCACGAACATCGGCACCGATCCGATGAGCGAAAAGACGACGAACAGAGTCGCGGCGCGGCGACGATCACGTCCACCGAAAAGAGCGATCAACAACGTGGCCGGCAGCAACATGGCCTCGAAGAAGGCGTAGAACAGGAGAAGGTCGGAGGCAAGCACCGCACCGGCCATGAACGCCTGCATGAGGAAGACCAAGGCGGCGAACTCGCGCATGCGCTCACCGGCCATGCGGCGTCCCAGAACCAAGGTGGCCGGCACGATCAAAGCCGCCAGGACCACGATCCAGGCCGAGACCCCGTCGGAGGCCAACGCCCAGCGCAACGGAGTGCCGATGGCCGGCAGCGTGAACCAGGTGAGCGGCTGATTGGCCACCACTCCCGCCCCCAAAAGGGGCGCGCTGATTCCCAACACACCAAGGGCGAGCAGGAGGGCGTTGCGAAACGCCTGGGAGGCGTCTCGACCCGAGGAGAAGACCGCCAGGACAGCGGCCAGCAGTGGAGCGGCGATGGCGAGATGGAGGTTCACTTGAGCAGATCCTTCACCAGGAGGAAGCAGAGGAAGATCAGCAACATGCCTGTCACGGACAATCCGAGATTCAAGCGCAACCGAGCGAACTGCAGGGCGCGGAACAACCAGCCGACAACCTCGACCAGGTACCCCACCAGGCGGACCAGTCCGAGGAGCAGCGGATTCAAGACCTTGTCCAGCACCCACGAGACGATGCGCACCGGCCAGATGGCAAGCCCGGCGTGGATATGATCGAACAAGAGGGTCCAGATTCGAGCCCCACGCGACATGGGTGCCGTGGAGCGTTCCTTGTAGGCACCCGAGCGGAAGAGCGCGAACGAAAGCACAATGCCCCCCACCGCAGCTCCGATGCCTAGGGTGAGCAGCAGCGCCAGGGGCGGATGGTGGGCTTCGGTTCCTGCCAGACGGATCTGGGCCGGTCCGACGATGGGAGCCAACGTGGTGGCAAAGCAGTCCAGTCCGGGGATCAGGGAGGCCCAGGCAAAACCCGCCACCAGCGAGCCGATGCCCAAGATGACCAGAGGAAGAGCCATGCTCCAGGGAGCCTCGTGGACGTGGTGTTCCACTTCGTGGTCCATCCGCGACGGCGACCAGAACACGAGGATCATCAGGCGCGTCATGTAGACCGCGGTGATGACGGCCGTCAGCAGCGCCACCGAATACAGGACAGGTCCGCCGTGGACCCAGACCTTCTCGAGGATGAGGTCCTTGCTCCAGAAACCGGCACCGCCGGGAAGGCCCGTGATGGCGAACCATCCCGCGAACATGGCGGCGAAGGTGAGCGGAAGCTTCTTGGCCAGGCCACCCATACGACGCATGTCTTGTTCCCCACCCAGGGCGTGAATGACCGAGCCGGCGCCAAGGAACAAGACGGCCTTGAAGAACGCGTGGGTGAAGACATGGAACAGACCGACGTCGAAAGCTCCGACACCTGCCGCCAGGAACATGAAGCCCAACTGGCTGACGGTGGAATAGGCCAGGACCTTCTTGATGTCGGTCTGGACGAAGCCGGTGATCGCGGCCCAGAAGGCCGTGGCGGCGCCGACGATGGCGATGACGTGGAGGGTGCCCGGGGCCGCGGCGAAGACATCGGGCATACGGGCGAGCAGGAACACACCGGAGGTCACCATGGTGGCCGCGTGGATCAGGGCCGAGACCGGCGTGGGGCCGGCCATGGCGTCGGGAAGCCAGGTGAGCAGAGGGATCTGGGCACTCTTGCCGGTGCAACCCACGAAGAGAAGCAGGGTGGCAGCCGAGAGCAGCAAGGCCGCATTGCCCGAGCTCACCAGCGCGAGATTCTCGGGGTTGCGGAACCACTGGCCGATCGCCTCGTAGGTGAACGGGGTGGAGGGTCCCAGGATCTGCCACAAGAAGAACAAGCCCAGAAGGAATCCGAGATCGCCAACGCGATTGACCAGAAACGCCTTGTTGGCGGCTTTGCCATTGTCGACGTCTTCATGCCAGAACCCGATGAGCAGGTAGGAGCAAAGCCCCACGCCTTCCCATCCCAGGAACGTCACCAGAGGACCATCGCCCAGAACCAGCACGATCATGTTGGCCAAAAACAGCGAGAGGTAGGCCATGAAACGCGCGTGGCCGCGGTCGTGGGCCATGTAGCCCAGCGAGTACAGATGGATGAGCGTCCCGATGCCCGTGATGAACAGGAGCATGATTCCGGTCAGGGAATCGAAGGCGAACCCGAAGCCGATGGAGGTATCGCCGGCGGAGAACCAGTTCCACAAAGGCTGCACGAAGCGCAACACTTCGGACGAGCCCAGCCCCAGGGCGGCGTTGGCGGCGCGGAGGGCCGAAACGTCTTGGGACAGCCGCAGGAAAAGCACCGCGGTGAGCACAAACGACAACAGGGGAAACAGCACCCCGAAGACCCCCACAAGGCCCTTGTTGGGACCGTGGGCGGTACGGGATCCGGCCAGCGAGAGCAGGCCGTTGAGCAGGAATCCGGCCAGCGGGAAGGCGGGCAGAAGCCAGAGAAGGGAGGAGTTCACGTTCGTCTTACTCCTTCATCCGCGAGAAGTCGTCGGTATCGAGGCTTTCGCGATTGCGGAACACGGAAAGCAGCATGGCCAGACCCACACAGGCTTCCGCCGCGGCGATGGCGATGGTAAACAGGGGGGCGACCTGTCCCTCGAGGGCGGCACGACCGGTGAAGGAACGGCTCCAGGAGAGGAAGGACAGGTTCGCGGCGTTGAGCATCAGCTCGACACCCATCAACACGAAGAACAGGTTGCGACGTCCCACCGCGGCGGCCAAGCCCAGAGCGAAGAGGATGGCGGCGAGGAACTGGAGATGGACGATGGAGATTTCCATCAGTGTTCACCCTCCGGGGTAATCGGGGATTCGAGGCGTCTCTTGGTCAGCAGGACCGCGCCCACGATGGCGGTCATCAGCACCAGACCGATGGCCAGGAACAGCACCCACCAAGCCGACTGGCCGTGGATCGGAAACAACGTGTCCGCGATGGCTTGGACGGTACCGCGCGGCGCCTGGGGATGGGTCACCACCTGGAGTTTGTTCAAGACGCCGGTGAAGACCAGGCCCAGTGCCAGCGAAACCAGCAGAACCAGACCACCAATCACATCCATGCGGGGTGTGGAGACGTCTTTGGCGCTGTTGAGGACCATGATCACGAAGACCACGAGCATCATGATGGCACCGGCGTAGACCAGCACCTGCAACGTGGCCAGAAACGGCGACTGGATGAGGGCGTAGATGCCCGAGAGCGACACCATGGCACCCACGAGCGCCATGGCCCCATTGAGCGGATGGCGGGCGAACACCAGCGTGGACCCGCACAGGACCGCGATGGTCGCGAAGAGGGCGAAGTAGATCTGGCCGATCATTCCGTGTCTCCCTGGGCCCACTGGGCACGGGCTTGCGCGTTGAGGAGTCCG
The DNA here is from genome assembly GCA_035913415.1 of Fibrobacteria bacterium. Lineage (GTDB taxonomy): Bacteria > Fibrobacterota > Fibrobacteria > UBA5070 > UBA5070 > UBA5070. The sequence goes on along the minus strand of JAMIIV010000018.1, from coordinate 1,202 downwards.
CCTGGTGCCTTCTGGCTCTGGACGTCGTCGGCCGGGAAGTCGGCGGGATCCCAGTCGAGCAGGGACTCCTTGGTGGCGACGAACTTGCTGCGGGAATCGGCGGCGAGGGCCACGATCTTGGTGTCCATGCGAATGGCGTCCACCGGGCAAGCCTCGGCGCACAGACCACAGAACACGCAGACCAGCAGGTCGATGTCGAACTTCGCCGGCTTCTTCTCGATGCGGTCGTCGGACGATTCCGTGGCTTCGATGTGGATGCAACGCGCGGGGCAAGCCGTGGAGCACATGAAACAGGCCACGCAACGGGGTTCGCCGTCGGGTCGCTTCATGAGCCGGTGTTTGGCGCGGTAGTTCCGGTCGATCTCCCACTTGATTTCCGGATAGGACTGCACGGGAAGGGTTTCCGGTTGGGTGAAACCCTTGAGGAAATGCGACCAAGTGACCTTGAGGCCCTTGACGATTTCCGGGACGTAGGCCTTTTCGGCCAGGGTCATTTCGGGACGGGGCACGACGCGAGCCATGTCAGCGACCTCCCTGCAGGAGCTTGGCCACCAGGGCCGTGATCAGCAGATTCGCCAGGGCGAGGTTGAGCATGATCTTCCACCCCAGACCCATGATCTGGTCGTAGCGGAAGCGCGGGAGGGTCCAGCGGACCCAGATGAACACCCAGCAGATGAAGGCGGTCTTGGCCAGCAACACACCCAAGTGGATGATGGCGACACCCGCGTTCACCCACAAGGGCCAGTGGGAGATGCCGTCGACGACCTGCACCGCGACGGGGTGCACCAGAGCGGCACAAGCCAGGCCGGCCACCACGAGCAGTCCGGCAAGACCACCGCTGACGGTGGCCAGGAAACCGTATTCGGTGGCACGATCGGCGGCGTCGGAGGCGTTCATCTTCGCGTACAAAGCGGCCCAACGGCGGATCATGTAGGAGATCCCGCCGACGGCCACACCACCGAGCACCAGCAACGCACCACCAGCCAGGCCCAGGTTGGCCCGCAGGACTTCGGCGTCGAGGAACGGCACCTGGTAGCCACCCAGGAACAGGGTGCTCACCAGCACCGAGGCGATGGCGATGTGCGCGTATTCGCCCATGTAGTAGAGGGCGAAGCGGATGGCAGAGTATTCCACGAAGTAGCCGGCAACGATTTCCGACTCGCCTTCGGCGACGTCGAAGGGGGGGCGCCCGGTCTCGGCGA
>JAMIIV010000017.1:0-9278 GCA_035913415.1 Fibrobacteria bacterium | reverse complement strand
AGGTGCTCATCGCGAAGGCCAGGTTGGAGCTCTCAGACAGGCCTGGCGGCATGGCTGCCTTCTCCGAGGTGCTCCGCGCTCGGCCGGGCCATAAACTCGACCCGGCCGAATACTCGCCCGCCATCAGGAACCTCCTGGAGGAAGCCCGGAAGGTCCCCATCAGCCGCGGCCAGGTGACCATCACGACTCAGCCAAAGGGTGCGGTGGTCCGGCTCGATGGCGTGAAGGTGGGGCGGAGTCCCTACAAGGGCGCTCATCCCGTCGGTGAGTACCGAGTTCACCTGTCCAATGGACCGCTGGTGGTCGAGAGGCAGGTTCGCGTCGGGACCTCGGGGCTCAAGATGGACCTGGACCTCGTCCTGGAAGCTGCGCTGGAAGCCCATCCTTTCCCAGCCCTGGTGGGTAAGGAACGGCGGTGGAAGGCCCTCGGGAAGCGGCTCGGGACTGGCCGCCTGGCCACGGTCGAGCGGCGCCAGGGACACTGGCGCGCGGCGCTCGTTGACTTGGTGACGGGGGAGGCCGTTCGGGCCGGCTGGGTGAAGACGAACGAGAGCGAAGCGGCCAGAGTCATGGCCAGGTTCCTGGCCAATGGGGATCTGCAGGAAGGCAAGGTACTCCTGAACCTCGTGGTCCCAGCCTTCTTCGCGCCTGGGACGATCGGTGAGGCCAAGGCGGAGGCAGGACAATGAGGGCAGCGCAGTTCACCGGCCTGCTCCTGCTTCTTGGATTGCTCCTGGCCAGTCCGGGTGAAGCCCGGGCCGAGCAGACGGAGATCACCCTCGGGGCCGAGGTGGGGCTGCTGCTCCCGGACTTCTCCCCGAAGTCGGCGGCTGAGATCGCGGTCGCGACCTGGGACGTGGGGATCCTGCTCTCCTACGGAGTCCTCGACGACCTCTCCCTGACGGCCGAGTTCCTCTTCTCGATGTTCGATGCCTCCTCCTCCGGCTACACCGTGAGCTCCGACGGGCTCGACTACACGGGCTCGCTCGACTTCTCGTCCCGGGTCTACCATCCCCGCGTCGGCCTGAAGTACAAGCTCTTCTCTGGCTACAACCTGGCCCCCTACATCGAGGGGCATATCGGCTGGTCCTGGAGCACCTACCACGACGCGCAGCTCCTCAACGAGGAGGGCCTGGACTACGGCCTGGGACTTGGGGACTGGGGCGAAAGCGCCTTCACGGTCTCGGTCGGAGCCTCGCTCGACTACCGGCTTGCCAACGTCATTTTCATCGGGGTTGGGTTCTCGTACACGTACGCGATCGGGGGAGGTCTGTTGCGACAGTTCTTCAACCTGCCGCTCCAGGTTTCCTACTACTGGTAAGCAGAACCTATTGAAGCGTCTCACTTGGAGAATGCGATGCTGAATCAACTTGGAGTTGTCCTGAAGGTGGTTGCTGGTCTTGCCCTCGCTGGGGGCTTCTTCACCGTCGGCTGCTCGTCCGAAGGGCCGCCAGTCGGGGAGGTGAAGACCACGATCTCCGGTTCGGCCTACCTGACGAGCCCGATGGCCGACGCTCGCCTGGAGGCCTGGGCCTTCCAGGACGGTGAGAAGGGCACGAAGTGGGCAGAAGCCGACGCCGACCAGGACGGCGCCTGGACCCTGGAGCTGGGCTCGAAGTTCGGGGACGTCCTCGTCGAGGCCTCGTCTCCGGACGGGAAGGTAGCGGTCGCGATCGGTGGCCTTGCGGCCAACGCGAAGCTTACGGGGGTCGTCATCAACCCTGTGACCTCGCTCTCCGCCTCCTACGCGAGCTACCAGCTCCGGATGGGCCGGTTCTCGGACCTCGAGGCCGCGGTCGCTCGCGCGGACGAGCTCCTCTTCGAGCACTTCGGGAACGTGGCCCCGGAGACCGCTCCGGTGTCGCCCTCCACGGACCAGAACAACCTGAACGAGGGGATCATCCTCGGGATCCTCCTCTCGGCCCTGGAAACACGCGCTTCGGAGATGAGCCAGTCGGCGACCGTGAACGATCTCCTCGAGAAGCTCGAGGAAGACCTCGCGGAGGACGGGTACTTCGACGGCCAGGGGAGGGGACAGCTCCTGCTCGGGACCTCGGAGCTTTCCGGAGACACCCTCCGGCCGGAGTTCGGCGGGTCCATCGCTCACTTCCTGGACGGCCCGGACAACGGGACCCACTTCCGGGCCGCTCACTTCCAGGACATCATCGCCTTCGTCAACACGACGGAGAGCGACCTCTTCCGCGGCCCTCCGTCTCCTCCGGACACGAACCCACCCGTCCTCACCATCGAGACCCCCTCGAACGGCGCGGTCGTGGCCGGAGCCGTTCAGGTCCGGGCCACGGCCACGGACACCGAAGGGAACCTCGACAGGATCGAGGTCGTCGAGCCGGCCAGTCTGACCGGGACCTACCAGGACGGGGTCTTCGAGGGCCTCCTCGACACGACGGCGCTCCCGGACGGCGCCCTGGCCATCACCCTGGCGGCCCGGGACCGGGCGGGAAACCGGGACCAGAGAACCATCCAGGTCACGGTCGAGAACGAAGGGACCATCGCCGGGTTCGTCTTCAAGGGGTTCGTCGCCGAAGCCGACGTCACGGCCTACCAGTGGAACCCGGGCGGGACCTCCCCGGTCCTGGCTCACGCGACCACGGCCCTCGACGGGTCCTACGCCCTCGAGATGGCCGGGTACACCGGCCCGGTCCTCCTGGTGGCCACCAGCGGCTCCTACACGGAGGAGGCCCTTGGGATCGAGGTGGATCTGGCCCGGTCGGACTACCTCTCCACCGTGGTTCCCGACTACTCCCCGGCCTTCCGGGGGAACGTGACGCTCTCGCCCCAGACCACCTGGGCGGCCGAGCTGGCTGCCTGGATGGTCGCGGAGCGGGGTCTGGACCCCGCGGAGGCCGCTTCCCCGGCCAACGCGGAGGTCTCCCACCTCTTCGCCGACCTCGACCTCCTGGGGACGGTCCCGGTGGACCTCCTGGCCGGGCAGAGCTGCAGCTCCATCACGGACAGGGTCCGGTACGCCCTCTACAACGCGGGCCTGAGCCAGCTCGCCCAGCGGATCTCCTTGGACTCCGGCCTGACCCCTGGGGCGGTCGTGAACGCGATCTCCTTGTCGAGCGCTCTCGCGCTCGATATCGGGTCGGACGGGATCTTCAACGGCCGGGACGGCCCGGAGCAGCTTCAGCAGGGCGTCTACAACCTCTCGGGCCTGACCCTCCGGGCGGAGCTTGCCCGGTCGGTCATCGAGTGGCTTAACTCCCCCATGAACCCGTGCGCGGTCACGGGGAGCGACTTCTTCGAGCTGGCGGATACCCTTTCGGAGTTCACCTCGGACTACGTGGACGGGCCGGGGGTGTCCTGGGACACCCAGATTCCGACCATCGTCCTCCTGAGCCCGGAGAACGGCGCCCAGGTCCACGGGCAGTTCATCGTCTCGGCCGAGGCCTCGGACTGGTCCGGGGTCTCCCGGTTCTGGGCGAGCGCGCCTGCGAACCTCGTCGATACCGAGCCGCGGATCGAGTTCTTCACCGCCACGCTCGACACGGCGGACTTCACGGACGTGATCCAGGTCTTCCTGGAGGCCGAAGACAGAGTCGGGAACCGTGCGTCCGTCGAGTTCCAGTTCTTCGTGGACAACTTCGGGCCGGAGCTGGTCTTCGAGCCGGAGTCCGGAGGCTTCACGAACCAGATGACCTTCGGGTTCGGAGGCACCTGCCTCGACCCGGCGGGGGTCTCCTCTTTCACCATCAACGGGATCCCGGCTCTTGTGGGAGAGGGCGGCGCGTTCGCCTCCCAGGCGCTCAACCTGGTGGACGGGCCGAACGCCTTCCCGGTCGTCGCCCAGGACTCGCTCGGGAACTCCACCGAGGTCGACTACTCGGTCTTCCTCGACAGGGTTCAGCCGACGATCTTCGTCCTCCGGCCGGAGGCCGGGCAGACGTTCGTCTACGGCCAGGCGATCGACATCTTCGCCTCGGCGACCGATACGAACGGGGTCAGGACCGTCACGACCTCCGCCGCCGGCGTTCTCCTCGAGGACACGGACCCGGCGCCCGAGAGCGCGGCCGCGACTGTCCGGGCCGAGGACTACCCGGAGGGGCAGCTCGAGCTCAGCTTCGTGGCAGAGGACCTGGCAGGGAACGTGGCCACCCGGAACGTCCTGGTGAACATCCTCGAGTCCATCGAGTTCACCGGGCTCGTGGTCAAGGGGCCGGTCAGCGGGGCGAGGATCGTCGCCAAGGATTGGTCGCTCGGGCAACCCTCGACGGTGATCTCAAGGCAGGATGCGCTCACGGACGGGGCAGGGGAGTTCATCATCGAGGTGGGGCCGCACGACGGCCTGGTGGCCTTCGAGCAGACGGAGGGGCAGTACCAGGAGGAAGCACGGGAGGAATACGACCTCCCGGTCGCCATCCCGGTCGGGACCTTCAGGATGGGGTCGCTGGCCGCAGACGGCCAGCCGGTGACGATCACCCCGTTCACCACCCTGGCCACGGCTCTGGCGGAGGACCTCGTGGAACTCGGGGGCCTCCCGAATGATGCCAAGGGTCTCGCTTGGGGGCGGATCGAAAACATCTTCGGAATCTCCCTGAACACCGTTCCCTTGAACTGCCGGGAGCAGGTAGCCACCGGGTTCGACGACCGGGCCCGGGCGGGGCTCCTCCTGGCGGGCCTCTCCTGGCTCGGCTCCCAGTACTACGGGAACTTCAACGCGGCGGAACTCCTGGTGAAGGTCTTCGAGGACTTCCTCTCGGACGGCCTCCTGGACGGGAAGGGCTTCGGCGGGCTCCAGCTCTCCCTCGGCCAGTACGGGCTCGATGCGAACGTCCTCCGGGCGACTCTGTGCCGCGGGGTGATCTCCTTCATGGACTCCCCCTACAACGCGACCGGGCTCGTCTCCTCGAACCCGGACATCCTGGCCTGGCTCGATGAGATCGCGGCCAGCATCGACCCGATCTTCGACCCGAACCAGGCCCCGATGCCAATCGACCTGAGCGCTCCTGTGATCGAGTGCACGAGCCACTCCGAAGGCCAGCCGGTCCGAGGGGCCTTCCAGGTCGTCGTGACCTCGACCGACAACGACGTGGTCTCCTCCTTCGAAATCACCCAGCCGGCGGGTCTGACCTACACCCGGGACGTGGTGAGCAACTCGGTCCAGAGGATCACGATCAACCTGACCTCGACGGCCTACTCCGACGGGAACTTCTCCGTCACCTTCTCCTCCCGGGACAGGTCGAACAACGCCTCCTCGCGAACCCTGAACCTCCTCTTCGACAACACGGCCCCGAGCGTCACCTGGACGGAGCCTACGGCCGGGGTTCACACGCCCTCGAGGACCGTTGCTTTGGCGGGCTCGTTCGTCGAGGCCGGGTCGGGCCTGGAGAGCCTCACGATCAACGCGGTCGCCGCGACGATCGCAGGCGGGAACTGGTCCCTGACCATCAACCACCCGACCGATGGGGAGAAGGTCTACAGCCTCACGGCGACGGACAGGGCAGGGAACACGACGGTCCTCTCCCGGACGATCTACGTGGACACGGTCCCGCCAACCGTCTCGCTGAGCCCCCAGTCCTGGCAGACGGACCGGAAGTTCTACCAGGTGATCTCGGGCGCTCCGCCGGCGGCGATCACGATCAACGATGCGCTCTTCACCGGGAACACGCCCGTCTTCGAGAAGATCAAGGAGAAGCTCTCCTACGCCTCTCCCCCGGACATCGTGGCCAACAACCTCCCGCTTCTGGCCCTCTCGAGCGCGGACGGGGCAGGCCCGGTGACCTCCCAGGTCGCCGTCTCCTACCGGTACAAGCTGAACGCCGGCTCCTTCGGCTCCTGGGTGAGCCTCGCCAGCGCGGGCGGGAACATCTACAACCTGCCCATCTCCACCGCGATCTCGGCCCAGCTCGGGACCTGCTCCCCGACCGATACCCACACCATCGAGGTCCGGTCCGTGGACGTAGCCGGGAACACCTTCTCCCGGTCCTACGCCTTCAAGCTCTCCTTGATCCCGAGCCCGCTCCAAGTCTCCCTGGACGCCAACTACAACACCGAAGGCAGTGACCTGAGGAGCCTCTGGATGACCTATCTGGAGATCTGCGCGACCACTGGGGACGGGCTCGCCTGCTACGTCGACCCGTGGGATGCCCTCTTCAACGGGACGTCCTACCCGGACGGCCTCCGGATCGCCCACTTCGTCCTCACGACCCCGGCGGGCTCAGGAACAACCCTCCTCGAGGTCCCGAGCTCCCTCACCACCGCTTCGGCAACCCTCTCGGTCACCACGGGGACTCGCCGGGTCGCTCGCTCCATCGAGGTCTTCCCCCAGGGCTCTGCCAACTACAGCACCTGCGTGGATCGGCAGTGCTCGGGGACCGACCTCATGACCACCTCGTGGGAATGCGTCTCCGAGGCCTCGACCTTCACCGCGGCCGACGTCGACAACTCGAAGCCGGCCCTCTCGACTCTCCTGGACATGAGGCTCACCCAGGCCGCGGGGACCAAGATCAACCCTGTGGGCGGCTTCTACTCCCTCTCCGCGGGCCAGACGTACCACCTGTACGTGGCGGTGACCCAGCCGGGGCCCGCGACCCACGTCTCCTCCTTGAACACCTACGACGCCTGGCCGTACTACTTTTCCTACCGGGGGAGCGCGCTCACCACGCCCTACTCCTACTACAAGCATCGAGTGGTGAGCTCCGGCGGGACAAATGAATGTTGGAAGGAGTTCTACTACCAATCGAACGGGTGGGAAAAAGGGCTCAAGGTCTTCTACGATCCACCCTCCTTCATCTTCAGGATGAAGCGGGGGGACACCACCGGGGCGGACACGGTCGAGGCTACCTTCGGGGGCCTGAACCCGCTCGTCAACCTGACTCGAGTGAACCCGTACAGGGTCGTGGGCCGGGTGGACAATAGCTGGGCGTCGGGGGTACGGTAGGTCAGATGGGTGGAGCCTTTGCCTGAACTTGGCCTCTGCAATGCGGTGCGGAAATTCTGTCGCTAGGAGAGTTGAAAACTGAGGAGCATCGAAGTGAGAAGAGCTGTGCTTGCCTATGCTGCGATTGGTTCCTTGTTGGGCATCGTAGTTGGGTGCAGCGACGACAGTGCAGAAAAATGCAGCCGGAACGATGAATGTCAAGCTGGCGAGGTGTGCAACCTGGCCACCGGTCAGTGTGAACCTTGCGAACAACAGTGCGAAGGCAAGTGCTGCGGCGATAATGGTTGCGGTGGGACGTGTCGAGACGAATGCGCGGGACCCGGGCAGATCTGCGAGCCTGCAACCTGCACCTGCGAGTCCTGCGTGCCTCAGTGCGAAGGGAAGTGCTGTGGGGATGACGGCTGCGGTGGTAGTTGCGCGGACTCTTGTGAAGGACTTGCGCTGGTCTGCGATCCCGAATCTTGTACCTGCGAACCATGTATTCCCCTGTGCGACGGAAAGTGTTGCGGGGATGATGGCTGCGGTGGGACGTGCCAGGACGACTGCGTAGGGTTTGGGCAGGTCTGTGATCTGGGAACCTGTACTTGTGCGCCATGCATGCCCCAATGCGATGGAAGGTGTTGTGGAGACGATGGCTGCGGTGGGACGTGCCAGAATGGCTGCGTGGGGCCTGAGCAGGTCTGCGATCCAGGTAGCTGTGCCTGTGAACCATGCGTGCCTCAGTGCGCCGGGAAGTGCTGTGGAGATGATGGATGCGGAGGAACCTGCACAGACACCTGCTCGGGACCACAGCAGGCCTGCGCTCTCGGGACATGTACCTGCGAGCCTTGCGTGCCCCAGTGTGAAGGGAAATGCTGTGGAGATGACGGATGCGGAGGGATCTGCTCAGACACGTGCTCCAGTTCCTTAGAAGTCTGTGTCCCGAGCACATGTGCCTGTATGCCTCCAGGGGAATTGGGTGATCCGTGCCCTGACGGAGGCCTGCATCCTGACAGCCCAAATTGCGCCGAAGGCCTAGTGTGTCATGCCGTGCCGGCCGACGGACGAATCTACGAATGTCCTTCTGGAAGTGTTGATGAATGTTGGTATACTGAATCAGATGTTAACCCAGTATGCATCGATGGCCATTGCGGTATGGCATTCTGCACGATTCCGGCGACAAGAATTTGCGGCTGCCCATATGGATATCACTCATACTTTCCTTGGTATGAGTCAATAGATGGGGAAGAGGTGGTTTGTTTTCCTGGATATGCTGATTACGGGGGTGACTGCTGCGCCTGGGCAGATATCAATCCGTGTTTCTATCCATTTTGTGCAAGTGGTGATTGCATGGGACTTTTTGCGGATGGGAAGTTCGGAACATGTACTACCTTCCTGGACTGTGCTCTCATTCCACCAGTTTTCGATAGAGATTGCGTCAATGGGCTCTGTGGGATGAGTTTGTGCGCTCTAGATACACAACCCGATGGAACCTGTCCGGAACAATACGGAAAGCAGTTCAGGGTCTTCGAATCACCTTTGGGACCAAGGTGTATTAGAGCGGTTTCGCCTGCTGGTGTCGGGGAGCCATGCATCCTTGGAGATGTGAATTCTCTCTGGGGTGATTGCGCTGCAGGACTGACTTGCGTTGGTGTACCCGCAGATGGAACTTATGGGGCATGTCCCGGCGGAATTCCTGACTGTTTGCTTGTGCCAGTGTCCTGGAATCCATCCTGCTCATTCGTGACTAGCCAATGTGGTGGAAGCTTCTGCGCCGAAGAATGCGATGGGAATGGGGACTGTGCAGTAGGTTATACGCCCATGATTATCGGAACGACCTGCTACTGTGCACCTTCAACTGGTTAGCTATGAAGGCGATTCTGGCAATACAGACCCTACCTTCTGGGGAGTATTCTCGGTGAGTCAACTAGATCCTCGGATCGTCGTCTCCCGTGGCCCTGACCGCCTCATGGTTCTTCCTCTCCTCGTGGACGTCACCATCAAGGTCGGCCGCGGCCCGGACTGCGACCTCCAGATCCCCGACCAGGCGGTTTCCCGGCACCAGTGCGACCTGACCCTGTCCGAGGTTGGGGTCCACCTCAAGGACCGGTCGGGAGCGGGGACGAACGTCAACGGGAAGCCGGTCAAGGAAGCTACCCTGGCCCCCGGGGCCGTGGTCGAGCTCGGAGCCATCCGACTCGAGCTTTCGGCCATCGACGACAGCCTGGCCCACGCCAGCACGCTCTCAGGCCGGGGCGGGACGGACCAACTGAACCCGTCTGCACCCTCGACCGTCGGCCCGATGGTCCTCGCGGGCGTTCTGCCTGGAGGCAAGAGATTCCGTGCCCACCTCGGCTCGGTCCTGAACATCGGCCGGGACGGCGGGAACGACCTCGTC
>JAMIIV010000016.1:0-2556 GCA_035913415.1 Fibrobacteria bacterium | reverse complement strand
CTCCACCACCGAACTCCACCAGGGTGCGTATTCCCCCCCCCCCGAAGGCGTACGTGTTCGGTACGTCGAGAGGGGGCGCAGCGGGGAGTACGCGCCGCGAGATGCCCCTCAGGGCCCCATGTTGAAGGTGGCGCCGACGTAGACCCCGGCGGATCCGCTCTGCGGCCAGTCACCCTTCACCGTGACGGGAGCGTGGACGCGGAACGACCACTCGTCGTTGAGGGTCAGGAAGGTTCCGGGTTCCAAGGTCACCAGGTGGGAGACCGTGCCGGAGCGGATCTCATCGACCTTGCCGGGCAGTTGAAGGTCTCCGATCACGCCCAGGTAGGGAAGGAACAGGGAATTGATCTGATACTGGGGCCGGGCAATGAAGCGCCATTCGTCGCCGCGCCGGACCCCCTTGTCGTCGGTGGGGGTGGCGGTCCAGACCACCGACCCGTCGATCTTGAACTTCTTCTTCTCCCAGTGGGCGATACCGCCGGCCAGGAAGCGCCAGCGCAGCTCGTCACCGACCATGGCCTCCGAACCCATCGGGAATTCGACCCCACCGACCATCGCGACACCCCAGTCCTCGATGCCCAGCTTGAATCCCAGCGAAGACTGGCCAAAACCCCAGTCGCCCTCGTCGGCGCCCATGGCGTCGGCGTTGCGCACCGACAGGGGAACCACCACGGAGATTTCCGTGAGGTTGGGCAACCCCAGACGAACCTGCACTCCCGGATTCCAGACGAAGGGTCCGCCTTGGGGCGCGACCAGTCCCCCGTCGAGGTCGTACAACCCCAGCGGCTTTTCGAACGAATTCATCAGGTCGACGGCGATGACGCCTTCCTCGGCGGGCTGGAACTCGTCGAGAGCGAACACAGGGGCGGCGAGGAGGAGCAAGGAGAGACTGCGGCGGAGCTTCATTGCCAATGGGCCTTTCGGGAGAGCGGTCGTCGGCGTCGCGGCCGGAGGCAGCAAGTCTACCAAAAACCGTCGTAACGGAGAACGCCCGGCCTTGGAGGGCCGGGCGTTTCTGGAGGAGAGCGGAAAATGGGACTCGAACCCACGACCACCTGCTTGGGAAGCAGGAGCTCTACCAACTGAGCTACTTCCGCGCTGTTGGAGACACAAACTTACACTGAAGCCGGCAGGCGGCAAGGGTCGGAGATCCCCGCCCATCGCTCAGGCGAAGTGATCGACAGGGCCTTGACCGTGTCCCAATCCCGGAGCCTGGGTGATGGCCTTGCGGACCCAGTCGGTGGCCGCTCCGAACGCATCGGGCAGACTGAGTCCCAGGGCGAGGAAGGCCGCGATCGCGGCGGCGGTGGTGCACCCGGTGCCGTGGGTGTGAATCGTGTCGACACGGGGGGCACGGCTTTCGTGGAACCATCGTCCATCCCAGAGCACGTCGACCACCTCATCCCCTTCGCCATGTCCACCCTTCACCAGGGCGGCTTGGCATCCGGTGCGGTCGAGGAGCTCGCGGGCCGCATGTCGTTGCTGTTCGAGTCCTCGGACCGGATGCCCCAGCAGGACTTCGGCCTCGGGGAGATTCGGTGTGACCAGGGTCGCCAGCGGGAACAGGCACTCCACGATGCCCGCGACCTCCGAGGCGGGCAACAGGGGCGCGCCGTGTTTGGAGACCATGACGGGATCGAGCACCAGGGGCAATGCCCTGCCCCGCAGCACGGAGGCGATGGCCGCGGCGATGGCGGCATTGCCCAGAGCGCCGGTCTTGACCACATCGACGGGAAGATCGTCGAGCACGGCGCGCGCCTGGGAGGCGACGAAGTCGGCTTCGAGCACACGCACGTCTTGCACCCCTTGGGTGTTCTGGACGGTCAGCAACGTGAGGGCCGCAGCCCCGTAGACCCCGTGGCGGTGGAAGGTCTTGAGGTCGGCCTGGATACCCGCTCCCCCGGAAGGATCGGACCCGGCGATCGAAAGGCAAACTGGACGCATGGGCTCCAATCTACACTTGATGCCACGGTACGGTTTCCTGCCAGAGCTGGATTTTCCTGCACTGGAGGGTTCGTCAAAAAATCGGGTAGACAAGAAATCCAACAGTGGTCGCGGCGACGAAAATTGGTCATAATGCGAAGGTGATCCGGCAGGAAGCCTACCATTGCAAGCATTGCGGTCAACGCCTTCCTCCGGAGGGGGTCTACTGCAAGCATTGCGGACTCCCCCTTGGCCCCAGTTTCCGCGAGGAAACCGGCGAACGCCGACGGGGGCGCAACCCCATTTTGCTTTCCGGCCCCGACCGATACTCCGTCGTCCAGCGCTTGGCCGCTTCCGAATGGGCCACCATCGACCTGGCGCGCGACCTGCGCCTGGGCCGGCAGGTCCTCCTGCGCCGCCCCGGCAAAGCCGTCCTGTCCAGTCCGGACGGACTTTCCACCTTTTTGCGTGCGCTCCGGACCGCCGCGCGTTTGCGCCATCCGGGTATCCAGGCGGTCTTCGAGGAAGGCTCCGACCGGGAAGGCCCCTACGCGGTGCTGGAATATGTCGAGGGCACCTCCCTCAAAGACCGGCTCGAGTCGGAGGGACGCATTGGTCTGCAGGAGACGCTCC
>JAMIIV010000015.1:0-7428 GCA_035913415.1 Fibrobacteria bacterium | reverse complement strand
AGGGATGATGAAGGCAGGATTCCTGACCATGGTAGGCCTGATTCTCTGGGCTCCGTACGCGCTGGCCGTTCCCGGGGGCCTCAGCTCCATCGCGGAGAAGGCCCGGGAGATCGAGACGCTCTGCACGGTGGTCGCCGGGATCATCGTGGGGATCGGGGCGGTCTGGTGCGGCGTGAAGTTCGTGAAGGGGGACCCGGACTCCTGGGGGTACGTCTGGAAGTTCGGGCTGGGAGCCATTCTGATCTTCTCCGCCCCGCAGGTCGTCGCCTGGCTCTCGGGGGGGCTGGAGCGGCTCGGATGCTCGCCCAAGCGCTCGCGGTCACCGCCAACTGCTCGACAGTGCTTACGGCTGATGCTACTTTCTCGCCAGTGCCATTCCAATCCGGAGGATCCATGGTCGACGAAACCAAGCTGGCGCCCAAGGAGGACGTGAAGCTCGAGCCGAAGCCCGAGTCCAAGCCGGCCATCACCAAAGAGGTGGCCAAGAAGGCTGTGGCGGCGGTCAAGAAGGCCATGCCGAAGCCGGTGAAGAAGACCAAGAAGGTCGCGAAGAAGTCGACGAGGAAGACCAAGAAGATCACGAAGAAGCCCTCCAAGCTCGCCCCGAAGCGCGCCAAGAAGGCCTCCCCGAAGAAGGCCAAGTCAGACCGCCGCCCAGGCCGCCGTGGCGTCGGTGCCGCCAAGCGGACGCGCGTCGTGGAGAAGTTCCGCGCGCTGATCGACGCGGGCGCTTCGCGTCAGGAGGCGGCCAGGCAGGTGAAGTTCGCCGACCTGACCCTGCGGCGCTGGGAAGCCGCGATGGGCCTCAAGCCCGCCAGCTCGCGCGGGAAGGGTGGGGGCAAGAGGACCAAGGCCAAGGGCACCAAGGTCAAGGGCACCAAGGCCAAGGCCGCCAAGACCAGGAAGCCCGGTCGGCCGAAGGGCAAGGTGGCCAAGAAGCGCGGGCGGCCCCGGGGCCGGCCGGCGGCCAAGCCCGTGGGCAGGCCCCGTGGCCGGCCGCGGAAGGTGCGGGAGGTCGCCGAGAGATCTGCAGGTGGGCTCGTGCTGGTGACCCCGAGCGGGCTGCGGGTCGGGGGGATTCAGATTGGGGATCTGCTCAAGGTCCTGCAGACCATCAAGTAGGACAGGCCAGCACCTTTTTTACCCCGCTCTTGAAGTGTCGATTTGGCTTCGGGGAGTCCTTGGCGGCCATCGTCAGGGTGGGTCCTGTCGTACCCACCTGCTACCCTGGCTTTCGGCACTTGAGCGTTGAGTTTCGGTCCCGGGTCTGGGTACGATGCCTGGGCAACGGTGACAGCCTGGTTCTACCGTTCGGGTAGGGGAGTGGGATGGCGCAGACACAGCCTCAGCCGGTCCCCGAGCAGGGTCAGCTGGTCAAGGTCCGGGGACGCCACTTCCTGGTCCAGGACGTGTCTCCAGGCTCGGCCGAGCCCAGCCTGCCGCCCATGCACCGGGTCCGCCTGGAGGCCCTGGACGACGACCAGCTCGGCGAGAGCCTGGACGTGATCTGGGAGCACGAGGTCCACCCCGAGGTCCACGACGCCCTGGACCTCCCCCGGCCCGAATCCTGGGACCCGCTCCCGTGCTTCGACGCCTTCCTGCTGGCCTCCCGCTGGTCGCTGACCTCCGTCCTGGACGGACTGCCGCTCCAGGCGCCCTTCCGCGGGGCCATCCAGATCGAGGAGTTCCAGCTCGAGCCCGTGGTCCGGGCGCTCCGGATGCCGCGCGTCAACCTGCTCATCGCGGACGACGTGGGCCTCGGAAAGTCACTGAAGTTGTATCATTGCTGGGAGCACTTGAGTTGAGAATAATAACAACGGAAACTGAGGCGTTCCAAGGCTGGGATTCGATTGCGAATGCTTGTATCGCTATGGGCCCCAAGAGAGTTCTTCGGTCGGTCACCATCGGTGCATATCTATCCCAGAATGACAACGGAGGCCTTTTTCTGGGTGACCAATGCCACAACTACTGTAATCATCATTTGCTTGTAAGAATCTTGGCCAGATCATGGCTCGACAATCCGACTATAGAAGACAGTGGAGTTACCTTACAGAACGACGAAATTTCGATTCTGCAGAGTATTCTCAGGCAGATCAATGAGTTGGTAGGGCACAAACTGGAACTCGGTTCAGACCTTATCGCCTCTGTAGACAGTTTTGAGAGAAGAAGGAATAGGGCACTTCCAATTCTGTTGGAGATGTACCTTGCGCTTAGGAGGCGAATTGATCCGATTAGAAGCAACGTGGCCAGAGCATGGTATTTCATTCGGACCGGACAACAATCAACAGACGCTAGAATCAAGAAGTCAGTTGCGGATCTTGGGCGTCCATTGATGGATACGGTTTTCCACTCAATTGAGCGCTATCTGTTTCACTATCTGGCAGTGTTTGTCTCTAGAGGATGGATTGACGATGTCTACACGAAATTCTCTTCTGTCGGGACTCGTGGCCAAATCGATGCTCTGTTGGGGTGGTACTGTAAGGACATGGATTCGGTAGTTGGCGATTGGGAATCAATCAAAGCATTTCCGTTTCGTGGTCTTGAAAGTCCGTTTTCACGGGATCCAATTTGCAGAATGGGGGACGTGCTGGTTGCCCCTGACCCGGGCGCTCTGTTCTCCGGCCTGTTGGAGAGAATGATACTCGAGCTATCGTGCGAATTCTCTGGAGATACCAAGAAGGAGAGCATTGCGAGGACGCTTGTTGGGTACCTTCTGGAGGACTATGTCGGAATGCTGTTGGGGAACATCCAGTCGGAATCCGACGGACCCGCTGTCCTGAGGAGTTTTCAATACCAGGACGGGAATGATACTCTGGATTCGCCCGATTTCTTTGTGGTAGATGGTGGCATCGTGGTGATTGAGGTCAAGGCAAGCCGAATGCCTTTTCCTATCCCACTGCCAGACGTGGAGGGATTATACAAAGAATGGCTCAGAGAGGTTTGTGGCGCGCGAGCCGACAGGAGACCACTGCGTCAGTTCCATAAGTTTATCCGATCCTGGGTAAGAAACAACTCCGAAATACGAAGTCAGGTGGGAGCATTCCCTGGTCTTGTCCGTTTGGTCTATCTGATTGTCTGTCCTGAAGACGTGCCATTTTTTACGAATAGTATGTATTTCCGACATGGAAGATTGCCTGATGGGTTTGAAGGCGGCGTGTCTGTACTCGCAGACAGGACGCTTGTGATTTCGATGCATGATCTTGAGGTCCTTTGTCGAGTAGCATTGCTTGGAAGACGGGGGGGTGGGGTATTCCATTTGGTTGATGAGTATGCTGAGTATTTACGAGATAGCAATGGGTTGACCATGAATGGGGATACTGATGCGAAGGCTGTTCTCCCGAGATTGGCGGAGTACCTGACCATGCGGTTTCCAGAGCACGCAAAGGCAAAGCCAGACTTGCTTTCCGATGTATTCAAAGAAGCCACTGACAGGGCCATTAGGGAAGTCTTCAGAAGGGACGATGCGTGATTTATTGGACTGCTGCTGGTGCTGCTGACGGCTCACGGAGCCTACGATGTTGTCGGTTGGGTATTTTACGACAATATGGTCTACTTGCTCTGTTTCCGATTGCGCAGGATGCTGGAGCATCGGAAGAACTCTGACTGGCATCTGCCTAGAGCGACCGGTGGCATTCGCCACGGAGCGGTATGTTCTGGGTGAAGGGAACAGTGCCCCGGACAACTCGGTGAAGCAACGGGTTGTCCGGGGCAGGATCACTTATTTGGTCGGCATTCTCATGTCACATCGACAGCAGAAATACAGGAGCGTGCTGTTCTTGTCATCAAGTTCAGACTCTAGGATGATTTCTTCGTAGTCCGCGTCTTTTTCCTCCTCGGTAGTGGCGCAATTCGTGCAGACAATATCATCATTTAGACGGTATCCAACGATTTCTTCGGAATTCGCGCAAGGCATCAGAGTGTCCTTTCGGCTTGGTGTTTCTTGAAGTTTACCCATATTATGGTTGCCAAAGAATAGATGGATCCACTGGCATGTGATACCACCGGCCTCCGCGTGATCCACTTTCATCGGGATCACCGGGATCCGGATCCCGGTTCCCTTCAGCGGCGCCTGCTCCAGGAGCTAGGCGAGCGATAGGTCGGTGGACACGTACAGCGCCTCCACCGCCAGGCGGACGGAGCTCCGGGCCCTGGCGGCAGGCGAACAAGAGAGCTGGTTATCCGCGCGGCTCACACGGTCAGAATACTCTCCGCGCCCTGGTCTGTCACGGGCTGAAGCCCGATGAGCCCTGCTCCACCAGCAGCCTGCCAGCGGTTTACCCCACTCCCCGCCTACGGCACCGGCTCCATCGAGGGGAGCAGGAGGGTCGCCGCCTGCTCCTCCGGGGCCGGGGCGATTATCACCGTCTGGCAGGTCACCCGCCGCTCGTCGATGTGCGCGTGGAGCTTGTCGATCAGCGCCTGGTCGCCGTAGTCCGCGACCGGGATGCCGCAGGCCGTGTACTCACCGGCCGTGAGTCCGGCGTACCGGCACGGACCGGTCGGGCGGCAGGCGTTCATCTGCACCTGCGCGTCCGCAACCGCCTTCATGGCCGCCCTTGCCTCCCCCATAGTCCGGGCCTGGATGCGGCCCTTCATGAGCAGCACCCAGGCCGCGTCGAAGCCCGCCTCGGGGAGGGGCCGGACCTGCAGCAGCAGGGCGATGTCTCCCCTGGAAAGGTCGAAGTCGAGCCGCGCCCGCTCACCCGCGCGGGTCTCTGTCAGCTTGCTCTCGGTCCGATGGTCGCCAGGCAGCCTGACCATCACACGCGTCGATCCGGCCGGGACCCGGGCCACCTCGTACCCACCGTCGGCCCCGGTCCCTACGTAGAGCGTGTTCTCCGCCGAGCCCTCTGTATAGACCCCCAGCATGCACCCGCCCATGGGCTGGCTGTTCACCCGCACCGTGCCCTCCAGCGAGCCCACGCCGACCAGCACGAGATCCACCTCCGCGTCCCCGGCACCGGCCGGCACCTTGCCGGGCAACGACCGTCCCTCGACCGGGTGATCCGCCACCATCACCAGTGCCTGCTCCCCGAGGCCTCCGAGCTCGTACAGCCCCTCAGGGCACGTCCGGCACTGGCGCGGGGTCTCCTCCGCTCCGAAGGACGACGGCAGGTACGCGCGCAGGCCGTCCCCCGAGAGGTACTCCCCGCACAGGACCCGCGCACCCTCGACCGCCCGTCCGTCCACGCCCGTCACCCGTCCTGTCACCCGCCGGCCCCGGTCCACCTGGATGTCGCCCAGGTCGGTCACCTTCCCCTCCTCGATCTTCACCTTGCCCAGCGCCCGCGACGCAAAGCCCGGCCCCCGAACCGACACCTCGACCTCACCGGGCAGGAGATGGCCCACCTCGAACTCGCCGTCCGGTGCCTCGAAGGGCAGATCCTCCATCGCCCCGAGGACCACGTGGAAGCTCGAAGGATGCGAGCCGTCCTGGAAGCTCAACCGGCCCCGGAGCCCGCCGTCCTCGGGCAGGGTGAGGGTCACCGCCAGGTCGCCCGTGTGCGCCTTGACCGTCTTCATGCGATTCCAGTCCATGCGCCCGGCGTACCGGGTCGCGCGCAGCTCGTAGGTGCCCTCGACCAGACCGGTGAGCTCGAACCCGCCCAGGCCGTCGGTCATGACCTGCTTGCCCGAGCTCCGGCCGATGGCCTTCGCGTGCGTGCCGTCCTCGATGTCACCCATGGCCGAGACCATCGCCTCGGCCACACCCTCCCCCTGCCCATCGACTACCTTGCCCGCGATGCGCCCCCCGGGAGCGAGCCGGAGCTCCACGCCCTCCACGAGGGCACGGGTTCCGAGATCCACCTCGACCTCCTCGGACACGGCCCCCGGGCTGGAGGCCGACAGCGCCACCCGCTCGCGCGGGAGCCCGCGGAGTTCGAAATCGCCCTTCTCGTCCGCATAACCAGACACGTAGCTCGCCCCGCCGCGGGGTCCGGCCAAGCGCTTCGGGCTCTTGACCGGCGGCGCCGAGAACACGAGGGCGTGCGGCGCGGGCCGCCCCTCCGCGTCCAGCACCCGGCCGCGCGCCACCCCGGCTGCGCCCAGTCGAATCTCGAGTCCGGTCAGGGGTCTCTCGCCGTCCACCCGCACCGGCCCGATTTCGCCGGGCGCGTGGTCAGGGTGCCGGGCCTGGAGCCGGTAGGTCCCTGCCGCGAGCGCCGGCAGCTCGAAGCGGCCCTCCACGTCGGTCACCGCCCCGTCCGTGCGCGGTGCGTCCGCCTCGACCCGTTCGGAGAGATCCAGGGCGACCACCCGGGCGCCCTCCACCGGAGCACCATCCGCGGAGCGGACCAGGCCCGAGACTGCGGCCCCGGCCCGGAGCTCGACCTCGAGCACCACCGGCGCGCCCGCGCCCTCGGGCAGGTGCACGAAGGTGCGCGCCGGGGCGAAGCCCGCGGCCTCGACCTCGACGAAGCCGCCGCCGAGGACGCCCTCGAAGCGGGCCAGACCGTCGGCCCCGGTCCTGGCCTCGCGCGGCTCGGCGGCCTCGAAGCGCACCCGCGCGCCCGGGATCGGGTCGCCCCCGGCGGCCTCGGTCACGTGGACGTGAAGCCGGCAGGCCGGCCGGAGGCGGATGACCGCCGGCCCGCTCCGATCGGTGAGCTGGTGGAAGACCGGGCCGCCAGCCAGGCCCCCAAGCCGGGCGCCGAGGCTGGCAAGGCCGGGCACCATCCGTTCGAAGGAGAAAGCGCCGTCCGGGCCGGTGAAGGTCTGGCGCGCGCCCGGCTGGAGCTTCAGTCCCAGGCTCACCAGGGCGCCTGCCGCGGGCAGCCCCTCCGGGGTGAGCACCTGGCCCTCCAGCACGAGGTCGCCCACGGGTTCGGGCGGGAAGGCGGCCACGGGCCCGGCCGCGCCCCCCTGCCCGACCCCGCCTGCTGGTGGCCTGGATCTCGGGCCGGTCGGGCTCCGCCCGCGCTCCGCCGCAGTCCCTCCGGCTCCGCCTCGCTGGGTGTCCTTGGGGTCTCCCGCGCCGTCTTCGCGCGGCACGAGGAACCAGGTGGCAACTCCAGCGGCCAAGAGCACAGTCAGCACGAGCCACCAGATCCTGCCGCTCTGCCGGTTCGGCTCGCTCAAGGCCATCCCCTTTCCATGCTCACCCTGATGGTCCAGGAGTATACCTCACCAAGAGCGCTCTGCTCCCCTCACGAGACGGTTTCTGATCTTTTCTAACGAATCATTCCCCACTCAACCTATCGAAAACGCTGCCAATCCGGAGCGCCCGGGGAACGGTTTTTCAGCCTAACTGCCCGTAACTCCAGCCAACGGGGGTGAATGGCATTCAAGAGGCCGTCGGTTCGATCCCGATCAGCTCCATGACTTGAAAAGGGACCCACCTCCTCGGTGGGTCCCTTTTCAAGTTTCGGCTGTGATCGGGCTCGAGTTTAGACACGTCGGCCGCGGCCGAGCGGCACCGCTCGGCCG
>JAMIIV010000014.1:0-1252 GCA_035913415.1 Fibrobacteria bacterium | reverse complement strand
GCCAAAGCCGGATCTTCCCACATCTTCAGCTTCTGGAACCAGGAAATGACCTCGCTTCGGGACCGGGCCGGAATGCGGCCGAGGGCGACATCCTGGGTGTTGGTGTGGGTACTCATGGATCCGGGGGCGAGGAACGTCAGGATGGCATCGGTGCCGATGTCCTGGTCCTGCCATACGGGGATGGGGGCTGGTGTGGCTCCAGTCACGCCGCGTGGGTCGTAGTGACCACCTCCCAACAGCAGGACGTGGGTGGTTCCCCATTCGGCGACTGCGGTGCGGATGAGTTCGCGTACGGCGAGGGGATCTTGGCTTCCATGCCCCCAAAGCAGCCACAAATCTTCGGTACGGACGATGCCTGGGGTGAACACCCGGTGGCGGCGGCCATCGGCGCGGAAGCTGGCGTACTGCGAGGCCAGATCCAGGAACGAATCGGGGGCGACCACCAGAAGGTCTACCCGAGGGCGTGACGCCATGGCGGCGGGACTGAGGGAGCGTTCGGCGGTGGGGGCCTTCCACAAGGAAAGTTCGACCGAGGGATTCGTGCCGGCAAAATGGTACCAGGTGTCGCGCGTGGTGGCGCTGTCGCGCAACACACCGCCGGTCAGTCCGATGGCGCGCACGGCGATCCCGCCGACGACAGCGTAGACGGAATCCGACTCGGATGCCCCGGGTACGGGAAGACTGAAGGCGCCCGGAGTCGGGGCGGGGAAGGGGTGGAACGCCGTGCGTCGTGGAGCGTACGGGTAGTGGATGGTGTAGCTCTCGAAATCGTTGCTGCTCGATTCGGTGCGCCAAGTCCAGCGGTTGTCGGAAGCATTGAGTCCGGAGAGGTTCCAGATCCGGCGGTTTTCGAGGGCCGTGCCTTCCGATGCGGTGGTGCCGACCACGCGGAAGGTGTCGGTAGCACCGGGGGTGTGCAGGGCGAACCGGACCACGGCGGTGCCTTGTGAGCCAACCAGTCCGGGAAGGTCGCGCGCGCCGGAATGTCGCAAGGCCGCGCTGTCCAGGACGGCGGAGTCCGCCCAGTGCCAGAACCACGAAGCGCCCGAGGTGGTGCTGGGAGCCGGCGAGCCGATTTCCGGGACACGCAGTTGGAGATGTTTCCCCGCCCACACCGGGCGAAGCACCTGGCTGAGGTTCGGGGCGCTGGATGGAGATCTGCCGACGGAAATCTCGGGGGATCCTTGGGGCGCGTCCAGGCGGATCAGGTAGCGGCGCGCCATGTCCCAGCGATGGACCTCGAGCTGGAAGA
>JAMIIV010000013.1:0-1192 GCA_035913415.1 Fibrobacteria bacterium | reverse complement strand
CGTCTTCGGACAGCCCCAGCAACACGCAGCGGGCGAGCCGATCTTCGGGATCGAAGCGGTGCAGGCTCTCGATGCCCTTCTGGAGGATGTCGTGGCGCCCCTGGGCGCGGGCGGCGCGGGGCAGGCTGTCGACGGAGACCATGGTGTCGGTGGGAAGGTAGCGTGTGCCGTCGCGGGACAGCAGTCCCAGGTCGCACAGGATCTGCAGGCCCTTGCGGACGTCGGCGGCGGGTACAGGCGGCACCAGCAATGCACCGAGCCGCGCCGGGTCGGCACCCCAGGCAGCGGTGGGCGCGAGGTGGCGCAATGCGGGCAGGTACCAGTGTTCGTAATAGGCGGCGTGGGCGTGGCCCAGGCGGCGGCGGTGGTGCACGCGGCGCAGGGAATCGAGCCGTGCGCGGAGGAGGTCGCGCTCCTGGGGAGTCTCGGCCTGGTCGTGGCGCACCAGCAGCCGGAAGAACCGGGCTTGGGCGGGTTTGAAGCCGATGGCCGAGGCGACCTGTTCGGCCGACTCCTCGGTGAGGTTGCGGGAGCCGTCGAGGACCTTGGGCAGGAACGCGTGCGAGCTGAATCCCGCCCGGGCCGCGAACTGGCGCAACGAGAACGACCGCGCGGAGCGCTTCTTCCAGACGGTCCATTCCGACAGGAACTGTCGGAATCCCGGGCTTTCGAAGAGGTCGGGTTCGGGGGTGTCCAAGGGCGGTCTCCGGAGCGGGAGAAGATAGGCCGTGAACGTTTCCGAAATGGAGACGATCACGGCCTTGGGCGGATCAGGAGGGGGTCATCGGACGGCGGAAGCCCGCCACGTCGTACCACCAGCCGCCGGTGGGACTGTTGGGGGCGATCTGGAAACGGACCATGGGGGTGAGCAGGTCGTTGGCGAAGTACTGGTTGATCCCCGACGCCATGGGCAGGCGCACACCGCGACCCTGGGCGAGCGGGGAAGCCGAAAGGTCGAGCATCAAATGCACGAACCGGCTCGTGTGGGAATTTCGGACGGGACCGCCGTCGGTGGTTCTGGACAGGATCCGGACGCGCCAGGCGTCACATCCGGAGTCCACATCCGGCGACCCGCAGGCCTGGGCGGGAGCCGCGCTGGCGTACGGGACCGTGTTCGTGCCGGAGATTTCGATGCTGAGCAGGATGACTCCTTGCGAAACCGCCCCATACCAGACGCGGGATGTCCCCTGGT
>JAMIIV010000012.1:0-17435 GCA_035913415.1 Fibrobacteria bacterium | reverse complement strand
GGCGTACACCAGCGCGTCCCGGGGCTCGGACTGTGCGCACGCGTCGAGGCGCTCGGGGGTCAACAGGGCGGAGGCGTACACCAGCGCGTCCCGGGGCTCGGACTGTGCGCACGCGTCGAGACGCTCGGGGGTCAACAGAGCCGAGGCGTACACCAGCGCGACCCGGGGCTCGGACTGTGCGCACGCGTCGAGGCGCTCGGGGGTCAACAGGGCGGAGGCGTACACCAGCGCGGCCCGGGGCTCGGACTGTGCGCACGCGTCGAGGCGCTCGGGGGTCATAGATTTCCAGCTCATTTTCGATTCTTTCGTGTGTTTTGTGGAGAGCGAATGCCGTGCGCCGATGTGACGGACGGCGGGTTGATTATGCGATGCCGATCTTTACTTCGGCGAAGTTCGGCAGGTCCAGGTCGCGGAACCCGACGGGCGAGACGAACCCGGAAGCTGACTCCCGCACGCGGGCGATGTCCTCCGTGATCCGCTGGACCTTGTCCCACCCTGCGACGAGCACGGGGCGCGGAACCTTGACGCACTCGACACGCGGGAACATCGTGCCAGACTCGGCCAGCAGAAACGAAACGCGTGCGTCATCCTCTCCGGTCGCATCACGCATGAGGCCAAAGAAAAGCCCTGCCTGGACGAAGTAGCGCGAATCCACGAAGTTGCGGTCAAACTTCGAGAACGCGTCTCCGTTGACGTACTTGAGGTCCGGCATGTTGACCCCAATCATGCAGTCGGGGCGCGTCTGGATCCGAACCCCGTTGACCTCGCCGCGCAGGGTCGTCTGGTATTCGACCTCTCCGCCGAACACAGTGCGCATGACGCCCAGGGCCTCACGAACCAGCGGAAGCGCCCGCTTGATTTCAGCGTTCTGCGTCTCGGTGATGACCTCCGCATCCTCGTTCTCGGCCAGCCATGCCTTGCAGACGTTGGCGTTTCCATTCCACGGCTTGACGGCGCCTTTCTCGTCGGTGTAGGTCGCGGGCTTCACGACGATGCGCTTCCCGGACTGGTCCCCGGTCAACATCGCGTCTAAGGCAGATCCGCCAGCCGTGTAGCGGCTTCCGCCTCCGGAGTAGGCCTGTTCCTGGTATTCTGCGCTCCACGCTTCCAGAGAGGCAGCACGCCAGGCGCACAGGGCAGACGAACCGAGGTACCCGCCTTGGATGTACTGCTCCCAAGGCAGGCCGCGGATGATATCGGCACTCACGCTTCACCGTCCAAGAAAACAAGGCGGGCGATTCGGCATTTCCCGTACTTGTCTCCAATCCTGTCCTTGCGTGCGGTCACAGACTCAAGCGAGGCCGCACCGTTGTCCAAGTGCTGCTCAAACACAATCGGCCTGCCGTCTTGTAAAGGCGACGGATCGGTGCAATCCCTCTCAACCGTCAAGACGTAAAGATCGGCGATCACTTCGACGCCTCGCGATTCGCGGCGGCGGCGGCGGCGGCGGCATTGAGGTCATCGGTCGCCTGGGCGTCGGCCTGCATAACCTCCAGAGACGGGTCGAAGTCTCCGGACTCAGCCTGTGCCTGAAGCTCCAGAGCCTTTGACAGCATCTCGGTGGAAACCGGAAGCATTTTGAACAGGCGGCGGATCACCGTCTTCTTTGCCATCTCCGCAAAGTCGGTAACCCACGGCCCCGAAGTCCCTGCACGGCTCCGCTTGCGGATATCATCCACCTCGGAACGGGTCATGTAGTCGTACTGGATGCCTCCGCCGACCAGACGAGCGATGGCGTAGACGGCCACGATGTCGCCGCGCTCCTTGGCCATGCTGGGCTTGTGGGACAGCTTGCACTCCAAGCCAAACTCAACCTCGAAAGCGTCTTCGGCGTAGACGGCATGAGCCTCCAGGGACACGATCTGGCCGGAGCGACGAGCCAACGAGATCAGGCCACGATACCCGGGGATGAACTGGCAGGTGGAGCCGTAGGGGACCAAGTACCCCTCTCCAAGCGATCCTCCCGGCTCCAGGCCGATTTCCGCCGCCGCCATGATCGAGAGCATGACCGACTCGGGATTGCACTGCAGAATCTTCGGAGATTTGGCCGCCGCGGTGACGGCGATCTTGACGAAGCGATCTGCGCTCATGTGGGACGGCAGGCGCCCGGCGATAGCGCCGCGCTTGGCGGCAAGTGCGCCCTGGAACTCTTGGAGAGCATTCGACATTTTCGATCCTTCTGGTGGTGGAGAGCAAAAGCGGGGGCCGGGTAGTTCGGTTCACTGAATACGCGATTTATCGAGGTTTCCCGACCCCCGCAGGCCCGGACCTCCGGGCTTCCTGTTGAGATACAAGGTAGCCGACGATTTGCGGAAAAGCAAGCAAGTTTTACGAAACGAGCGTATCTTTACAAATATGAACACAGCAACACGGCGCGAAGTCGCCAGGGCTCTTGGGGTGACGCCCCTCACATTCACGCGCAAGGTGGTAGCGGGCTTGGCTCCGCTGCCTGTCTCCGGACAATGGCCTACCACGGGCAAGCCCAGGGCGGAAGCGGTCCCGATGTGGGATATGGATGCCTGCCTTCGGGCGTGGGGGCGCGCCATTGCTTGAGCATCGATTCGCGAAAAGTGTTTTGTTCATTCATTCATCGCTCGACGACGCGGGACTTACGGCCAATGAGTTTCGCGTGTACTGCCACCTCGCCAGGAGGGCGGGGACTGGCTCCGCGTTCCCGTCTG
Source organism: Fibrobacteria bacterium (assembly GCA_035913415.1). Lineage (GTDB taxonomy): Bacteria > Fibrobacterota > Fibrobacteria > UBA5070 > UBA5070 > UBA5070. The sequence continues at coordinate 14,754 of JAMIIV010000012.1, read as the reverse complement.
CGGACTCCATCGCCGAGGTGTGCCGCATGAACCGGAAGACGGTGTGGGACGTGCTGCGCTCCCTTGGAGAGAGGCGCATGGTCTGCAAAGCTGCGCGCCGAGGGCTGTCCAACGTATACGCGCTGACGCTCCCCGAAGAGTGGGTGAACCTGTCCCAATCGAGTACCCACCCCTCAGATTGGGGTGACCCGAAAGAGGTACCACCCCCTGACCCGAAAGAGGTACCACCCCCTGACCCGAAAGAGGTACCACGAAGGTACTCCACTGAAGGTTATCCACTGAAGGTCATCCAAGCAGAGCAGCGCACGCGAGAGGAATCGGCCTCCGGCAGGATGAGCGCCAGCGAGTGGGAGCCGCTCCAGGAGCATCGCGACCTGGCCGCGCTCAGGAATGCTGACTGCGATCTGCAGCTTGCCCGCTTCCGCGAGCGCAACGTCGGGACGCTCGATACAGACCAGGGATGGTCCGTCCGGTTCCGGCAGTGGCTTGGGCGGTCGCGTCCTGAATCCCGCCTCTCGGCTCCAGCATCCGACAGCCCTACGCTCGAACAATGGATGGCAGAGGCCGGGCGCCTCGACGCCGAAGCGCACAAAGCGAAAATGCCAGAATGGCCAGCAGACCTTGCAGAGGCGATCTGGCACGACCAGACGGCAAAGGCGTGGCGATATACCCCCGATTGGAGATCTGCCATTCTTGCGGCCCACAAGAGGTTCCTTGGGATCGAAATGAACCACGCGCTCAGAAATCAGAGGAGAAAATGACCGAAAACACGCAAAAGGCCGAGCGCGTCACGCTCTGCAGCGAGTTTGGCGACCGTTGGCGGGCTTCGCTGGCCGCTGGGAAGCATCACGTTTTCCGAATGCGCTACCTATGCCCGTGCTGCGACACCCCGTGGTACCAGGACGTGACGGAAGATCCGGAGGCGTTCGCTTCGAGGCCGCTTCCTGATCGGCGGGCGCTTGGTCGGGCAATGCTTTGCGGGAGGTGCGACGCGCTTTCCAGGATGCTCCTGCGATCCGATGCCTCAGAATCGGAGGACGCGTTTGTCCTCAGCTCCTCGCGCCTGTTCGATGATCTTGGGCGCCTCTACCGTGAGCCGAGCTTGCGTTGGGTCGATGTCAAGAGGATGGGGCCTTTCGACGGCAACCCGAAATCCATGCGAGACGAGAGGAAGGCTGCGGCCAAGGCCATCAACTTCATCCAAGACGGCGCGCGATGGACGCGCCGCGCCTCAGTCACGGTATCGCAGGCGGTCGAACTCAAATGGATGGCGTTCGATGCTCCCGGACCAAAGGCCAAGTCGCAAACACAAAGCAGATTCCGGAAATGACCACCCACGACACCGGAGCCCTACGCCTGGTCAAGCTGGAGCGCGTCACGGGCAAGCATCTCGGGAGAGAGGTCCGCGAAGTCCTGCCCGCCTCAACGCGCAACCGATGGGCCGACGCCCAGCAACTCGCAGACGACGAACTCAAACGAACGGGGATAAAATGGACGGTGGTAGAGGCATGAGCCACGCATTGCCGCAAGGGACAGGCAAGGAGGCGGTTTCGACCCTCGGGACGGGCTCGGATGCGTCCGAGCAGGTTAACCGATTATTGTGGCATCCATGCGGCAAGGAGAACGTATGAGCTGGCTTCCATCAGACGTGGCGAGATGCCAAGGCGTCGGCGACGACATCGAAGGATGGCGCGAAGGATGCGAAACGTGCATGCGCCGAACGTCTCCGCTCGGTCGCGTCCACATGTCTCCGCCTCCGATCATCGCGTTTTGGTGCGAATTTCTGCTTGAGCCGAAGCCGCTTGACATCGCTCGATCATTCCCACATCTTTAGACCAGTTCTTGTGGGGGCCGATCGCGGGGTTTACCATGCTGCATCGGCGTACTTGCGGGAGTGTGTTTTCGATCCTTTCGAAGTGTGGAGAGAGCCGTCCAGGGATTCACGACCTGGGCGGTTTTCGTTTTTTGGGATTCGGCCGTATATTTATGGCATGACCGAACGGGAAAAAGACGAGATCGCCGGAGTCGTCACCGGCACAATCCTCATTGCCGCGGCCTGCGCTGGCATCGTCTGGGGAACACACACGATTGCGACTGCTCGATGCTCCTCGCGCTGGGAAGGCGTCACCAAGACCGAATACGGAGCCCTGACGGGGTGCCGAGTCGAGACGGTCGCCGGGTTCATCCCTGAGCAGAATTGGGGTCGGTGATGGCATGGGGGAGGCCAACCGACTATTTGCCCGCGTTTTGTGATAAAGTCGTGGAATTAGGCAAAACCGGGGCGTCCGTTGTCGAAATGGCCGCAGAAATCGGAGTTGCAAGGAACACGCTCGAAACTCTGTGGCCTGCAGCGCATCCCGACTTTATGGAAGCCTTTACGCAAGCCAAGGCGTTTTCCCAGGCATGGTGGGAGAAAGTCGGCCGTGAAGGGATGTTTGAATCCCCCGGCGGCGTGAAGATCAATGCTTCGATCTGGTCCCGCTCCATGGCTGCACGATTCCCGCACGACTGGCGCGAAAACTCGAAGGTTGAGAACACGCATTCCGGCCCGAATGGTGATCCGATCCAGCATTCTCTTACCGTCGAATACATTGACGCTCCCAAGGAATAACATCAAGATGCCGCGCTGGGCGGCACGACTTCGGGAGACGCATCGGTTCTTCGTGATCTACGGAGGCCGCGGATCCTCGAAGTCGTGGACCATCGCCCGCGATCGGCTCTTGCTGTCCTCCCAGCAGCCCCTGCAAGGGCTTTGCGTGCGCGAGACGCAGGAATCCCTAGCCGACTCGGTGCATCGGCTCCTGGAGAAGCAGATAGCCGAAATGGGGCTTCCAGGCTGGACCGTCCAGCGAGATCGGATCTTCCACGCCAACGGCTCGGAAATCACGTTCGCCGGAATTCGAACCGACCCGAACAAAATCAAATCGGCCGAAGGGGTCGACTGGTGCTGGGTCGAAGAGGCTGAGACAGTCTCGAAGGCGTCGTGGGATATTCTGATCCCGACAATTCGCGGCCGCGGAATGAAAATGCCGAACGGAGGATATTCCGGGGCGCATATATTCATTTCCTTCAACCCGCGCGAAAAGACCGACCCGACTTATCAGCGATTCATCGAGAACGCGCCGCCGAATGCGCTGGTGCTGAAAGTGAATTGGCGGGATAATCCATGGTTCCCCGATTCCCTCAAAATCGAAAAGGACTACCTGGCGCAGAAAGACCCGGACGCCTATTTGCACATCTGGGAAGGTCAGCCCGTGTCCCGCTCGGATGTCCAGGTTCTCCGCAGTAAGTGGTGCGTGGATCGCTTCGAGCCGAAGAAAGATTCGTGGGACGGTCCGTACTTCGGCATGGACTTCGGGTTTTCCCAGGATCCGACGCACGCCGTCGAGGTATGGAGGCACGCAAACAACCTCTACATCAGGCGAGAGGCGCGCGGGATTGCCGTTGACATCGATCGATATCCCGACCTCCTGGCGAACCTGCCAGAGGCGGAAAAGCACGCGCTGCGCTGCGACAACTCCCGGCCGGAGTCGGTTTCATATCTGCGCAACCACGGATATCCGAAATCGCTTTCGTGCCGCAAGTGGCCCGGGTCTGTCGAGGATGGCGTGGCGTGGCTGCGGTCGCACGATTCGATTGTGATCCACCCAGATTGCCCGCACCTCATGGACGAAGCGCGCCTTTGGGCGCACAAGGTCGACCGATTGACCCAGGACATCAGGCCGGAGATCGTGGACGCGCACAACCACGGGTGGGATGCGGTGCGCTACGCCGTCGAGCCGTTGATTTTCGGACACGCCAAGCCATCTTCCGCGCCCATTGTGATCCCGAAACGCTGGTGAATTGCGGAATTTGGGAAATTAGCGTATTTTTGGAAACATGGCCGACGCGAACCACGAGAAAATCCGGAAGACGATCGACGCCGACCTAGAGGCGCGCTCCCGGCAGCGTCGAGCCTACCAGGAGGATACGGAGTTCGCCGTCCTCGGGGGTGAGAAGCAGTGGGACAGCACCGAATGGGCGCGCCGCGGCTCCGACAAGCTCCCTCGCATCACCTACAACATCTGCGGCCCGATCATCCGGCGCGTCTCCAACGCCATCACCTCGAAAGCCTACTCCGTCCACGTCACGGCGCAGGGCCAAGGCGCATCCCAGGAGATGGCCGAACTCCGCGCGGGCATGATTCGAGCTATCGAGATCACCGGAGGCGCTGAAGCTGCACGTGCGGCCGCGGTCAAGTGCATGGCGACCGGAGGTTTCGGAGCCTACCGCGTGGTGCTCGGCCAGGATGCGACCGGAGCCCCGCAGATCCGCTACGAGCGCATCCTGAATCCCCTGCACGTCGTTCCCGACTGCGAGGCCAAGGCCGTCAACCTCTCGGACATGCGCCATTGCACGGTGTACGTTGACCTTCCCGAGGCCACCTACAAGACCAAGTATCCAGACGGATCCGCGACATCGGCAGAGCCTCCCGAGGGCGCCGAATCGTGGGTCAAGGACGGATCGATCCGAGTTGCCGAGTTCTGGGAGAAGCGTGAAGACGGGACGATCTGGCAGACGTTCCTCGACGGTGCGGGCGTTCTCGGTGAGCCCGAGCAGTTCCCCGGATCCCTGATCCCCATTTTCTTCCTCGTCGGCGAAGAAACTGACGTTGGCGGAGAGGTGATCTACAAGGGCGTGGTTCGGGACATCAAGGAGCCTCAGCGGTTCAAGAACCTGTGGAAGTCGGAGGAATACGAATACCTCTCCGGCAAGAAGCAGCCTCCCGCAACGCTCACGCCTGGAATGGTTTCCGACCCCGCGATTGCCCAGACATGGGCGGGCGGGAATTCCGCAGCGTTCCGCCTTTGGACTCCAGACCCGAGCGCTCCAGGCCTTGGACCAATCTATCCGCCCGCACCAGAGATACCAGCCGGATACGCCAACGCCAGCGCCGAAGCGTCCGAAGAGATCAAGGCCATGTCCGGAATCTTCGACGTTCACCTGGGGCGTCAGTCCAGCGAGTCCGGCCGCGCCATGATGGTGCGCCAGGAGCAAGCGGACCTCGGAACCTACCACTACGAAGCGAATCTTCGCTCCTTGATCGAGTACGAAGGCGCCGTCCTGAATGGCCTTCTTTCCGTGTTCGCCGATGAGCAGATGATCCTGCACGCGGCCGAAGACGGCAAGCTGACATCGCAGGAAGTCTCATCGATCCAGGGCATCCGCGAAGACCTGCAGGGGTTCAACGGCGGCACCTACGGAGTCCGCGTTGTCTCTGGCCCGAACTTCCGGACGAAGCGGGAGCAGTTCGTTTCCGTGCTGTCGGAGATCGGGACAAAAAACCCTGTGATTGCCCAGCTTGGCGCCCCCGAATTGATCCTCGCCATGGACATTCCCGGCGCTCAAGAGCTTTCCGAGGTGGTGGAGAAATATCTGATCAAGCAGGGCATGCGCGAGGCCAAGCAGGACGAGAAGCAGGGCGGCGACCCGCGCGCGATGCTTGAGCAGATGGCGCAGGCCATGGAAGCACTGCAGGCAGAGCTTGCCGAGGCCACGAAGGCCCGCGGGCTCATGGCGCAGCACATCCAGGAATTGGAGTCCGGCACGGAAGCCGAGATCCAGAAGACAACCATGCAGGCGCAGACGACCATCCAAAAGGCGCAGATCGACAGCGAGGCCAAGATCCTCGCCGCGCGCATCGCCGCCGAAACCGACCTCCAGATTGCGGCCATGAAGGAACAGGGCTCGAACGAGCGCGCTGTCCTTTCGGCCGTGACGACTCCGACCCCCGCGGCGACGGCTCCCGCGGAGGACGTTGAAGACGAGCCGGACGACGACTGCCCAGTTGTCTCGATTGCCCCGGAGGGCATCCAGTGAGCGAAGAAACGACCAGCGAAATCCTCGAAACCGAGATCGCCGAAGATGTTGCGCCCAGCGTCACCGACGCCGCGGAACATGCTCCGGCCGGAACCGAGGAAGCCCCCAAGCAGGAGCAGCCAAAGCGCGAACTTCCCGGCGCCATCCCGTACCCTCGCTTTTCTGCCGTGGTTGCCGAGCGCAACCAGGAGCGGGCAAGGGCTGCGGAGCTTGAACGCCGCATCGCCGAACTGACGCGCCCCCAGCAGGGAGCGCAGCGGGAAAGCGAAATCAGTGTTCCGGATCCTCGGAAATACGACTCCATCGAGGCGTACAACCAGGCGGTCCAGGAGCACATCCACGCCACAGCCCAAACCCTCGCTTCCAGGCATTCGCAGCAGACCATCCAGGCCGCACAGCAGCAGGCCGAAATCCAGACGCTTGTCGGAGGATTCAACGCCCAGGCGCAAGCCATGGCTGCGACGAATCCGCAGATCGGCGATGCCATCGACATCTTCCGCAACTTGGAGCAGGACATCCACCCGGATGTTTTCCGCGACATCGTTGCAGAGGGGCCGGGGCTCGTCTGGGACATCGTGACCAACCAGGAGGTCATGGACCGACTGATCGGCGCGACCCCGCTGCAGGCCGGACGGATCTTGGCGTCGATCGGCGCCACGTCCAGCACCCCATCCAGGCCCCAGGCCATCAGGCCGAACCAGCCGCCCGCGCGCCAACCTGTTCCGGTTACCCGGACGGTTTCTGGTCCTGCACGCGTGGCTGAAACCGACCCTTCCAAAATGACGCAGGCGGAGTACTTCGCCTGGCGTGAAAAACAGGAGCACTGAGCATGTCCACCGTCGCAACCGTCTCTCCCCAGCTCGTCGTTCGCGAGTCCGAATTCCTCCTCAAGAACAACCCCACCTTCCTGAAGTCCGGCATCCCCGACTACTCCAGCAAGTTCAAGGGCGGGCAGTCCGGAACCACCGTCAAGATCGCCAAGCCGACCAAGGTTGGCGTCACCACCGGAGCCTGGGACACCTCGTCTTCGGCGCAGGCCGTGCGTGATGGTTCGGTCGATCTGACCATGGCCACCACGCCGATCAACGTCACCTTCAACTTCACGCCCGACCAGTTGGGCATGAACTTCCAGGACATGTCGGCGCAGTTCATGAAGCCCGGCCTGGCGCGCCTGGTCGCGGCCGTCGAGAAGTCCATCCTGGACAACCTGGCTCCCAAGATCTCCCGCGTGTACGGCGCCGCCGCGATGACCTCCGCCGCGATGGCTTCCATCCGTACCATGCTGGGAGATTCGCTCTGCCCCCAAGACAACCTGAATGCGCTGGTTCGCTACCAGATGAACCAGGATCTGCAGCAGGACACGGAGGACCTGTTCAACGCGGCCTCCTCGATCGGAAAGTCCAACCTCAAGGGATCCACGCCCGAGTGGTCCGGCTTCAACATCAAGGAAGCCACCATCATGCCCGTGCAGACCACCGGCTCCCGCGCCGCTGGAACCATCAGCACGACCATGACCGAGGCCGCGAACACGGTTGTTTTGGACATCGGGTCCGGCGCCGAGACCATCAAGAAGGGCGAGGTTTTCTACATCACGGCCTGCGAAGACGTCAACGACCAGACCAAGGCCAGCCTGGGCGTCCCCAAGCGGTTCTGTGCTGCGGCCGACGCCGACGCAACGGGCGGCATCGTCACCGTGACCCTGACCGAGAAAATCTACGCCAACACTTCGGATGCTCGGCAGAATGTGACCCGTCTTCCCACCTCCGGCGATACCGTGGTGTGGTACGGCGCGGCTTCGTCCTCGATCATGCAGGGCATTTTCTACGACCCGATGGCCTTCGCCACCGCGTTCCTGGACCTGCCCGCGTACGACGAGGCCAACGCCGCCCCGTTCACCGTTCCCGGCACCAAGATCCGCGGCCTGTTCGAGCGCCAGAAGAACGTCGCCACGGGCGTTACTACCTTCCGGTGGGATGTGCTCTTGGCCTCGGCCCTGGTGGAAGACGCCTTCGCCGCGCGCATGTTCCGCACCGCTTCGACGACCTGATAGTCAGGCATCGATAGACTCTCTTCGGGCGCCCATGGGAAACCTTGGGCGCCCTTTTGGGTAGGAAGACTTCCGGAGGGCAAGCGATGCGATATCCCATGTGGCGCAGAAACATCGACGGGACGGAATTTGTCGTACACGACAAGTCCGAAGCCTACGCCGAACCGGAGACGATCGCGGGATTCCTTCCCAACAAGCCGATTCCCGAGGAAGCGCCTCGCGAACCGCTGACCAGCGACGACGATGGTGCCGAGCCCGTGCAGATCGAACCCACCGAACCGGAGGCCGAAGATGGCTTGCAAAACGAAGAAGTCGACCACAAAGAAGAAGTGACCGCGGCGCCCGCCAAGCGCGGCCCCGGACGGCCCAAGAAGGGCGTGGCCTGATGGCCTGGACCGCATTCCACACCGTTGCGCGCGCCCTGCAGTTGTGCGGGGCCTACGCGCCAGGGGAAACGCCCGAAGCAGCCATCGGGCAAATCGGACTTGACTCGCTGAACGCCATGCGCTCTACCTGGAACCTCCAGGGCGTGACGTGCTACGGGCAAAGAATGATCGAGGTCACGGCCGACGGCTCCGCGTCCTACACGCTCGGGACGGGCGGCGACGTCTCCACCCGTCCGATCCAGATTTCGCAGGTGCAGTTCGCGGGCGGAGAGCCCTACTCGATGGAGCGGCGCACATTCGAAGAGCTTCGAGGCTACGGCACGGCCAGCGGTGACCCCGCGATCTGGTGCGCCGTCCAGGGGGATCCTGTGACGCTGTGGGTGCACCCTGCACCATCGACAGGAACCATCCGCGTCTTCGACCGCACGCCGTTCTCCCAAATCGCCGCGCTGTCCGACGACATGCCCGACCCGATCGAATACAGGGAGGCCATGGAGTACGGCTTGGCGCTTCGCCTGTCCAGCATCCCCGGAATCGGCTCGGGTGACGTGTCGGCCTCGGTCGCCGCCATCGCCGCGCGCGCCTTCGATCTCCTGCTGACTCGCAACCTCGTCAACGCCATCCCGCGCAAGAATCTGCACGCCGCGTTTCGCCTCTCGGAGACGGGGGACGGGGTTTCGTCGTGCTGACGGAGTTGCCGTTCGCAATCCCTCCCTACTCCAGCAACATCCCCGGGATCGGTGGGGACGATGCGATCAACATCCGCCCAGAGATCGCCGGATCTGGGGCTCTGGCGCAGCGCATGTTCGTGCATTGCCCTTCCCTCCGCGTCTTCGTGCGCGAAGGCGTGGCGACCGCCTGCAGGGCTCTCTACACGGCCTCACAGGGTCGCGTCTTCCAGGTTGCCGGAACGTCGGTCTGGGAAATCCTATCCAACCAGACGCGCGTTCTCCGCGGCACGATCGGCAGCGCATCGGGGCCTGTGGGAATCTCGGACAACGGCGATGACATGGTGATCCTCGACGGCGTGAGCGGCTACCGATTCACGTTCGTGGATGCCGTTTTCCAGGAAATCACCGATCCCGAATTCCCTAGCGGTGCCGTTCACTTGGCGTACATCGATGGGTACTTCCTGTGCCTGGAGCCGAACACGGTCTACATCCGGTGGAGCGCGCTCCGTGACGCTTCGTCCTGGCCGACGCTCAACCGAGCCGCGGCCGAAGCATCTCCCGACCTCGCCACGGCCGTGATCGCCCAGGGGCGGGAATTGTGGGTGTTTGGCCCTTCATCCGCGCAGGTGTTCTATGACTCCGGAAATCCCGATCAAGAATGGGCTCCGGTCCAATCCGTTGCGCTCGACATGGGGACCGATGCGCCACATTCCGTGGCTGTTGCTCGGGATTCTGTCCTGTTCCTCGGGTCCGGCAAGGACGGATCCGCCCGCGTCTTCCGCACGCAGGGGTATCAAGTCGGCCCCGTGTCTTCCCCCGGCGTCGAGGGTATTCTTTCCGCCGCGGGCGACCTGTCGGGAGCGCTTGGCCGGGTGCATTCATTCGGCGGACACACCTACTACGTCCTGACCATCGCCGCGGCAGAGCGGACATTGGTCTACGATGTGGACCTAGGTGAGTGGCACGAACGCGCATGGATGAACCCGGACACCGGAGAACTGCGCCGATGGCGTGGCACCCACGCGACGTTCGGACATGGGCGCATGCTCATTGGCGATTCGAACGGAAACGCGGTGTACCAGCTTTCGGACACCGACTACACCGACCAGAAGCCGGACCTTTCAGGCGAGTGGTACATCAAGCGCCGCCGCACCTTTCCCCACTACAAGGCCGACGGCCAGGTGGTCCAATACCGCACCGGGGAGATTTGGGGCCGCGCTGGAACGGCTCCCGTCACCGGCCAGGGATCCGACCCCGTGGCGATGCTTTCGTGGTCCAACGACGGCGGGCGCACATGGTCCAGCGGCCGAGACATCAAAATCGGACGGCTGGGCGAATACGGCTTCCGCGCGCGCACGCTCATGATGGGATCGGCTCGGGATCGCGTCTTCCGCGTCGACCTCACCGATCCTGTTCCTGTGGCGTGGTGCGGATTCCGATCGGACATCGCGACCATGCCGCGTTGAGGTATATTTCTCCCTGTCGGAACCTCGGTTCTGTTCCTCGGCGCCCTGCCGAAACAGGGATCCACCAGTATCGAGGGTAACCGACAATGGATCCAATTTCTATCGGACTCGGAGCGGCAAGCATCGGCTCCGGACTGATCGGCGGTCTTCTCGGCCGCAGTGACGCAAACAAGTCCGCACGCGCCCAGGAAGAGGCTGCGCGGATGCAGTTGCTGGCGTCGCGGGAAGCGATTGCCGAACAGCGCAGGCAGTACGAGCAGGGGCGGCAGGATCTTTCCCCCTACCGCGGAGCAGGCCAGTACGGCATTGGGGAATTGCTCTCCGGCATGGAGTCCGGCCAGTTCGCCGCACCTGAATTCGGCTTCCAGGAAAACCAATTCAACTACCAGGCCGACCCCGGCTATCAATTCCGAATTGACCAGGCCATGAAGGCAATTCAGGCGTCGAAAGCCGCGTCCGGAATGCTCGGAGGCGGCGGAACGATGCGGGCAATCGATCGCGAAGCGCAGGACTTGGCGTCCCAGGAATACGGGAATTCCTACAACCGATTCCAGGGCGAAGAGGCCACGCGCTACGGCCGCGCCTCCGACGCCTACAACCGCACCTACGGGGCGCGCCAGGACACCGCCAACCGCTTGATGGGCCTCGGCAACATGGGCCAGGCTTCGGCCGCGCAGACCGCCAACATGGGCGCCAACATGGCCGGGAACATCGGGCAACTCGGGATGTCCGGGGCGCAGGGGATGGGGCAGGGAATGACCAACGCCGCGATGATGCGCGGGCAGGGGAATCAGGCGCTTTTCTCTGGGCTCGGGTCCGGCCTCGGTGACGCCGCGACCCTGTGGGCCTCCCGCGGGATGGGTGGCCGCTGATGGCTGGCAACCCCTTCGCATACGAACCGATGCGCCTTGGAGCCTCTTTCCTGCAGGGCGAGGCCATCGCCCGCGACCGTGAGCAGATGCGCCAGACCATGGCCCTACGACAGGCCGCAGAGGAGCGCGCGCGCCAGGAGAACGACTACAACCAGCAGATTCGCCCCCTCGAATTGACAGGGCGTCAGCTTGCCCTTCGCGGCCAGATGCTCGGCACCGTGGAGACGCCCGAAGACTACGCGCGCGTTCTTCCTGCCGTGCAGGCTGCGGGGCTTCCTACGGCCGATCTTCCCGAGGGGAACCAGTCGACCGCCTGGCTCCAGTTCCGCAAGCCGCAAGAGCCCGCGCAGTCGTGGCTTCCCGAGCGATTCTGGCCGGCCGATCTGTCCCCGGTTCCGCAGGCCGAGCGGATGGCGCCCGCGCTGTCCGAAACCACCATGCAGGCTCCCGGGATCGCTCCCGAGGACATCCCGGCGATTCAGCGGGCTGCAGAGCGTGGATTGCCGCTGGTGCAGCAAACCAAGATGCGCGAGGCCGAAGCCAATCGCGGACTTCGCGGTTTGGAGCTTGATTCCAGGGCAGAGAAGTACCGGACTCAGCTTGCATACGCTGACCGCGCTGCAGGACTCGCAGATAAGCGGTTTGCGCTCCAGGAAACCAAGGACGAACGAAGCGCGCGAATCGAATCCGAGCGCATTGCCATGGAGCGCGACCGCCTCCGACTTGCCAGGGAGCAGGCTGGGCGCGAGGCTGGGCGCGAAATCCCCAAGATCGCAGGATACGAGCCGATCCCTGGGCAGACTGTCGACGCGCCTTCCGCAAAGGTTGCGCGCGATGCGATTGCAAAGCTGGGCTCTCTGGAGGCCATCATAGGCGAATTCAAGACGGCATACGCAGACGCCAAGAAGCGCGGCGTCGCTGGCCAGATCATCGGCCCCGATGCCGACCGCCTGAACGGTATTCGGCAGCGAATGCTTCTGAACCTCAAGGAGGCCGAAAACCTTGGCGTCCTGCAGGCCGTCGACATTCAGACCATGGAGCCGATTGTGCCGAAGGCTGTCGGAGCCGGGGCGCTTATGAATGCCATGGTGGGCAGAAATGACCCCATGATCGCGCTGGATCAGTTCGAGCGCGAAGTCAAGGGGCGCCTTGGGAGTGTCGTGCAGTCGCACGGATACCAGCCGATTGCGAAGCCCGCTGGCAAGCCTTCGGCGCTACCAACGGAAGCCGAATGGAACGCCGCGTGGGCATCTGCAAGGCCTGGCGACATCGTGACCGGACCCAATGGCAAGAAGTACACGAAAGGTGGCCGCTGATGGCTTGGAAGCCTCCCGCTGACGCAATCGAATGGATGCCTCCGAGCGACGCCATCGAATTCCAGGAAGACGACAACGTCGCATATCCCCCCGACGTGGTCCCGCAGGATCAAGCGCCCCCGATGTCGTGGTGGGAAGCTGCTTTCCCGCGCTCCGTTGCCGTGGCTGACCGACCAGCATACGATCCGCGCGCGCTGGCCGCTGCAGGCCTGGACGTGGCAAGTCTTCCGGGACGGGCTTACGAATCCCTATTCCGCCCCGAGGGCGAATCCTACACCGACGCCGTTGCGCGTCTCTCTGGACGATCGGACGAAGGCGGGGCAAAGCGGTTCACTGCTGGATTGCTCCGCGACCCGGCAAACATCCCGATCGCGGCCGCATCCGCCGCAGCGCCCTACGCCATCCCGGCGCTACTCAGTGGAGCCGCACGCATGGCCCCAGGAGCCGCGCAGGCGCTTCGCCCCGTGGTTGCCGCAGGAATGGTCGCTCGCGAGGCCGCCCCCCCTGTGGTGCAGTCGCTCGGCCGCGGTGCGGTCACGGGTGCCGGGATCGGCTCGACCCTGGCCGCAACTAGGCAGGCGGAGAACGTCGCCGCTGGTGACCCGCTGTCCGCTTCCCAGGCGGGGTGGGATGTCGGAATTGGATCTCTCCTCGGCACCGGAACCGCAGCGCTGGCTCCGATCGGGCGCCGACTGATCGCCGGAAGCAAAGAAGCCCTGCAACAGATCATCAAGCCGCAGGGAATCCAGGAAATCCAGGACTTCGAGCGCGCTTTGGAGGCGGGATTGCTGCCGCAGTTCGCCGGATACGGAACCATCACCGCCAAGGGCGCCGGAAAGCGGTACCTTGACCAGCTCGGCAAGCAGTCGGCGGGGTACAATGACCTGGTGGCCGCGGCCGATGCCACGGGGCAGCGCGTCAACGCCTCCGAGGTGATGCGATCCGCAGAGCGCGACGTTGCCGGGCGCATTGCCACGGGCGGCACCGTTCTCGATCCCGAGGCCGCTTCCCGCGGGCTGGGATGGGCCGGGCGCCTCATGGCTGTCCCGGATGATGCCGGGGCCGTTCTTGCCGCCATGCGCGGAGCAACTCCTGCGGCAACCCGCGGGCCGACCGTGGCACTTGGCGCTGATCGTGTGATTCGTCCCGAGATGGCGATGCCTGGCCCCGTGTTCATGCCCGCTTCCGAGCAGGTCGCAACGCAGGCTCCCAAGCAGTTCCAAGACGTGATGGTTGGCGGCGTGCGCCGTCGGCTTGAGCTTCCGCCTTCCCCCGCCGAGGCCCCGCAAATCACCTTTGGCCCGAACGCGCAACGCCTTGGCGCTGGCGAAGTTACACCCGCCGTCTCGATGAACCAGCCAACCGGACAATATCGCCAGCTGGTCCCAGGGGAAACTCCGGTGGTTCCGGATGTGACCATTCTTCCATCCGTCGCCCAACGGCGCAAGTCGGCGCTGTGGGACGAGGCTTTCAAGAGCCTCGACAATGACCAGACGGCCCGCGGAGCTTCTGCTCTTGCGGCCGGCCGCGCGGCAAACGCGGAGCTTGCCACGATCTCCCCCGAGCTTGCAGCGATGAATCGCCAGATGGCGCCGTGGTACGCTGGAGCGGATGCGGCAAACCGTGCGCTTCTCCGTGGGAACAATTACGCCATCGGCCCAATGGAGCTTTGGGCGGGTGCTGCAGGCGGAGGAATAGGCCTCACCACCAGCCCGACCGTTGGCGCTACTGGCGTGCTCGGGTCCATGCTTGCGGCGCGCGCGATGCGGTCCCCTGCGGCCGTTCGGGCTCTCCATGATGTGGGGCAGGTGATGGCTCGACGCGCACAGCGCCCCGGATTGATCGGAATGGGCCTCGGCCTCCGCGGATCGCAAACCGACAACGCAAGGGGCGCACAGTAATGGCCACCATCCTCCCCCCGATGCAGTTCGTTCCTGCGCAGTGGTTCACCCAGGCAGGAGACGCCGCGCTGTCCGGGGGCGTTCTCAAGTTCTACGCCGTCGGAACCAGCACGCCCAAGGATGTTTTCGCCGACTACCTGCGCGCCACGTCCATCGGATCCGTGGTCACTTTGGACGCAGGCGGTCGCGCGACCATCTTCCTGGATGGCCTGTACCGCGTGGCCCTATACGATGCC
>JAMIIV010000011.1:0-15602 GCA_035913415.1 Fibrobacteria bacterium | reverse complement strand
GGGAACGGGACGCTCTCGGCCCACACGCACCACGAGTCGGCTCACCGGGGCTATCCGGGGGAGTGGACGAGCGATGACCTGGAGGGAGCCAGACGCCGGGCGAACGAGGTGGTCCGCTCCCGCGGGCCGCATGGGACCACGGCCGAGGAGCGCTGGCGGGCCAGGACTCCGATCGGCGAGGCCGAGCGCGCGGCCTTCGGCTCGCACATCGTCCGCCGCCGGGAGGAGACCCTGGCCGAGCTCGTGCAGGAGAAGGGCGTCTTCGTCAGCACGCACGATGTGGCCCAGGCCGAGCGGCGGGCGATCGAGAGGGCATGCGTGGATTTCGGTTTGCTGGAGATGCGGAGGAAGCGAATTTGTACACCTGTTTCCTACAAGAAACTTGTACGAATTTGGTGAGGGCTACACATACTTCCTCTATGTTTATGACAATTACAACTACAGCACTCTGACAAAAATTCGTCAGGAATTTCAGAACCACCAAATTGACGCCCTCGACATATAGGCGAACGAGGTAGCCATGAGATTCCGGAATCTCAATGAGTTGGCCTTCCGAGAGCCCCTTGTTGCAGTCAGAATAGTCTCCCTGGTTTTTTCCATGGCTACTATTCTATTGTTGGTATTTGGATGCGGCAATCAGGAAACGCCACCTGATTCAGGAATGGATGGTCAGGACGGAGACGGTGGAAGCGGTGCACGTATCGGCGAGTTTTGCACCGAGAGCGAAGACTGCGAATCCCGATTCTGCAAGTATGGCTTCTTTGGGCCATCCATGGGTCTTTGTACCATTCCATGTGATGCCGATTCTGACTGCGTGGACATACTAGATGACGGAAGTCCTATGTGTTGCGTCAGCCAACTTGGTGAACCATCTTTCTGCGAGAAGATAGCTCTTGGGGCAGAATGTGGTTCACGAGAAGGCACTTGCGGCACACCCTGTACTGACCAACAGCAGTCAGCCTGTGGAGAAGGTCTGATCTGCAATGGTGACCCACAAAACCCACAAGCATTCTGTTCGCACCTTTGCGAAGACCAATCAGACTGCGATGATTGTCGGTATCCAGAAAACGCGACCTACGGCCTTCCCTGCATCCCAGTTCAGGGAGGGCGCAGAATGTGCCTTTTCATTGACTAGCTCGTAGTTGTTTTTTCCCTGAGCGTCATCATATTCACAGAGCATCGTCGAAACAGGCCCATTGTTACCCGCCATGAAACGAGACGGCGCGGGGCGTGACGGCCCACGGAGGCCTGAAGTCCAGGCCGGAAGGGGCGGGCGCGGCTCCCCGTGAAGATGGGGACGGTACGGACTCCATCTGAAACCGGGGAGCGTACCGTGGCGCAAGGACGAGCAGCGCGGAGTGCCGGAGCCAAGCGGAGAGAGCGGAAGACCTCAGGCAAGGCGGAAGGAGCAAGGGGACTGGAGGGAAGGCGGGACTGAAGGCAGGCCGGGCAAGGACGGTTGCGGGCCCGGATGGCGAAGCCCAGGGTCTGAGGGAAGCACAACGTGCCAGCCAGGGCGGCAGCCGGAGGACGGGACTGGGGACCTTTCCCTCGAGGGTGAGGCAAGAGAACAGACGGAACGGCCTGGGCCTCGACCTTCACCGAGAAGGACGGCAAGGAACAGGACGCGAACTGGACGGACGGGCGGCGGGAAGCCCCGGTTGGTCGGGGTGCTCGCGATCTCGGGGTTGGTTCACCGACTCCTGGTGCCACAGCCGGCGCCTCGGGTTCTGGGGGTACTGGCAGCCTTCGCCGAGGCCGAGCTGGGGGCCGAAGATCGGGGCCAGGGCACAGGAACAACGCCTCCCGTCCCCTTCCCTCCTGAGGCGGGGGCAGGCCTTGGGCTCGTCGAGCACCTCGAACGGGTCGGTGCTCTCAGGCCAGCCCAGGGCCACGAAGGACCACAAACAGCGGCCGACTTCCTCGCAGCAAAAGCCGCAACGGATGCAGGGAGGGCGGGACACTGGCGAGGACCTCCCCATTCCCGGCTACTTCTTCTTCGAGGTTCTCTGCTTCGGGAAGAGGCGCTTCTCGGCGTTGGAACCGAGTGCCTCTGAGAGGCTCTTCTCAACGGCGGCTATCCGGCCCTTGTTCAAGGACAGGAAGAGAAGGGCGGCGTCTCCCTTGGGTAGGTCGCTCGACGACAGGCCGCCCGACGCCAACGCAAGGCCATGGCCTTCCTCGACGGCATCCAAAGCGCATTGAAGCCTCATTTCCTCCCAGGGCCTTTCCTCCGGAGCTCGTGCGCCGTGCTGGTAGACGACGACCACCTTGTCGGGTCGGTCCTGGACCAAACGCCAGCACTCCTCCGGCCTGACATGCTTCTTGGTCTCGTTCCTCGAGAGCCCTGTGTCCGGGTCAAGGAAGAGGTCCCGATCTCGTTCTGCAGGGCCAAGGGTCCACTTCAGAACGGCCTCGAAGTACTTCGGGCGCCTCGCCTGGGTGAAGGGCTGGTAGGCCGACTCGGTGAACAGGAGGCCCCTACCTTCGATGTTCAGGAAAGCCACGTAGGCATCGAGGTCCTTCTCGGACCAACGCTCCCCGTCCGTGAACATGGGGACCACCTGGGGTGACCGGATGGCTCCGGCTCTTCGGAGACAGGTGAGGATCGCCCCCTTCCACCAGTCCTTGGCGTCGCCGAGGTACTTCAGGTTCATGGCGGGGCCCTCCGGTGGGGCTCGGGTTGAGAACGGGCGTCTGCTCGGACTGCCTGGAACTCCCTGGCCGGATCGCTCAGCACTCCAGAGCTTCCTGCCGCGGCGCCGGCTCTGGGTGGGTGACGCGCCAGGCGGCGCGGGCTCTATCGTAGAGCTCGTGCTAGGGCGAGCTCGATGCAGGAAGCGAGGGCCGCGCCATTTCGACCACCTCCTTGGTGAACTTGCCCATCTCCTGGAAGATCTCGACCGGGAATCGGGCCTGGAGCGTCATTCTGCTGTCGTCCCGGCTTAGGCATATGAAGATGGCGCCCTGGGCGGGAAGCGACTCCACCTTGAGGCGCACCGGCCGGGTCCGGAGCGTGCGCTTCTCCGCCGCCAGGAAGGGCGAGTTACCCGCTTCCACCTCCACCTCGACCGAGCCCAGCGTGAACTCGCCCGGCTGCCGGGGGAACAGGACCTTGCGGTCGAGCACCTTGGTCTGGTAACGAACGTCCTCGATCCACCTCTCGTCCTCCTTGGCGCTGGACACATCCCGGTCCTCGGTAAAGAACTCGTCCATCTTGGGCCAGCGAATCAAGGAGACACGCGCCCCAACCCGGGAGTAGATGGTCAGCGTGGCGGTGATTTGCTGGCCCGCCACCGCCCGGTCGGGAACGACATCGAGGCGGGTGAAGATGTCACCGTCGCCGATGCTCTGCCGATCCACCGGAGGTGGCGCAGATTCACCGACGCCAGGGAGACCCTGGGCTGCCATCGTGAGACCGAAACCGCTGCGAATGATGCGCATCGGAGCCACGAACAGCCAGCCGTCAGCATTGTCCGCTAGCCCTGCCGAGACCGACTGGAACTCCGCGGAATCGACGAGGCCGCCTATCTCCTTCCGGAAGGCTCGGTCCAGAAGGCCCTCGATCTCGGCCTGCGCCGTGTTGCCGAATGCGATCGCGGCCACGCCCTCCCAGGCTGCGAACGCCAGCCGCATGCGATCGCCACCCAGGATCTTCTGAAGGTCGGGAAGGACCTCCGCTGCGCTCTTTCCGCCGCCGAAGACCAAGTCCAGGCCGGTAATCGAGACGCCGTGTCGTTGCCCCAGGTCCTTGGGCCCTTCGATGCCACTCCGAGAGCCACCGGCTTCCATCGACCGTGCATCGGCAATCAGCGCGATCATCACCTCCCGGAATCGAGTCGAGTCTCGCACCGCGAGCAACGCCAGGACTCTCAACCCACCCAGCCCGGACGTGAGGTCGATATCCTCGGCGAATGCGAAGCGCTCTCCGACGAGATCCACGAGCTCGCGCAGGTGACCGCCGAGGCTGTCTGGCATCTCGTGTCTTCGATCCAGCTTGGCGATCTTCGGGCCGAGGGCGAGCAGGTCCTCCTTGAGGAGCCCCCATTGGATGTCTAGGGAAGCCGAGATGGGCATATCCGCGGGCAGGAGCCGACCGAGACTGCCTCGTGCGGATGAATTCTGGGCTGCCAGCAGCCTGTGGAAGAAGGAGCCCTGCTCGGGCAGGAGCCCCAGGTAGACCCGGCCGCTCTCCGGTTTCACCGAGATCGCAAGGCCCACCTCGCGGCTCTGCTGCAGAACCGAGAACGCTCCGCTCAGGAATTGGATCGGCAGGAGAGACCTGGATGATCCGGCCACCGCTGTCTGCTCGAGCATGGCCCTGTTCAGGGCCAGCGCCTCCTGGATGTCGGCTCTTAAACGATCGGTCCGAAAGCCCATGGCGATGCCATCGACCGGTGCCCGATTGGCAAGTACCTCGAGTAACACCGACTTTGCCGCCAGTAGCGACTCTCGGCTAAAGGCGAACATGGCCACCGGGCCCTCAAAATGGAGATACACGGGAATCTCGACAGACCCTCCCCCATGGCCGCCACCCTCGGAAGCCGACCGCTGAAAAGTCCGCCGGAGCTCTGTGATGCCGTCGACCTCGGCTCCCGTCCTCCACGCTGGCCTGAGTGCCTCGACCACGGGTTGCTTGCCCGCCGTGACGAGCGCGAGCGCCACGGGGAAGGTCGGGAAGCGCCTAGGGTCCAGTAACACCAGTGCCAAGGGAGCATGGAGGTCGAGGACCCTTGGATCGTTCAACCCGATCTCGGCCAGCAGCTTCGAGAGCAGGGCCTCGAGGTCGAGCGGCTGCCCTCGCACCGGACCTACCAGGTTCTTGAACACGAGCGCCCCGAGGTTTTGGAGTAGGTTGCGCGGATCGCCGGCCGCGACCCAGCCCAGCACGGCGTCAGGCAGCTCGCCGACCTTGGGAGCGTCAATCGGACCGTCGATGGCCTTCGGTTTGCCGTCCTGCCTGGAGCAGCCTGCCATTGACATCGCTACGATCCCCAAACAGACCAGAAGGGCACGGCCCGTCGCCAAGCCTTTCATGTCGCCATCCTCCCTTGCGCGTAATCATCTTTTCGACCCCTCCCGAGACACTGCATGCCATCTCGGGAGAGAATCTGGGGATACCTCTATTGCCTTGACGCGGCGCCATTGATCTTCTTCAAGGTGGGCCTGATGCCGTTGCGCCAGGTCCTGCTTCTGGAGATGAAGACCAAAACGATACCCCCTGAGGAAGCCAAACACCGCTCCCTTCCACCAGTCCTTGGCATCGCCGAGGTACTTCAGGTTCATGGCGGGGCCCTCCTACAGGCTTCGTGCCGAGAACGGGCGGCTGCTCGAACTGCCTGGAACTCCCTGGCCGGATCGCTCAGCACTCCAGAGCTTCCTGCCGCGGCGCCGGCTCCGGGTGGGCGAGCCGCCAGGCGGCGCGCGCCTTCTCGTACTCCTCGTGCTCCTCGAGGACCAGGTCCAGCATGTGCCTCTCGAAAACACCGTGGCTGAGCAGGGTCTGGAAGGTCTTCTCGTCAGGCGCGCCCTTCTCGTCCACGTACTTCCAGTACTCGAGGTTCGCCTTCTCCCAACGCAAGTACGCCTCCACGACCTTCACCCGGAGCTCGGCGTCGCTCTCCACAAGCACCCGGAAGCCGGGCTCGTTCCGGCCCTCGTAGCGCTTCAGGATCTCCGCCCGGGAGCGGGTCACCTCGTAGGAGATGTGCATCACCAGGTCCTGGAGGACCTCACGGACAATGAAGCCCTGGGTAGGACTGATCCAGGCGCCGATCTCCCGCTTCCCTTCCTCGCTCAACGCAAGCATCGTCGTTCACCTCGCCATGGGAGCTGCGATCCGCACTCCCCGATCCTCATCCGTCCCCGGCCTCGAACTGCGGAAGGCCTCAGATGGCTGGAGCGTACCCGGCAACCTTTGGCCTGGCAAGTGAGAACGAGGACCTACAAGAGCGGAAGGGCCAGACCAGCAAGGGGGGCGAGGGGCTTCTCCTCAAGGGATTGAACAAAGACCGGACACGCTCGAAGTCCCAGGATCTTCCCCTCGAAGGGCAGACAATAGCTCGCAGCACCCTGGGCGGCGGAGCCGCCGCCGGACCGGCGGCCGCTCCACGGGTCGGGACGGGCGGAGGCACCTCCGATCTCAGGGCATTCCTCAAGGGTGAACCCGGAGCAGGCCGAGCGGCCGCGCCGCGGGCCGAGTCCCTGGTCAGCAGGGACCAACCTCGAAGATCGACTTCCCTCGAGCGTTTGGACTCAACTCCTCGATGGGTTCTAGATGTCAGCCCTGTGTGCTACCGTCTGGTCTCGGGCAGGGAGGCAACGTGGACTTCTCCGACATCAGACGGCACGTGATCGTCGCGCTGTTCTCTGACGAGGTGCTCTTCGATCGACTCGTGCTCAAAGGGGGTAACGCCCTGGAGCTCGTGCACCGCGTGATCAACCGCGGCTCGGTGGATGTGGACCTGTCCATCAAGGGCGAGTTCCTCGATCTGGCCGACACCGAAAGCCGCATCTTCCGGGCCTTGAAGGCGGAGTTCGAGAGCGTGAAGCACGTCGTGTTCGACGAGCGCTTCGAAATCATCCCACCGCCCTCAACCAAGGACGCGACACCCTGGTGGGGCGGCTACAGCGTCGAGTTCAAGCTGATCGCGCGTGACCGTGCGGAGGCGCTCCACTGGAGCCAGGAGAAGATGCGGATTCAGGCCGAAACCATCGATGGCCAGCAGGGACGTCGGTTCAAGGTAGAAATCAGCAAGCACGAGTTCTGTGAGGGCAAGGTAACGGCCGAGGTGAACGGGAAGACCATCTACGTCTACACGGAAGAGATGTGCGTGATCGAGAAGCTCCGCGCCATCTGCCAGCAGATGCCGGAGTACGGGCGCAAGTACCGGAAGGCCCGAGCGCGGGACTTCTACGACGTCTACCAGACCGTGACCCAGCGGGGTCTCGACCTCGCGCTGCCCGAGAACCTCGAGCTCTTCCGCCAGATCTTCGCTGCGAAGCGCGTACCGCTGAAGCTCCTGGCTGCCATCCGCAAGACCTTCGACTTCCACGAATCCGACTGGGCCTCAGTCGCCGCAGCGGCCCCGGGCGAAGTCCAGGGATTCAGGTTCTACTTCGACTTCGTCGTCGAAGAGGTCTCGAAGCTAGAAGCCCTCTGGAAAGTGTAGTCGCCACTTCTTGTCGAACGCGGTCTTCTTCATGCCGTGGACGAGGTAGAACTCGAACTCCATCCCGAGCTTCAAGAGCTTCGCGCACTCCTCGGGCGCGAAGCCGGCGCGCTCCATGAGGAAGCCGATGGCCTGGTGGTACGGGTAGACGTAGGCGAGCTTCCGGAGCGTCTGGACGATCTCCTGGGTCCCCACCCTGCCCTTCGCGCCACGGTAGGCCTCGAGCACCTGGACGATCCCGCCGGCGTAAGCAGGTCGAACGGCGATGTCGACGAGGGTCCTTGCGATCCCAGCGACCGGTAGCTCCTCCCCACCGGGGCCCCGCGCGTTCGTGACCCCGAGGTTCCCAGTGTGCTTCCCGCTGAGAAGGACGACCCGGTAGCCTTCCATGCTGTAGACGTAGCCCGAAGTTCGCTGGTGGTTCGAGAAGGCTCGCGTGAGACTCTCCTGGGAGAGCGATCCGCCAGAGGGCTTCTCGGTCTGCTCCTGGTTCACGTAGATGGTCTTGGGGAGCTGCTCGTTCAGCGCGTGGAGGAAAACCGCGGATCCGTGCGAAAGGTAAGACCGCGGACGAAGCGCCAGGGCCATCGAGTATGGGGAGAACCCCCGGAGGGCGTACCTGAGCAGACGCTTGTAGCGCTCGGAGCGCAACTCGATCTTGAGAAGCTCCTTCCTCTTCACGAGGAACTCGATGAACTCAGAAACCGACACCTCCTTGCCGAGCCCCCAGATCTCTCGGTGCTCCGAGAACAGGCTACGGAGCCGAGCTTCGCTGAACACACCTCCTCGCTCAGCCCTCAGAAGAGTGCGGATGGTCGGGCGGGCTTTGGCTAGACCGGTCGGCATGATGCCTTAAGTTCCTCGTCTCAAGAGCTAGGTATATATACCTAGCTCTTGAGTCTACCCCAGGCGCGTTTGCGAGGCAAGAAGAAGTAGCGCTTCCTGGGGAACCATGCGTTAGGTATATATACCTAACGCATGGTTGCCCCAGCATGCACACCAATGGAGTTGAACGCACTGGAAAATAAAGCTTTTCCAACTCCCACGAACACTAGCTGATCATCGACGCTGGGCGGGCTGTGTCCTGTTTACTTGCTAAAGTTAGCGTCTTGCGCTAGCTTTTGCTAGTGAACAGCGCACGGAGTCACCGACTCCAGCGGAGGCTGCTACCATGTCCTCGAGCCCTGAGATGTTGCGATGGGTAGAGCAGCTCCAGTCGAAGGGCCGCTACACCTTCACGCGAGCCCAGGCCGAAGCCGAAACCGGCCGCTCCTTCGTGGCTGCTCAGACCGCCCTGCGAAGGCTCAAGGTGCAAGGCCGGATCGTAAGCCCGAAACGCGGCTTCTACATCCTCATCCCGCCCGAATACCGCGCGACTGGCTCACCGCCGGCGAGCTGGTTCATCGACTCCCTCATGCGCCACCTGGGTCAGCCCTACTACGTCGGCCTCCTCAGCGCCGCTGCCATTCACGGAGCTGCCCACCAGCAACCCATGGTCTTCCAGGTGGTAACCGACAGGCCGACCCGCGAGATGCACGCCGGGAAGGTCGTCCTCCAGTTCTCGATGTGCGGCAAGATCGACCGGATGCCCGTGAAGGAAGTCCAGACCGAGACCGGAACCATGCGGGTCGCCACTCCTGAAACCACCGCCTTCGACCTGGTGCGCTACCAGGCCAGCGCCGGGCACCTAAGCAACGTCGCTACCGTCCTCGTGGAGCTGGCCGAACGGCTCGACCCAGAGGCCCTGGCTATCGTCGCGCCCCTCGTGCGCGTCCCGGACGTCCAGCGACTCGGTCACCTCCTGGACGCAGTCGGCAAGGCCAAGCTCACCACTCCCCTCGCCCACTGGCTCAAGGCCAGAAGGCCGAAAGCCGTGCCCCTCGAGATCGGAAGCGACAAGGCAGGGGACCTGGACCGGAAGTGGCACGTCGTCACCACCGGAAAACTCGAGGTGGAGACGTGATCCCACGAGCGAACATCACTGCCTGGCGAGCCCAGGCCCCCTGGCCTGCGAACGAGCAGGTAGAGCAAGACCTGGTGATCTCCAGGGCGCTCGTCGAGGTGTTCAACCAGCCGACAGTGGCCTCCCAGGTTCTTTTCCGAGGCGGAACTGCCCTCCACAAGCTCTACCTCGGTGGACCCCGGCGCTACTCGGAGGACATCGATCTGGTTCAGAGAGCTGCGGAGCCCATCGGAGAGCTCGTCAACGCCATCCGGGGAGTGCTCGACCCATGGCTGGGAGAGCCAAGCTGGGATCAGAGCGAGGGGCGATTCAAGCTCCACTACCGCTTCAAGACGACCTTCGAGCCGGTGGTATCCATGCGCCTCAAGCTGGAGATCAACACGCGTGAGCACTTCACCGTGCTGGGAGTCGTTCCTCGGTCGTTCTCGGTCGACAATCCGTGGTTTCAGGGCGAAACCACGCTCTTCACCTACAACCTGGACGAGCTCCTCGGAACCAAGCTCCGGGCTCTCTACCAACGGAAGAAGGGGCGCGACCTCTACGACCTCTGGCTTGCGCTCAGCTCTGGCGAGGCCCGCGGGCAACGAATCGTCGAATGCTTCCAGCGATACATGGCCCACGACAAGGCCAAGGTGTCCCGGGCCGAGTTCGAAGCTAACCTGGCCGGCAAGCTCTCCAGCAAGGCTTTCCTGGAGGACATCAAGCCGCTGATCCCTGTCGCCGCGAACTACGACCCCGCGGCTGCCGCGGAACTCGTGCAAGTCGAGCTGCTTGCGAAGCTACCTGGAGAACCCTGGAGGGGACGCGGAGCGTAATGACCTTCTTCCTGTAGCAAGTAGCACCGGTCTCCCGTCCTTGAACGGCACGATACCTTGAACGCGGTCTGCTGTCGTGGCAACATGGCTCTCAAGTTCCGGCATGCGTGCTCAAGGGATGGAAGTGACCCGATGACCCTTCGGTTCCCTGCGGCAACGACCTTCTCAGGGAGAGAAAGATGACCTCCACACGCCTCGTCCTCACTGCGGCTCTTGGAACCCTCCTCGCCTTCACCTTCTCTGCCTGCGGGAGAAGCGGCCCGGAGAGCTCAGGCGGCGGCAGCCTCCTCCGGGTCGAGTCTGAGCCAGCCGGAGTGAACTGCCCCCAGGGCGGCCTGGCTGTGCTCACGGGCCTCGACCAGGACGAGGACGGCATCCTCGACGACGGAGAGGTCGCTTCGACCAGCTACGTCTGCAACGGGCAGGGGCAAGATGGCCAGGATGGGCAGGATGGCCACTCGACCCTGATCTCCACGGACGAGGAAGCCCCGGGCGAGAACTGCCAGGAGGGCGGATTCGTCGTCAGGAGCGGCCTGGACGTGGATGACGACGGGATCCTCGATCCTGAAGAGGTCACCTCCACCGAGTACCTGTGCAACGGTCAGACGGGTCAGGACGGGCAGAACGGCCAGGACGGACAGAACGGGCAAAATGGCCAGGATGGCCACTCCACCCTGATCGACACCGCGGACGAGCCGCCTGGCCCGAACTGCCCAGCGGGGGGCTTCCTGGTGTCCAGCGGCCTGGACCTCGACGACAACGGGACCCTAGAGCCTGAGGAGATCACGGCAACGGAGTACGTCTGCAACGGCGTGGACGGCCAGGACGGCCTCGGGAGCCTGGTCTCGGTCATGGACGAAGCTGCGGGCGCGAACTGCACCGCGGGCGGCCAGGCCGTCAGGTCGGGCGTGGACTCGAACCGGGACGGGCTGCTCCAGCCCGAAGAAGTCACCTCCACCGACTACGTGTGCAACGGAGCTGCGGGGGCCGACGGCGAGCCCGGACTCACGTCCCTGGTTCGCCAGGAAGACGCCGCACCCGGCGACTGCCCCTTCGAGGGTAGGGTTGTGATGACCGGGCTTGACGAGGACCGGGACGGGTACCTGGACGACGCCGAGGTCCAGGCGACGAGCTACGTCTGCAACGGGGAGCCAGGGGCGCCCGCGCACGCGAGCCTCTTCAGGCTCCTACAGGAACCTGCTGGCGCCAACTGCCCCGCGGGCGGCACTCAGGTCCAGACCGGACTGGACACGAATGACGATGGCCTGCTGGAGCCGGGCGAGGTGACCCAGGCCCGATACCTGTGCAACGGCGTGAACGGTGCAGATGGCGTCGATGGTTTGACCTCCCTGGTCGCAGTGACCGACGAGGCGGCAGGAGGAGGCTGCGGAGCGGTGGCCGGCAAGAAGGTCGAGACCGGCCTGGACGACAACGGCGACCACGTGCTCGACCCGGCCGAGGTCGACTCGACCAGCTACGTGTGCAACGGCGCCGCGGGCGCGGACGGCGCGTCTGGCATCGACTCCCTGGTGGCCATTGCCGACGAGCCAGCCGGGGCCAACTGCCCCTCGGGTGGCTCCCTGATCCAGAGCGGCCTCGACGACAACGCCGACGGGCTCCTCGACCCGGCCGAGGTGGACTCGACCACCTACGTCTGCGACGGCGCAAACATGGTCCTGCGGGTCTCTTCCGCCACCTGGGGCGGAGTGTGCCAACACGGAGGAGTGAAGGTAGAGAGCGGCGTGGACGACAACAGTGACGGAGTGCTTGACGACACCGAGGTGGACCAAACACTCTACGTTTGCAGCCTGTTCATAGTTCAGGTTGATCCCGGCTACTACCATTCATGTGCATTGCTCTCTGATGGAACCGTGCGCTGCTGGGGGCATAATCCATTTGGCCAGCTCGGTGACGGAACCACGGTCGACCGACTGACCCCCGTGGCGGTAAGCGGTCTCGACCAAGTGGCAAGAATCTCGGCAGGCTACGCGCATAGCTGCGCTGTCCTCACGGACGGAACTGCGCGTTGTTGGGGACAGAATAGCAACGGCCAGCTCGGGGACGGAACCAACACCGGCAGCTTGACCCCCGTGGTGGTCAGTGGCCTTGCCCAGGTGGTCGGAATCACATCCGGCAACTCCTACAACTGCGCCGTGCTCACAGATGAGACTGCGCGTTGCTGGGGATCCAACTTCTACGGCGAGCTCGGCGACGGAACCATCACCAACCGCAGGACGCCCGTTGTGGTCAGCGGTCTTGGCCAAGTGGTAGAAATCTCGGCGAGCAACAACCACACCTGCGCCGTGCTCGGGGACGGAACCGCGCGCTGCTGGGGAGACAATGGCACAGGTCAGCTCGGAGACGGGACTACCCACGACCGTCGGACGCCCGCTGTAGTCAGCGGCCTTACCCAGGCAACCAGAATCGCTCCGGGATTCTATCACACATGCGCCGTGCTCACGGATGGGACCGCTCGTTGCTGGGGCAGAAACTGGGAAGGGCAGCTCGGTGACGGGAATACCTATGGTAGAAGCTTGACGCCAGTGGTGGTCAACGGCCTCAGCTCAGCGGCCGAAATCGCGTCGGGTTCTTCTTACACCTGCGCTCTGCTCACGGATCGCACCGTTCGTTGCTGGGGATGGAATTCCAACGGCCAGCTTGGGGATGGGACTGACACACAGCGTCTGACGCCCGTGGCAGTCAGCGGCCTTGCCCAGGCGATCGGAATCTCATGTGGTGTTCGCCATACCTGCGCCGTGCTTGAAGACGGTGTAGCGCTCTGCTGGGGGATAAATGCGTATGGTCAGCTTGGAGACGGAACCTCCGGGCACGACCGCTGGCTCCCTACGCCGGTAATCGGCAGCCTAACGCCCTAATCGGAGAGCCGCCCAGACCGTCGCATTAGCAGCTCGCCATCTGGCCGGGGTTCTTCAGAACCTTGCTGGTCTCCAGGAGGTGCGTGGCGCGGCCCTCGGCGTCGTCGAGGGCCTCCTGGGCCCGGTCTCGCTCCTCGTACATGGCGTCCGCCTGATCGTCCGGCAGGTCGGCGAAGCCCTCGCACTCGGCGATCGCCCGGATCGCCTTCGTCAACCGGAGCCGCGCCTCCAGCTCCGCCACCTGGAGGTCCAGGTAGGACTCGATCCGGTACAGGTACTCGTCCGTGTCCTTGAACGTCCTCTCGACAGTGCTCCGGAACGGGGCCGCCACCACCTGCAGGCTCACCTGCCCGCTCTTGAACACCTTCGTCACCAGGAAAAACATGTCTTCCATTGGTAGCCCTCCCACCCTGGCGGACCGGGTGCGGCGCCGCTGCTCTCCGGGAAGCGTCCCCCGGACGACCGGGGACTGCCGAGCCCGCGAGCGCTTTGCTGCCTCCCCTTTCCAGGCTCGTTTCTACCCTGTTCCGTTCACTCAAGCAAACCCCGGCGGGCCGCACGGGGGCGGCCCGCCGGGCCGAAATTCCCTCTAGTCGCCGGTCTCCAGGAGGCCGGCGGCGTCGGAGGCCTCCTCGTCGTCCTCGTAGGTGGCCCAGGGGTTCTCGCTGTCCTCGACCTCGTCGCTGTCGTCGGGGTCCCGGTCCGAGAACCCGGCCTCCTCGAGCTCCTCCTCCTCCCGCCAGACCCCGATCTCGATCGGCTGCTCGGCGAGCTTCTCCTCGAGCGCCCGGAGAGCCTCCGCCGCGCACTCCTGGGAGCAAACGTCCTTCGACAGCAGGACCGCCCCGCCCTCGCCTTCCAGGGTGACCTTCAGGGTCAGCAGCCAGGACGGCCGCGCCTGGAGCAACCACTCCCGCTTGCACTCGTCACAAACGATCTTCTGGGTCTTGGTGATCATGGTTCGCTCCCCTTTCTATCGGCGGGCGTGTGCAGTTTCATTTCTCGAAACGACTCCCGATCCGCTGGGGCTGCGGAGAAGCATCCCGAGCTTCTTTCCACCGAGGGAGGAGACCTCGAGCGCCTCGGACTCCTCCAAGGTCGAAGCCACGGCCCGGAGATCGGTGAGCGTCATGGGCGGGAGCGCGGTCGCGCCCGCAGGGCTCACCAGGCTCGCCGCAAGCAAGGTCCGCACGGTCACTGCGAACGGCCTCGCGCCCTCCCTGCACCGCCAGAACCAGTCCTTGCCGTTCTCCCGGTAGAGGTCGGCGTGGGAGCCCCAGGCGCCGCGAGTCCAGCCCGCGGGGCCGAGCAACCGGGCGAAGAAAGTCCAGCGGCCGCTGCCGCCGAGGTCCAAGCAAATCTCATGGGTCGGTTGAAAGCTGGTGTTCGTCATGGATCGTCTCCTCAAGAAGAGCCGGCCGGGCTCCGGGGCCTGCTGCCAGACCCCGGAGGCCCAGCCAGGCACCTACTCCGCGCTCCCATCCCCACCGAACGGGTCTCCGCCGGTGAGGATGTCGGCCGCCGTCTCGCCCGTCTCCTCACCCCAGAAGCAACGGGGCGCGAGTCTCTGGCCTGCGTGGTTGTATTCGAGCCCGCAGTCGCAGGTGTTCGTGAACTCGTTGCACATGACTTCGCGGCCGCAGGCGCACGTCAGGAACTTGTCCCGCCTGAAGGAAAGATGGCCGCACTTCGGGCAGGCCTCGGGCTCTTCCTCGAATGGTCCCGTCCCACAAGCCCGGCAGAAGAACTCTCTTCTCTCGATCGCTGACATGGTCGTCTCCTCCTCTTGAACCAGGCGCCTACTCGGCGCTCCCCTCGGTCGCCTTCTCGGCCTTCTTCCCGAGGATGAGGTCGGCCGCCTTCTGGGCCTGCGCCGCGGCGATGACCACGGCGCGCGGGTCGTCCTTGATGGCCTTGAGCCAGCCCTTGATGTAGGCCGCCGCGTTCTCGAGCGTCCGGGTGTCCTCGGTGCCAGCCGCGCCGCACAGGAAGGCCGCGCCCATCTCGGCCACGAGCTCCTCCCGGCTGTAGGTCTCGGTGCCGAAGCTCGAGGACCGATTGTCCTTAAACCTGGAAAGCCGGCTCTCGTGCCCGGTGGAGTGGGTCGCCTCGTGGAAGAGCGTCGCGTAGTAGGAGGCCGAGTCCTTGAAGAAGGCCCTCTCGGGCATCTGGATCCGGTCCATCAGCGGGGAGTAGGAGGCCTGGTTGCCACCCTCACAGAGCTCCGGTCGGCCGCTGTAACCTCCCCAGACGGCCTCGGCGGACTCGATGGGGTCCACCGGGGACTGATCCTTCATCTTCGCGACCCAGGAGGGCTCGTCGATCCCTTCGCACTGGTCGATTGCGAAGACCGTGTAGTACCGGCAGAGCGGGATGGTCTTCCCCGTGGCTTTCCCCTCGTCGTCGAGCTCGTCGAGGAACTTCCAGAAGACCACCGGGCAGCCCTTCTCACCCTTGCGGACCTTCCCGCCGAGCTTCTGCACCTGGTTGAAGGTGAGCCAGCACCCCTTGTGGCCCTCCGCCTGCGCCCAGGCGTTCAGGATGAAGAGGTTGATGCCCCGGTAGTCCCGGCCCTGGTAGGACCGGAGGACCGCCGAGTTGTTACGCCAGGGCTTCTTCCAGGGGATGGTCCCCTGCTCCAGCATCTCCGTGATCTTCGCCGCGATGACCTCGTACGCCTTGCTCATTGCCTTTCCCCTTTCTCTGGGCCGTCCTGGCCTCTCACCCGGAGCTGGAGGCCAGGGCGGAACCAGAGAAGCGAGAGCGACAAGCGGAG
>JAMIIV010000010.1:0-17986 GCA_035913415.1 Fibrobacteria bacterium | reverse complement strand
GTCACCGCACAGGTCAACGGCGATGCCAACCTGAAGTCCCTGCTGCGCGACGAACTGCGCTACCAGACTCGCTACCGCACGGTGGTCTGCGCCGCCTCCGGTACCGGCTCCCACCGCATCGACACCTGCCCGAACTGATTCCTGTCCAGGGTTCCCACGGAAAAGGCCCGGCCTCCCCTCAGCAGGGAGACCGGGCCTTTTTCATTCCCGAAGGCTGTTTCAGCGCCGACGCAGGGGCGGTGCTGGAGACTTTCCTCGTTTGGACGACTTGGGGGCTTCGGACTTGAGACGATCGGGCAGCCACGGGAGTCCTTGTTCCTGGTGGTAGCTGCGACGCTGCTCCACCCAGGTCGCGTGTTTGTCCCGCAGGATGTTCCACTGCACCCGGGCCGGCGCGATTTTTCCGCCTTGGAGATGCAAGGCCATCATCTCGAACCGGACCTCGGGCCCACCGCCGTTGGACAACGCCTTGTTCAATGCCTCCAGCGCCTTGCCCGCCTTCCCCTGTCCGCGCAACACCATCGCCCGCATGAGCCAGGCCAACGGCTCGTGCGAGTGGTCTCCGACGGCCTCCAGGGACAACCGCTCCGCCTCGGGGAAGTCCTGTCGCCCCACGGCGCTTTCGATCTCCACCAGAAGCAGGGAGAGGTCTTCCGAAGGAAGCGACGCCCCCTGGGCAGGCGCCACCACCGATATTTTCCGTCGTACGGGGCGTTCCACGATGGCGCGCAGGCGTTCCAGAGCACGAACGGTGGCGTGTTTCCAGGTGAAGTGTTCGGCGATCCGGCGCCGAGCGTTCACACCCCGTGCCGCGCGCAATTCCGGATGCCCCGCGGCATCGCGCAATGCGGCCACCAGCGCCTCCACGTCGGGATCCAGCAACCAGGCAGGCTCGACGGTCTCCCACTGGTCGACCTTGCCCCCCGGCAGCAGCTTGCGTTCGGCAGGGATCATCCAGCCTTCCTCGTCGCCGCAGAAATCGTCGGCCGCACCGCCTTTGGTGATGATCACCGGCAGACCGCAGGCCATCGCCTCGGCGATGGGTAGCCCGAATCCTTCGCCCCGGTAGGGGTGGACCAAAACATCGCCCGATGCGTACAGGCGCGGCAGGTCGTCGGGGTGGAGATCGTCGTTGAGGTAGTGGATGGGGGCGCAGCGCCCGGACTGTTGCAACGCCCGCACCTTCCCCTCGGCCGTCTGACCCACGTACGAGGTCTTGCCGCCCATGTCCTTGATCAGGAGTTCGACCGGGTCGTCGGGCCCGAACGCCTGCTCCCAGGCTTCCATCAGGCGATCGAAACCCTTGCGGGCGATGGTGCCGCCCACGAAGAGGAACCGCAAGCCCTTCTTCGTGGGCAGGCTCGCCAAGGGCTCGAGCCCGGGACAAAATCGGTCGGTATCGACGCCGTTGGGAACCACCTGCACCCGGTCGGGATCACACCCCGCCCGGACGTAGAGGTCGCGGCAGTAGTGGGACGGAACCCAAAGTTCGTCCACAAGATCGCGGAACGAGGGCATCCAGTGCTTCGGCGGCGATCCGAACTCCCAGGGCTGGATGACCACCCAGCGTCCCTCGGCGGGAGCCTCCAGGTTGGGTGGCCACTGGTGGCGCACATGCACCTGGCACGGCCCCTCCAACGGCGCGTTGGTCAGTTGCGCGAGGATTCCCAGATCGGGATCGCCGCCGGGCGCGAACTGGTCGGGTTCGTAGGGAATGATGGACAGATCCTGCCCGGACTTGGCCAGCCCGATGCAGAGTTCGCGATTGACGTGGGCCAGGGAGTGGTGCACGAACTGCGAACCTTCCCAGCGGATGGACAGGTGCCGATCCGGCGCGTCCCCTCGGGGAGGTTCGATCATCGCATCGTCGGCGATCCAATCGGGAACAACGGCGCTGGCACGCGCTCCATGCGCGGCACGCAGTCCTGCGGCCACACCCGCCAGCGCGCCGGACAGGCGCGAGCTTCCCACGGTCCCTACCGCCAAGCTTTCCGGCGCGATTCCCGCCTCTTCCCCCTCGAGATGGAAGCTCTGGCGAGGCACGGGTGTCCAACCGAGACTTCCGATCCAGTGCGGGGTGCGGTGGTTGTCTCGATGCCACGCGGCCGAAGGGACCCAGGTTCCCTCTTCCCCGATGTTCTGCACGCGACCGACGGCCGGGCGGAGCTCCTTCAGGCGCGCTGATTCCACAACCCACTTGCAGACGAAGACGTCCCACGAAGCGCTGCCCGACTCCGGCACCTGGACTTCACGACGGAACCGCTCCCAGCGATCACGCCAGGAAGCCCACCCCCAGGGGCAGAACCAGTCGAAGGCAAGCACCTTCCCGGCCTCCGATCTTGGGGGAGGATCCACGTGCCGCTGGTAACCCGAGACATCGAAGATGGCCGGATCGTCGCGGAAACGATCGAGTCCCCATCGCACAAAGGACAGGAAGTCCACCCCCGGGACGATGTCGTCTTCGAGAGAAACGAAGCGATCCCCCAGTTCGAGCGCCCGATCGATGGTGCCCAAGACGTTGGCATTGCACCCCAGCCGCTCCGAATGGATGTTGCGCACGATCGGCATCCAGTCCACCGCATCGAACAGCGCACGCGTCTGGGGGCATCCGGGCTCTTCACCTGTGACAATGCAGAAGCGATCGAGATCGCGGCAACCACGGAGGCCGCCAAGGACTTCGCGCAGGTAGGCGTGGCGATTGTAAGCGGGCATGGCGATCGGGATACGTCCCCGCAAGGCTGGCAGGAGCCGCTGCACCGCGGGTGCGTGGAAGGTTTCGCCCACAGGCTCGGACAGGGCGCTCCGGATAGCGGACGCTGTGGCTTCGGGGGTCCAACGCGAACGCACTTCGTCCCGCGCCTTCGCGCCGCGGACGCGACGTTCCTCGGGGGAGGCTGCGGCCTGGCGGAGCGCCTCCACGAGATCGACGACGCGAACATCCGCCCAGCGATGGTCGGGCGCGAGGAATGGATTTTCCGCGCACGCCTGAGTGTCCACCGGGACGGTTCCATGGACGGGAAGCATCCAGCCCACACCTTCGTGGAGAAAGTCACCTGACGCCCCCCAAGCGGATCCGATGCAGGGTTTGCCCGCCGCCATGGCCTCCAGGTAGGGCAAACCCCAACCTTCACCCCTCGATGGCAGGACGAAGACGTCGGCGGCCTCGTACAACGAAGGCATGCGATCCTCGGGAACGAACTCCTCCAGGACCACGATCGGCGCCATGCTCCTCCGCTCGATGCCGTGCGCGACCAGCCATGCATCCATTTGCGAGGCGACGTCGGAGGCTCCCCCCAGCGGGTGGCAGCGAAGAATCAGGCGGACATCGTCGTGGGGACCGAAGGCACGTGCCCAGGCTTCGAGCAGCACGTCCCATCCCTTGCGACGGCTCCACTGGAACACCGACAGGAACGTGGTCGCGGCCCTTGGACCAGGGAGAGGGAATGGGCGCCCCCGAACGGCATCGAAAGGTGCGGCATCGATGCCGCAGGGCACCAGGCGCAGCTTCGAGGAATCGATTCCCGCGGCGGCGAAGGTTTCCATGTTGTGCCGGGACGGGACCCAGACCTGGTCCATCCGACCAAGGGTCTCGGTCCAACCCGAGGGCAGGCGATCGGTCTCGAACATCGTCCAGGCCACCTTGCGCTGGACGTCCCGGTAGGCGTCGCGGACCTGCGCGAGAAGGTCGGATCGGCCATCGGCGGAGCATGGCACTTCGCAGACCACGAGGGTCCCACCTCGTCCCTCCCGAGTCAGGAGGCTCTTCCAGCGCTCGACCGCGGCCGGGCGCCCACGCATCCCCTCGAACCAGCGGGGGTCGTTGACCAATGGATCGAGGCAAGCCCGCATGCCCCCCGCTTCGATCGCGCCGACGGCTTCGCGACCGAAGCGCGCATACCCGGAGTAGTTGAACAGCGGCCCGACCCAACGAATCTCCTGGGGCGCAGAAGCCTCGCGGGGAAGCTCCACGGCTCGAGTGATCTCCGCGTAGCCCCCGGCGAGCGCCGATCGTTCCGCCGGCACCCCGTAGAGGATTTCGCGCAGGCGGGTTTCGGCGATAGCCCCCACGCGACGCCAGTCCCAACGCGCCACGACATCGGCCCGCGCGCGTTCGCTCTTGGCCCGTCGAACGGAGGCATCCCGCGCGGCCAGGGACATGAGGCGTCCCATGTCGGCCACCGAAGGCGACGCCCATTTCTGCCCTCGGTAGGCGGCGAATTCCTCGCGTTCGTCGATGCGCTCCAGTCCGTCGACCGCGATCAGCCAGGAATTGTCATCATCCTGGAATTCGAGGTTCCCGCTCCAACGGGTGGCGATCACCGGCACCCCGCAGCTCATCGCTTCCAGGTGCGGTCTCCCCCACCCTTCGCCGCGCGAAGGAGCGAGGTAGACGTCGGCGGACGCGTACAACCGCGGCATCTCGGCGTCCGGGATCTGCGCACCCAGGACCACGATCGGAGCGCACTGCTCCCGACGCTTCCCGATCCGCGCCAATTCCTGACGGATCTTGTCGTCAACCCAGGCGCTTGGATCCCCCTCGATGTGGTTGGGGGGGTAGGTACGCAGCACCAGGCGGACGTCGTCCTCGGGGCCGAACGTGTGCGCCCACGCCTCCAGCAGAAGGTCAGGGCCCTTGCGGTGCGTCCATTCGAAGACCGAAAGGAATGTGGTCGCGCGATTCGGTCCCGGCAACGGAAGCGGATCCAACCCGGGACGGAAGCGATCGGAATCGACACCTTCGGGAACGACCAGGATCGGGACCTTCACCCCCGCTTTGCGGAAGGTCTCCGCGTTGAATGCGCATGGCACCCAGATCTCGTCCATGAGGTTGCATCGAGGCAGCCAATCGGCGGGCAGGCCGTCCGTCTCGAAGGTGGTGCGGCCGACGTGATGCCCCGCTCCGGGAATCTTCTGCAATCCATGGCCGGGCACGTCGAGCACGATCGGGAGGTCGGCCCGGTATTCGCGCTCCATCATCCCTTCCAGCTCGGCACGATCCCGCGCCGGGTAGGACGTCCGGAAGGCCTCGGAGTGTCTTCCGACGGAGAACAACGATGGATTCAACCCGGCATGCTCCAGATGTTTCAGGAACGCCCGGGATTCGTCGGCATACCCGCTCGGATCCCAGATCGGCGACAACCAGCGGATCATGGCGAGGGGATCCGGCGCGTGGACGGCCGAAGGCTGCTGGGAAACCAATGCCTCCCATTGCGCCCACGTCCGGTCCGCGACGCACTCCCAGGTGAAGGACTTGGCTCTCTCCAGTCCCTTCGCCACCATCGTTTCCCGCAGCGCGGGCTCGTCCATCAACCGCAGCACGCAGCGCACGGCACTCAGCGCATCGTCGGGATCGTGGGTGAACGCGGCATCTCCGACCACCTCGGGAAGGGAGGTCACATCCGAGCAGACCACCGGGCATCCGTTTGCCATCGCCTCCAGGGCGGGGAATCCGAAACCTTCGTACCGACTGGGGAACAGCGTCGCCACCGCCCGGGAATACAGGAATTCCAGTTCTTCGCGTTCCAGGAAGTTGGTGAAGATGATGCCTTGCCAGCCCAATTCCGTCACCTGCTCCCGCATGGAGAGGATGGCTCCAGACAGTTTGCCCGCCACCACCAACTGGACCGAACGGGCCCGGTGAAGCGTCTGACTGACGGACAACAGCGTTTCCGGATTCTTGTGGGGATCGACAGCACCCACGTGCAACACGTATTGGCCGTGGATTCCCAGGCGACGGAGCAACTTCGCGCCCTCGGATTCGGACCAGATCCTGCCCGAACTCGAGGCATTGAAACCGGCTCCGATGACGGAGGTCCGGGACTCCTGGACACCCGTCGCGGCGATGAGGTCGCTGCGGGTGAACTCGGAGATGCACATCAGGTTCGCGCACCGACGCACGAAGGAGTCCAAGCGTGCGAGATACCCGCCGAACGAGGCCATCCGCTCCCGGTAGATCCGCAGCGGGGTCACATCGTAGAAGGTCGACGAAACGCGGGTGGATCCGTAGCGCGGAAACGGGGACAGGTGCCCGATCTCGACATTCATCGGATCGGTGACGTGGACCAGATCGAAATCTTCCGCCTGGGCGTCCGACCACCTGCGAACCCGCAACCCCAGGGCTTCGATCCGACTTGCGATTGGTGCGGGAAGCGGATCGACATCGTGCACGAGCAACGTGATGTCCGCTCCCGGCCGCGCGGCCACGACGGATTCGAGATGGTGGAGTGTGTAGTGTCCGATGCCGCGCACGACCGAGCCGGGGATGGACAGGGTCCGGATGTCGAAGGCGATGCGCGAGGTACGCGGGGATGAATTCCCGACCGTGGGTCGAACCTCCGAGGCCGGCTCCATGAATCCGTCCTGCTCGAGGATGGTTCGCTCATCGTGGATGAGGCGATCCCCCCAGCGCTCCAGGAACCGCCGATAGTTCGGGCTGTCCTTGGGGTGGCCGGAAACCGTCTTCGATTCGTAGTGGAAGATCCGACTCTTGGGCACGTACACGACCCTGCGGCCCGCGTCGCGGACCTTCATGCACAGATCGATGTCCTCGCACGAATTCAGATACGCCTCGTCGAATCCTCCGAGGGATTCGAACAGATCGCGCGGCAGGGCGATGCAACTGCCGGCCACGAACTGGAGGTCGCGCTGGCGATTCACCACCGGATGGGTTGCGGGAAGTTCGTTGTGGTAGATGCTGCGCACGTTGCGGTCCGGCCCGCAGACGATCCCCGCCTGCTGCACCATTCCCGTGTCGGGGAAGATCTGGAGATTGCCGACCGCACCGATGTCCGACTCGTTCCGGAGGGCCTCGAGGAGGGAATCCAACCATCCTGGAAGCACGACGGTATCGTTGTTCAGGAAAACGACGAACTCGCCTCGGGCGATCCGGGCGCCGTCGTTGCAACTGGTCGCGAATCCCCGATTGGCCTCGTGGCGCACCACGCGCAGCGGCCCAGGATACGTGGATAGCCCCTTCGATGTCTCGTCCGTGGAGCAGTCGTCGACGACGACCACCTCGAACCGCGATGCCTCTCCTGCCGCGAACAGGGAGTCCAGGCAAGCCTTGGTGTAATTCCAGTTGTTGAACACGGGAACCACCACGCTGGCATCGGGAACCGGTGCCAGCGTGGTCGGCGAAGTCTCCGCCTTGCGGCGCGCGGAAAACAGGAATTGGATCGTGGTCAACTCCGCCAGCTCCTCGCGGGAGGCGCTGGCGATGCTGAGTCGTCCGTACTCGATCTTCTCGCCCGACGGAAAGGAGGCGAGGTCCACTCCCGCGAACAGCGGATCCCTGACGACCTCTTCCAGTTTCGCTTCGAATCCGGCGCTCTCGAACAGCGCGTACATGTCACGCAGCGTGAAGAATCTCAGATGGGTCCGATCCAGGATTCCCTGCTCGGCGTACGCGAACGATCCTTCCACGATCTTGGCCAGCACATCCAGATTGCGGACGTTCGGGATGCTCGCGACGAAGGTTCCGCCCGGAGCCAAGTGGCGAGAGATCTTGCGGAGCGCCTTCCAGGGATCCACGAGGTGTTCGAGAACGTCGGCGAGGATGATGCAATCGAAATGGCTTTCCGGAAACGGAATGTCCTCCATCTCCAGATCCCCGACCGCCACCTGATCGAGATGCATCGCCGCCACCGCGGCCACATCCCTGTGGATCTCGATGCCGCAGACCTCGATGCCGCGCTCGCTCCGCAGCAATCCGCCCGTCATGCCGTGACCGCAACCGACATCCAGAACCCTGCGAGCAGAATGCGGCACCATGTCCGCGACGTTCCGGCGCGCCTGGGCGTAGTAGTACTCGGGCTTGAACTCCTGCTTGGCCTGGGCCTGGACATCTCCAGCGGCCTGCACCGGCACCCCGGGCGAGGCGACGAACGGGCGTTCGACCCAACGTTCGATCTCCATCCCTGGCTGGTCCAGAAGATGATCGTAGAACCCCTGGGTCGCGTGCTGGGGATCGTTTCGGCAATACCATTCATGCTTGCGGACACGGACCTCTCGGGGCATGTACCCCAGATGCAGGACCTTCACGTCGATCTCCATCGAGCGCCCCACGATGTTCGGAGGGACGCTTTCGCAGTGGAAATTCCCTCCATGCGCCGTGGGCGCGAACGAAAGAGCCTCGCGATCCTGGCCCACCACCCGGAAGAGCCGGTGGTGGAAAATCCGGCGGTAGATGCCATCCACCCGGTAGTGCTCCATGTCGTCCCACATGTACAGGAACTCGATGTCCAGCACGGAGACGTCGGGAGGGCAGGTCCGGATCGCCTCCAGAATGCGTTCGGGAGCGCTCTGTTCGAAGATCTCGTCGCCATCCATGCACAGAATCCAATCGGGATTCTCCTTCATGGCCATCTTCAGAAGGCGGTTTTTGTCGCGAACCTCGTCGATCGTCGCTTCGATCTGGTGGACGTACTGCACCACGGCCGGATGCGAACGGCAGATCTCCGGCGTGCGATCGGTGGATCCGTCATCCAGGATCACGATGCCATCGGCGATCCTGGCCATGCTGTCGAGAACGTCCCGCAGCCAGGCTTCCTCGTTCTTGATGCGCATCTGGCAGATGATCCGCGGCTTGTCGCCCGCCGCTTTCACCACCTCCTTGGCGGGAAACCACGCTTGACCCGGGACCGGCGGCGCGTAGGGATGCGGCTGCCCGATCTCACCCACCTTGCGCCCCAGGTACCAGTAGTGCCCCTCCTTCGTGCGCCCCTCGGACTCCACCACGAAGCGGCACTTGTAGAACATCTCCCGCATCTGCGATGGGGTCAGCACCGAGAAGTGCGACTCCTCCCGGATCCATTCCTCCCAAGGAAGGTTGACCAGCGCGTATCCCCCGGGCCGCAGGACGCGATTCATCTCGCACAGCGCCAGGAACGGAGCCACGCTGTGCTCGTAGCATTCCCGGCAATAGATCCCCTCGAACCGGCCGTCCGGAAACGGCAGATCGTGCATGTCGGCGACCACTTGTTCCAAGCCATACACGGAACGGGCGTGTTCCGCCTCACCCGGATTGACCGTCACCCCCACGGCGTTGCGACCCGACTTGCGCAGGCGATCGGTGCTCCAGCCGTCACCGCACCCCAGGTCGAGGACCTCGCGGCACGACGCTGGAAGCAGAGGCATCAGCTCGACGTGCTGCGCCTGCGCGTCGACCCATTCGGTGGTGTGCGAGAATTCGTTGACCTCCGCATGGACGTACCTGGTCCAGCGGGAAACCAGCCCCGACGATGCGGGCATGCTTCCGGAGCTCACCTCCGGCCCTCCGACGCGGGGCTTCGGGGCACCAGGATCGATGTTGCGGTAGTCGCGGATCGTGGCTTCGAATTCGGCGAGGACTTGCCTCGGCCATTCGAGGTCGTAGACCATGTACGGTTCGTCTCCAAGCCAGAAACTGTCATCGATCACGCCTTTCTTCACGCAGTCGCGGTACACGGCCGTTCCGGGAAGCACCCACAGGGAACCCGTCGTCCCGAGCACGTCGGGCTCCGTGAGTTTCAGGAACCGCACGGTGTCCATCACGGAGGACCTGGTCTCTCCCACGTTGCCGACGATCATCAACGCGGTGCACTCGATCCCGGCGTTCTTCGTCATGGCGATCGCGCGTGCGGCGGTCTCCGTGTCATTTTCCTTGTTCATGCCTTCCAGGACGTCGGTCGATCCGGTTTCGATCCCGTAGGCGATCCCGTAGCACCCCGCCCGCGCCAGCCATTCGAGCATTTCCGGATCGACGCAATCCGTCCTGGTCGTCGCGTGGAAGGCGATACGCAGGCCTCGATCCACGATCTCGCGACACAATCCGATGGTCGCGTCCCTGTCGATGGTGAGCGCATCGTCGGCGAAGCAGAAGTGGCGGATGCCCTGGGTCTTGTTGAGGATCTCGAGTTCGTCGACCATGTTCGCCGGGGAGCGACGTCGCCAGCCTCTCCAGATCCACCATGTGGAGCAGAAGTTGCAATGCCCCTTGCAACCACGGGAAAAGATGACCGAGACACGCGGCTCCTGGGCCATGTCGATGCCGCGGAACACGCCTGCTCCGCGCGCTTCGTAACGTCGCAGGTCGAGCAGGTGCCACGCCGGGAAGGGAATCGTATCGAGATCCTTGACGAGCGGTCTTGGCGAGGTCTTGCGGATCCCCCCCTCATGCCTGTAGGCGATCCCCTTGATCCCTTCGAGCG
This sequence comes from Fibrobacteria bacterium, assembly GCA_035913415.1. Classification (GTDB taxonomy): domain Bacteria; phylum Fibrobacterota; class Fibrobacteria; order UBA5070; family UBA5070; genus UBA5070. Next base: position 7,799 of record JAMIIV010000010.1, on the reverse strand, counting down.
CATCGCCCCGCACGATTTCCACAAGGGTCTGCTCTCCCTCCCCGAGCACCACCACATCGATCTCCGGATAACTCTCGAGGATCTGGTTGGGCATGATCGTCGCGTGCGCGCCACCGATCACCACCTGGATCCGGGGATCGAAGGCCTTGGCGATCCTCGCCGCCTCGAACGCCTTCTGGCGCGCCGGGGTGAGGCAGACGATCCCCACGAAATCAGGACAGAACCTGGCGAGTGCGGCCTCGATCGCCGCTCTCCCCTCCCGGCAACCGTCCACCACCTCGACGGCGACTCCCGCTTCGAGCAACGTGCCCGCCAGGTACAGAAGGCCGATGGGGGGATTCGTGTATCCCGTCTGCGCGGTGTCGTGCGGGTTGATCAGGAGGACTTTGCGCATGGGCGCCTCGGGTCGTTCGGGAGAAGGTGCGGGGATTGAGCGGACGGTCATCGGCTCCGCGCGGGATGCTCGCGGGAATACGCAGCGAGGAGGAGTCGTGCCAGATTCACGAACGACTCGCGCTCGACGATCGCCAAGGAACGATCCCGCAGGTGGTCGCGCAGAGGGGTGCTGGACAGGGCAAGGTCGATGGCATCGGCGACACCAAGCGCGTCGGAGATCTGCAAGGTGCAGTCCACCACCTTCTGGAAGGCCTGGGTGGCCGCCGTGATGGTGGGGATGCCATGGATGAGAGCGAAGCCCACGGCCGCGGAGATTTCGTTGCGGGAGAGAGCGTAGTTGAATACCGCGACATCGGCGGCCTGCATGAACAGGCTGGCCACCTTCTCCGGCACAAATTCCGATGGAAACAGGAGCCTCTCCGAAACGCGGGCGGCTTTGGCCGCGTCGAGGCATTCGGCGAGATAGGCGGTGGCGTCGGCAACCCCGGGCACGACCGATCCCATGTGTGCGTACATGATCCTCGGATGGCGACCGACCAATGCGGGGAGAGCTTGGATCACGGGCAGGATCCCCTTGTGCCGCTCGAAGAAGCCGAAGGAGCAGACAAGCTGGCGATCCTCCGGTATACCCAAGGTCTTCCTGGACTTGAGGCGATCGACCGCGATCCTCGGTGCGTATCCCACGGGAACGACCTCGAATCGCTCGGGATCGGCCCCGTAGGCGATGAATCGTTTGGCACTTTGTTCCAGATGCACGAAACAGCGCTCCGACCTCCGCGCCACGGCGGCGCTCAGCGGCAGGGAATGCTCGGACGAATGCATCGTGGAAAACACCCGGATCCCGGCCCTCAGGCAGGCATCCAGGAATTCCACGAGCGATGTTTCGGCGAACAGTCCATTCTGGAATTGCACATGGAGGACGGCGACGTTTTCGCTGCGCAACACATCCAGGCTCTGTCGGAAATCGTCCGCATTGCGGGTCCAGCATCGGCGCACCCATTGCGGATCGCCGGTTTCGGCGAGGGGGTGCCGCTCCCCCAGGACCAGAACTTCCCGCGCCGGATCCGCCTTGCGGATCCCCTCGACGAGATTCGATGTGTGCACCGCGATTCCGCAGGGCTGCCGGAATGTGGACAGAAAGGCGATCTTCCCCGACCGTCCTGTCGAGGCCATCGGAGGCCGGGTCTTCTCCAGCGAGAACCAACCGAAGGTGTACCGGCGCTCGTTCCATTCGATGGGACTTTCCTCGACAGCGAAGTCCTGGAGCTCGCCGGCGACCAAACCGTACGCTCGAGCGCTCTGGAACAGGCTCCGGATCTCCTCCTCGGAGAAGATCGTCCAGGAAAGGCCAAACGCCGTCATTCCCTCGGTCGAGAGCTTGTCCCGCCAGTAATCGAAGGATGCGATGAAACGTCCCCCGGGCTTGAGGATTCGGGATACCTCAGAAAGGAGTTTGTCGGCATCGAACCCGTGCTCGATCACGGAGATCGCGGTCACGACATCGAAGGACGAATCCGGATATCCAGTGGCGTGGAAGTTCCCGACCCGGAATGCGGCCTTGTCGGCGATCGACATCTTCTCCACATCGGGGTTGAGGTCAAGGCCGTGGAGATCTTCAAATCCCATCTGATGGAGGCAGGGAATGACCTCCGAGTTGTAGGCCCCGAGATCGAGGATCCGCGCGTCCTTGGGGAAGGCCAGACCGATGGCTTGCAAGGTCTTCAGGACATCCCAACTCTTCCGGACGTCTCCGTAGCCATTTTCCGGAGCTCCAGGATCCCCTTTGAGGCATCCCACGCCCTGTTCTCTCATCGTATTCCGTGCCGCCTCGATCTGGGAGCGCGACTTGAGGACGGCCATGGATTCGCGCTCGACCTGTTCGAACGCGCCGGCGAGGGCGATCATCTCCGCCCTGGCCGGATGGGCGGAGGGAGCCGTCGCGAGGTACCTTCGCGCCATCTCGGCTGCGGCGCGATGCTCGCGGAACCCGAATCGAATCCTGGCCAGCGCCAGAGCCGCTTCGTGGTTGTCCGGCTGCAACGCCAGAACCCGCTCCAGCGGGGCGATCGCGCGATCCTGCTGCCCCTTGCGCATCAGGATCGATGCCAACCCGACGAAGGCTGCCGGGTCATGAGGTGCAAGCTGGGTCGCCTTCAGGAATTCGACTTGGGCCGTGCTCAGCTCGCCCAGATCGGCGTGCAAGATGCCCGCCAGACCCGCCGTCTCGGCCGAATCCCCATTGGAGAGCACGTATCGTCCGAGTTCTTCAAGAGCCTCGCGGAATCGCCCCCCCGCACGCAAATCCTGCAACGCGCTCTCCAGCCGCTCAAAGCCGCCAGTTCCTGTCCGCCGCTGCGAATTGTCGCCGTTGTCGCGTTTCAAGACTTCCATCGGATCTCCTTGCAGTTCCCTGCCACGCTCATGCCTTGGGGCACACTCCAGGTTCGAGCCTGATCCTGCCAGGAAACCTGTCTACTCAAAGCCTCGCGAAGAAACTCTCCCGACTTCTGTCAAGAACCGTTCCAAGTCGCCAAGCCGATGGATTTTCGCATTCTTCGGCCCCGTTAGGCAAAGATTGCCTCGACAAACAGGAAACGCCCCAGGTGGAAAGCGACCTCCACGCCCCTCCTGCGCACTCCTCATAGGGCGCGTGGGAGAAGCCTCCACGCCACGGGACAAGCTCGAACCCGTCCAAAGGAGGGTCTTGGGCGTCCGCATCGACAGATTGTGCCGTCACCGCCTTCGGAATGCTGGACTCACATGCCCTTGGTGACGAATGCCTGCCTGCAACCTTGCGGCCTCCGCTCGAAGGCAACCACACTGTCGTAACACGTCACGGAATCGGTCGATCGCGTGAACGTGGACACGGGTACGGCGCCCAGCGTGTGCACCGCGTTGATCTCATCGAGCTTGCCCTTCACGAACTCCATGAAGCTGCCATCCCGGCGAAGACCTCCCCCATATTCTCCCATGTAGCAGGTATGGGTGTCTTCGACGATGTACACGCCATTGGCGTCGACGCGATCGTACATCAACGAGAAGGATCCAATCATGTGGCGCATGATGTGACTTCCATCATCGAGGACGATGTCCACGCGAGGGTACTTGGCGAAAATGGACGCGATCAGATCGGGATCGTCCTGGCTGCCGATGAAAACCTCGATTCCCTCGCCTTCGTGGGCCTTGCACGAGGGATCGATATCGATGCCGATGATGCGGCACCCCTCGCCGAAGTACTCCTTCCACATCGCCAGGGAGCCGCCGCCCAACACCCCGATTTCGATCATCACCGGTGCCTTGCCGCGAAACCGGGAGAGATGCCGCTCGTAGATATCGAAGTAATGGAGCCACTTGTTCAGATTCTTGTGGGCATTGTTCAGGAAATACTTGTGGAGAAAGCCATCGCTCATCGATTCACTCCTGGTGGGGGTCGGGGATTGGTTCGATTGTCCTCATAAGACCGAGCAGGCAGGCATGGCGCCGGCGTACTTGCGACCCCATGCCTCATGGCTTTTCCAGGATGAACCCGAAGGAGGTGCACCGGTACCCGCCGATTTCCAGTCTCAAGTGGGGATCGAGGCGATACGGCGGACGGTCGACGTGGAGGTCGGCAGGCATCCGCCCGGCGCGAAAATCGAGAGTCACTCGACCTCCTCGATCTCGGATCCCGCGCGCGATCTCCTCGATGTCGGCACGGCGGAAGACGACGTCGCCTCCGACTCCGATCGTTGTCCAATCGCTGTCCATGTTGTACTCGGTCGTGTGGACCGCGACGCCGCCAGGTGCCAGCAGATCGTAGGACCTCTGGACAAAATCCTTGCCGGCCTGCAAGGAGCCCAAGTGCTCGAGAGCGCAGGCGGACCAATGGAAATCGAATCCTGCCAGATCCTGGGGAATGTTCCTCATGTCGACGGCTTGGAATGCGGTTCGAGCACGGAATTCTTCTTCGGTCAGGAGGTCCTGTTTGTGCAGGCTGGCCAAGGAGGACGCGTGCTGCCCTGCTTGGATCCAGGCGGAGTCCGGATCCTGGTCGCCGGACACGTCGGTTGCCAGGATCTGACATCCGTGCGCCGCGAACAGGCTCGGCAAGGCCTCGCGCCCGACGGCGAATCCCAACCCTCTTCTGCCGGCGGCCAGCATCCCCCGCTCCCCCAGGGCCTGGGCGACGAATGCCCACTCCCAATGTTTGCGGTGCATCAGCGATGGATCGCCACCGATCAGGCGAACCCACTGACAAAACTCCGAAGTCCGCAGGATCCGCTCGTTGCAAAGCCCGCTGGAGAGCATCCCGTCGGTGAGTCGCCCCGGCCAATCCGCATGGAGGGCGCCGCCGCATCCGAGACGAAACGGGGTCCACGCCGCATCGAGCTCGGCGAACGCCTCGATCACATCGGCATTGGCCACGGTCGCGAGCCGACCCAAGCGGGCACGCAATCCGGCCAGGGCGTGATGCACCGTCGCCGACGACACCACAGCCGTCACCTCGGCGCCGGGCATCGATGCTCCGGTCTCCATCCGCCCCCGCGCCGACAGGGTGTCCTCCGAGTCGCTTCGCCGGATCTCCCGAGGTGGCTGAATACGCATGGTCCCTACGCTCCTTTCATCGGAGCCGCAGCTCCCTGCCGGACATCCGACTTGAACCTGCTCGTCCATGCCGATGCACGGCATGTGCACAAGGAACAACGAACTCGCTTGCCGGATTCCCGGACATCGGAGGCTCGAACGCTCATCGGACCTCGAATTCCCCCATGTACACCGCGATCCTCATCCCGCCCGCACCACTGCAGCCCGCTCGCCCTGCCCCTTGGCCTCCAGCAACAGCGCGGCCTCTTCCCGCGCCTCGGCGGAATCGGGCTCCAGCTTGAGGCGCCGCAACGCCGCCACCAGGGCGCCGGCCAGATTGCCGGCTTCACGACGGATCTCGACGAGGTCACGCAGCAGGACCGGCGTGCGGGGATGGAGCTCCAGGAGGTCCTGGTAGATCGCTTCGGCGGCCTCGAGTTCGCCCACCACCACCAGGCGGCGCGCTTCCTGGAGCTGTTCCAGGGAAAGTGCGGGAAGCGGCGAGCGCACCCGGGAAAGCTGGTCCATCATGTCTTCCACACGGGGATCGTGGCAGATCTTCTGGGCCGCGGCCATCAGTTCCAGGGCCGGGGCGACTTCGCCGCGCAGCACACAACGGTTGGCGCGGGACAGGCACTCGGTGCGCAGGTCGCTGAGGAGGACGGCATTGCAGGGAAGGCTGTCAGGCATGGGCGGATCGTCCTGGAGAAGGTGTTGCCCCGGAGGGCGTTGCCTTCGCTTGCGCAGGATTCAGGCCAAAGCGAATTGGTCGCGTTGCCCAGCGCCCCAGGCATCACACCCGGCAGACATTGCCGCCCCACGCCAGGGCCCCTTCGACAGGCTCGGGGCGGGTTCCGCCCGCACGGGCCGGGACGCCGGGAATTCCCCACGACGTACGGATTCGTCGGCGCGACCGACACCATCGGTGCGAACAGCGTAGAGACGCCCTGCAGGGCGTCTCTACGAAGTCGCGATCGTCGCATCCGGCGCGATCGGTGGATCCGGCGCGACCGATGAATGGGGGAATTCCCCGTGCCCCGGTTCACGACAGCCCGGTCCCCTGATCCCGCCGCGAAGCGGCGGGATCAGGGGAGGCGCCCTGACGCCCCCGATGGGCGGTTCAGCCCATGTTCAGCGAACCGGTCCGGTAGGCCTCGAAGCTGGCCAAATCCAGCAATCCGTGTCCGCTCAGGTTGAACACGATCACGCGTTTCTTGCCTTCACGCTTGGCGTCCAGGGCCTCGTCGATCACGGCCTTGATGGCGTGGCTCGATTCGGGGGCCGGGATCAGGCCTTCGGTGCGGGCGAACAGCGTGGCGGCTTCGAAGACCTCCATCTGTCCGTAGGCACGGGGTTCCAGCATTCCCAGACTGGCCAGGTGGCTCACGGTGGGGGCCATGCCGTGGTAGCGCAGGCCGCCCGCGTGCAGGGCCGGGGGCATGAAGTCGTTGCCCATCGTGTACATCTTCAGAAGCGGCGTGGTCATGGCCGTGTCGCCGAAGTCGTAGCGGAACTCGCCCTTGGTCAGCGAGGGGCAGCTCGAGGGCTCCACCGCCAGCAACCGGGTGTTGCGACCCTCCTGGATGTTCTTGCGCGCGAACGGGAACGCGATGCCGGCGAAGTTGGAGCCGCCGCCGGCGCAGCCGACCACGACGTCGGGGTACTCCCCCGCCATCTCCATCTGCTTGAGGGCTTCTTCGCCGATCACCGTCTGGTGCAGGCACACGTGGTTGAGCACGCTGCCCAGCGCGTATTTGGTGCCCGGGTGGGTCACGGTGTGTTCGACGGCCTCGGAGATCGCGATGCCCAACGACCCGGCGGTGTGCGGGTCTTCGGCGCGCACCTTGCGGCCGAATTCCGTCTCGCTGGAGGGACTGGAATGGCAGGTGGCCCCCCAGGTCTCCATGGCCATGCGGCGGTAGGGTTTCTGCTTGTAGGACGAGGCCACCATGTAGACCACGCACTCCAGGCCGAAGAGCTGGCAGGCCAAGGCCAGGGAGCTTCCCCACTGGCCAGCGCCGGTCTCGGTGGCCAGGCGCTTCACACCATCCTTCTTGTTGTAGTAGGCCTGCGGAACCGCCGAGTTGGGCTTGTGGGAACCCGCAGGCGAGACACCCTCGTACTTGTAGTAGATGTGCGCGGGGGTATCCAGGGCGCGCTCCAGACGGACCGAACGCATCAAGGGGGTGGGCCGCCACAGCGACAGGACCTCGCGGACCTCGCCGGGCATCTCGATCCAGCGCTCGGTCGAGAACTCCTGCGCCACGATGGAGGGCGGGAAGATCGCGAGCATGTCGTCGGGTGCGGCCGGCTGCTGGGTGCCGGGGTGCACGTGCGGCGCCATCGGGGTCGGGAAATCGGCGGCGATGTTGTACCAGGCTTCGGGGATGTCCTTCTGGACGAGGTCGAAGCGTGTCGCGACGGTCATGGAACCTCCAAAGGGTGCCCGAGGGGACCAACAACGCGCCGGCGCTTCCGGTGCCGCCGGTCCGCGGGCGGAACCCAATTCTAGACAGATTATTCCAATTCCGCCCGCCGTTCGCGCATGCCCGTCCCATGCACGAACCAGCACAGCCGAAAATTCCCCACACCACCAATTCATCATCGTACAGACGCCCCGCGGGGCGTCTCTGCACCGACCCCACCAATCCGGGGGGGATTTTCGGCGCCCCACCAATCACACACACCAAATCCGACGCCCCCCCCGGCCCCCCCCCCGGGATCCAGTCGCAATCCATTCCCCGCGTTTTCGTACAGACGCCCTGCAGGGCTTCTCTACGTTGACGCGGGATACCGGCGAATGGAACGCGGGGGGGCACCCCCACACACACGCATCGATG
>JAMIIV010000009.1:0-4404 GCA_035913415.1 Fibrobacteria bacterium | reverse complement strand
CGACAAGCTCGACCACCGATGACGAGCTCGACCACCGATCACAGGCTCGACCACCGGACCTGGGCTCGACCGCCGAGGGATGCCCACACAAGCCTCGAGAGGCGACGTGGGCCCGGGAGGTCAGGCTTTGGCGAAGCTCGAGACGATGAGACGCTCGCGGGTCAGGCGGTAGTGCCCGATGTATTCGCCGGGGCGGCGCACCACCTGGAAGGTGCAGCCGGCGCAGCGGTAGAGCGAGATGGTGCCTTCGAGAAGCGGCATGGTATCCATGGTGGGGAATGTCGCTTTGCCGTGGAAATCCAGCCACCGGATGGAGCAACGCGGTGTAGACCTGAATGTCAACACCTTCGATGAGATTACTTTCACCCCCTAATTCATGCAGATTCTCTCCCTCGATCAGCTCGCAACCCGGCGTCCCCCCAACGGGTGTGTGGTCACCTCCGGAAACTTCGATGGTGTCCATCGGGGGCACCGCGCCTTGCTGTCGGCCGCCGGGGAGCGGGCCGCCGCCTTGGGTGTGCCTTTGGTGGCCCTGACCTTCGAGCCCCACACACGGCATTTCCTCGATCCGGCCGGTGGCCCACAGCTTTTGACCACCTGGTGCGAACGCGCCGAACTTTTGCGCGAAGCTGGGGCCGTACCGATCACCCTGCGGTTCGATGACGATGTTCGCAAGCTCGAGGCGCGTGATTTTGTCGCCCGGCTCATCGACGAGCTCGGCGCCCGGGAACTGGTGTTGGGCTTCAACAACCGTTTCGGTCGAGGCGCTTCGGGGACCTCGGAGGCCATCACGCCCTACTGCCAGCAGCGGGGGATCCCCCTTTCCGTCGTCGGCCCCTTCCAGTTGGACGGCGAGCCCGTCTCCAGCTCGCGCATCCGGCAGGCCCTGGGCGAATGGGGAGGGTACCCCGAGGCCATGCGTTTGCTGGGGCGGCCCTGGTTTCTGAGTGGGGAAGTGGTCCATGGCGATGGCCGCGGTCGCCAGTTGGGATTTCCCACCGCCAACCTCGAGCCCATCAGCCCGCGAAAATTCCTCCCCGCCTCGGGCGTGTACGCCGGACGCCTGTCGTGGGAGGGCGTCGCCCCCCAGCCCGCGGTGGTCAATATCGGGGTGGCGCCAACGTTCCAACGCGGAATCCGGGTGGTCGAGGTCCATGTTCCAGGAAAAAATGGACCCGGACCAGGGCCGGACTATGGCCAGATTGCCAGACTCGACTTATACTTCCCGCTTCGAAAAGAAAGCCGATTCGAGTCACTCGACGCGCTGCGGGCCCAAATCGGGCACGATGCGGAAACAGCGTGGGAAATGGTCTCCGGTCTCTCCTGAAAGGTTCAGGAGGTGGAAGCCGGGGAGTGGTGAGGAGAACGACGGCGATGGAGAGACACGTCATGTCCACGATCACGCCCGAGAAGAAGCAGGAGCTCATCGCCAAGTTCGGCGGCTCCTCCACCAACACTGGATCCACCGAGGTCCAGATCGCGATGCTCACTGAGCGCATCTCGAACCTCACCGAGCACGTCAAGGCCAACCGCTCCGACGTCCACAACCGCCGCGGCCTGCTCATGCTGGTCTCCAAGCGTCGCCGTCTGCTCGACTACCTCACCAAGACCAACCTCGATGGCTACCGCGAGCTGATCAAAACCCTGCAGATCCGTCGCTGAGCCGGGGCCTGAACATGGGACTCCTCAACGACACCAAACGCTCGGTCTCCATCGAGATCGCTCCCGGCAAGACCATGACCATAGAGGTCGGCAAGCTTGCCAAGCAGGCGCACGGCTCGGCCGTCGTCCGCATGGGAGATACCGTGGCCATGGTCACGGCTTGCGAGGGCAACCCCGCGGCGTTCGACTTCTTCCCCCTCACGGTGGAATACCGCGAAGCGGCCTGGTCTGCCGGTCGCATCCCGGGCGGATACTTCAAGCGTGAAGGCAAGCCTTCCGAGAAGGAAGTCCTGACCTGCCGCATCATCGACCGCCCCATCCGGCCGATGTTCCCCGACGGGTACAAGAACGAAGTGCAGGTCATCGGCACGGTGATCTCCGCCGACGACAAGTACGACCCCGATGTGCTCGCCCTCACCGGTGGCGCCGCTGCGGTCTGGCTGTCCTCGCGCTTCCCGATCAGCGAGCCCCTTGCCGGCGTTCGCGTGATCATGGTCGACGGCGAGTTCATCGTCAATCCCACCTACGCCGAATCCGAAACCGCCGAGCTCGAGCTCGTGATGGCCGCCACCGAGAAGTCCATCTCGATGGTCGAAGGCGGCGCCTTCGAGGTTCCCGAAGACAAGCTCATCGAAGCCATGGACGTCGGCCACGAAGCGATCCGCAAGATCATCGCCGGCATCAAGCAGCTCCAGGCCGATTTGGGCATCGTCAAGGCCGAGTACGTCGCTCCTGCCAAGGACGAGGCTCTCGCCGCCCGTGTTTCCGCGCTGGTCAAGGACAAATTCCTTGCCACCTTCCGCGGCAAGCACCCCAAGACCGTGTTGTACCCCGCTTTGGACGCCATCAAGGCCGAAGCGAAGGCCGCCTTGTCCGACATCGAAGACGCCGTGGTCCTGAAGAAGGCCATGTCGTACCTCGACGAAGTCAAGCGCGACGCCATGCGCGAAGTCATCCTGACCGACGGAATCCGTCCCGACGGACGCGCCCCGGACCAGACCCGCCAGGCCGAGTGCGAGGTGGCCGTGTTGCCCCGCGCCCACGGTTCGGCCCTGTTCCAGCGCGGCGAAACCCTGGGATTGGTCTCGGCCACCCTCGGAACTCGCACCGACGAGCAGCGCATCGACAGCCTGCGCGGCGAGACCTTCAAGAACTACATGCTGCACTACAACTTCCCGCCCTACTCGGTCGGTGAAGTCAAGCGCGTGGGCACCACGGGCCGCCGCGAAATCGGTCACGGACACTTGGCCGAGCGCTCGCTCGCCCCGGTCCTGCCGGTTCCCGCCAGCTTCCCCTACACGCTGCGCATCGTCTCCGAAATCCTCGAGTCCAACGGTTCCTCCAGCATGGCTTCGGTCTGCGGCGGATCGCTGGCGCTCATGGATGCCGGTGTGCCCATCAAGGAGCCCGTCGCGGGCATCGCCATGGGCCTGATCGCCGAAGGGGACCGCATCGCGATCCTCTCCGACATCACCGGAACCGAAGACCATCTCGGCGACATGGATTTCAAGATCTGTGGCACCACCGAGGGCATCACCGGCTTCCAGATGGACATCAAGCTCGACAACGGCTTGCCCAAGGACATCCTGAAGAAGGCTCTCGACCAGGCTCGCCAGGGTCGCGCCAACTTCCTGGCCGCCATGAACGCCACCCTGTCGGAATCCCGCAAGGAAATTTCGCAGTACGCGCCCGCCATCCTCAGCCTCAAGATCCCGGAAGACAAGATCCGTGACCTCATCGGTCCCGGCGGCAAGGTCATCCGCGGCATCCAGGAAGAGTCCGGAGCGGTCATCAACGTCGACGACGGTGGCAATGTCACCATCTCGGCGGTGGCGCGCAAGGCCGGTCAGAAGGCCTACCGCATGGTCCAGGAACTCATGATGGAAGCCGAAGTCGGCAAGACCTACCCCAATGCCAAGGTGAAGTCGATCACGAGCTTCGGCGCGTTCGTCGAATTCCTGCCCGGCAAGGAAGGTCTCGTCCACATCTCCGAACTCGAGAATCGTCGGGTCGAGAAGGTGGAAGACGTCGTGGCTCTGGGCGACCAGATCTCGGTGAAGTGCATCGGGATCGACGGACAAGGCAAGGTACGCCTCTCCCGCAAAGCTACCCTCGCGTAAATCGGCTGCGGGAGCGCATACTCCCCTTCCTCCCCCTCTCGCCGTCCCAACACGGACGGCTTCGGGGGTCGGGGCGGGTCGTCTGCATCTCCCTCGCTCGATTTACGATTGAGATGTGAACTGCCTCCGCGGCCTTTGGGCCGCGGAGGCTTTCTGTTTCTTGCGCGGGTGCCGGTGCACGCCCCCAGCGCGCTGCGCGCGGCTGGGGGCGTGGGGCAGAGCGTGGGTTCAGGCCTCTGAAGCTTGGTGGTGGGCTGGGAGGCCTGCGGTGCTCGAGCATGGGCTTAGGCCTCTAGGCTGGTGTTGGGGTGAGAGGGCTGCGGTGGCTGGGTGTGCGGTGCCGTTGCCCGGCGACGCTTCGCTGGCCGGTGGGGCGGGCAGAGCAGGGCGTAGGCTCAGGCCTCTGTGGGCAGGCGTGCGGGTTGGGAGGCCTGCGGTGGTGGGGCAGGCGTAGGCTCAGGCCTCTGTGGGCAGGCGGTTGGGTTGTGGAGGCCTGCGGTGGTGGGGCAGGGCAGAGCGTAGGCTCAGGCCTCGGTGGGCAGGCGTGCGGGTTGGGAGGCCTGCGGTGGTGGGGCAGAGCGTGGGCTCAGGCCTCTGTGGGCAGGCGGTTGGGTTGTGGAGG
>JAMIIV010000008.1:0-24900 GCA_035913415.1 Fibrobacteria bacterium | reverse complement strand
GTCTCGACAGGCTCGACCACCGGGGGGCAGACTCGACCACCGGACTTCACAGGTCTCCGGCGGTTTGTCCAAACGGGACCGGGCGTTGGTGGTGTCAGCGGGGTGGTCGCAGATCCATGGGGCGCACCCAGGTGCCGTTCCGGGCGGCGGCAGTCAATACACCATGGATGGAGCGCTCGAGGGCGGGCCAGTCGAAGTCGTGGGGATGCAGGGCGATCCGCAGGGACGGTCGACGGCGCCACAGGCGTTCCAACAGGGGGCAGACCACGCGCGAGCCGGCACGGCGCACGAAGTCGCGCGAGGCCCACGAGATGACCGGGTCGCTGACAGGGCCGCCGTCGCGGAACCTGTATCCGGAGTGGGATTCCGTCCACTCGAAGCCGCGGGCCCACAATACGGCGTCCAGCGAGGCGTTGTGCAACCATGCGGGCGGCACGAATCCGACCGGCCGACCGGGGAGTCCCGCGCGCTGCCACATGGCCAGGCCGTCGTCGATGCGGCGTGCGGCCTCGTGGGGCTCCAGGGCGAGGAATTCGCCTTCGCCACCGGTCAGGAAGCCGCGCTTGAACGCGTCCCCCGCACCCCCACGAAGCGCGTCGGACCTTTGTTCCAGATGCCAGTACCCGTGCAGAACCAGTTCATGGCCCGCCTCGTTCCAGGCATGCAGCCGTTCCACGAACGCGGGGTGGGCGTCCAGCGGCCACCCCCCGTGGAAATCGGGGACCACCAGGAGGGGGACCGGGGGCACCCCGGCGGCCTCCAGCAGCGGAAGGATCCGTTCGATCGTGCCGGCGTGGCGCGGGCTGACGTCGTGGAGCGACACGGCGATCCGGCGCGTCACGAGCGGTCGCTCCGGATGGTCTCGCGCAACTGCCCGATGCGATCGGTCTGGCGTCGGAACATGTCGTCCCACGAGGGCCAAGCCGCCCCCCAGGCGGCGGCGCGTGAGGACAAAATCTGTCGTTTCGGGAGGGCTCGGATCACGGCCTCCACCAGGCCCCGGGCGTCTCCCGGCGCGAAGGTCTCGCCACCCCCGGAGTCCTGGACCTGCTCGCCGCCGCCGCCGGTGGCGGCGGAAACGACGGGAAGGCCCATGTGCAGCGACTCCAGCACACCCAGGCCGAAGGTCTCCACGGCGCACGGGGAGAGCAGAAGGGTGCTGGTGGCGTACAGCGAGCGCAGGAAGGACGGATCATCGACGTAGCCCAGGTATCGGTAGCCCTCGTCCCGGCGTTCGCGGAAGCGTTCCTGCTGCTCGCCGCGCCCTGCCACCACGATCTGGGGCCGCTGGGGGAGCGCCAGCAACGGCGCGATGGCCTGCTCGAAGACGTCCGTGCCTTTTTCGGGATCCAGTCGGCCCGCGTAGAGTAGGACGGGCCGGTCGGGATCGAGTCCCAGACCGGAGATCGCTCCGGGTTCGGGAGCCTGGGGCTGGAACTGGGAATGTTCGATCCCGAAGGGCAGGAGCTCGGCTCCGGAGACCCCGCGCGCCAACTGGAGATCGCGCACCCATCGTGAGGCGCACCAGACCACGTGGAAGCGGCGGTGGGTGCGGTTCAGGTACGATTCCAACGCACGGGCCACGAACCTGCCGGGAATGCGACCCAGACGGGGGGTCCAAGGCGCGATGTAGGCGGTGTGCGGGTCGGAATGCCAGAAACTGGCCCGCACCAGCCCCGGAAGGCGGCTGGTCCACAGCGCGGTGGCCCACGGGTCGCCGGCCTCGACGCAGTCCACTTGATGGCGACGGAGGATTTCTTCGGCGGCCGCGCGGTCCCACAGGAACCGGTAGTTGTCTCCGATGGGCAGACCCCGTCCGACATGCTGGTGCACGTTCGCGGAGGGGCCTTCCCGCGTTTGCCGAGCCGGACCGGGTTGGAGGGTGCGGTACTGGTGTTGCCCGTGGAGGGCGAACCAGGCCGACTTGCGGGCGTGGTAGGTGCGGATTCCGCCGCCGCGAGGCGAAAGGAAGGTGTTCACGTCGAGAAAGATCACCGTACCAACGTATCTTTCCGAACCCGGAACGCGGGACCGTCGACGAGGTCCGTGGTCCGGCTGGAGGCCCATGCGCGATACCCAGCCCGAAACCGCTCCATCGCCTCGTCCCCCTGTGCCGGGAGTGGCCGATGCGCCCCACTTCCGCGCCTCGTTCCTGGGCTCGGTCGGTTTTGTCGCGGTTCTGGTCTCCGAGACCTTGGGCAACCTGCCCCGACTGCTTCGCTTGGCGTGGGTGTTCCGCCGCCGCCGCGCCCGCGAGCGCCGGGATGGATCGGTCTCCGAGCCGCAGGTGGTGTTCGTCGGCGACAACATGGATGCCGTCCACGGCATCTCCGTGAGTTCGCACCGCATGGCGCGCGATCTGACCCTCCTGGGTACACCGACCATGCTCGTGGGCGTCTCGCACTCGCGCAACCCCCCCGGGGAGCGCGGCGACGACGGCAGGGTGCGGATGCTTCCGCCCGCCTGCGTCCAGGATCTGTTCGGGTACGAAGGACAGGAATTGGCCTATCCTTCCGTGCGCGCCTGGTGCGACCTTCTACGCACCCGGCGTGTCGATGTCATCGAAATCGAGACCCCGGGCGCCTTCGGCCTGCTCGCCCTGCTGTCGGGCCTGCTCCTGGGAATCCCGGTCGTACACAACTACCGCACCGACCTGCTCGCCTACACATCTCTCTTGCTGGGCGACACCCTGTTCGTCGACGGGCTCCACTGGTTCATCCGCAACTTCCTCCGTTCCGGTGGCCGCGTGATCGTGCCCTCGCTCGCCTTCCAGGAAGCGGCGGTAGGCATGGGAATCTCCCGGTCACGCATCCATCTGCTCCCCCGAGGTGTAGACCTCTCCCGCTTCCGTCCGCTGGCCGCCACACCGCGTTGCTGGACGGATCTCGGCGCCCCGGAAGGGCCTGTCGTGGTCTACCTGGGGCGCGTCTCCCGCGAGAAGGGGTTGGCCACCCTCGCCGAGGCCTTCCGTCGGTTGCTCGCCACCCGACCCGACGCCGTGCTGGGGATCGTGGGGGAGGGCCCGTACCGTGCCGAGCTCGAGGCCACGCTTCGCGACACCGGCAGGGCCATCTTCGCCGGCGAGGTCACGGGCCAGGACCTCCCTCGCTTGCTGGCATCCTCCACCATCATGGCCTTCCCCTCGACCACGGACACCTTCGGCAACGCCGTGGTCGAGTCCCTCGCCTGCGGGGTTCCCGCGATCGTCACCGACGAAGGCGGGCCTTGCGAGATCGTCGAAGATGGTCGTTCCGGGCTGGTCGTGCAGGGGCACGATCCCCAGGCTCTGAGCGCGGCCATGGAGCGGTTGCTCTCCGACCACGAGTTTCGTGCCACCCTGGGGCGCCAGGCCATCGAGCGGGCTCGTCTCTACGATCCATCGGCCGCCAACGAGGCGCATCGCCAGGTCTATCGGGCCGTGCACCTGGGCCGTTGAAGCGGCCCGGGATTCACTCCTCGGGGAGCTCGGTGGAGTCGAGCTCGGGTCGGTTGTCATCCGGCTCGACCGAATCCGGCGGTTCATCTTCGGCCGCGGCGTCGTCGCTCTCCTGGAAGCCCAGCGACAGCGAGTCTCCCGGCATTTCCAGCGGGGTCGACGGGCGCACGAGATAACGCAGGCGCGAGGCACCGTCCCGTTCGACCAGGATCGTGTCGACGCCCTGCGGCAGTGTCAAGGACGGCCCGACGGGAAGTTGCGGCAAGACCGTCCAGGTGCGCACCACCAGTCGGAGCTCGTCGCCGCGGCCGGTGGTGCGCGCCAGGGTGTCGGGAATCATGGCGCCGAACCGTTGGCTCCATCCGGCGAAACGGACCCGCTCGACCTCGGTTCCACCACGCAGCACCTGCAAGGCGACGGGAAGTCCGGTGCGACGATCCAGCGAGGCGCTCCACGACGGTGATGCGACGGCTGGGACGAGTCCGACGGTGCGGCTGTCGGCCCCGAGGCTGCGGAGGGGGATGCCCGTGCGGATGGGCAACGGGCGACCGAGCCAGGCACCGACGAGTTCGCGGGGTCGAAACGAGCGCAAGCCCAGGACCGGCAGGGTGAGGGAGTCGCCCGTGCCCTTGAGGAGGATGGACTGGGAGGGCAACCAGACGGTCCAGTTCGAATCCGTCCAATCGACGGTGGCCAACGGGATGCCGAACGGTCCGAAGGCTTCCAGACGTCCCTGCGTGGAGTCGGCGAGCACGACGGCGTCGAAGTGGATGGTTCGGCCCTTGGACACAAGCACCCCCGAGGCTTCGGCCCGCACGGGCATGGCCGGTGGCAGGTGGGCGCGGGGGGCCGCGGGGTTCAGCAACGCCAGGCCCGGTGGCCAAGGGGGATTGTTGCGCGAGGCGCAACCGATCAGTCCCAGAGCCGCGGCGACGGTCGGGAGCGCGACGCGAACCCTCGGAATCAAGGGGAGGACTCGATGGCACGCCGTGCGGCGGGGTGTTCGGGGGCCTTGGCCAGCACGTCCAGCCAGGCCTTGCGCGCTTGGGCAGTCCGCCCCAGGGCTTGCAACACGCGGGCACGGTGTTCGAGCACGACCACATCCTGTTCGCCCAGGCTGATGGCGCGGTCCAGATCGCCCAGGGCCTCCAGGAAACGCCCCCGTCGGAATCGTACCCATGCGCGGGTGTCCAGATAGGAGGGATTGCTGGAATCGAGGTCCAGGGCCCGGTTGGCCAGGCGTTCGGCCTTGTCCAGGTCGAGGGAATCCTCGGCCAGCATGTAGGCCAGGTAGTTGGCGGCCACGGCGTTGTCGGAATCGTGCGCGACGATGGTGTCGAGGGCCGCGCTGGCCTCGGCCCGCAGGCCCAGGCGTTCCAGGGTGGCGGCCCGTTCGAAGCGAGCGCGAGGATGGTCGGGATCGAGTGTCAAGGCGGTGTCGAAGGCGTCCAGGGCGCGGCGGCGCAGGGGGGCGGCCATGGGCTCGGAATCCGGGGCGGGCGGGAGCCAGACCGGGCGGAGGGTGCGGGCGTCGGCGGCGCGTGCCAGGGCATGGCCGTGAAGCCAGCGCGCTTGGGCCGAGGTGGGCCACAGGCGCACCATACGGGCGAAGATCCGGGCCGCGGAGTCGGGTTTGCCGGCGTCCAGCTCGACGAGTCCGCGCCGGGTCCAGGTGTCGGGTCGTTTGGGATCGCGGGCCAGGGAGCGCTCGAACCAGGTGCGGGCGGAATCCGTCTTGGCCTCGCGGGCGGCGATCAGCCCCAGGTAGTGCGAGGCGAGGGCTTCGTGTTCGGGAGTGTCCACGTGCGACAGGAGCAGGACACGCGCTTGCGGAAGGGAGTCCATGTCCAGCAGCAGCGCGGCCAGAGTCAGGCGGGCCTCGACGAACCCTTGCAGGGACAGTTCCCGCAACCGCACGCGCGCCGAATCGAGCCGACCGGCGAGCATGAAGGCGCGGGCTGCGCGCAACCTCAGCTCGAGTCCTTCGAGGTCGGGGAGGGCCGCGAGCTGGTCGTAGAGGGCGACGGCGGAATCCGTCAGGCCGCGCGTGGCCAGAAGCCGCGCCAGGCCTTCGCCGTCTTCGGGGGTGCCCCAGGTCTTCCAGCGGCGCTCCAGCAATCCGCAGGCGGAGTCGAGCATGCCGGCACGCACCCAAAGGCCCACCGCTCGCGCGGCCAAGGCTCTGCCGCTCTGGCCGTAGGCGTCGGCCATCGCCGAGAAGTGGCGGGCCATGGTCGCGTGATCGCCTCGCGCCTCGGCAAGCGAGGCCAGGCCCAATCGGGCTTCGCGGGATTCGGGATCGAATTCGAGCACGCGGGTCCAGCAGGCTTCGGCGGAGTCCCGGTTGCCCGCTTCCAGCCAAAGTCCGGCGGCCAAACTCCATTGGTCGGCGGTTTCCTCGCCGGGAAGGTGCAGCGCGCGGCGCACCAGCGCAAGAGCTTCCGGACTGCGGCGGAATTCGCGCAGCTTGGTGGCCAAGGCGAACTGGAGCCAGCGATCGTCAGGATCTGCCCAGGCGGCCTCCTCGAGCATGTCCATCGCCATCATGCCTTGGCCTTGGAGATCGTAGGACAGGGCCTTCAGGAAGGCGTTTTCGGCCATGGCCCGGCGATCCTGCGCAGGGATCTGCAGCAGGATCGCGTTGATGTCGGCCTGGGAGGGCTGCGGCATGTCGGCTTCGCGCGGGGGGCGACTGCACGCACCCATCACCATCGCGGTGGCGAAGACGCCCAGGCCCCATGCGGACAGCCTGGGCTGCGTACCTCGGCGGGCCGGGGATCGGGACATCAGAAGATCCTGGCGGCGGTGGATTCGGCCGGAGCGGCGGTGGAATCGCCTGCGCTGAGGACCAGCAGAACCTTGGATCCGCGAGAGAGGATGGTACCGGGTTTGGGCTGGGTGGCCAGGACCTTCCCGACGACGATCGGCGATTGCCGCCACTCGACGGTGTCCTGGACGCCCAGCTCGGAATCCTTCAGGAGTCGGACCGCTTCGGCGCTGTCGCGTCCGACCAGTTCGGGGAGCCGTACGGAACTGGGTCCGGCGGAGAGCCAGATCCGGACCAAGTGGCCCGCCTTGACGGAGTCGCCCGCAGACGGTTGTTGGAAGGCCACGGCGTCGGGCGGAAGATGGTCCGAAGGGCGTCGGACGGGATCCACGATGGCTTGGAGCCCGGATTCCTCGACCTTCTTCTGCGCCTCCGACACGGACAATCCCTCCAGCGAGGGAATCGAGACGATCGGCCAGCCCTGGCGGGCGACCCGCGGCATGATGATGGTGTCGACAAGCACCCAGCCGATGCAGGCCAGGGAGGCGATGACCATGGCGGCCAACAGCAGGTGGATGAGAATGCGCTTCATGGAGTCAGGGGTCGCTTCGAGAGGCTCAGGTGTCGCCCTTGAGTTTCTCTTCGTCGAGAAGCAGCAGATCCCTGCCTTCGATGCCGATGAGTCCGTCTTTCTGGAGTTGGCCCAGCACGCGCGAGACCGTCTCGCGGGTGGTGTTGGCCATGTCCGCGATCTCCTGCTGGGTGGGGCGGTCGCGGATGATGACCTGGCCGCGCACGCGCACGCCGCGCAGTTCGGCAAGCTGCAGCAAGGCACCGGCGATGCGGGCATTCACAGGGCTGAGGGCCAGCGCCGAGATCTTGCGGTTGGCGTGGCGCAGGCGCGTGGAGAGCTCGGCGAGCATCGAGATGGCGATCTCGGGGAAGGTGCGCAACAGTTCGAAGAAGGCTTCGCGCTTGACGTAGAGCAGGCGCGCGTCGCTGGAGGCCCGAACCGTGGCCGAACGGGGGTCTCCGTCGAGCAGGGACATCTCCCCGAAGAAGTCGCCTTCGCTGAGGAAGGCCAACACGGCTTCGCGGCCTTCGGAGCCCGTGAGCACGACTTTGGCTTCGCCATCGAGCAGGACGAAGAGCCCGCGTACTTGCGCCTCCTCTTCGCGGATCACGATGTCGTTCTTGGAAATGTCCTGGATTTCGCCTACCCGGGCGATGGCCTGGAGCTGATCCTGGCCGAGCCCGGAGAACAGGGGGATACCGCGGAGGAGATCGATGACCTTGGTCGACATGTCCAGAATCTAACCTCAGCGGGATTTCCAGCGGGGCGGTTCTCCGCCATAGCTTTCGAGAGGGTCGATGATGGGGGAGCGGGGATTGTCGGAATCCGTACGCTCGCCCCGGCGCAACCACTGCTCGCGCCAGTGGTGATGCAAGGCGTAGAGGGCCTTGGCGGCGGTCTCGGGTGAGTCGCTGCCGGTGGCGTTCTTGACGGGTGCGAACTCCGACGAACGCGGCACCCGCAACAGGGCCATGGACTCTCCTTGCGGGAATGCGTCGAAGAGGAACCGCTCGTACTTGCAGACGATTTCCGACGATTTGTCCTTGCCCGTCAGGGCATCGACGTGCGGGACCGCCTTGCGGGCGAGGTGCCAGGGGAGGTCCATCCTGGCGAACTTGCGGGCGAGGTCCACCCGTACCAGGTGCGAGGCGATGTTGGCTTCGCGGTGGACCGGGAGATTGTCGTCGTCGAGGGCGGCGGCGGTTTCCGGAGGCAGTTCCGTGTACTCGGCCACGCGGGGTCGGCCCTGGTCGTCTTCGACGAAGACCCCCACTTTTTCGGCGGGGTTGGTGCGCAGCACGGTCTTGGAGGCCTGCGGACACCCCGATCTCGCTGCGAACGCCAGGAAAACGGGGTCGCATGGAGCCGAAAGGATGTTGTCGACGCCCGCGACATGGATCCACTCCACACCCTGGCTCTGGAGGGACTCGAGGATCCGGGTGCGTTCGAGGGTCTCCCAGATGCCGCCGTTGCCGTCGGGAACCTGTGCCAAGTGGGCGGGATGCGACAACAGCGCACGCCCCTCGCCATCCAGGGCGGGAGCCACCGACTGCGGGAACAGACGCGGGTAATGCCCCGGAAGCGGCGGAGCCCCACGCTGATTGAACCAGAGCTGGGTGGCTTCGTGGTTGTCCGGACTGGTCATGACACCGAACCACGGCATCCGGCCGACCATGGCCTCAAGACGGAGGATGCGCCGCACCAGCAGGTCGAAGAGCGTCCATCCACCAGGCAGGCCAAGGGGAGCGGCGCCCTTGGGGCCTTCGAATCCCAACCGGGACCCTTGTCCACCGGCCATCAGCACGAAGGCGCACTTGCCCGCGGCGAGCATGTCCAGTCCTTCCTCGCGGAACGCGTCTCGTTCGGCCGACGAAGGATCGTGGGCGCGTACGGGTTTGAGCGTCGCGGGAAGGGCGGGGGCGACCTGGGGGCCCGCGGTGCGATGCATCCGGGCGATGCGCTCCCAGTCCTGGAGCAGGAGTTGTTCCAGGAATTGGCTGCGCACGGGTTCGGGAAGCAGGTCGAGGTGCCCGACCAGATGCGATTGGCCGCAGTCTTCCAGCAGGTGGACGAGTTCCGTCTCGGTCATCAGCGCACCTTGAAGAAGAGGAGGAATCCGAGCACCAGGCAGAACACCGACACCAGGTGGAAACGCCAGATGATCTTGGAGTTGGCGTCGGTGCGGCGACGGTAGGTGTCTTCGAACTGCTTCTGGAAATGGTGGTGGATGGGGGCCATGCGGAACAATCGCTTGCCGCCGGTGACCTTGAACCAGCCGATCTGCAAGGCGACGGACATGGCCTCGGCGAGGAACACGAAGCCCACCACCAGCAGGAACAGTTCGGCTTTGACGAAGACGTACATCATGCCGATGGCGCCGCCGAACCCGATGGATCCGGCGTCGCCCATGTAGATCTCGGCGGGCGGGCTGTTGAACCACAGGTAGGCGCCCAGCGCCCCCACCATGGCGCCCGCGATGATGAACAGCTCGTCGACGCCGGGGAGGTGGGGCAGAAGCAGGTAGTGCGACCAGATGAAGTTGCCGGAGATCCAGGCGACCGCGCCGGTGAACAGAGCGGAGGTGATCAGGGGTACCGACACCAGGGAATCGAGGCCGTCGGTGAAGTTGGCGCCATTGGCGGTGGCGGCGACCACGAACGACATGAACAGCACGAACGCCCAACTGGGGAGGTGCAACTGGAAGAGGCTGGGTTTGATGAAGGGGATCGCGATGGTGCCCTCCTGGAGGTGGGGAACGGTGGCGTAGGCCGCCCAGCACACCAGCAGGGAGAATCCGAAGTACAGCGCCAGGCGCAGGCGCGCCGAAATGCCGTCGGCCTTTTCCATCCACTGTTCGCGCGTGGCCTTGCCCGTGCGCACCAGCCTCTTCATGCGGATCTTGGCGAGATCGTCCAAGGCGCCCACCGCGGCGTAGATGGCAAGGATCGCGAGGATGGCCAGGACCTGGAGGTTGGGACGGGCGAACAGCAGCGAGCAGACCAGGACCACTCCCACCAGAAGCAATCCGCCCATGATCGGAGGAGGTGTCTGGTGGGGCTGGCCGGAGAAATCGGAGGTGGCGTCCATGCGCCGCAGGAAGCGGATCCAGTGGGGCATGAGCGCCAGGACCCCCAGGCCGGAGACGAGAACGGCGGCGCCGGCGCGGAACAGGCGTCCTTCGAAGAGGGCCAGTCCGGTGACGTGGGACAGCCATAGGCTCAACATGGGATCTACTTTCCTTCCTGGCCCTTGCGCAGGGCCCTTTCGCTCTTGAATCGGCCGACTTTTTCGCGCCAGAGGTCCCCCAGCGATTCGCGCAGGGGGATGGCGGGGGCCCAGCCGACTTCCTGACGGATCTTGTCGGGGGTGCCCAGGAGCATGGGGATCTCGGCGCTGCGTTCGCGTCGGGGGTCGAGCCGGATCTGGATGCCGCCGCCGGCGATGTGCACGAGTTCGTCCGCCAGGTGCCGTGCCGGCGACGGGGTGCCGGAGCAGACGTTGTAGGCTTCGCCGGGCATGCCGCCGTCCAGCAGCAACAGATAGGCCCGCGCCACGTCGCGGACATCGACGTAGTCCCGTTCGACCTCGAGGTCTCCGGCGTACAGCACCGGCTCGCCGCGGTCCACCCGGATGCGAGCCAGTTGCCAGGCGATCTCGCCGGCCAGGAATTGGCGGGACAAGCCGGGGCCGACCATATTGAACGGTCGGGCGACCACGATCTGCAGATTGTGCGCCAGGGCGTACTGCCGGGCAAGGATCTCCATGCACGAGAGCGCCGCTCCGGTCGTGGAGACCGGCAGCAGGGGATCGTCTTCCCGACGGGGGATTTCGGCGCCACGCCCCGCCGGACCGCGCCCGTACACTTCGGCGCCGCTTTGCAGCAGGATGCGCGCCGACGGGCAATTCTCGCGGCAAGCTTCCAGGACGTTGCGCGTGAGCGAGACATTGCCCAGAAGGGATTCTTCCGGGGAGTCTTCGCCGGCCGTGACCGACCACCTGCCGGCCAGATGCACGACCTCGGTGGGTTGGTGGTATTCGAACAGGCGTCGCGCCTCTTCGGCGTCGCGCAGGTCGACGCGGACGTACAAGACGTCTTTCCTTTGCCGCTCGGGTGGGGGAAGGCGCAATCCGGCCGCCACCAGCGGCCCGCGATCGCGGGGCAGGAGCTCCAGCAGGTGCTGGGGCATCGCTCCGGTGGTCCCCGTCACGAGCACGGCCATCTAGGGCGCCTCGCCGGCGCGCAGGGCCTTCCAGGCGTCGGCGGCTTCGTCGAAGGACACCCCCGAAACCACGTCGGCCGAACCGATGCCGGTGGGCAGCACGAACCGCGCCTTGCCCTCGCGCGCCTTCTTGTCCCGGGCCATGAGGGTCCAGGTGGCCTGCAGATCGGGGGATTCGCGCAGTCGGGTGGGAAGCCCCAGCCGTTCCAGGAGGGTGCGCAGGCGGCTCTGGTCGGATTCCGTCCAAAGGCCGCGGCGCACCGACAGGCGCCCCGCGCACAGCATGCCCAACCCGATGGCCTCGCCGTGCAGGAGGGTGCCGTAGCCGGACAGGGTCTCGAGGGCGTGGCCGAAGGTGT
Source organism: Fibrobacteria bacterium (assembly GCA_035913415.1). Taxonomy (GTDB): domain Bacteria; phylum Fibrobacterota; class Fibrobacteria; order UBA5070; family UBA5070; genus UBA5070. The sequence continues at coordinate 13,544 of JAMIIV010000008.1, read as the reverse complement.
GCCCCAGGTTCAGCAGGGCTCGCACGCCGTTTTCGTGTTCGTCTTCGCCCACGATCTGGGCCTTGCAGGCGCAGGATCGGGCCACCATGTGGGCGACGGCGCCGGACTTGCGTTCGCGGCAGTCGTCGGCGTGGGCCTCCAGCCAGCGGAAAAGGTCCGCGTCGCGGATGACCCCGTATTTGGCGACCTCGGCGAGCCCGGAGATGTAGTCGCGTTCGGGCAGGGTGTCCAGACAGGATGTGTCCGCCAGAACCAGCCTGGGCTGGTGGAAGGCGCCGATCATGTTCTTGCCCAGGGGATGATCCACGGCGGTCTTGCCGCCCACGGAGCTGTCGACCATGGACAGCAGGGTGGTGGGGACCTGCACGAAATCGATCCCGCGCTGGTAGCAGGCGGCTCCGAAGCCGGTCATGTCGCCACCGACGCCGCCGGAAAAGGCCACCAGGAACGCCTTGCGGTCGGCCTTGTGCTCCAGCAGGAACGTGAACAGGCCCTGGAGGGTCTCGAGGGTCTTGTGTTCTTCCCCGGCGGGGAAGACGTGCACGGCAAGGTCGGGCCAGGCGAGTTTCCAGGCGTCGAGGGTGGCTTCTTGCGCGGCGGCGACGTTCGTGTCGGTCACGACATAGGGGTGGCCCGTGAGACCTTGTTGGGCGCACAACGCGGGAAGGTTGCCCGCGATTCCGGTGCCCGAGAAGATGGGGTAGCTGCGTTCGCCCAGGCACACACGCAGGGCGCGGCTTTCCCACAGGGGCAGAGCGGCGGCGATGGTGTCGGCGATCTGGTCGCGCGAGACCTCGTCGCAGGATTCCACCTGGAAGTCGGCCTCGGCGTACAGGTGCGCCCGGCCCTGGAGCATCTGCCGGATCTTGGCCAGCCGGGCTTCGGGTGCGAGTCCGGCCAGAAGGGGGCGGGTCTCCTTGCGCCCCACGCGCGACGAAATGGTTTCGGGGCGGGCCCACAGCCCCACGAGGGTTCCCGCCGAGCGGATGGTGGGCAGGGAATCCGGATGCAGGAGGCTGCCTCCGCCCAGGGCGATCACGCGGGGGCTTTCCGCGACCAGGTGGCGGATGGCTTCGATCTCGATTTCGCGGAAAGCTGCCTCGCCTTGTTCGGCGAAGAGCTCCGACACCGTCTTGCGATGGCGTGCCTCGATCCAGTGATCGGTGTCTTCGAAGGGAAGACCCAGGCGTTCGGCCACCATCGCACCGATGCGGGACTTGCCGGTGGCCATGAAGCCGGTGAAGAAGACGTGCCGGGAGAGGGCGGGACCGGCGGCTTGGGGACAAGAAGCCGCAGGATCCGTGTCGGGCACGGGAGCGGCCGCGATCCCAGGGGCTTCGTGGCCGGAATTGGTGGAACTCATGGGAAGGAAAGATGGCAAATCCGCCGCCCTGCGGACGGGGGGAATTCCCTCAGGAGACGGAAATCCCGGGTGAGGTCAGATTCCCAGTGCGCGCGCCATGGTTTCCACCACTCGGACCCTCTCGAAAGTGGGCACCAGGCACCGGCTGGCGCACCAGTCCTCAAGACTGCGCGCCCCCTGGCCAACGAGCATTCCGATGCCATGGACCACCGTCGCCCCGGTGGCGGCGGCATCCCGAAGAAACGGGGTGTCGTGGGGCTTGTAGACCAGATCGAAAGCGATCTGGCCGGCCTGCAGGCTACCGGCTGGAATTGGGCTGAGTGCGGCGCCCGGATCGGTCTCCATTCCCAGCGTCGTGGTCTGTACAACCAGGCTGCGACGGCCTGCATTCCAAGCGGGGAAGGCGGAGAGGTCCTCTTCAGCGATGTCGACCGGATCCGAGGGGAGCGCGGTGTCCCTCGCCGCGTTCGCGACGAGGCGCGCTTTGCCCATGTCCCGGGCGAAGACCGTGACCGATCTGGGTTTTCCTGCCCAAGGCAGGACGATGTTCGTCGCGATGGAGCGTGCCGAGCCTCCCGAGCCCAGGATCGCGACGTCGATCGCCGGGATGGCCTCGCGGAAGGCGTCCAGATTCGAGCCGAAGGCTTCCAGGAGGATGGCGTCCATCGCGCCATCGAAGTCCGTGGAATTCCCGTCGAAACGGCCGTCGGAGCCCCGAAACAGGGTATTCACCGCTCCGGCGACCCGGGCCCTGGGTTTGAGGGTGCGTCCGCGCGCGGCAAGCCACTCGTACACACCCACCTTGTGGGGCACCGTGACGTTGCAGCCCAGCACGCTTTCATCACCGTCCAAGCGTTCCAGGGTGGCGTGCAGGTCTTCGGGGAGCACATCCAAGGTCTCGTAGCGGGCATCCAGGCCCAGCATCGCCAGCGCGGCGTTCTGCATGATCGGAGAGCGGCTCTGGGCCACCGGGTGGCCCAGCAGGTACAGCTTCAGCCTTGCCATTCCAGTTCCTGGACGGCTTGTTCGAGTTGCTTGTCCGCCTTGGCGGTGCGTGCGGCGCGCCAGGCCAATCCGCGTTCGCGGATCGCCTCCCGAAGCGCATCGAACCCTTCCCGCTCCAGCGCCGACACCATCAGGGCGTGGGGAAAGTGGGCCTTCAGGGCGTCGCGGTCGGGGCCGTCCAGCGCATCCACCTTGTTGAAGACCGTCAGGCGCGGGACCGCGTCGCCGCACAGTTCGTCGAGGAGGTCGCGGGCCACGCGCATTTCCTCGTCGCGCCAGCGGTCGGAGCCGTCGACCAGGTGCAGGACCAGGTCGGCGTCGGCCACCACCTTGAGGGTGCTGCGGAAGCTGGCCACCAGGTGGTGGGGGAGCTTGCGGATGAATCCCACGGTGTCGGAAAGGGTGGTCTCGGGAGCTTCGTGGCCCGCCCAGAACTTGCGGGTGGTGGCGTCCAGAGTGGAGAACAGGCGGTCTTGGGCCAGCACCTTGGCACCCGTGAGGGCGTTCAGAAGGGTGCTCTTGCCCGCGTTCGTGTAGCCGGCCAGCGCCACCGAGAAGGCGTCGTGCCGACGTTTCTTGTCTTGCTCGCCGCGGCCGGTCTCCAGCGCCAGAAGCTCCTTGCGCAGCTTGGCCAGGCGGGTGCGCGCGATGCGCCGGTCCGTTTCCAACTGCGTCTCGCCCGGGCCCATGGTGCCGATGCCGCCGCCCTGGCGTTCCAGGTGGGTCCACATGCGGGTCAGACGCGGGATCAGGTACTGGAGCTGGGCGATCTCCACCTGCAGCTTGGCCTCGCGGGTACGGGCCTGGCGGGCGAAGATGTCCAGGATGAGCCCCGAGCGGTCGAGGATCATGCGGCCCGTCAGTTCTTCCAGACGCTTGGCCTGGCCGGGCGAGAGGTCGTCGTCGAAGATGATCTTGTGCACGCCCTGCGTGTCGCACAGTTCGGTCAGTTCCTTGACCTTGCCGCCACCCAGAAGCGTGGCGGGATCGAAGGTCTGGCGGTGCTGCACCACCTCGCCGACCACGACCGCTCCAGCCGAGTCGGCCAGGCGCGCCAGTTCGGCCAGGTGTTGTGCGGTGGTGACGGCATCTTGTTCGCGGGTGCTGACACCCACGAGCACGACCTTCTCGACTTCTTTCCAGTGCTGCCCCCGTGCCGCCGGAGTGGGCGCGAAATTCACTCCCACTCGATGGTCCCCGGAGGCTTGTGGGTGCAGTCGTAGAGCACAGCGCCCGCGCCCAGGGCCAGCAGTCGCCGACCCAGCTCGGCCAGCGGTTCGGCCGGAGCTTCCCAGAAACTGGCGGTCATGGCCTCGCGGCTGATGACCGGGCGCAGCACCACGACTTCTCGGCCGCCGGCCGTCACGGGCAGCAAGGCCACGGGCATCTGCCAGATGGTCTCGTAGAAGCCGCCTTCGCGCAGCCAGTCGGTCACGGCCGCATCCAGCGCGCGCAGCAATTCCAAGCGCTGCCGGGTGCTGTAGGCCTCGTGTGCGACAAAATCCGTCGCGCCGGCCACGTGCCACACCACGCGATTGAAGGCGCGCACGCGGTTGGTCAGCTCCGTCGCCACGGCCTCCAACGCCTTCCAGTCGCAGGGCCCGGCCACCGCGGCGGGTTGGGCGTAGGTGCGACCATCGCCCTGCACGCCCACCGAACGCACGGGCAACGGGAAGAGTTCGTAGCCGCGGGTCGACGCGACTTCGCGGGCGGCGTTGACGGATTCTGCCGGGGCGGAGGGCGCCTCGCTTCCCTGGCACAGCAGGCGTACGCCCAGTCCGGGGCCGGGGAAGGGATGGCGCCAGACCAGGTCGTGGGGGATTCCCAATGCCTCGCCCAGGGCGCGGACCTCGTCCTTGTACAGCTCGGCGAGGGGTTCGACGATCTTGCCCGCTTCGATGAGCTTGAGGATGGCCGGGACGCGATTGTGGTGCGTCTTGATGGTGGCCGCGTTCTTGGTGCCGCCCGACTCGATGGTGTCGGGATAGATGGTGCCTTGCGCCAGGAGCCATTCCTCGGGATCGAGTCCCAGACGGGCCGTTTCTTCGGCCTGCACGTCCAGGAACGTGTCGCCGATGATCTTGCGCTTGCGCTCGGGTTCCCACACGCCCGCCAGGCGCTGCAGGAACAGCTCCGAGGCGTCGGCGACCATCAGGTTGTCGAAACCCTGCTCCTTCATGAAGTCCATGACGGCGGTGGACTCGTTGGCGCGCATCAGGCCGTTGTCGATGTGCAGGCCCAGCACGCGGTCGGCGCCCAGCGCCTTGTTGAGAAGCTCGAAGGCCACGGTGCTGTCCACGCCGCCCGAGACCAGCAGGAACACCTTCTTGCCGGCGGTCTGCTCGCGCAACTTCGCCGACAGGCGCTCCACCTGGCCACCCATGTCCCAATCGCGGGAAAAACCGCAGATGTCCAGGAAGTTGGACATGAGCTGCTGGCCGTGTTCGGAGTGGGTGACTTCCGGATGGAACTGGACGCCGTAGCGGCCGGTCGTGGCGTTTTCCACCGCGGCATGGCGGCAATGGTCGGTGGAGCCCACGATGCGGAAGCCGGCGCCCAGGTGGTCGACCTCGTCGCCATGGCTCATCCAGACACGGGTGGGGGAGGGGATGCCCCTGAGCAGCGCGCTGGTGCCGTCGTGCTCCAGGTTGGCCGCGCCGAACTCGTGGACTTCGCCGCGGTGCACGTTGCCGCCGGTCTCCATGGCGATGGTCTGGTGTCCGTAGCACAGGCCCAGCACGGGCACCGGCACATGGAGCCAGGATTTGTCGAACTCGGGGCGGTCGTCGGCGTAGACCGAACTGGGGCCACCCGAAAAGATCACGCCGCCGACCTCGGAGAGGTCTCCGGGAGCGTCGCCGGGGAAGCGGATTTCGGAGTAGACGCCCAAGTGGCGGATGCGGGTGGCGATCAGATGGGCGTATTGCCCGCCGAAGTCGAGAACGACGAGTTTCTTCATGAGACCCCCCAAGGTAGAAGATCGGGGCGTCTCGGGGGAGGTTCAGGGGCGGGGGAGCCCCATGGCTAGGCGCAGGCGGTGGGCGATGTCCGTATTGTCCATGCGTCCGCGGAAGGCATCGGCCCCCACACCCCAGGCGTAGACGGGCACCGGGATGGCGGTATGGGCCGAGGTGGTCCAGCCCACGCCGGCCTTGTCGGAGAGGATTCGGGTAGCGGTCCAGGCCAAGGGGTGGTATTTGCCCCACGGCCCTCGGGGGTTCATCTGGCGGCTGGCCTGGAAGGCCTCGCGAAGCCGGGAGACCTCTTCGTCTGCCAGTTCCATGCCCTGGGTGGATCCCAGTCCCGTCCAGCGCCCCAATCCCTTCAATGCGGCGCTCCAGGCTGTTGCAGAGTCTTTCCCCGACATCGCGCCACGCAGGGAATCCTCGAGCGTTTCGGAACTCATACTCTGGTGGCGCAGCAGACCCAAGTTGGTCTGGTATCCCAGGCGATCGTTGCCCAGCGAGAGCCCACCGGTCTCGTGGTCGGCGGTGACCACGATCAGGACCTCGCCGGGATGACTCTTGGCGAAGGTGAGCGCCGCTCGTACGGCCGAATCGAGTCCCCAGACTTCCTCGAGGGCGGTGCGGGCATCGTTGCGGTGGCAAGCCCAGTCCACCTTCCCGCCTTCGGCCACGAGGAAGAATCCCTTGGGGGTGTCCAGCAGCCGCGTGCTTTGCTGTACGAAGTCGACCAGATCCGGCTGGTCGCCTCCGGGACGACGGTCCAGGCGGTACGGAACGGAGGAATCGCGCGTGCCGACCGCCGGGAAGGCGACCACCTTGTCCCGTTTGCGCGCCTGCAAAGCCTCGCGCCCCCGGATCACGTCGTAGCCGGCTTTGTGGGCCAGGGACCACAGGCTTTCCGGGACCTTTCCTGTGCGTTTGCCTTCCGGGTCGAGGAAGGGGCCGCCGGCAAAGACGTTCATACCCGACTTCGTCAGCGCCACCCCGATCTCGTAATACAGGTTGCGATCCGGGACATGGGCGTAGAAACCCGCCGGGGTCGCGTGGTCGATCGAGGTCGTGGTCACCACCGCGATGGAGCGCCCGGCTGCCAGTGCCTGTTCGGCGATGGTGCGCAAAGCGGTGCCGTCGTGCGGATCGGTTCCGAGGGACCCGTCGGCGGCTTTGGAACCGGTCGCCAACGCCGTCGCGGCGGCTGAAGATTCCGTGATGCGGCGCGTGGCGCACTGTGTGGTAGCCAGGCCCAGGCTTGGGAAGGTGCTGAAACTCGTGGGTGCAAAACCCAGGCTGTCGCCTTGGACGGAGGCGCGATACCCTTCCGCGAGGGCGACTTGCGCCAACCCCATGCCGTCCCCGATGAACAAGAAGACGTATTTGGCGACGGGGGCTTTTGCGGCCGCGCCCGACAGGAGGGCGAGGAGGGGGAGGATGATCATCCCTCAAGGTTAGGAACGCCCACGTTGCGTTCCTGTTGCTGCGGGAACCGAAATTGTTGCAGAGGCGGCCTGCGCCGACGGAATCCCTTCATGCTCTGCTGCACCTCGCTGCCGGCGATCACCCTGACTCTCTGGTATGCGCCTCGACCGATGCTGGCGGGACTCCTGCTTCGGATCGTGTGCCGCCCTCCCGGATGGAGATGTCGCGTCCCGAAGCGCCCGCCGAGCCCGGGCCCACGGCCTGATTCCCGAAGATCTCGCGACCACGGAAGAGAATTGATGGCGAGAATCGGAAGCTTTCTCATCTTTGAAACAAAGAAAAGAGTATACTGAAATCTTGATGGCGGAATTCTGGATCTACCACCAGACTCCACGAAGCCCGATCCGAAGTCGTCCATACCTGGCCTGTCCAGTTGGAGCGATCGCCAAGGACCCAGGCGCCATCACAGGAGCGACGATGAACGACAGACGTGGTTGGATGATCCTGGGGGCGGTGACGTTCGTCTCCTTCGCGATCCTGCTTTGGGGCGGAAGCGAAATCTGGCGTCAGGCGCCTCCCATTCCAGAACGGGTGGTGACCGATCGGGGAGAGGTGCTCTTCACGGGCGACCAGATTCGCGAAGGCCAGAACGTGTGGCAGTCCACCGGTGGCCAGCAGGTCGGATCGGTCTGGGGACACGGCGCGTACGTGGCTCCCGATTGGTCGGCCGATCGCCTTCACCGCGAAGCGGTCGCTTTGGCCGAGCAGGGCCTGACACCCGCCCAGGTGCGCGAGACCATGCGCGCGAACGGGTACCAGAAGGCCTCTGGCGACCTCGTCGTCTCCGAGGCGCGCGCGAAAGCGGCGACCGTGGCCGGCAAACACTACCAGGACCTCTTCGGCGGCGCGCCGCAAGAGCAGTCCCTCCGCAAGGCGTACGCCCTGCGCGACACCTCGGTGGCGGATTCCTCGCACCTGGTGTCGCTGGACGCCTTCTTCTTCTGGGCGACCTGGGCCTGCGCGGCCGAACGCCCCGGATCCCACGTGAGCTACTCGAACAACTGGCCTCACGAGCCCCTGGTGGGCAACGTGCCCACCTCCTCGATCCTGCTGTGGTCGATGGCCTCGATCCTGGTCCTGCTGGCGGGCATCGCCTCGCTGGTGTGGTGGCATGCCCGGGCCAACGAGGAAGAACCCCATGTGGTGCCCTCGGCGGACCCTCTCAAAGGCCTGGTCCTGACCGCCTCCATGAAGGCTTCGCTGGTGTACTTCGCGATCGTGAGCCTGCTGATGGTCGTGCAGGTCGCGCTGGGCGGCATCGTGGCGCACTACGGCGTCGAGGGCGGCGGCTTCTACGGCCTGGACATCGCGAAGTTCCTCCCCTACGGCGTGGGCCGCACCTGGCACGTCCAGCTGGGCATCTTCTGGATCGCCACCTCGTGGCTGGCCACGGGGCTTTTCCTGGCTCCTGCGGTCGGCGGGCGCGAACCCAAGTACCAGGCGATCGGCGTGCACGTGCTGCTGGGCGCCCTCGTGGTGGTGGTCTTCGGATCGCTCACCGGCGAGTGGCTGGGCGTGATGCAGAAGCTGGGTCTCGATGCCAATTTCTGGTTCGGCCACCAGGGCTACGAGTACGTGGACCTGGGCCGTTTCTGGCAGATCCTTCTGTTCGGCGGACTCCTCTTCTGGTTCGCCCTGGTGCTGCGCGGTCTCGCTCCGGCCTTCAAGGCCTCCAAGGATGGCAAGTCGCTCCTCTGGTTGTTCGTGCTGTCGGCGGGCGCCATCGGACTCTTCTACGGGGCCGGCCTGATGTGGGGCCAGCACACGCACCTGGCGCTGGCCGAATACTGGCGCTGGTGGGTGGTGCATCTGTGGGTGGAAGGCTTCTTCGAGGTGTTCGCCACCGCGGCCGTGGGTTTCCTGTTCGCCAAGATGGGCCTGATCGGGGAGCGCAGCGCGGGTCGCGCGACGGTCACCGCGACGGCGGTCTTCCTGGGAGGCGGCATCGTGGGCACGTTCCACCACCTGTACTTCACGGGAACCCCCACCTCGATCCTGGCCCTGGGTTCGGTCTTCTCGGCCCTGGAAATCGTTCCGCTGACGTTGGTGGGTTTCGAGGCCGCGGCCAACCTGAAGCACCTGAAGGTCTCCTGGATGCAGCGCTGGAAGTGGCCGGTCTACTTCTTCCTGTCGGTGTCGTTCTGGAACTTCGTCGGCGCGGGACTGTTCGGGTTCCTGATCAACCCCCCGATCGCCCTCTACTACATGCAGGGCCTGAACCTCACTCCGCTGCACGGCCACACCGCGCTGTTCGGCGTCTACGGCTTCCTGGGCCTGGCCTTCGTCCTGTTCTGCCTGCGCGCCGCATGGCCGCACGAACTGCCCGAGAAGCCCGTGAAGTTCGCGTTCTGGACTCTCAACATCGGCCTGGCGGGAATGGCGCTGCTGTCGCTTTTGCCCGTGGGCATCCTGCAGACCGCCGAGTCCATCGACACGGGACTGTGGTCGGCGCGCTCGGCCGAATTCCTCGGTTCCCAGACCCTGCAGACCCTCAAGTGGATGCGCGTCCCCGGCGACGTGGTCTTCGGTACCGGGCTCGTGGTCCTGGCCTTCGTCTTCGTGAATCTCATCGTTCGCATCCTCGCTCGAAAGGAACAGCCATGAACGCCCTTCTGGATCGCTCCATCGGAGAGCTCGTCGCCGAACGTCCTTCGCGCTCGCGCGTGTTCGAACTCCACGGGATCGACTACTGCTGCGGCGGGAAGCGCTCCCTCTCGCAGGCGGCCTCGCAGGCGGGGGTCGACGCCACCCTCCTGGCCGGCGCCCTCCTGGAGCTGCCCATGGACGAACTCGAGCGCGACTGGCGCGGCGCCAGCGTGGCCGAGCTCGTGGAGCACATCCTGCGGGAGCACCACGATTGGCTCAAGGAGAACCTGCCCCGCATCGCGATGCTCTCGGCGAAGGTCCGCGACGTGCATGGCTCCCACCATCCTTCGATGATCGAGGTCGCCCGGGTGTTCGCCGCGTTGCGCGACGACCTGGAACCGCACCTGCGCAAGGAGGAGGAGATCCTCTTCCCGGCGGCGCTCTCGCTGGAGGCCACCGGCAGCGCGTCGCTGTCTCGCAAGGTGGTGGCGTCCCTGGAGGAGCCGATCCTGGCGATGGAACACGACCATGAGCAAGTTGGGCTCCTCCTGGAGAGTCTGGTGGAACTCACCGACGGATTCCGTCCCCCTGCGGGCGCGTGCAACACCTGGCGCGCCCTCTACGACGGTCTGCAGGAGCTGGACCGCAACACCCGCGCGCACGTGCATCTGGAGAACGAAGTCCTCCACCTCCGCATTCGCGCCCTCGATCGCGGCTGACACCAGGTCGAGGAGAATCCGTCCATTGGGCGGTACTGTTGGTCTCGACAGGCTCGACCACCGGTGGTGCGTTGCATTGCGGACGACTCGTGACGTTCCCGAAAACAGTTCGGCCTCCCTGCGGGTGCAGGGAGGCCGAAAGTGGAGTCTAGGGCCATCGAATCAGCCAAAGAAACCTCGATAGATAGGCGCTTGCAGGTCAGACGATCCCCAACAGGTCCGAGCGGTGTACGCAAAATGTACGCACCCAAAAACGGTACCCCTCGGAGAGACAGCCATGCAGACCACAACCGCCCTTGTCCTCACCCTCGACAACATCCGCACCACACCCGCCCCGCTCTATCACCATTACCCCCGGGAGGTCAATCCCCAGGGCGCCTACGTCCTGCTCTCCGAAGAGGGCGAGGTGTCCGCAGACTGGAACGCCGAAATCGGGAACGGGATCCCCTCCGCCGTCTGGCACGGGCGCGACATCCGGGTTCCCGTCTCCCCGTTCGCCTCCGGTCCCGACCTGGCCGACTTCCTCGAACGCTTCGACCGTGGGCGCGTGCTGCTCGAGCGCATCCACGAGGGCCACGCCATCGCGTGGGACGGGTCCAACTACGTCGGATCCCTCACCGAGGATGCCCAGGCCGCACGGTTGGAACTCGAAGCCGCTCTCCAGGAGGTGGAGCAAGCCGACGTGCAACGGATCCAGGATTGGCTTGGTTCGCTCCCGTGGTTCGACGCCTGGCCGGAAGCGGACAACCTACGCCAGGCCGTCGAGGGATTGGAAGCCATCGCCCGGCAGGACGGGACCGTCCTTGATGGCGACGTGGGGGCGTACCTCATGGACCAGGCCAGGGAACGGCAGGACCGGGAGGAACGCCTCTCCGCTCTCCAGGAGGAAGCCCTACGGGAAGCCGGGCGGGGGTAGACGAAAGCATCCTTGCTTTGGTTCGACCACCAGGTCGGATCCGTCGGGGATCTATCCACACCGGGACCGCATCGGACAAACCGATTTGGCCCCCTCGCGTGGGTTCTTGTGCGGGGGTGGTGAACGGCGACAGGCCGGGGGGCATTGGGAGGACCCGCGACTCTCTCCCGAGTAAGACTCTCTCAAAGTCCGCCACATCCGCAACAGCGCCACAAAGCCCATTCTATGCGGGTTTGAGCGTTGCGGATTTGTGGCGTGTTGCGGAAACGGAAACGCCACACGTCGAGCCAGCCATCCGCCCGAAGGGGAGAGCAGCCCGGTGTGCGGCGGATCCGTTGCGGATGTGTTGCGGATGCCCACCGCCCCGCAGCCCTTTGTTTGTACGGGTTGTGGCGGTGTTGCGGATGTTGCGGCAAATCCGAACATCCTGCACGGGAGAACTATTCCGGCTCCGCCTCCTTCTGTTGGTCGAGGTACCGCTCGAACGCCTCCGAGAACTGACTGAATCGGTATCCCTTCGGTGTGGTGTGGTGCGGTGTCCGGATTGTCGCCGGGACGATGGCGTACACCCGCAGTTGCTTTGCCAGATTCCGGGGTGTCATCGGGCGCCCATTGTTGAACGTCGCCCAGCTCTTCGTATCATCCTCCACCAGCTTTTCCAGAAGCTCCTTGGTTGAGATGGCCCCGCCGCCTTGCGCCTGGAACACTTCCCGAATGTCGGCCAGAAGCTCGGCTCCCGCACTCACCGTATTCTCTGCGTTGCGCTTCGACAGGTTGAGCGCAGCCGACCGCGCAAGCTCCGGCCAGCCACCACCAGCAAGGTCAGCGATTGCGAGCAGCGGCTCCCAGGAATCTTGCTCCCGATCGTTCAGCGCGTCGGGGATCGCCGGGCGCAGGTCCCGCACTCGCTCGAGGTTGTCCTCGCTCCACCGTGCGAGCTTTGCGGACAGCGTGGCGAACGTCTCCGGGTTGGCGTGGCGTAGCCGTTGGACCTTCTCGGTTGGGAGCTTGCGCCGAAGCTCGAGGATTACCCCCCGGTCCATGATCGTTTCCGGCATCTTCCCGATTCCGCAGATCACCTTTGCCCCCCAGGTGGAGAACACCTTGGGTTCGTGGTCATCGCCTACGGTCCGGATCAGTTGCGCCGATGTCCTCGTGTGGCCCGAATTGATGATCCCGCGCAGGTCCTCCGATCGTTCGAGGAATGAATCCGCCTCGTCGATCAATAGAGTCGGGGTCGCTTGCTCGATCACCCGAAACAGCGCCGCCGCCGTGATGTTGGAGACGGGCAACGGTCGGCGCGACAGCTTGCCCATGAGGTCGAGCAGGTTCGATTTGCCGCACCGCTTTTCCGGTGCCGTAATGATTGCGATGGGCGCAACCTTCACGACTTCGACAAACCAGGAGAACGCCACCCACAGGACCACCGCCACCGCCGTTTCGTCCTCGCAGACGATGAAGTCCCGCACCGTTCGCCGCACATCCGAGAGCAGCGCGGCGCCGTCCACAGGCTCACACCACGGGATCACCTCGTCAAAGGTCAGCGCCCCGCCTTTGGCCTTGGCTCCTTGCTCTTGGCGTTGGGCGTCTCTTACCGCTTGGTCGAGGACGCCTTTCCCGATGCCCAGGCGCTTTGCCGCATTGTCCCGAGATTGCGCGTACTCGATTGGCGACATGGACGCCAGGCGCTGCACCTCGGCTTGAATTGCGCTTGATTCCGCTCCCGCCGCCGGGATCGGCGCCGCCTCAATGGTGGATGTCGGCACGTCGGATTCTGTCCCGCCGGAGGAATGGGAAGACGGGACGGGCGCCGCCACCGTCGCGGCCAGGCGCTCCGCTTCCGCCTTCTCCTGCAACTTCTTCTTCAGCCGTTCCGTGGCGCTCATGCTTCCGCCTCCATTCCGTCGATGTACGGCAGTTCGTCCAAGGCTTTCGCCACGAGGTCCCTGCCACCGGGCAGGTCGGACACCCGCCGGGCGCCGTGCTGCTCGAGCCACCGACGCAGCCAATCCACCACATCCCCCTTGGGGGGCATGGCGAGGGCTTCCACGTCTACCACCAGGACCTCGGCCCCCAGCCGCTCCAGGGTGCCCCGGATTGACTGCATGGCCTCGAGTCCGGGCGCGTCGTTGTCCGGCCAGAGAACCACACCGCGACGTGCCAACGGCGACCAGTCCACCTTGCCGACGGATTGGGCGCCGACGGGCCACGTCACGGCCAGGATGCCCACCGACTCCAGGCAATCGACGCAAAGCTCACCCTCCACCAAGTACACGATGTCGGACGGTTTCTGGTTCAATCGGTGCACACGATACAGCGGGTTCCCGGTCGGACGTTCCGGCATCTTGCCAACGAAGTCTCCGGCGGGTGTTCGGTGGAATTGGCTCATCCTCTTCTCACCCGTCGCACGGTTCTTCCAGCGTGCCACCCACCACCAGGGCGAGCCGTCGGCGTGGGTGTACTCGTGGATTGCCTCGAGAACCATCCCCGGCTTGGTCCGCATGGCAGAGGCG
>JAMIIV010000007.1:0-3949 GCA_035913415.1 Fibrobacteria bacterium | reverse complement strand
CGTGTGCTGGGGCTCAGTCTGGACCAGATGATGGGGCTCACCTCCATCGATCCGCGGTGGGGTGTGGTCCACGAAGACGGTTCCCCCTTTCCCGGGGAAGACCACCCGGCGATGGTCGCCTTGCGCACGGGGCAGGTGGTTCGCAACGTCGTGATGGGCATCCACAACTCCGCCGTGGGGGCGCATCGGTGGGCCGTGGTTTCGGCGGTGCCGCAGTTTCGCCCCGGCGAATCGAGCCCCTTCCAGGTGTACGCGACGATCGACGACCACACCGAGATCATTTCCTTGCGCCACGAGAAGGATCAGATCTTCAGCCTTTCGCAGGACATCATCTGCATCGTCACGTTCGAAGCCAGGTTCCGGTACTTCAACGAAGCGCTGTGCCGGATTCTCGGATTCGACCGGGAAGAGCTGATGGCCCACACGTTCATGGACTACGTGCATCCGGAAGACCGCGACACCACGGTGGCGGCGATGGGGGTCCTGTTCGAGGGCCACCGCGTGCACGGTTTCGAGAACCGGTACCTGGCAGCCGACGGTCGCGTGGTCTGGCTCTCGTGGTCGTCCACGCCCGACATGGAAGATCATCTGATCTACGCGATCGCCCGCGATGTCACCGATCACAAACGGTTCGAGCGCGAGCTGCAGTCGGCCAAGGAAGACGCCGAACGAGCCAATCGCGCCAAGAGCGAATTCCTGGCGAACATGAGCCACGAGATCCGCACCCCGCTGAATGCCGTGACGGGCTTCAGCGAGCTGCTCTCGAACCTTCTCGTCGACGAGAAGCAGAAACAATACGCCGATTTCATCCGCATCGCCGGGCGGAGCCTGCTGACTCTCATCAACGATATCCTCGATCTCTCCAAGATCGAGGCGGGTATGCTGGTGATCGATCCGCACCCGGTTTCCGTCGCCGGCCTGTTCGAGGAGCTGCGGACGATCTTCACCATGAAGGCGCACGAAAGTCGTCTGGAGTACCGAGTGGTGTGCGCCGCCGAAGTTCCGCCCTTCCTGGAACTCGACGAGGCGCGGTTGCGGCAGGTGTTGCTCAATCTGGTCGGCAACGCGCTCAAGTTCACCCCGTCCGGGAGCGTGGCCCTGGAAGCCAGCATCCAGGACCGTTCCGGTGAGGTCGTGGACCTGGCGATCCGCATCCGCGACACGGGTATCGGGATACCCTCCGATCAGTTGGATCAGGTGTTCGAGTCGTTTCGTCAGCAGGCGTCGCAGGACGTGCGGGTCTATGGTGGAACGGGCCTTGGGCTTGCCATCAGCCGTCGGTTGGTCGAGATGATGGGAGGCCGCCTGACGGTCGAGAGCCAAGAGGGGGTCGGCAGTTGCTTCACCGTGTTCCTGCCGGGAGTGGTGTGCGCCCATCCGAGCGAGACGGGCCCGGCGGGCGCGGTCGAGGTGCGCCAAGCGGCAGGAACGGCTCCCATCCTGGTGGTCGACGACTGGGATTCCAACAGGGTGCTGGTGAGGGAGATGCTCGGAGCCTCGGGGTTGGCCTCGTGCGAGGCCCGCGACGGGCGCGAAGCGGTACGTCTGGCCCTGGAGATGCTGCCGTCCCTCATCTTGATGGACATGCGCATGCCGGAGATGGATGGAATCGAGGCGGCCCGCCTGATTCGCGCCGACGAACGAACGCGCCACATTCCCATCGTGGCCCTCACCGCCTCGGTGTCCACGGCGGAGGTGGAGGAGATCCGCCACGAAGGATTCGACGGCTTGCTGGCCAAACCGGTGGTTCTCAAGGCCCTTCTGGAAGAGGTCCACAAACACCTGGGGGGCGCCCGTCCGGAAGGATCCCTGGAAAACGTCGGGGATGTGGTGGATGCCGCGGGATTGCGAGGGTGGTTGCGCGAGGACTTTCTCGGGCGCCTGGATCCGTTGATGTCCATGATCGAGATCGATCGGTTGCGGGACATCGTCGACGAGTTGCGGGAGCGGGCCCGCATCCACGGAGCCCCGTTCCTGGCGCGATGCGCCGCCCGGCTGGAGCAGGGACTCGAGTTGTTCGACGTGGTGGTCATCCGCAGGGTGGGGGCCGATCTCGACGCCTTCGCGCGCGTTTCCGACGGAAAGGTTTGACATGCAAACGACCGGATCGATTCTGATCGTCGACGACAATCCGCGCAACATCCAGGTGCTGGGCGCCACCCTGCGACAGGAGGGGTACTCCTTGTCCATCGTGACCAATGGACCCGATGCCTTGTCGCTCCTGAAGGGGGTCCATATCGACCTGATCCTCCTGGACGTGATGATGCCCGGCATGTCGGGGTTCGACGTCTGCCGCGAACTCAAGAAGGAGCCTCGTACCCGCGATATCCCCGTCATCTTCCTGACGGCGCTGTCGGACTCCGAACACATGCTCGAGGGTTTCGCGGTCGGCGGGGTCGACTACGTGAGCAAACCGTTCAAGTCGGCCGAGCTGCTGGCTCGGGTGAAGGTGCACGTCTCGCTGCGGAAGGCGCACCAGGAAATCGTCCGGTTGCAGGACATCCTGCCCATCTGCGCCAGTTGCAAGAAGATCCGGGACGACGATGGATTCTGGGTGCAGGTCGAGAAGTACCTGTCCGAACATGCCGATCTGCATTTTTCACATGGCATCTGCCCGGATTGCATCCAGCGGCTCTATCCCGATCTGGTGGAGCGGATGGATCGGCGACGCGAACCTGGACCCGGCGACGTCGGATCGCCATAGCTTGGGAGAGTGTCGCCCAGGGACATGGAATTGACGGGATCGTGACGAAGTTCGCGAAGTACGAGAATGGATATTGATCTCATGTCCAGAATTCTCCTCCTCGTACTCGCAACCAGCCTCGCGGCAACGGCGGTCGCGGCCGCCGATCCTGCGGCTCACGCCCGTGCCGAGGCCGCACGGGCGCGACTCGACGAACGCGGGGCCCTGCGGATCTACGAACAAGTCGTGGCCGCCGATTCTTCCGACATCGAGGCGCTGTGGAACGCCAGTTATCTGGCGTCGTCGCTGGGAACACGCGCGAAGGCTCGCGATCCCGTTCTGGCCGCTCGGGGAAGGACCCTCGCCGATGCCGCGGTGCGGCGTTTTCCCCAACGGGCGGAAGCTCGATTCGTGATGGCCGTGACCTTGGCGCTGAACCTCGATGCATCCAGTCCTTCGAAAGCGGTCGAACAATCCCGGCAACTGCGGCGTTGGATCGGGGCCACTCTGGAGAAGGATCCCGCGCATCCCGGGGCCAACTACCTGCTTGGTCGCTGGCGTTTCGCCTTCGCGACCCTCAATCCCATCAAGGCCCTCGCCGTGCGGACCATGCTGGGCGGCATTCCCGCCGAAGCCACATTGGTCGGCGCCGAAGAAGCCTTCCGCAAGGCGGTGGCAAGCCGGCCCCAGGAGCCGCTCTACCATCTCGATCTCGCCGAGACTCTGGTCGAACAGGGGAAACGTGCCGAAGCGATGCGCATCTTGAAGGGAGCGAAGGATCTGCCGCCCCTGTCGGGTGCGGATGCGGGGAATCTGCGCAAGGTCCGCGAGCTGCTGCGCGAGCTGGAAAGCTGAACGGAGGACGTGATGGAACGAGTGCCCCTGGAAGGACGACGCATCTGGCTCACCGGAGCCACGGCGGGAATCGGGCTGGCTTGCGCGCGCGAGTTCGTGCGGCGCGGTGCCCGGGTGGCCGCCAGCGCCCGGACGGAATCCTCGCTGGCCGCGTTGGTCTCCGAGTTGGGGGCAAAATCCGTCCTCGCCGTGCCGATGGACGCGGGTGATCGCGACGCCAACCATCGGGCCGTGGCGGCCATCGAGGCGGCGTGGGGTGGACTGGACACGGCCGTGTGGAATGCCGGCACGTGCGAGTTCATCGAAGAAGACCATTTCGATGCGGCCCTCGTGGAGCGCGTGCACCGGACCAACTTCCTGTCGTTGGCCTACGGGATGGAGGCGGCGCTCCCGTTGCTGGAGCGGGGAAAC
>JAMIIV010000006.1:0-38417 GCA_035913415.1 Fibrobacteria bacterium | reverse complement strand
CTTCTCGAACTCTGGCGCGGCATCCCCGACCCTCGCCGCCCCTACGCCTCCTTGCTCGAGGGAGCCCCCGACACGGTGCGTTCCGACAGTGCCGGTCGATTCCCCCTCAAGTCCCCTTTGGTCTGGCTTGCCGATACCGGTGCATGGCAGCACGGTCCCGAAGGTTCGCGAGGTGTCTCGTACTGGCGAATCTCCCATGGGCCCCTCCAGATCCGCGGCTGGCTCGACGCGAACGACTTGCTGTCACTCCCATTGGTCCAGGACACCCTGCGTCTGACCTGGACCCTACCCTCGGGTTCGAGTCGCTCCTGGAAAGAGGCCGCAGCCCGATGGCCGCGGCCGTGGCTGGCCGCGGAGACCGATCCAACCGGAGCGCTGGTCCTGGGGGTGTCGGCGCCAGAACCGCTCACCTGCGTGTTGCGGCTGATCGATCCGCTGGGGCGCGAAAAGGCCCGCACCCGACCGTTGGAATTCCCCGCCGGAGTCCATGAACGCCGCTTCGACCTGATCCCTGGGCCTGGCGATTGGGACATTCGGCTCGATGCTCCCTCCAGCCGACTTCAAGTCCGACTGGAGCGTGGCCATCAGGAACCCTCTTCGCAGGCTCCCCCACTCACCAACTGAGGATCATTCCCGTCAGGCCCAGGGTGGCGGCGACTCCCAGCGCCAGCAGTCGCTTCCAGGCGGGCCCGACCGGCTTGCGTGCGATCGGTGCGTCGCTGAGTTCCGAACGAGGCTGTTCCTGCCCGGACAACTGGCGTGCGGACTGCCCGATCACCAGCTCCAAGGACGGTCCAGGTGCACCTTGGCCCTGGGCAACCGCCTTGCGACCGACGGCGGCACTGTCGGCGAGCGACAATTCCGCGTTGACCGTCCATTTGTCGCCCAACTGCACAATGCGACCGGCGATGATCCAGGGCACACCGAGACGCTCCGCGACTTCGCGGCGGCACGACTCCGTGAGGCATTGCCCCGGATCCCAGGTGCCCAGCAGACTGTCGCGCAAGGCCCGGGGAAGGATGTGGATCCCGTCCTTTCCGTGCAGGCGCGCCGCGAGGGAATCCGTGAAGATACGGGCGTGTGTGGCCGTGGCGGTGCCTTCCGGAACGATGTCCAGAAGCACCACTCTCTTGACGGAATCGGTCAGCGCCGGCTTGGGAGGCATCGCACGCGGAAACAGCCCCAGCAGCAGAGCCTTGGGCACGAGCCCCAGGGCCAACTCGGCGGTATCGGGCAACACCAGGGAAACCTCGGCCAGGAGGGAATCGCGGTACGGATCGCGGCGCTGCGCCTGGAGCCGGAGAATCCGTCCGGAATCGTGGTGCAGGTACGACCAGATCACCTGGCCCGCCGCAAAGGAGCGTCCGAAGGAGTCGGCGACGGTGGGCTGCGCGGCCTCGAGAGTGTCGGCTCCCGGCAGCACACCGGCCCGCGGGAGGGTGTCGTGCACCAGGAGGTCGAGGAACGCGTCGCGCAGGACGTAACGAAGAACGGGGTAGGCTCCCGTCGTGTCGTGGAAAGGCAGGACCAGGAGGCGGGTGGATCGGAAAAGGGCCGAATCGAGGGCGGGGACGGCCAGGGAGTCGGGTACGGCCACCGCGATGCCGCCCGACGCGGAATCGGTGGCCAAACGCGCGGAGTCCATCGCCACGACGGGTGGCGAGACCACGGAATCGGCCGGGGCCGAAGGCTGGGCGCGGCTGGCCAAGGGAAGTCCCATGGCGAGGATCAGCAGGTACGGAAGACGTCGAGGAACCATCAAGTTGGCCTCCAGGCGGTGAGGTCGGCTCCGTACCTTATCACTTCCCCAGGCGTTTGTCGAGCCCTCGCCTCAATCGGCCCAGCGGACTCCCACGGCCTTGCGGACTTCCTGCAAATGCGGGATCAGGAGGGCACGGGCCTTGTCGGCGCCCCGGTCGAGGATGCGTCGAAGGGCGACCGGGTCGGCGGCGATCTCGGCGCGACGCACCCGGTAGGGCTCGAAATACGCCAGGTAGGCCTGAACCAGTTCCTTCTTCGCGTGGCCCCAGCCATAGCCGCCCTCGCGAAGCCGGCGCGCCATGTCGTCGACGGCGTCCTTGGGCGCAACCTGGGCGAACCAGGCGTGCACGGGATTGGCGTCGGGATCCTTGGGTTCGTCCAACGGGGTGGAGTCGGTGGGGATCGCCATGATCTTCTTCTTGACCTCGGCCGGATCGGCGAAGATGCCCAGCGTATTGCCGTACGACTTTGACATTTTCTGTCCGTCGAGCCCCTGCACGGTGGCGACATCCTCCCGGATTTCGGGCTGGGGTTTGACCAGGATTTCGCCATAGCGGTGGTTGAACGCGTCGACGATGTCGCGTGCGACTTCGAGGTGCTGTTTCTGGTCCTGCCCGACGGGAACCCGATCGACCCCGAACGCGAGGATGTCGGCGGCCATCAGGACCGGGTAGGCGAACAGGCCGTGGTTGGCGCTCACGCCGTTGGCGATCTTGTCCTTGTAGGCGTGGCAACGCTCCAGCAACCCCACGGGAGTGAAGTTCGACAGGTACCACGAGAATTCCACGACCTCGGGGACGTCGGACTGGACCCAGAACACCGAGGTGTCGGGGTCGATCCCCAGCGCCAGGATGTCGACGGCCATCTGGCGGGTCCATTGGGCCATCTGCGGACCGTCGAACACGCTGGTGAGGCTGTGCAAGTTCGCGATGAAGCACAGGAGTTCGCCGCGGGACTGGGATTCGACCATCGGCTTGAGCATGCCGAGGTAGTTGCCGAAGTGGATTTCCCCGGAGGGCTTGATGCCGGACAGGATTCGCATGGGGGGAAAGTTAGGTCAGCGGACGACGGGAAACGGCAGAGTCCAGACCTCATCGCCGGACCGAACGCGCAGAAACACCATTCCCTTGCCAGCGGGAACGGGCAGATGCATGCGATCCGTCTCGGATCGATGGTTCCCCAACTCCTTCCCCGAGGGATCAAGCCAACGGCACTCCAGCGCCCCCGCTCCAGGCAGGACAACCTGGAGACCTGCCACGGTCGAGCGAAGCACCGGCCCGCCCTGGCGAAGGGCCCGCCCTCGGGTTTCGACTCGCGCCGCGGGCGGAAGCAGGGCGAGGAGGGCGTCGCCTCGCGCGTCGCTCCAGGCTGGACTCCCGACCGGTTCCAACTGAAGGGAAGCGCGTCGAGGATGGGCGGCGACGATCAGGCTGCCGTCGAGAAGCGGGATCACCGCATCGAGAGCCACCCCGACCCCGGAATCCCCGGTGCTGCGCACCCCGTCGAAGGCGGTCGACCACAGCGGGGCGGTCAAGCCGGGGTCCCAGGTGGTGAACACGTTCCAACCGTTCGGCCCTTCGGTTCCTGGTGCGGGGATGGCCCGCCAGGCGTCGGCCGTGACCAACGGTCGCTCTCCCACGCAGGCGGTGAAGAGTCGGCCTGACGCACCGGGCATAAGTGTCGGGCACTCGGTGCCGGCGAGAATCTCTCCGGTCGATCCGGGAACCGGCCAGGACGAATAGATGGACTCGGACAGGCGCGCCCCCCCCGACGTCGCGGTGGGTGAAGCCACCCAGGTGCCCGCAAAAAACTCACCCGAGACCCGAGTCAGAACCCCCAGCCAGGTCGCGCTGGCACCGGGGTCGGAGAATTCCGACAAGGCGCCGCGCCACCCTCCCTTGCCGGCAAGCGTCGGAGGCCAGAATGCGCCGGATTGTCGCGCACGACCCGCGACCAGGACCGCGGGTCCATCACGGGCTTCGTCACCACCAATCGCCAAGGCCTGGATCTCGGCCAGTCCAGGCGAAGGAGCCGGGGAGGCCGAATCGAGGGCATCTCCCCGCAAACGGGACCACCACAACGGGCGCCCCTCGCTCTCGAAGGCCATCACCACAGGCACATCCACAGGGGATCCGTCCGGCGCCAGCGCACTCCAGGTCACTCCCAGGAACCATCGCCCCGTGTTTCCACGTTCGACGACCAAACCGCCGATGCGAGGGGTGGCCCGTGACGAAGCCGCGAGTCCGGACCAACCGCGACCGGCGGGGCAACGGACGGAGTCGGGGAAGACCAGGGCAGGATCGTGGAAGAATTCGCGACAGGGGCCAGGGAACAAGATGTCCAACGGTTGCCCCCCTCGACGTGGTTGCCCGGCTCCATCACGCGCCCACACCCCGGAACTGTCCGCGTCGAGGACACTCGATCCGGTCCCGGAAACCATCACACGCACCACCGAGCGAGGGGCGTGCGAGGCGGTCGAGCGCAACGAGAGGCGGCTGTAGAGCAAGGAGTCGTTCTGGGAGGCTGCACCGTTGAGAAACGCCGCAGGTTGGCCTCGCCAGACCTTGCCGGACCTTGTGGGGTGGTCCCTCCACTCGGCGACCAGGGACAACCTCCCGGTGGAGGCATCCAGACGCACCACTTCGGCGGAGTCGTAGTCGGCTTCGGCCCCACGTGCCAGCCAGACCCGTGCGCCATCGACATCCCAGGCCTGTTGGAGCTTGTACTGCGAAATCCCTCGCCGTCCACCCGCACGACGCGGCGGACACAAAACGTCGTGGGTCCAGGTCACCCCCGGCGGATCTCCCCGGACCAGATCCCCGGACAGTCGCGCGATGAAATACCCGTCGCGCAGCGGGTCGCTCACCGTCCGGTCCCCCGAGAGGTACAAGATGTCTTGAGGGGAGGCCAAGGATCCCGGCGACCGCAGATGTCGCAAGGGTCCCAAGGTCGCGGGGGGGAAAGCGGCGACCCATAGCATGGTGTCGAGATTGGCACTCCAGCGCAGGAGGATGGCGCGCCCCGTGGTGTCGCGGGAATCCACCTGGGGTGCCGGCAACGAGTGCACGATGGTGCCGCCGGGGATCCAGGACAGATCGCGAGCCCAGCCTGCGGCCAAAAGGGAGCCGTCCGATAGTCGGTGCAGTCCATGGAGAACCACTCCGGGACCGAACCTCGCCACCCGCGGCGAGAGCGCATGGGCGCCCTGCCAGCCCAGGAGGATCAGGAGCAGGCAAACGAACCGGACCGGGTGGCTCGATGAGTGTGGACTGGGCACATTCCAAACGTACTTGACGCTCCGGGGCCGCGTGCCCGGATTCGTCGGATGCCAACGGCCAACTGGCATCTTCAGCTCCTGGCGCGTGTGCCATCTTGGGTGCCCGTGGCCATCTATCAAACGCCTCCCCAGCATCCCCGTCCGCAACGCCTGTGGACCGCCGCCCTGCTGCGCGCATGCCGGAGGCGCACAGGCCGCACCCAGGACGCCTTGGCCCGTAGCATCGGCGTCAGCGACTCGACCTGGAGCCGCTTCGAGCAGGGCAACATGCCCATCCCCGTCGATCTATTGCTGCGACTGGAGCGACTGCTGGACATCCCGGAGGGCTCGTTGGCCGCACAATCGGAGCAGCTCGTCAAGCACTATCGCGGGGCGATCGGGACGACCACCTGGCGCCGCCAAGTCGCCGAACGGCTACATCCCCCCTTGGGGTGAGCCGACTCCTCGAACGGAAACGGCGGCTCCGAAGAACCGCCGTTTCGCTCGCGGGGACCACCGGGAGCGGAACGCCTGCCGGGGTCCCGGTCAATGGCAGAAACGTTCCGAACTCCCATAGGTGGCGGCTGAAGATCACGGGCGAGCGCGACCTCCAACAGCTCGAAGATCGTCTCTGTTGGAACAATCCGCCACAGACCTTGGGGGATTCACGTTGACCGGCAGGTCAACGTGCCCGGAAACGGACGCGGTTCAAGGGCCCCGGAACCAGGCGCTGTCGACCCGGGAGTCTTCCAAGCCCTCCATGACACCGATGGCCTTGACCCACCCCGTACGCACCACCTGGATGGTGTCGCAACGAGGGGACTGCCGGGTGGGCGTGGAGCCATCCATGGTGCAATGGACCCGGGCGCCGTAGGTGGTGGAGGCCAGCCAGACGTTGAGAGGATTGCCGGAAAGAGGATGGAACTCGACCGGCCGGACGCGGATACGGAACCACGCGCTGTCCAGCGGCGACGAGCGCAATCCCGGTTTGACGGCAATGGCCCGGATGAGGGTGGATTTCTGGATGTCCAGGACACCGGAAAAGACCGGTGATGCCGTGGTGGGCAGCGAGCCGTCGAGCGTGTAGTGGATACGCGCCTGCGGCGTTTTGGTCGCGATGGAGGCCATGACGGGATTCTCGAAGACGCCCGGCACCGGACCGAAGGTGAGGGACGCGACGCGGAAGGGGTCGCGCAGGAGGCCAAGCTGCTTGGTTTCGCCCGGGGCGAGCAACAAGGTGTCTTGGCCCAACGGGAGGGTGTCCAGGATGGTCACGGCACGCACGACGATGGGGGCGAGTCCGGTGGCGACCGGGAGATCGAAACGTCCGAGGGTGTCGGTCCAGACTCCGCCCACACTTCCTAGCACCTGAATCCAGGCTCGCTGCGCGCCTGCGGGCAACTGGACATGTCCCTTCACATGCGCCAGAGGGCGGACACGAACCTCCTGGAACTGCAAACGTCCGTCGGGGACGACCACCAGGGAGAAGGATGCGCCCAACGTATCGTCGGTGATTTCGACACGGTACTCGCCGGAATCCAGGCCGGCCATCAGGACCAGACCCACGGAATCGGTTTGGATGCCCGAAATCGCGGCGTTGGAATCACTCCAGGCACCGACGGGAAGCAGGGAGACACGAAGCTTGCCGACGGGACGCCCGAGGGTGTCGGTGACGCGGGACTGGAATCCGTTGGTGGTCTCGGAGGCCGCGGTACTGCCTGCCACGCGCTCGGACTCGCCGCAGGCCACCAGACCCACGATCCCGGCGAGAGTCAGGGGCAACGCAAGAGACCTGGAGAGGAGGCGGCGGATGTTCATCTATCCCGGAAAGGTACGTTCCCCGCCACTGTCCCGCTGGACGATATCCTCCACCACCGCAGCAGGTTCACATTCCCGGGTCAGTGGGAACAGTTGGAGATTCAGTTGCCACACCCCGTCGTGCGGCTCCTGTGCGGCGGCCCACTTCAGGACCCGCCCTCGGAATTCGCGGAGCATCTCCCGGAGATCCTCGAGCCGTTCGGCAGGCAGACTGAGTGTCAGTGTGGAGATGTCCCTCCGCTCGCGCGGATGGCGAAGCAACGAGCGCGCAGCCAATTCGATGGTCTGGAGCTGGAAATCGCGGACCGCGAAGGTCTTCCAGGAATCGCCGCTGGAAATGACGGGATCGGTGGGCTCGAAGCTCCCGGCTTCGTTGCGGCGCAGCAATCCGAGATGGCACATCGTCTCGATGCAGGACTGCGTCTCCTTGGCGGTCAGGGGCGGCTCCAACCGGTGCCCCAAAGCCTCCCAATCCCCCTCGAAGGGCAGGAAAGACAGCAAGGCGCGAAGCGCCGAATTTTGCCAGCGCCGATAGTACTCGTACTGTTCGGCCTCCAGTTCGCGCGCGCCGACGTCGCGCAACGCCATCAGGCGCTCGAAGTGGGTACGGACCTCCTGGGGAGAGCGAGCCTTGCAGAACAGCACCAGAATCCCGAAGTATTCGGCTTCCCGCTTGCCGAGTTTGAGGACCTGACACAGAGTCGGGACATGCTTTTCGTGCAGATGCCGTTCCTGGCGGAACACCCGGACCAGAGCGGCACCATCGACCCCCAGTTTTCCGCCCAACCAGCGATACGACAACGCCGAACGATGGAGTTTCTCGCTCTCGAACCATTCCCGCAGGAAGATTCGATAGTCGGAATAGCGGTAGATCGAGTCCATCTTCGCCCCGGAAGATACGCTTTGACGTCGGTGGCCGTTACGGAAGAATCCCGCAGCGACGGCGACGGGGGATCCCGCTCAGACTTCCGGAACGGGCAGAGGTTGCCGACCGGCGACGTGTCGGAAGCGGCGGAGATCACTGTCGTCCACGTAGGCGCCCACCAAAATGCCGTCGATCTCGTAGGAGCCAGCCAAGTGGAGGTGACGCCCCCGCAAGGCGACCAGACTGGAGCTGCCCGAGATCGCGGACAGACCGCCTGGTTCGGACGGCTGAATGGTAGGGGCAGACATGGCGTGGCAGTCTCCGGAGAGCGACGATGAGAGGGGGTGAGTTCGCCGCCTGGCCCTGGACAGACCCTGCGGACACATTCAATCTCTTACGATTCTGCCATTTTCGCTGGAATTTTTCCACCCCTGTCCCCGATTACGGTGACGCACCGGTCAACACCTCCTTCATCCGAAGGAGTATTTTGAGAGAATGTCTCGATCCCACCTCCAGAGTTCCCATGTTTCTGCCCACCACTCCTGAAGAGGTTCGTCGGCGTGGCTGGACCGGGCTGGACGTGATCCTGGTCACAGGCGACACCTACATCGACAGTCCCTACCATGGAGCGGCGGTCGTGGGGCAGGTGCTGGTGAAGGAAGGTTTCCGGGTCGGGATCGTCTCCCAGCCCCGCATCGACACCATCGACGACATCGCCTGCCTGGGGGAACCGTCCCTGTTCTGGGGTGTCTCGGCCGGATGTGTCGACAGCATGGTCGCCAACTACACCAGCTCGGGGAAACGACGCCACCAGGACGACTTCACGGCCGGCGGCGAGAACACCCGCCGCCCCGACCGGGCGAGCATCGCCTATGCGGGCCTGATCCGCCGCGCGTTCAAGGGCACGGCCCCGGTGGTGATCGGCGGCATCGAGGCCTCGCTGCGGCGCGTGGCCCACTACGACTGGTGGGACAACCGGATGCGCCGCAGCCTGATCTTCGACGCCAAGGCCGACCTTCTGGTGTACGGAATGGGCGAGTGGACCACCATCGAGCTGGCGCGCCGCCTGCGCGACGGGCAGTCCGTCGACGACCTGCGCGGCACCTGCCGGATCGCACGCGAGCGCCCCGACGACGCGTTGGAAATCGTTTCCTACGACGACGTGGCAGCGGACCGATCGAAATACGTCGAGATGTTCCGCCAGTTCTACAAGCACAGCGACCCCGTCAGCGGGAAGAAGCTGGCGCAGCGCCACGGAGACCGCTGGCTGGTGCAGAATCCACCCGCGCCCAACCTCACGACCGAGCAGATCGACCATTTCAGCGACATCGCCTGGGAGTTGGAAACACACCCCCGGGAAGCCGTTCACGGCCCCGTGAAGGCCTGGGAGACGGTGCGTTTTTCCGTCATGACCCATCGCGGATGCTACGGCGAGTGCAACTTCTGCGCGATCGCGGTCCACCAGGGGCTGACCATCCAGAGCCGCAGCGAGGAAAGCGTGGTGCGCGAGGTCGACCGCATGCGCTCCCATCCCAAGTTCAAGGGAATCCTCGCCGACGTGGGAGGCCCGACGGCCAACATGTACGGCTACGAGTGCGGCAAGAAGATCAAGAAAGGCTCGTGCGAACACAAGCGTTGCGTGTGCCCCACCACCTGTCCGGCGATGCCCGTCACGCACGAACATCACCTGAGGCTGTTGCGGAAATTGCGCGCGATGAGCGGCATCCGCAAGGTCTTCGTCGCCTCGGGCATCCGCACCGACCTGGTCATGGACGACAAGAAATTCGGCGACGCCTACATCGAGGAAATCGCCGCGCACCACGTCTCGGGGCAGCTCAAGGTGGCCCCCGAACATTTCGACGACCGGATCCTGGGCCTGATGGGCAAACCCGGCCTGGACACCATCCTCGACTTCAAGGACCGCTTCGAAAAGGCCTCCGCCAAGGCGGGAAAACGACAATTCCTGACCTACTACGTGATCGCCGCGCATCCCGGGTGCTCGCTGGAAGACATGCGGGAGATGGGCGATTTCGCCCGCGACCGCTTCGGTCTGTCTCCCGAGCAGGTCCAGATCTTCACCCCCACGCCCGGCACCTGGAGCACGGTGATGTACGCGACCGGAATCGATCCGTTCTCGGGAAACCCCGTGTTCGTGGAGCGGGACGGGGGTCGTCGGAGGGCGCAGAAGGAGGCCGTCGCCGTCCCCGGTGCGGCGCGTTTCACCCCACCACGGCCGCGCTCCCTCGGCGGGAGCGGCCCCCGCGAGGACGGAACCCGTCCGAGACGCCCCGTCCGGAGGTGATCCCCGGCCCGGGCGGCACGATGCTACGATTCGGAGATGGCTCGCCCTCCCGATCGACGCAGACAAGTGGCGGACCGCCTCCGCGAGGCGTTGCGTTCCGGTCGCCTGCGCCCCGGAGACGCGTTGCGTACCGGCATCACGGATGCCGCCGCCTGGGGAACCTCCCACCCCACCTTCCGGGCCGCCCTGCGCGAGCTCGAGGCCTCGGGAGAACTGGAGGCGGCCGCCCGGGGCTTCCGCGTACCGACCTCGACCGTCCGTGGGCCCTCCGCGCGGGTGCTGTGGCTCTCGGCGTGCGGACCCGACGGCACCATCGCCGGTGAATCCGAGCGCGAGATGCGCCTGCGGCGGCACCTCGACCTGGCCTGCCGACGCGACGGCCTCCACCTGCGGGTGGCCGGTGTCGATACCGAAGGACGCATCTTCCTGGAAGGCTTCCCCGCCACGGACCTGTCCACCCTGCTGAAGGACGCCTTCGGCGCGGTGCTCTGCCCTTGGCGGATGTCCGGGGAGGGTCCGGTGCTCGCCGAACGACTGGCCCGCAGCGGCAAGCCGGCCGCCCTTTGGGGGGAAGGCGGGATCCAGGGATCGGATCTTTCGGCCAGCCGGGCCCGCATCTTCGACAACGGCCATCTGGGAACCTCGGGACGTGGCGTGGGAATCCACCTTCGCGAGCTGGGGCACCGACGGGTCGTATTCCTCTCGGTGTACCACGGCGCCCACTGGTCGCGTCGTCGGCTCGAGAGCCTCCGGTCGGCCCTGGAGCCGGAAGGGACCGTGGTTCCCCTGGCCGTGGACGGTCTGCTGCATCCTCTGGTGGCTCCCGAACGCCCCCCGGAGCTGATCGCTCCCGTGACCGCGCGGCTGGGCTCTCGTGCCCCCTTCCTGGCCCACCGGCTGGCCGACATCGTCGCCGCCCATACCATCCTGCTGCGCGAGGAGCTGTTGCTGCAGACCCTCGAGCCGCTCTTCGCACGTGCGCTCGAGGATCGGAGCGCCACGGCCTGGGTCTGTTCCAACGACAACCAGGCGCTTCTGGCGATCCGCTGGCTGCGCGAACACGGGGTCGATGTGCCCAACCAGGTCTCCATCGCCGGCTTCGACGACTCCAATCGCGGGCAGGACCAGGGACTCACGTCCTGGAGCTTCGGCGAGCAGGAACTGGCCGAGGCCATGGTCCGCCACCTGGTCCATCCCATGGTGGGGGCCGGAGTGGTGCGCATCGAAGGAGCCCTGGTCGCCCGCGGCTCGACCACCCGGGTGGTTTCCCGGACCTGAGCGGACCGTTGTTGCGTTTCCTGGAAAAACGGAAACGAACCTCGAAAACCCTGCGTCCTTCCCGCCGCGCGCAGCGACCATGTCAGCGTACGATCTCGTGGAGGACATTGATGAAGCAGACCATCCGAGCCCTGTCGATCCTGGTGGCGACAGCGGCGACCCTCAGCCTGGCGGCGACACCCGTGGAACAGCACGGACGCTTGTCCGTGGACGGGCCCAAGATCGTCGATTCGACCGGATCTCCTGTCCAACTGCGCGGCATGAGCATGTTCTGGAGCATGTGGATGCCCAAGTACTGGAACGCCCGCGCCGTGAAGTGGATGGCCGACGACTGGAAGATCTCGCTGATCCGCGCCGCCGTCGGGGTGGAGAACGCCGGTGGATGGCTGCTCGATACCACATCGAACGCGACCCGTCTCCACGAGGTGGTCCAGGCCGCGGTCGACAACGGCATCTACGTCGTGATCGACTGGCACGACCACACCGCCTCGCAGCATCCCGAGGAGGCCCGCGCCTTCTTCGAACGCGCGGCCCGCCGCTACGGCCACCTTCCCAACGTGATCTACGAGATCTGGAACGAACCGGTGAAGGTCTCGTGGGGGGACACCGTCAAACCCTACGCGGAATCCATCATCGCCTCCATCCGCGACATCGATCCCGACAACCTGATCCTGGTGGGCACACCCAACTGGTGCCAGGACGTCGACAGCGCCGCCGCCGACCCGATCAAGGCCACCAACGTCGCGTACACCCTCCATTTCTACTCGGGAACGCACAAGACCTCCTACCGCGACCGCGCCCGCAAGGCTGTGGCCGCCGGACTCCCCTTGTTCGTGTCCGAATGGGGCACCTCGAAGTCTTCGGGCACGGGAACGCTGGATTTCGTCGAGACCAACAAGTGGCTGGGCTTCCTCGACTCCAACCACATTTCCTGGGCCAACTGGTCGGTGGCCGACAAGGAAGAGACGTCGGCGGCCCTGAAGCCCAACGCCAGCCGCTACGGCGGATGGTCCACCGACGTCCTGTCGGAATCCGGCAACTGGGTTCGGGCCCTCTTGCGCACCCAGGCGGGTTTTCCCACCGTCCCCCCTCCGATCGACACCTTCGACGTGCCGGGTCGCATCCCGGGCTCCAAGGCCCTGGTGCGCACCGGCCTGGAACTGGAACCGTCCAGCGACTCGGGCGCCGGCGAAAACCTCGGCTGGATCGAACCCGGGGACTGGGCCGAATGGCGCATCCGGGTCGCGCAGGCCGGAGCCTGGCGCGTGCGGGCCCGCGTGGCCTCGGCCAAGGACAGTTCGACCGCGGTCCTGCGGGCGGGAACCACCGTGATCGGCGGCTTCCGGATTCCCAACACCAGTGATCTGCAAGTGTGGACCACCATCGACACCACCGTGACGCTCCCGGCGGGAACCTCCACCCTGCGTGTCACCTTCGCCACCTCGGAAGGCGCGACCTCCGAACTGGCCAACCTCAACTGGCTCGAATTCTACCAGGCGGGTACCGCGGTGCAGCCCCGCGCCGCGCGGGTGTCTCGCGTGCAGGGCATGCTGCGGCTGGAGTCGGCCTCCGGCCGGTGGACGCTGCGCCTGCGCGGACTCGACGGGCGTGTGTTGCGCACGGCGGAAGGAACCGGCGCCGTGGCCGAACTCGACCTCCGCGGGCTCACCCCGGGTGTGGCCGCCTTCGAATTCCGCGACGGCGCAAGCGCCTCCACCGGATCGCTCCTGCTGCCCTGACGGATCAGACCGAAGAGAGCTCCGCGGCGATGGCGTCCAGGAGCATCCATCCAGGGCCGTTCAGACGCAGCCGCGTCCCTTCGGCCACCAAGTGTCCGGCCTGGAGCCTGCGCTCCAGGCGCTCGGCCGGAGGGCGGAAGGGGTAGACCTCGGACAGACGCGCCGGATCCACCCCGGCCGCGGTGCGCAGACCCAGGAACCATTCCTCGGTCCAGCGTTCCTCGAGGGTGAGGACCTCCGGCGCCGTCTCCGATACGGGGAAGCCGCGATCGGCCCAGGCCGACCAGGCGGACAGTCCGCGCGGATTGCGCCAGCGCGTCCACGGCCGGTAGCCGTGGGCCGCGTTGCCCGCGGCCAGCCAGACGGAATCCGTCTTCCAGTACGCCTCGTTGTGGCGGCATTCGTCGCCGGGGCGGGCGAAGTTGGAGACCTCGTAGCGGGCGATCCCGGCGCGGGCCAGGCGCTCCACCCCACCCGTGTACATGGTCTCCCAGTCGTCTTCGGAGGCCTCGTGCAGGCGTCCTTCGTCGAGGGCCTTGCGGAAGGGGGTGCCGGGCTCCCACGATAGCCCGTAGAACGAGACGTGCGAGGGATCCCACTCCAGCAGGCGTTCCAGGCTCGCGAAGAAGAGCTCGGGAGACTGCCCGGGAAGGGCGAAGATCAGGTCGGCGCTCCAGCGCAGGCCGGAGGACGCGACCAGGTCCAGGGCCTCGGCCGCCTGGTGGGCGTCGTGCGCCCGCCCCATGACCGCAAGCAGGGCCGGATCGAAGGACTGGACCCCCAGCGAAACGCGACCCACGCCGTGGTCGCGGAGGATGCCGAGCTTGGTCGGAGTGAGGCTCGCGGGGTTGGCCTCGACGCTCCATTCGAAACCAGGAGCCAGTCGGAAATTGTCGCGAACCGCCGCGCACAACGAAGCGAGCACGTCGTCGGAGAGGGCCGACGGCGTGCCACCTCCGAAGAATATGGTATCGAGGGGGACCGTTGCCTCCGTGCCGCGCAGGCGCAGCTCGGAGACGATCCTCCCGATCCAAGCGGCCTCTTCGCCCGGCGCCCCTTCCCGCGAGGCGAAGTCGCAGTAGGCGCACTTGCGTTCGCAGAAGGGCGCATGGACGTACAGGGAGACGCTCAGGGGCGGCTCCCCGCCGGGAGGAACCCGATGATCACTGGTGCAGGCGCAGGAAAGCCGGGGTGTCGGTATCGTCCATGTCCTGGTAGTCGGGGACGAATTCCGTCCGGGGCCGATGGGACAGGGGGGCGACGGCGACATGGCCGCCCGAGGGCTCGCGGACCGAGACCGGAGCCGCGGGCAGGACCCGACCGGCGCGCGTGGCGGCGGCGTGGATGCTACCCGTTCCGCTGCGGGCGGCGACCGAAGCCGTGTCTTCCTGCCAGCCACGGGTGGCCGGAGCCGCGACCGGAGCCGGCGGTGCGTGGCGGACCTGCTGGGGCGCGGGCGCTTCGTAGCCGGGCTGCGCCCAGGCGGACGACGGGACCGGAGCCGCGGGACGGCGGGCGGCGGGCGCTTCGGGGGCGCGGTAGCTGGGCATGCCTCCGGTCTGGGGCAGGCGGGTCATGTCGGGATCGAAGCCGGTGGCGATCAAGGTCACGCGGAACTCGTCGTCGGCATCCGGGTCTTCGGCCAGGCCGAAGATGATGTTTTCCTGGTTCTCTTCGCCGAGAGCCTCGCGGAAATACCCCATGACCTCGTCGATTTCCGACAGAAGAACGCACGAGCCGGAGAAGTGGACCAGCATGCCGGTGGCGCCATGGATGTCGACGCTGTCCAGCAGGGGCGCGTGCAGCGCCTGCTCGGCGGCGATGCGCGCGCGGTTCTCGCCGGCGGCGACGCCCGCGCCCATCAGGGCCTGGCCCGAGTCGCGCATGACCGCCGACACGTCGGCGAAGTCCATGTTGATGGAGCCGCGGCGCAGGATCATCGAGGTGATGCCGCGGATGGCGTTGTAGAGCACGTCGTCGGCCAGGCGGAAGGCGTCGGCCATGGTGGTGGTCTTGGTGGCCACCGACAGCAGCTTCTGGTTGGGGATGACGATCATGCTGTCGACGCAGGCGCGCAGCGCTTCCAGGCCCTGGCGGGCGTTGCGCTTGCGCACGGCGCCTTCCCAGTCGAAGGGGCGCGTGACGATCGCCACGGTGAGGATGCCCAGCTCGCGGGCGATCTCGGCGACCACCGGAGCCGCTCCGGTTCCCGTGCCTCCGCCCATGCCGGCGGTGATGAAGACCATGTCGGCGCCCTTGAGGCGTTCGGCGACTTCCTCGTGGCTCTCCTCGACCGAGGCGCGACCCACTTCGGGGTTGGCGCCGGCACCCAGACCACGCGTGGCGCGCGAGCCGATCTGCACCTTGACCTCGGCGAGGTTGGTCTCCAGGACCTGCAGATCCGTGTTCACGGAGATGAATTCGACACCGGCGAGTCCGGCTTCGACCATCCGGTTCACGGCATTGCCGCCGGCTCCGCCGACGCCGACAACCTTGATGCGCGCGGGACTGGAATCCTGCGGGGTCTCGATGCTGAAGTTCATGGAGGGTCTCCTTGCGAGGGGGTCGTTGTCTGTGAGGTTTTCGATCGTGAAGGTCATGTGTGCGCTCCGGGTCGGGACAGGCGGAGGGTCAGAAGTATCGGGAGACCCACTCGGTCATGCGACCGAGGAGATCCTTGATGCGGTCACCGCCGGGGCCCTGCTGGGAGCCGACGGGAAGGGACGACGTGTTGGCCTGCCCGTAGAGGACCAGCCCCACGCCGGTGGCGTGTTTGGGAGTCGAGGCCGAATCGACCAGGCCCCCGAACCCACGGGGAGTTCCCAAGCGGACGGGCAGACCGATGACCGACTGGGCCAGCTCGGCGGCACCGGGGATCAGGGAGCCGCCCCCCGTGAGCACGAGTCCGGCGCCGAGGGCGTTGTACAGGCCCAGTTGGCGCAATTCGGTGGCCACGGCGCGGTAGATCTCGACCATGCGGGGCTCGATGATGGCGGCCAGTTCCAGACGCGTCAGTTCGCGTTGGTCGTAGGCACCCACGCCGGGCACCACGAAGCAGTCGTCGCGCGGCACCAGCGCCTGCATGGCGCTGCCGTGTTTCTTCTTGACCTCTTCGGCACGTCCCTTGGGGACCTTCAGTCCGTAGGCGATGTCGGTGGTGACCAGATCGCCGCCGATGGGGATGCTCGAGGTGTGGCGGATGCACGAGCCGGAGAAGATCGCCACGTCGGTGGTGCCCCCGCCGATGTCGACCATCGCCACGCCCATTTCCTTCTCGTCTTCGTCCAGGACGGCCATGGAGCTGGCCAGCGGCTCCAACACGATGTCGGCGACCCGCAGGCCGGCGCCTTCGACCGCCTGCAGAAGGCTTTGCACCTTCGAGATGTCCCCGGTGACGATGTGCACTTCGCCTTCCAGGCGCACCCCGGTCATGCCGACGGGATCGAGGATCTCGGGCTGGTCGTCGACCACGAACGTCTGGGGAACCACGTGCAGCATGCGCCGCCCGGGTTGCATCGGCACGGCCTGGGCCGCCTCGATCACGCGATCGACGTCGTCCTGCGCGATGACCCCGCCCTTGCGGTTGACCGCGATCACGCCGCGACTGTTCTTGGCCTGGATGTGCGCTCCGGCGATGCCCACGTACACGGAACGCACGTCGACACCACTCATCAGTTCGGCTTCCTCCACCGCTTTGCGCACGCTTTCCTGCGTGCGCTGGATGTTCATGACCACGCCCTTGCGCAGCCCGGTGCACGCGTCGGTGCCGACGCCGATGACGTCGATCGAGCCGGTCGGACCGATCTGTCCGATGATGGCGCAGACCTTCGTCGTTCCGATATCCAGTCCGCAGACCACACGTTCCTGGGCAGCCATCAGGCGCCTCCTTCCCTGCGGCGCAACGCGGCGCACGCACCATGACGCAGATCGATCTCGGCGATCCGCTGCGATTCGGTCGACAATTCCTTTTCCAGGGCACCGGCACGGGCGAAGCCGCGTTTCCAGTCCTGCGGCGCGATGCGCACACGCGGCGCGAAGCCGGTCAGGCGGACCACCAGGGACCCGTCGCGCTCGACCTGGACGTCTTCGAGACGCCCCAGCAGCTCCGGTGCCTGGCGCGCCATCTCGGCGATGGCCCGCACCACGGGAAGATCGGCCTTCGAGACCGTCTTGCGGTCCTCCCGCAACCCACCCACGGTCGTCAGCGCGAACGACCCGCGCGCGTCCATGACGCGTCCGTCCTCGGCGATCCATCGGCCGTCGGGCAAGGCCAGCACGGGCACCCGCTCCCGGAGCTCGATCTGCAGGCCATGGGGATACGAACGCCGTACGGAAGCGCCGGCGATCCAGGGATGCCCCTCGAGACGGCGGCGCAGGGCGTCCAGATCGAGTCCCCACAGGGGCTCGGGGCGAAGGCTCGAAAGCCGCATCACCTCGGACACCGGAACGTTCCGGTAGCCGTGTACTTCGGCTTGGCGAAGATCGACCCACCCATTGCGCAAGGCGAGATGCCGCAGCCCGTATCCGACGCCCACCAAGGCGACCGCCGCGAACGCGCCCCCCAGGATGCGGCGGAACACCACGGCGGAGCGACTGGCGGCTTCGCGGGCGACCTCCACCCGGCGGGCGGAGCGCGTGGCTTCGCGTTTGCGCGCGTTGGCCCCCACGCGGGACGAATTAATGCTCACCTCCGGCGTGCGGGGGGCGGTGCGGACGTGGGTGATCATGCGCGTTCCTTCAGGAGGTCGCGCGCCCAGGACCCGACGTCACCGGCACCCACGAACAACAGGAGCCAGTCGCCGTCGACGGCGAGTTCGCGCATCGCCTGGACCGCCGCGGCGCGATCGGCCACCGGCCGCAGACAGGAACCGGCCGGTGCGGCCTCGAGGATCGCCTCTGCGGAAGAACCCTGGTCGGGAGTTTCGCGGGCCGCGTAGACGGGAGCGACGAAGGCCATGTCGGCCCCCGCCAGCGCCGTGGCGAAACCGGCCGCGAAATGGCGGGTGCGGGAATACAGATGGGGCTGGAACACGACACCGACCTTGCGGCCACCACCCAGCTCGCGAGCGGCCTGCAAGGTCGCGGAGATCTCGGTGGGGTGGTGCCCGTAGTCGTCGTAGACGGGGCAGCCATACGCGTCGCCCACCAGATCCAGGCGCCGACGTGCACCGCGGAACCCCGAAAGCGCCAAGGCCGCGACGTCGGGATCGACCTTCTCCTGGTGGCACAGCGCGATGGCGGCCAAGGCATTCAAGCGGTTGTGCCGGCCCGGGACTCCGAGCTTGAAGGTGCACAGGCGCTTGCCGCGGAACGCGACCTCGGTGGAACCGTCGGGATTTTCCGTGCCCAGGTAGTCGGCCTCGCCCTGGAGGGCATAGGTGAAGATCGACCCGGTGTGGGCGGGTGCCAGGGAGCAGGCCCCGGGATCTTCACCGCACAGCAGCACGTACCCGTGGAAGGGAAGCCGGGTGAGGAACTTCGCGAAGGTCTCGCGAAGGTCTTCCATCCCGCTGTAGCAGTCCAGGTGGTCTTCCTCGAGGTTGGTCACGATGACCGCATCGGGGTGCAAGGCCAGGAACGTGCGATCGAACTCGTCGGACTCGACGACCAGCGGGCCGTCGGCGGCCGGATCGGGCTGATCCTCGACGTTGGTGGGAACTCCTCCCGGAAGCACCGAGGGCCGCAGGCCCGCGCAACGGAGGATCCGCGCGATCATCAGCGTGGTGGTGGTCTTGCCGTGGGTGCCGGCGATGCACAGGGAATGTCCTTCGCGCGTGACCTCGCCGAGCGCTTCGGCGCGGCGCACGACGGGGATGCCCAACTCCAGGGCACGGGCGACTTCGACGTTTTCGGCGCCGACCGCGCTGGTGCGGATGACAAGGTCCGCGTTCTCGACGTACGCGGCGGCATGGCCCGCCCGGACCTCGAGGCCCTGGTCGCGCAACCATTCCAAGTTGGGGGACTCGGAGCGATCCGACCCGGAGACGGCGAACCCGCGCGCGGCGAACCAGGCGGCCAAGGGAGCCATGCCGGCCCCACCCACACCCACGAAATGCAGACGACGGAAGCGGTGGCGTGGGATCATCGTTTCGTCTCCAATGCGGCCACGACGGCCAGGGCCGTGTCGCGGGCCGCCTGCGGGCGGGCGAAGGCCAGGATGGAACGGGAGGCTTCGGCGCGGCGCGCCCAGAGGCGTTCGACGGCCGCGTAAGCGGAGCCGGGGGTCCAGTCGCGCTCGACGAGCAATTCGGCGGCGCCCGCCTGCGACATCTCCCGCGCGTTGAGTTCCTGGTGATTCCCCGTGGCGTGGGGATAGGGTACGAGCACCGACGGCAGCCCGAACAGGGACAACTCCGCCAGCGTGCTGGCGCCGGCGCGCGTCATCGCGAGATCCGCGGCGCCGAAATCGCCGTACACGTCGGAGACGAAGGCTTCGACCCGCACGCCCTCCAGGCCGGCGGCCGCTTCCCGCGCCATGTCCAGGCCCGTCGGGCCCGCCTGCCACAGCACCTTCCACCCGGCGGAAAGAAGGGCGCGGATCTCTTCGGCAAGGATGCGATTGAGGCCGCGAGCCCCCTGCGATCCACCGATGACCACCAGATACCGGTCGGAATCCGTCAGCCCGCGTTCGGCGCGCAACTGCTCGCGGGAGCGGGCGTCGCGGGAACGCGCCGGATTTCCCACCACGACGGCGGGCAGACGCGCGAAGGCCAGGGCACCGGCGGGCGACCCCACCAACAGGCGGTCGGCGACACGCGCCAGGAGGCGGTTGGCGACTCCGGGATGGGCGTTGGATTCGTGGACCACCACGGGGATCCCCATGGTGCGGGCCGCGATGCCGGTGGGGAGACTGACGAACCCCCCGGTGGCCAGGACCGCGTCGGGGGCGCAGGTGGCGAGAGCGCGGCGAGCCTGGCGGACGCAGGTCCAGGCGGTCCAGGGTAGTGACAGATTCCGCCAGACGCGGGTGCGGTGCAGGGGCACGGCGGGCACGGGCAGGAAGGCGACCCCCGCCTGCGAGGCGAGGCGCTCCTCGAGCGCACCGGTGCGACCCAAAAGGACCAGCGAGGCGCCCATTTCGTCGCGCAACACGGTGCCGGCCGCCAGGGCCGGGAACACGTGGCCCCCGGTTCCGCCGCAGGCCAGGGCGATCTTCAGCGCCATGCGGGCCTCCCCGCCGTGGTGGTGGCGCGCGCGGGCGCGGAACCGGTTCGCGACGAGGCGCGTTCCGGGGACCACGCCGAACGCGGCGGAGGTTCTTCCTCGAAGGTCTCGCCGACATGACGCGAGAGGTTCAGGAGCAGCCCGAGGCAGACCATCGAGAACAGGAGGGACGAACCACCATAACTGACGAAGGGCATCGGGAGACCCGTGGTGGGGATGATGCGCGTGCAGACCATCGCGTGGAGGGTCGCCCACAGGCACAGCAGCGTGGTGAGCCCGACCGCCAACAGCTTGGCGAAAGGGTCGCGGCTGGCCAGGGAGATGGCGATTCCCCTCCAGGCCACCAAGGCGAACAACCCCAGGGTCACGAGAGTCCCGACCAGACCGAGCTCCTCGCCCAGCACGGCGAAGATGGTGTCGGTGTACGGCTCGGGCAGATGCAGGAGCTTGGCGGTGCCGCGCCCGAGTCCGACCCCGAAGATTCCTCCGTTGCCCAGGGCGATCAGCGACTGCAGCGACTGCAGCGCGGAATCCTTCGCGTGCTCCTCCGGATGGAAGAAGGCCGACAGGCGGGCCAGGCGGTAGGGTTGTGCCACCATGATTCCCACCATGCCGACGAAGCCGATCCCGATCATCGCCCCGATGTGTTTCCAGGCCATTCCGCCGGCCAGGAGCAACACGAAGGCGGTCATCATCAGGGCCGATGCGGTGGAGAAGTTGGGCTGCAGGATGATCAACCCGCAGACCAGGGCGATCTTCCAGAGCACGGGGAACAGATCCTGGAGATCGGCGATCCGGATGCCGGGGCGGGACAGGTGCCACGAGACCGCCACGACCAGGGCGAGTTTGGCGAACTCGGACGGCTGGAGCGAGAACATGGCGATGGAGATCCAGCGCTTGGCGCCGTTGATCGAGCCCACAGAATTGGAAACCACCGTGAAGACCAGCAGGGCCACCGCCGCCCAGAGCAACCAACGCGAACCGCGTCCGAGCCACCGCAAGGGAAGGAACGACGCGACCGCCAGGCCGCAGGTGCCGATCGCGAGCCGGACCAGGTGGTCGGACAGCACGCGCGAGGACTCCCAGCTCCAACGGATCGCTCCATACCCGGAGGAGGCGCTGTAGATCATGGCGGTGCCGATCGCGGCCAGCGCCAGACACGCCCCCAGGAGGATCCAGTCGGGTTGGGAGGTTCGGGTCATGCTCCGAGGAACTCCCGGACGAAGAGGGTGCCGCGCTGGATCAGGCCGGGCTCGCGGTCTCGGGGCAGGCAGGCCGGGCAGAACAGGACCTGACCACCCGCCAGGGTGCGTTCGCGCGCCTCGAGGGCCGCGTCGGCCAGGTCGAGGGCGACGACGGCGTCGGCGAGACGGCCCCAGGTGGTGGCCACCCACTCGGGAGTTCCGGGCAGCAGCACCACCCGCGAGGTGCGGGAACGGATCTTGTCGAGAAGCTCGAAACCCGCGTGGAAACCCTGGCCACCGGTGACCAAGGTGGTCTTCTGGTCGAAGGCGTCGAGCGCGCGGTCGAGACCTTCGGCGGTGCAGGTGGCGGCGTCGTCGAACAGCGTCACTCCTCCCACCACGCCGCACCACTGGAGCATGTGCTCGGGGCCGGTCCAGGAGAACAGCGCATCGCGCAAGGCGCGAGGCTCGAGCCCCCACGAGAGGGCCGCCGCGACGGCGGGCAGAACCGCTTCCACGTGGCGCGAACCGGGGATGCGCAGGGAACGCACGGGCCCGAGCACATGGGCCCGACCGCAGTCGGCGGCCACGATCAGTCCGTGGCGGACGTACGCACCCCTCCAGACCGGGCGATCGACCGACCAGGACCAGTCGAGGGAGACATCGCCATCGAGGTTGTCCTGGCGCACACCGGAAATCGACAGGTCGGCGGGACGCGCTTCACCTGCTTCGACCAGGCAGTCGCACGAAGCGGGCAACGACCTGCCTTCGGAGATTTCGACGATTTCCGGCACCCGTCCGCTGGGCGAGGACTCCGCGACCAGGCGGCGGAGCAGATGCGCGGTGACGAATCGGAATTCGGATCCGGACACGGCCACCATGCGGGGCAAGCGGGCGGACGAGACGGCGGCGGGAGCGATCATCGACGATCTCCGGAGGGGGATACGGTTTCGAGAGTCTTGAGGCGGGCCACGACGGTGTCCAGGCGGAGACCGTGGGAGGCCTTGACGAGCACGATGTCGCCTTCGCCCACTTCGTCGACCAATGCGGCCTCGAGGGCGGCCTTGTCGGCGAAGTGGCGGACGCGAGACTTGGAGAGGCCCTTCTGGCGGGCTTCCGAGGCGATGTCCCGCGAGAGGGGGCCCACGCACCACAGGCGATCGACATCCATCTCGCCGGCCCAGGCGCCGATCGAGCGATGGAGCTCGGCGCTCTCGTCGCCCAGCTCGAGCATGTCGCCGAGCACCGCGATGCGGCGACCGGTGCAGGCCATCCCCGAGACGATCGACAGCGCCGAGCGGACGGAGGGCGGGTTCGCGTTGTAGCAGTCGTCGATGATGCGGAACCCCGAGGCGCGAATGACGTTCATCCGCCCCTCCACGGCCTGGAAAGAGGCCAGGGCTTCGGCGATGCGCCCCTTGGGGATGCGGTGCGTGATGCCCACGGCGATCGCGGCCAGGGCGTTGTAGACGTTGTGGACTCCGGGCACGCCCAGGCGAAAGGCCGTGCGACCCACGCGGAACGAGGCGCAGCCGTCTTCGTCATAGCGCAACTCGGCGGGGCGCACCTGCCCCTTGTGGATGCCGTAGGTCTGCACCCGGAACCGGGAATTGGTCCGCACGCGCTGGAGGTACGGATCGTCGGCGTTCAGCACCAGCACACCGCCGGTGCGCAGACCCGCGGTCACCTTGAGTTCCTCGTCGCGGACCGCCTCGAGGGTCTTGAAGAACTCCATGTGCTCGTGCCCGATGTTGGTCAACACGGCGCAGGTGGGCTGGACCGCCCGGGAGAGGGGCTCGAGTTCGCCCGGCGAGGAGGTGCCCATCTCGACGACGGCGCTGCGATGCGTCCCGTCGATTCCCAGGAGGGTCGTGGGAACCCCCACCTGGTTGTTGAGATTGGCCCGGGTCCGGTGGCATGCCCCTTTCAGGGACATGACGCGGGAGACCATCTCCTTGGTGGTGGTCTTGCCGTTGGATCCGGCGATCGCCACACGGGGGATGCGGAAGCGGGCGGCATGGCGTCCGGCGAGCTTCAAGAAGGCCGTTCCGGTGTCGTCGACCGGGACGTAGACGCGCGAGGGGACGAATCCCTGTTCCAACCATTTGCGATCGACCACGGCGGCGATCCCTCCCTTCCCGAACGCGGCTTCGACGAACGCGTGTCCGTCGAAGCGCTCACCCTTGAGCACCCAGAACACGTCCCCCTCGCCGATGGCGCGGGTGTCCGTGCAGATTCCGACCTTGCGGTCGCGGCGAATCCTGCCGCCGACGGATTCCGTCTCGAGGAAGTCCAGGACCTCCCCCCAGCGCAAGGTCGTCATGCCTTTTCCTCCCTGGCCGC
Organism: Fibrobacteria bacterium; assembly: GCA_035913415.1. Taxonomy (GTDB): domain Bacteria; phylum Fibrobacterota; class Fibrobacteria; order UBA5070; family UBA5070; genus UBA5070. The sequence continues at coordinate 14,707 of JAMIIV010000006.1, read as the reverse complement.
CAAGGCCGCCCCGAGGACTTCGCGGTCGTCGAAGTGGTGTTTCTCGGCGCCGATGATCTGGTAGTCCTCGTGCCCCTTGCCGGCCACCACCAGGAGATCCTCCGGGCCCAGCCGCTCGGCGGCCATGCGGATGGCCTCGGCACGGTCGGCCACGCGCAGGTGGGCGTGGCCGGACATGCCCGCGGCGACCTGGTCGAGGATGGATTCGGGATCCTCGGTGCGGGGATTGTCGGAGGTCAGTACGGCCAGGTCGGCGTGGCGCTCGGCGATGCCGCCCATCACGGGGCGCTTGGTGCGATCGCGATCGCCGCCGCAGCCGAAGACGCAGACCAGTTTTCCGGCCACCAGCGGACGCAGCCCCTCGAGGAGACGCTGGAGGGCGTCGGGGGTGTGGGCGTAGTCGACGATGCCACGGAAGGCCCCGCGACGTACCGGCTGGCAACGCCCCGGCACGGTCACGCGCGCCGCCGCCGCCACGACGGCGTCGGCGGGAATCCCGGTCTCGAGCATCGCGATGGCGACCCCGGCCAGGTTCTGGGCGAACACGCGTCCCATCAGCGGGCTGCGCAGGTCGATTCCGTGCCCGGCGCGCGAGCGCAGCCGGAAGGACATCCCGTCGAGACCGTTGTGGAACCCTGCGATGATCCAGTCGCGATCACCGCCCTCGAATCCGAAGGTGCGCGCCCGGTCGCCCAACTGGTGGGCCAGGACCAGCCCGTGGGGATCGTCTCCGTTGACGACCGCCACGCCCGAGGGCTTCAGATGGCGGGTGAAGAGACGGCTCTTGGCGGCGAAATAGGCGGCCATGTCGCCGTGGTAGTCGAGGTGGTCGTGGGTCAGGTTCGTGAACACAGCGGCATCGACGGACAGGCCGCCGATGCGCCCCTGGTCGAGGGCGTGGGACGAGACCTCGACGGCCAGGGATCGGGCCCCGGCACCGCGGGCGCGTTGGATCCATTCCCACAGACGCACGGCATCGGGGGTGGTCATGCCCGAAGGGCTCTCCCAACCCGGGTAGCGCACCAGCACGGTCGAGGATAGCGCCGGAGCCAAACCCGCTTCGGCGTACATGGCCTCGGCTAGGAACACCGAAGTGGTCTTGCCGTTGGTGCCCGTCACGGCGAAGCTGCGCAGACCTTCGTCGGGCTCCCCGTGGAGGGCACGGCAGAGCGGACCGATGGCGTCACCGACGTTCTCGATCAGGATGCGTCCGGGCAGGGCCCCACATTCCGAACGATCGGTGAGGACGGCCACCGCCCCTTGCGCCAGAGCCTGGTCGGCGAACGCGTTGCCGTCGCGCACCGTGCCGCGCACGGCGCAGAAGAGGGAGCCGGGAACCGCTTCGCGGGAGTCGACGACCACACGGGCCACGGCGGCGTGGGGCACCGCACCCTGCACCGTGATGTCGGCGCGGAACAGAAGGTTGGCCAAGACGCTCATCCGGGACTCTCCTCCGCGGCGACGGCCCGCACCAGGCTGTCCGGGCGCGAGACGCGCGATCCGGACACGGCCTGCGCCAGCGCACCCGCGACGTCGGGAGCTCGATCCCCCCAGGGCAGGGAGGGATCGCGCAGGGCGAACCGGGCGATGCGGCCGAACGCAGGTGCGGCGGCGATGCCTCCCGTGTGTCCGTTCTGGGACGGGTCGTCGAGAACCACGAGGCAGACCAGGGGCGATCCCGCCAGGGGGAGGATTCCCACGAAGGAGGCCATGAACCGGTCCTGGTAATAACGTCCGTTCAGGGGATCGACCTTCTGCGACGTGCCGGTCTTGCCACCGACGTCCACGCCGGCAACCCGCGCGAGCCCGCCCGTGCCGCTGTCGACCACTCCCACCAAGGCGTCCATCACGGCCGCCGCGGTGGCCGTGGACACCGCCTGGCGGACGGCGCGGGGCGCGAAGCGCTCGACGGTATCGCCTTCGGGCGAGACGATGGCCCGCACCAGGCGGGGCCGCATCAGCACGCCGCCATTGGCCAGCGCCGCGTAGGCCATGGCCATCTGCAGCGGGGTCACGGTCACTTCCTGTCCAATCGCCATGGTCGGGAGCGTGCGGCCCGACCACTGGTCGACGGTCTTGAGGAGTCCCGACTCCTCGCCGGGAAGATCCACACCCGACGGCGTCCCGAATCCGAAGTCGCGTGCCGTCCGGAACAGGGTCGCCGCTCCGGCCCGGTTGGCGATCTGGGCGAAGCAGACATTGGAGGAATGTTCGATGCACGAACGCGCCGAATGCATCCCCTGCAGGGGGTGGGCGTCGCGGATGGGACGACCGTCACCCGGGTCCCAGGAAGGTCCGAGCGGAAACAGGTCGGTCAGGTGCAGGCGCCCCGATTCGAGGGCCGCGGCCAGACTGAACGCTTTGAAGGTCGAGCCGGGTTCGTAGGTGCGGTGGATCGCCCCGACCTCTACCCGTCCCAGGGCCATGGCCTTGGGCTCGGCAGGCGCCGGAAGCGAGGCCATCGCGGCGATGTCACCGGTACGCGCCTCGATGACGACGACCGTGCCTCCCACGGCTCCGTGGCGACGCACCGCCTCCGCGAGGGCGGCTTCGACCTCACCCTGGAGCGTGGGGCGCAAGGTGGTCACCACGCCCATTCCGGGCTGGGCCCGGGAGCCCTGGTCGTCGAAGTCGGGCCATGCCTGGCCGCGCGCGGTGCGGCGGGCGGTCTTCCATCCAGGAACCCCCCGCAGGACCTCGTCGAAGCGGTATTCCAATCCCATGAGGCCGTTGCCGTCGCGCCCCACCAGTCCAAGTACGGGCAGCGCCATGGAGCCCCAAGGCCAACCACGGCCACCTTCGGGGCTCTCGCCGGCCAGCACGGAACCGTCCGTGGCCAGGACCTCGCCGCGCGGGGCGTCCAGCAGCAGGCGGAGCCGGGTCTGCGAACGGGCCGCCTCGCGCAGGTTGGCGCCTTCGAACACCTGGATCCAGGTCAGTCGCAGGCCGATCAAGCCGAAGAAGCCCACGAGGCCCCAGCGGACCAGGGAAAGGCGTCCGGCGTTCATCGGGCCACCGCTGCGGTGTCGGGCTCGGGCAGGCGGAACTGGCGCGCGGGCCGCGACCAGCCCCAAGCCGAAGCCCGGGCCTCGATGGCATCCGGGCGGCGCAAGGAAGACAACCGCGCCGCGAGCTGCTCGGCGGAGTCGCGCAGACGGCGCTCTTCGCGACGGCCCTGGTCGAAGGTCTTCTCGAGCTCCACGTGGCGGGTCTGGCGCCAGACGCAACCGACCATGACCGAGGCCAGCACGGTCACCCCGATGAACGCCACCAGAACACCCAGCACCACGGAGCCGCGCCGTTTCTCGACCACCCGCAGGCGCGCGGAGCGGGCCCTGGGATTGGCCGCGATCTCTGCGGCATCGGGCGCTTCGGAGCGGGCGACCCACTCCCCGGCCATCGCCGGGCGGTTGCCGTAGATGTCGCGCGGGGCATCGTGGTCGTCGCCGATGAGGTGGCGCAACAGATTCTTCGCGAGGCGATCCTCGACGGAGTGGTAGGTCAGCACCGCCAGGCGGCCACCGGGCGCCAATCGAGCGAAGGCCTCCGGGAGCGCCGTGCGGATCTCGCCGAGTTCGTCGTTGACGAGCATGCGCAGGGCCATGGACAGGCGCGCCAGTTCGCGGGGGCGGTCGCGCATTCCCTTGGGGAAGGCTTCGCGCATCGCGCCTTCGAGGTCGTCGGACATCAGCGTCGCTCCCGAGGCGCGGCGCGCCTTCAGGTGGCGCGCGACGGTGCGGGAACGGGCCACATCGGCCAAGGCCGTCAGCTCGCGGGCCAGCACGTCTTCTTCGATGGTGTCGAGGAGTTCGGCCAACGCGCCAGGGGCGGTGGGATCCATGCGGAGGTCGAGGGTGGCTCCCGGCCGGATCGTGAAGCCGCGCGAATCTTCGTCGAGCTGGCGGCTGGAGACCCCGAAGTCGAAGAGGAACCCGCGAGCGCCGACAGTTTCCGTCAACGAGCCCAGGGCGGAAAAACGCGTGTGCACGGCCTGGAAGCGGCGATCCGCACCCAGGCGCGCGGTGGCGACCGCCAGAGCCTGCGGATCGCGATCCAGGCCGAACAGCCTGGCATCGGGCGAGAGGCGCGCGAGCAGGACGGAGGAGTGGCCACCGTCGCCCAGCGTGCAATCGAACCAGTTGCCGGGGCCGTCCTGCGCCAGCAGATCCGCGATGCGGGATGCGAGGACCGGGACGTGGCGGATGTCGGGACTGTCCTGGGGAATCGCGAGGACTTCGGTCACGACGCCTCCGACCGGGCCGGGATCGGACCCGGCGGCGGCACCTGCAGGCATTCGGCGAAGTCGTCGTATCCGGAACCCGTGGCGGGACCGCCGATCTCCTCGTCGAAGCGCTCGGGCGTCATCAGCAGGATCTTGTCGCCGTCGCCGGCGAAGGTCACTCGGGTGCCGAGGCCGGCCAGTTCCATCAGACGCGGCGGAAGCGTGAGCCGGTTCTGCTCGTCGAGCACCGAGGTGGCGGCGAGCGTGGTCATGCGACGGAGGTTCCTCGCCAGTTCCGGGGTGCGCGGCAGGGCTTGCAGGGCCTGGACGGTGCGCTGGAAGGACGGATAGTCGAAGCACAGGAGCGTGGGCCCCGCACCGGGCACCACCACGACCTTGCCATCGGCCTCGACCGGGAGCTCACGCCGCAACTCGCGGGGCAGGTTGGTCCTGCCCTTCGCATCGATCGCGACTGTGCTGTATCCGGTGTACACGCCTACAAATCCCCCATAACCCACCGCTTCTACCCACGGCTACCCATAATCTAACCCATTTCTCCCCATATACCGCAAGTACTCCCCGCATACCCCCCTCGGGAAGAAATGAATTCGCCGAATTCAGAAGCGATTGATTCCACTATATGTGGTGGAATCAATCGCTTCTATCCATCACATATTCGACTTAAACGCTTATTGTTGCACCGATTCGGGAAAACGCGATGATGCCACGCCTGCCCCCAAACCCCCGAAGCCCCTCCGCAGCCTCCCCCCATTTCTCCCCATCGCCCTTCCGCGGTCTTCCATCCTGGCCTGGAAGGCCCCGATGCCGTAGATTCGAGATATGCCTACCTCCGAATCCCTTGGAACCCACCAGAAGGCCCTCCGGGTCAACCTCGACCCGCGCCGCTACGGCACCTTCGCCGAGATCGGTGCCGGACAGGAAGTGTCACGATGGTTCTTCCGCGTGGGGGGGGCGGCGGGCACGATCTCGAAATCGATCTCGGCCTACGACATGACCGTCTCCGACGCGATCTACGGCAAATGCGACCGCTACGTGGCGCGCCCCCGCCTGGAGTCCATGCTCGAATACGAGTTCCGCCTGAACCTCGACCGCCTGGGCGACGCCCGCGGGGACTCGACATCCTTCTTCGCCTTCGCCGACACCGTGGCCGCCCGCAACTACCACGGGACCAACGACCAGCACGGATGGATGGGCGTGCAGTTCCAGGCCCATCCGCGCGACGAGGCCAGCAGGATCATCCTCCACGTGCGCATGCTCGACTCGGACGCCGTGCTCCAGCAGGAGGCTTTGGGCATCGTGGGGGTCAACCTGCTGCACGGCGCGTTCTTCCTCTCGCACGAACCCGAGAAGGTGGTCGAATCCCTGCTGGACGGATTGTCGACCAGTCGCATCGAAGTCGACATGATCGAATTCTCCGGCATCGAGTTCCGGCACGTCGACAACCGCGTGATGAGCCTGAAGCTGGTCGAGCTGGGTCTCTCGAAGGCCGCGCTGTTCTCCGCCAAGGGCGAGGTGCTGCAACCGTCGGAAGCGCTGCGCAAGAAGACCATCCTGCTGGAGCGCGGCAGTTTCCGTCCATTGTGCACCGTCAACATGGACATGCTGGAGAGCACCCATCGCCAGCTCCGGCGCGAGGAGGGGCACCAGGACGACGACGTGATCCAGGTGATGGAGATCACCACCCACAACCTGCTCGAAGGGGGGTCGGGCCGGATCGACGCCCGCGACTTCCTTTCCCGCGCCGACATGATCGCCGCGACCGGGCGCACCGTGCTGGTCTCGGACTTCGCCGAGTACTTCCGCCTGGGCGCCTGGCTCTCGCGCTGGACGAAAAACCGCATCGCCATCGTGATGGGCGCCCACAGCCTCGCGCAACTGTTCGACGAATCGTATTACCAGAACCTGGACGGAGGCGTCCTCGAGGCGTTCGGACGACTGTTCAAGAACGACCTCAAGCTGTACGTCTATCCCTTCCTCGATCCCTCCGGCGACGCCCTGGTCACCACGGGAAGCCTGGAGATCCCCGGAGCGCTCAAGCACCTCTACGAGTACTTCCTCCAGCGCGGGGTCATCGAGCAGCTCGCCGAACACGACGAAACCTGTCTGCGCGTGCACAGCCGCGAAGCCCTCGAGCGGATTCGGCAGGGCGATCCCGTCTGGCAGTCGATGGTCCCCGAGCAGGTGGCCGAAGTCATCCGCAGGCAGGGCCTGTTCGACCTGCCGCGGAGCTGAGGTCCGCTGGCGGCAATTTCAGCCGTGGCAGGCCTTGCGCTTGGCGCCGCTGCCGCACCAGCAGGGATCGTTCCGCCCGATGGACAGGGCGGGCAGGATCCGGCCCGAGCGATAGAACCAACACCCGCCTTCGCGCGCGAACCGGGAACGTTCGTGGAGCTGGCCTACGGAAGGGCCCGCACGATGGAAGGCGACGAACTCGACTTCGCCCGCGTCCCCGATCGGAGCGGGTGCGTCGAGGATGCGCAGCGCCAGCCATTGCGTCGAACGGCAAGCCTGCTCCAGGACGACGCGCTCCCGGGGTCCGTGCAGGACTGGATGGGAGGTGGCCAGCAGGTAGTCGACCTCGGACAGGTGGAACGCGGCGTAGCGCGATCGCATGAGCTGTTCGGGGGTGGCCGGAAGTTGAGCGCCGCGATGGAACCGGCCGCAGCAGGCCTCCAGTGCGAGGCCGGAACCACAGGGGCAGACGGGTGTCACCGTGGATTCCACCCGATCATGGCAGGAACCCATCGCCGTCGGGATCCGGAGGGGTCCAGAACCGGAACTTCGCGAGGTACTCCGACAGCCCCGGATAGTCGTCGACCGCCCCCGCGACGGTCTCGCGTGCGGCTTCGACCAAGGCGTGTTCGTCGGCCTGGCGGACCAGCCCTCGGAGCACCGCCAGGCGCAGATGGACGAAGTACGTGTCCAGTACGTCGCAGAGACAATAATCGTCGATGCGCAGATGCTCGCCCGCTTCCCACAGGTCCTGCACCATGCTGCCCTTGGTGTCCATCTTGCCGGGTTTCTGCAGGAGTGTGGCCAGGAGATGGAGTCCACCGGCCATGCGCACAGCTCCGTGCGAGGTGGCGTACTCCATGAGATCCAGATGCCCGCGCTGGTTGTACCGGGCCCGCGGCGAAGCGGGACCGTCGGGGCCGAACCAGCCGGGAGCGGGGATCCCGTAGCGGTACGCGGCCAGCTCCAGCACGGGAAGGTCGAATCCGCGCCCGTTGAAGGTCACCAGTTGCGGGCGACCGCGCCGCTCCCAGCCTTCCCAGAAGTGCCGGGTGATGGCGTGGGGCCGGAAGCGGGGCCGATCCAGGGTGGCCAGACCGACGAGACGGAATCCGTCATCAACGCCCGCCAGGGCCACCGAGACCGGGACGTGGAACACGTGCGGGACGAAGTCGGATTTGCCGCCCGAGGATTCCAGGAGTTCTTCCGACAGGCGCTGCCGCGCCGCGACCGGAGACAGTTCAGGCTCGGAGGGCCACTTGACGCGTTGGATGAGCCGCCCGTCGACGACGGTCTCGATGTCCAGGACCAAGGCGCGGACGCTGTGCGGCAGGGAGGCCACGGCTCAGCCCACCCGGCCACGATCGTGGAACACGGTCGGGATCGCGAGGAAGGGAGCGGAAGCCCCAGGCGCGACGTCCATCAGAAGCGGTGCTGCAGCACGGTGTCCACCGGGGCCTTCACCTTGCGGGGAAAGTCGAGGGAGCTGTGCAGGCCTCGGCTTTCGGTCCGCTTGAGCGCGCAATCGACGATCAGTCGGGCCGTGCGCGCGGCGTTGCGCAGCTCCAGGAGCGACGGGGTGATGACGGTGGCCTTGTAGAAGTCCTCGACCTCCTCGCGGATCAGGCGCAGGTGCGCGCTGGCCCGTTCCAGGCGGTCGGTGGTGCGCACGATGCCCACGAAATCCCACATGATGCGGCGCACGCTGTCGTGCAGGTGCCGGATGATGACCTCTTCGCGATGCTCCCGGGTGCCGTGTTTGTCCCACCTGGCCACCAGCCGCGGATCCACTCGGGGGCGAGGCTTGGAGACCGCGTGGTCGGCGGCCCGGCGACTGAACACCACGGCCTCGAGAAGGCTGTTGGAGGCCAGGCGGTTGGCGCCGTGGATGCCCGTGTGCGCGCATTCGCCGCAGGCGTACAGGCCCGTGATGGACGAACGCGCGTGCAGGTCGGTGTCGATGCCGCCGCACAGGTAGTGCGCCGACGGCGTGACGGGGATGGGATCCTTGCCCATGCGGAATCCCGCTTCGAGGCAGCGCGCATGGATGTTGGGGAACTTCGCCTTCGCGTGGCTTCCCAGACAGGAAACGTCCAGGAAGACGCAGGGGTCGCCCAGGGCCTTCATGCGTCGATCGATGGCCCGGGCGACGATGTCGCGGGGAGCGAGGTCCTTGAGGGGATGTTCGTGCTCCATGAAGCGCTCGCCCCGGCTGTCGACCAGGACCGCACCGGCGCCCCGGACGGCCTCGGAGATCAGGAACGGGCCGCGGACGGGATCGTACAGCATGGTGGGATGGAACTGCACGAACTCCAGGTTGGCCACGCGCGCGCCGGCGCGCCAGGCCATCGCGATGCCGTCGCCGGTGGCCACCGAGGGATTGGTGGTGTGCTGGTACACCTGCCCCACCCCGCCGGTACACAGCACCGTGACCGGAGCCAGCCAGGTCTCGATGCGCCCGGTGGTCCGATCCAGGGCGTAGGCACCGTGGCAGGTGAGGCGGTCGTCGTCGGACGAGGTCAGGAAGTGCTCGGTGATGAGCTCCAGCGCGAAGCGCTGTTCGCAGAGCTGGATGTTGGGATGCGACTTGGCCGCCACCAGCAGGGCGCGTTCGATCTCGGCTCCGGTGATGTCTCCGGCGTGCAGGATGCGGGCGCGGCCATGGCCGCCTTCGCGATGCAGGTCGAAGGTGCCCGCCTTGCCCTTGGTGCGCGTGAACTGCACCCCCCACTCCACCAGCTCGCGGATGGCCTCGGGCCCTTCGCGGACCAGCAGTTCGACGGCCTCGCGATGGCACAATCCGTCCCCGGCCAGGAGCGTGTCCTCGACATGGCTGGCGAAGTCGTCGTCGGGTGCCGTGACGGAAGCGATGCCGCCCTGCGCCCAGCGCGTCGACGTCTCGTCGGCCGTGGTCTTGGTCAGGATGGCCACGGTCCCGCGTTCGGCCACCCGAAGCGCGAAGGTGAGCCCGGCGATGCCGGACCCGATGACCAGATGATCGACGCTGTGAACGAGCTTGGCCGTGGCAAGCCTCCTTGGATGGAGCGAAAGGCGAAATCTAGCCCATCCCTGCGCAACCCCCATCGCTGGAGCATCGCCCGGGTGGCACCGGAGGGTGGCTACTCGGGTGCGGGGCTGAAACCGTGCTCCAGCGGGCCGGACGCTTCGAAGGGCGGGCGATCCGACCACCAGCGGATGCCGAATTCCTTTTCGCAGCATCCTCGGCTGCGGCGTCCGATCGAGCGCGCCCCCCGCGCAACAGCGCAGCGACGATCCGCGGCTCGCGAATCCAGTGGACTCCCGGGAGGTACCCCTTCACCAAGTCGATCAGGGCATTGCGCCGCGCTTCCGAGGTTTCCTGCGCCAACAGTGACCCCATACGCTCGATCGCCGCGATCGTATCGGAACCGATCTCGATGTCGTCGAACCTGATTGGTGCCGATCCGGAATCACACATGGCATCGATTGTTTGTTCCAACGTCATGGAATGCGTCCTCGCGGTGGCGGCTCCAACCTGTGCCCCCCACCCCAGCACGACCGCCATGGCGCAGGGGATCCCGTACCGGAACGTCGTACGGAATCGGGATGCCACAAGAAGGCGCGGGGCGGAGGCGGGCGAGGACATGGACAGGCAAGGTAGACCTGAACACCGGAGGCAGCCAGGCGGACGTGACGACAGACACACGCGCAACGTCCAAGGCACACGCATCCCACGAGTCACCCATCGCCTCCCCGGATGGTATGCTCTATGTCGATCGGCTCCCCCCGTCACGCGATCGAAAGGCCTGCCATGGATTCCTCCGTCCCCCTCGCCATCACCATCAGTCGCCAACTCGGATGTGGCGGCGGCCGGATCGCCCATGCGCTGGCCACTCGCCTGGGCTTCCACTTGGCCGACCGCGAAATCCTGGAAAAGGCCGCCGCAGAATTCCACATCCCCATGGAAGATCTGGAATCCCGCGAAGAGCGGTTCCGCCCGGACTGGAGCCCTCTCCTGAATTTCGGCCCGTTCACGCCGGACATCTTCATGCCCTCCACCATCCCAATCAGCCCGCTGGACATTCTTCCCACCAACCGCGAGCTGTACGGGGTTGAATCGGCGATCATCATCAAGCTCGCGGCGGAACGACCTTGCGTGATTTTGGGCCGGTGCGGATTCCATGTCCTGCGCCATCATCCCCGCCATATCGCCGTCGCGCTGCACGCCGACACGGACTTCCGCATCCGCGCCCTCCGGGAAGGCCACGGCCTGGATCCGGATGCCGCACGGGAGCGCCTGGAGACCAACGACCGGGCCCGTTCGGAATACATCCTCGAATGCACCGGACACCACGCCTTCGACGCCCGTTCCTTCGACCTGTGCCTGGAAACCAGCCGCATCGGCCTGGACCGCTGCGTCGAACAGATCGCCGCCTACGTGGAAGCCCGCTCGGCCTCCTGATCCGCATTCCCGTCTCCGCGGGGGATGCCGTGCCGCAGGCATCCCGCCCGGGCGTCGCGGGGCATCCCCTCCAACACCACGCATCGTTCTCCCGTGGGCACAGGAAATGCCCGGACCGATGCGTCGGCGCGATGCCATCTTTCCTGCATGGCTCCGTTCCTGGTACTGCTTGCTTCGTTGGGGATCCCTGCGGTCTTCGCCACGCCTGCCGCGACACCCTCCGTCTCCCTGGAGCCCGATCGCGGAAACGATCCCCCAGGCGCCTTCGCCGAAGCGTGGGATTGGACCGTACGCGACTTCGACGTTCTGATGGCCACCAGCGGCAAGGTCGACTTCGCCGCCAACGGGTTCGGGACCCCGCGGCACACCGACCTGCCTCCCGGGTACCGCTCGGACTTCCACGCCTACGTGGATTTCTTCCGCTGGAAGGGCTTCATCTCGAACTGGCTGATCGGGAACACGACGGTGATTTCCCGCAACGACTCCACCGCCTTCCAGCTCTCGCACATCCGCTACGTGCTCACACCCGGGTACCGCTACGAATTCGAAGACTGGCAGATCTCGGGTCTGTTGCTGCACGAGTGCGTGCACAGCGTCTCCAGACCGGAGGAGAACGGGGCCGTCTGGTGGAACTCCGCCCAGATCGGCTTCGGGACCAAAGGCGCCTACCACAACCACTTCGTGGACGCCTACCGGAGCACCCGCGCCTTCCCCGGCCTCAAGCTGGACGCGCGCATCGACGTCGGACAATTCCTGTACGGCCCGCAGTCGGTCTGGATCGGGCAGAACCACGATTTCCGCCAGGAACTGTTCGGGCGGGCGCGCCTGCGCCTGGGGAGCGTCGGGCCCTTCGGGTTCTTCCAGGACGTGGAGCCGCACCTCTGGCGGGCGGCGACGGGGCGCATCGACCAGAAGTGGACCCTCTCGAGCCACATGTACCTGCTGGGGAAACACAACATCGCCGGCGGCTATCTGCGCTGGGTCCCTCTGGACAACAATCCCCACGACAACGAAAACGGCCTGGGGCAGGTGGGGTTTGAGATCGTGTTCTGAGGTGGACCTTCGAGCGCCCCGGAACGCCGTCTACTCCCGCGTCAATCCCGATCGTATTGAGATCGCCCGCCCAACCATATCGGATGGCAATCGGATTGATCCGGTGGCCTGTCGAGACCCACCGAGTTGGTCTCGACAGGCTCGACCACCGGAATGCGGCTCGACCACCGGCGGTACGCCGAAACGACAATGGGGATCACCCCACCCCTCAGCGCCGGTAGCCCTTGAGCGCCTTGCCGGTGGGCGTCTTGACGGGGAGATTCTTCGGGAAGCCCTGGAACAGGACCTGTCCACCACCGACACCACCCTCGGGACCCAGCTCCACCAACCAGTCGCACTGCGAGAGCACGTCGAGCTGGTGCTCCACCACGACCACGGTGTCGCCGCGCGCGACGAGTTTGTCGAGGGCGTTCACGAGCAGATGGATGTCCGAGAGGTGCAGGCCCGTGGTGGGCTCATCCAGGACGTAGGCCGCACGGCCGCGGCGGTTGCGCCCCAGCTCCTCGGCGATCTTGAGGCGCTGACTTTCGCCCCCGGAAAGGGTGTTGCCGGGCTGACCCAGGCGCAAGTACCCCAGACCGAGGTCGTGCAGCACATCCAGCATGGTCTTGGTCTTCTTGTGGAAGGCGAAGAACTCGCGCGCCTCATCCACCCGCATCTCGAGCACATCGGCGACGTTGCGGCCGCGGAAGCGGATGGCGAGGGTATCGGGATCGAAGCGCTTGCCGTGGCAGGCTTCGCAAACCACCCAGACGTCCGACAGGAAGTGCATCTCGAGTTCCACCGCGCCGCGGCCTTCGCAGATCGGGCAGCGGCCGTTGCCGCCGTTGAACTGGAACCGCTTGCGGTCCCAGCCCTTGGCCTTGGCTTCGGGGACAGCGGCGAAGAACTCGCGGATGTGCTCCCACACGCCGCAGTAGCTGGCCGGAGTGGACCTCGGCGTGGTCCCGATGGGAGACTGGTCGACCAGCACGACCTCCTGGATCTCCTCGTCGACGGTGATGGCCCTGAGCCCCTGGAACCGGCGTTTGCCTTCGCACTTGGCCTGCAGGGCGGGCACGAGGACATCGAGGGCCAGCGTGCTCTTGCCCGAACCGGAAACGCCCGAAATGCCGGTGAGGCGTCCCATGGGGATGTCGACGTCGACGTTCTTGAGGTTGTTCTTGTCCACGCTTCGCAGGTGGATCCAGAACAGCGGATCCTTTTCGATGGACGTGCGTTCGATGCGTTTGCGACCCGACAGGTACGCCGAGGTCAAACTGGTGGGATGGGCCTCGATGACCGCGACGGTGCCGCTGGCCACGACTTCGCCGCCCATCTCCCCCGCCCCGGGTCCCATGTCGATCACGTGGTCGGCGGCGCGGATGAGCTCGGGATCGTGTTCGACCACGACCACGGAATTGCCCAGGTCGCGCAGGCGGAACAAGGTCGCCACGAGGCGTGCGGTGTCGCTCTGGTGCAGACCCGTGGTGGGCTCATCCAGCACGTACATCACGCCTTCGAGCCCGGACCCGATCTGGCTGGCCAGGCGGATGCGCTGGGCCTCTCCGCCGGAGAGCGTGATGCCCGACCGCTCGAGCGAGAGGTACCCCACACCTACGTCCGAGAGGAACCCCAGGCGGGCGCGAAGTTCGCGCAGCACGGGAACGGCGATCTCGGCAGCGGCCCCCTTGAGCTTGAGGCCCTTCACGAAGGTCAAGGCTTCGTCCACGGTCCAGCGGGTGAACTCCGGGAGGCGGGTGCCCCCCACCTTCACCGCCGCGGTCTCGGGACGGAGGCGATCCCCCTTGCACACCGGGCAGGGTACACCCTTGCGCTGCCCGAGGCCTTCGCAGGAGGGGCAGGCACCGAAGTGGCTGTTGAAGGAGAAATTCTTGGGGTCCCAGGGCTCCTTCTGCCAGTACCCGGTGGCCGCGTTGACGGGGTTGGCTCCCGTCCAGAGCTCGCCGCCTTCCCAGCGGAACAGGCAGAGCCCATGCGCCTCGTCGCGGGACTTGAGGACCGCTTCCATGAGGCGTTTGCGTTCGCCGGAACGGGCCTTGAGGCGATCCACACGCACCAGGACCAGGACATCGTCCTTCACCGAAGCGGGAGGTTTGCGCAGATCGATCTCCTTGCCGCCGGCTTCGGCGGTCTCGAAACCCAGCTCCAGGAGCTGTTCGGCCACGCGGGGAAGCTGGGAGGACTCGGCGCAGAACAGCGGGAGTCCCGATCCGGGGATGTGCAACGGCGCCCACACGGACAGGATTTGTCCCTCCGCGGCCTTCAGCGCGGCATCGACCGCATCCGCGGCGCTCCAGGGGCGGAGGACCTCGCCGGTGGTGGGATCGTGCTGGACACCGGCGCGGCACCACAACAGGCGCAGGTAGTCGTGGATCTCGGTGAGGGTGGCGACGGTGGAGCGGGGCGAGCGCGTGGCGGTCTTCTGGTCGATGGCGATGGCGGGACTGAGACCCTCCAAGGAATCGGCCTCGCTGCGCTCCATTCGCCCCAGGAACCGACGCGCGTAGGTGGACAGCGACTCGACGAAACGACGCTGGCCTTCGGCGAAGAGGGTATCGAAGGCGAGGCTGGTCTTGCCGGACCCGCTAGGCCCCGTGATGACCGTGAGACTGTGCCGCGGGATGCGCACCGAAATGTTCTTGAGGTTGTGTTTACACGCCCCATGGATGCGGATGTCCAGGTCCAGGACTTCAGCGGGGACGGGGGCTTCGCGGGCTTCGAGAAGGGGAGGCTGG
>JAMIIV010000005.1:0-14753 GCA_035913415.1 Fibrobacteria bacterium | reverse complement strand
GGCGACCGCCGACACCAGATTGGCCCACCGCAGGGTGGTGCGCACCGTCCACCCCCGCTGGCGCAGCGCCTCGAGCAGGTCGGGTCGAACCGGAGCGGTTTCCCACGCGCGGGTTCCCGGGATCAACGTGGCGCCGGCGGCATCCCGCTTGCCTGAGGCCTGCAGCCAATACGCCTTCCCGGGCTCCAGGGCCGAAGCCATCCCGGCCCACAGCGCCAACAACGCCATCGCGATTCGGTGGTAGAACACAAGGACATTCTACTTCGTTCCCGGTGGCTTGTGATGGGTACTTTTCCCTCCATGAGCGAGCCAACCCTCTTCGAGAAGATCCACCAAGGGGTCATCCCCGCCCGTGTTCTGTTGCGCGAGGACCTCTGCTTCGCCATCGAAGACATCGACCCCAAAGCGCCCTTCCACGCCTTGGTCATCCCCGTCAAGCCCATCCCCTCGCTGGCCGAGGCCACCGACGACGACGGCCCCATCCTTGCCGCCTGCCTGGGCCTGGCCCGCAAGCTCGCCCAGGCCAACGGTCTGGAGAACGGCTGGCGCCTGGTCGCCAATACCGGAGGCTTCGCCGGACAGACCGTCCCGCACCTGCATTTCCACCTCCTGGGTGGGCGCCGCATGGGCTGGCCTCCGGGCTGACCTTGGCCACGGTTCGCACATCCGCCGTGATCCTCCGGAGGATTCCCTTCGGGGAGACCTCCTGGATCGTGCACGCCCTCACCGAATCCGATGGCGCCATGGGAATGATGGCACGGGGCGCGCGACGCAAGGGGTCGCCCCTGGCTTCGGGAGTCGAACCCCTCACCTTGTCCGAACTGGTGGTGGCCGTCAAACCAGGCCGCGAGCTGCAGAACCTGACCCAGGCCTCGCCTCTTCAGAGCCATCCCAGGCTGGCGCTGGACTTCGAACGCCAGGCCACGGCGCTGGCCTGCACCGAGGCCGTGGTGCGGTTCGTGCGCGAAGACGGCGCCGCCCCGGGCCTTTTCCATCTGCTGTGCCAAACCCTTTCCGACCTGGATGCCGGGTACGCCTGTCCACCCACCTACTGGCGTTTCCTGTCAGGACTGGCCAACGAACTCGGATGGGGGCTGGCCTTGGAGCACTGCGCGCAGTGCGGTGACGAAGACGTCTCCCGTTCGCGGGTCGTCTCCGCGGCGGCGGGCGGATTCCTGTGCCCCTCGTGCGCCCGCTCCAGCCACGACGCGCCCCTCTCCGCGATGGTCGCCGACGTGTTGCGCGGCAGCGTGGGCGAACCGCCCCACGACGGAGCACCCGGCGACGCCGACACGATCGAAGACATCCTCTACGAACACCTGTGCCGCCATGCCGGCGTGCGCCCGCGCCTGGACGCGCGCACGCTGCTGCGGAGCGCCCGCTCGTGAAGGCCCCGCGGACCCGCCTGGCCCCCACGCCCTCGGGAAGCCTGCACGTGGGCAACGCCTATTCCTTCCTGCTGTCCTGGCTGTGGGCCCGCACCCGGGGGGGGCAGGTGGTGCTGCGCATCGAGGACGTGGACACCGCGCGCGCGCGTCCGGACTGGATCGAGGGCATCTTCCGCGATCTCGAATGGCTGGGCCTCGACTGGGACGAAGGCCCGTGCGGGCCTTCGGAGACCGCGGGCCCCTGGTTCCAATCCTCGGCATCGCGCCAGGAGCGCTACCGGGACGTCCTGCAGGGGTGGATCGCCTCGGGTGCATGCTACCCCTGCCGCTGCACCAGACGGGATCTGTCGACAGACGCCCCCCAGGTGGCCCGGCTTCGCGATCCCGACCTCCCCGCCTTTCCCTATCCGGGTCGGTGCCGCAAACGCCCCGCCGCCGAAGCCGCCGCCTCGGACGCCTGGAGACTGCATCTTCCCGACACCCCGTCGGTCACGGTCGACCTCCTGCGACCGGCGTCTCGCCTGGAACGCCTCTCCGACCTGGGCGATCCCGTGTTGCGGCGCGCCGACGGCTGCTTCGCCTACCACCTGGCCGTGTGCGTGGACGACGCCGACCAGGGCATCGACACCGTGGTTCGTGGACGGGATCTGTCTCCGTGGAGCCATCTGCACGCCCACCTGCACGGACTTCTGGGCAACCGCCCGCCCGCCTTCGCCCACCACTGCCTGCTGGGCGGTCCCGGTGGGGAACGCCTGGCCAAGCGGATCGGGTCCACCTCGCTGGCCGCCATGCGCGCAGGAGGGGTCCGGTCGGAGGATCTGATCGGCCGGTTCGTTCCGCTGCTGCACCCCCACCTCCACGCGGGCGGTGGGCCCATCTCGGCCCGCGAGCTGTCCCTGCTCCCCCCGCCCTCCCCCGTATTGACGGATTCCGTCATCGACACCCCGGAGATCCCATGAACGCATTCGACCAGTTCGCCCGCTTCGCCGACCCGGACGTGCCTCCCATGTCCATGCTCACCTGCTACGACGCGCCCTTCGCCGCGCTGGCCCACGAAGCGGGCATAGACGTGCTGCTGGTGGGCGACTCGGTGGCCAACACCGTGCTCGGACACGAGCGGACCGCCGACATCGGGATGTCCGTGATGGTCCACCACGTCGCGGCCGTGCGCCGCGGTGCCCCCGACGCCTGCGTGCTGGCCGACATGCCCTTCGGCGCCGACGCCGACCCCGCCACCGCCCTGGCCAACGCCCGCGCGCTGATCGAGGCCGGCGCCGACGCGGTGAAGATCGAGGGCCCCCGGCTGGCCGAGGTCCGGTTGCTGCGCCAGGAGGGGATCGCCGTCTGCGGTCACCTGGGACTGCTGCCCCAGACGGCCACCAGTCTGCGTCAGGCCGCGCGCGACGACGCATCGCAGGAGACCCTGATGTCCGACGCCCTCGCGCTCCAGGATGCCGGCTGCGTGGGGCTGGTGCTCGAGCACATCCCCTCGGAGGTGGGCAGGCGCGTCACCGAGACCCTGGCCATCCCCACCATCGGGATCGGCGCGGGCCGCGCCTGCCGCGGACAAGTTCTGGTCCTGCACGACGTCCTGGGTCTTTCGGCCCGCCGCCCCCCCTTCGCCAAGGCCTGGGCCGACCTGCGCACCGCTTCGCTCCAGGCCATGCGCTCCTACGCCCGCGAAACCTCCACCGGCACATGGCCCCCCCAGTGAGCGGCTCCCTGCTCGCCACCGCCATCGCCGCCGCCCGCGCCGCCGGAGCCGTCCTGCGGGAGGGCTACGGCACGTCGTTCGTGCGCGAGGAAAAGGGGCGTCCCACCGACCTCGTGACGGAATTCGACCGCCGTGCCGAGACGGTCCTGGTGGAGCACATCCTGGCGCGCCATCCCGACCACTCCATCGTGGGCGAAGAAGGCGGCGCGCGGCAGCCCGGCTCCGACTTCGAATGGATCCTCGATCCCCTCGACGGCACCACGAGTTTCGCCCACGGCATTCCGTTCTTCTCCGTCTGCGTGGCGCTTCGGCACGCCGGGACCGTGGTGGCCGGCGTGGTCTACGAACCCCTGCGCGACGAACTGTTCTCCGCCGAACGCGGCGGCGGAGCGCACCTCAACGGCCGCCCCATCCACGTATCCGACACCTCCGAATTGTCCCGCGCGCTGCTGGCCACGGGTTTCCCCTACGCCATCGCCGACAACCCCCACCGCACCCTGGAGGTCTTCACCGCGGTCGCCCCCAGGGCGCGCGGCATCCGGCGCCTGGGTTCGGCGGGCCTCGATCTGGCCTATCTGGCATGCGGGCGATTCGACGGCTACTGGGAACACTCCCTCAAACCCTGGGATTGCGCCGCGGGGGCCTTGCTGGTCACGGAAGCCGGTGGCCGGGTGGGCACCTGGGGCACCTCGGGCTCCCCCGAGACCTGGACCCCGGAGAGCCTCGAGACCTTGGCCACCAACGGCCGGGTCCACGAGGAGCTCCGAAGTCGCATCCTCGAGGGCTTCGGGTCGGTCATCCCTTCTGGAGGCTGAGCGGCACGCTGGCCAACACGACCACGGCCAGCCCCGCGATCTGGGGCAGGCTCATCCGCTCCCCCAGGAAGAGCGCTGCCGCGACGGGCACCAGGGCCGGTCCCGCCAGCGACAGCAAGCCGGTGCGCACGGGGCCCAGACGGTGCAGCCCTCCCTGCGTGAGAAACGACGGCACGACGGTGGAGAGGACCACCAACCCGGCAAGCGCTGGCACAACCGCCGCGTCGGGAAGGGCCACGGCACCCAAGCGCCCGCGCCATGCCGCCTCCCCCACGCTCAGGACCGCGGCCACGAGCATACCCGACGACGTGGTGACCCCGACCCCGCAGCGATCCTGCAGGGGCCCGACATGGACCACGAACACGCTCCAGAGAAAACAGCCGCACAGGATCAGGGCGACCCCGGTGGGATCGGCCACGGCGCGCATCCCGTCACGCCCCAGACAGGCCAGCAGGAGCCCCGCGTAGCACAACACCAGGGCGACCACGACCGTGCGGCTGGGACGCTTGCCTCGTGTCAGCCAGACCAGACCCACGATCCAGGCCGGCGAGGTCTGGATCAGGATGCGCTCCAATCCGGCCGAGGTGTGCCCCAGGCCTTCGAACGTCAGACGCGGCGCGAGCCAGAATCCGAGCACGCCCCACGCCAGCAGGCGCAGAGTGTCCCGCCCGGACGGCATGCGGGAGCGCAGGAACCAGACCAGCACGGCCAGATAGAACGGCGCCGCCCAGGCGGTGCGCATGGCCATGAGGTCGGCGACCGAGGCTCCGGAGAGCAGGATGGCCTTGCCGAACAAACCCTTGCCCGAGTAGAGGACGCTTCCGGCAAGCACACACGCCGCCGGGATCCATTGGTGGGGATTTCCCGTGCCTTGGTGTTGTGGCGATGGGGGCTCCATGATCGCTGCTCCTGGTTGCTTCGGGGGGAGCACCACGCGTGCCGCCCGCTCCTGACTCCCCGTGCGCATTCTCCTTCCAAACGAAAGGGTCCGCATCCGTGGCATCGGAGCGGACCCTGGTGGCGCTGGTCTGGGGCGAGGAATTCCGGTCAGGAAATTCGCTCGATGGCCGCGCACGGTCCGCAATCCCGGAGATGTTTCCAGGATCGGAGAATGCTCGGAACTGCGATGCGGACGCGGACCATGTCTTGAATCTAACGCGGCCATACCAATCGCGCAAGTCCGGTCCGCCGAATCGGGCCTACCCTTTTCCCCATTCCTCCTTCCTGCACCCCCGGAGCCCAAGATGCGGATCCTGATCACCGGAACCACCGGCTTCATCGGAAGCCACCTGGCGGTGCATCTCGCACACGCGGGCCACCAGGTGGTCGCCACCGCACGCCGACCCGAGACCCTTCCGGCCCTGTCCGGCGTGGACGGAATCCGTCAAGAGCGTCTGGACCTGGGTGACCGCCACGGCTGGGCCGACCTGGTGCAGGGCTGCGACGCGCTGATCCACGTGGCCCTGGGCTGGGGCGACGACGGCCCTGCCATGCTCCAAGCCGATACCGCCGCGACCGTCTCCCTGCTCGAGACCGCGCGCCGTGCCGGCGTCGGCCGCTTCGTGTTCACCAGCTCGACGGCCGCCAACGGCGAGATGACCGCGCTCAACCGGGCCGACCGCGCTCCGCGCCCCACCGACCTCTACGGCGCCACCAAAGCCGCCTCCGAGATGTTCGCCCGGGCCTATGCTCGCGACGGCATGTCGGTGCACGTGGTGCGCCCTGGGTACATCTTCGGCGAGCCCGTCCTGGAAGGTGCCCGAAGCCAGCCCGACCGCCGTTTCCGCGACATCGCCACCGCCATCGCGTCCGGGAACCCCATCGACCTGGTGCGCCACGACGGCACGCAATTCCTGCACGTCGGTGATCTGGTCCAGGTGTACGAACACCTGCTCGGGCACATCGCCCCCTTCTCGCTGCACTACGCGCTGTCGTCCACCTGGCGCTCGTGGGCGTGGGTGGCGCAAGAGGCGGTGTCGCTGGCAGGACACACCGTTCCCCTGCGGCTGGAAGACCGCGGCTACGGCGCCGATCCCTTCCTGTTCGACGTCGCCGGGATCCGCGACGATTTCGGCCTGGACTTCGACAACGCCGACCGCCTGCGCGAACACCTGCGCTGGGAGCTCCAGCGGACGCCCTCTTCCCGCTGAGACCGTCTCGGGGCGCACTCCCGCGCCTCGGTCGCGAGGGTGTCCCGGAGGACCCGAGGCGGCAGGCATGCTGGCCCACCGCCACCGGGAACTAGGTTCCCATGCCGCATGGACACCCAGCTTCGCATCCTGCATCGCGACGACGACCTCGTGGCCGTGGTGAAACCGGCCGGCATGCTGGTGCATCGCGGCATGGGGGCATCGCGCGACGAGACCTTCCTGCTGCAGACGGTCCGCGACCTGGTCGGCGCTTGGGTCTACCCCGTGCACCGCCTCGACCGCCCGACCTCCGGCATCGTGGTCTTCGCCACCAGTCCGGCCATCGCCCACGCCCTGCAGGAATCGTGGCAGACGGGATCTGTCCAGAAGCGCTACCGCGCGATCGTGCGCGGCTGGCTCGAACCTCCCGAAGGCCTGCGGGACGAGGCGCTCGACAGCCCCGACAACGGAGCGCTCCAGGAGGCCCGCACGCGCTGGCGCACGCTGGACCGGATGGAACTTCCCTGGGCGTGCGGGCCGCACCCCGGCCTGCGCCTGTCGCTCCTGGAACTGGAGCCCCTGACCGGACGCTGGCACCAGCTCCGGCGCCACATGGCGCGCATGGGACGCCCCATCGCCGGTGACACCACCCACGGCGACCGCCATGTGAACCACCTCCTGCGCGAACGACTGGGCTGGTGGGGCCTGCACCTGGAAGCGCTCGAACTGTCCTTCCCCCATCCGGTCTCAGGCCAGACGCTGCGGCTGGAAACGGGAATCGGAGGCGACGGCGAAGTGGACAGATCCTGGAAACGGCTCCGAGGATTCCCCCAGACGCCCTGACCCCCGTTCAGGCGCGGTGCAGGAGTTCCAGGATGGTCTCGCGCAGCTCGGTCTTGCGCACCGGCTTGGTCAGGAAGCCGTCCATCCCCGCGGCCAGGCAACGGTCGCGTTCCTCGGTGCTGGCGCTGGCCGTCAAGGCGATGATGTGCCCGTGGTAGCCGCGTCGGCGCAGCTCGCGGGTGGCCTCGATCCCGTCGAGCACCGGCATGTGCACGTCCATGAACACCACGTCGAAGGTTTCGGCCACCAGGATGTCCACGGCGGTGCGTCCGTCCTCCGCTTCGCGGCAACGGCATCCCAGGCGCGAGAGCAGACCGCGCATGACCTGCCTGTTGACGTTGTTGTCCTCGACGACCAGGATGTCGGTGCCCTCCAGGACCGGAGGGTCGGAGGCGTCGGTGGTGGAGCCTCCCGACGAGCCCCCGACGGGGAGCTGACGCACCCGCACGGGCAGCGAAAGCAGGAACTCGCTGCCCTCGCCCACCTCGCTCCAGGATAGTTCGAGAGCCCCGCCCATCTGCACCGCCAGCCGTCGCGAGATCGTCAGACCCAGGCCCGTGCCGCCGAACCGGCGCGTGGTGGTCTCGTCGGCTTGCGCGAAAGCGTCCCAGATGCGATCGCGCGACGATTCCAGGATGCCCGTCCCGGTGTCGCGGACGCGGATCTCGATGCGCTCCTGCGGCCCGGCCTGCACGAGCGTTCCGACCAGCGTCACGCCCCCTTCGGCGGTGAACTTCACGGCGTTGGCGACCAGATTGGACAGAATCTGACGAATACGGGCGGAGTCGGCGGTCAGCTCGATGTCGGCGGGGCCCTCCCACCGCGACTCCAGCACCAGCAGCCCCGCGCGGGCGCGCGGCTGGAAGAGATCGACGACCTCGGCCAGAAGGCGGGCCGGATCGAAATCGACCGACTCCAGGACCACTCCCTCGGCCTCGATCTTCGACAGATCGAGGATGTCCCCGACCAGCGAGCGCAGGGACTCCGCGCTGGCCACCAGCGTGCGCGCCCAATGCGCCGATTCCGGGGGAAGGTCCGCCTCGGAGAGGAGTTCGGCCATGCCGGTGATGCCGTTGAGGGGCGTGCGGATCTCGTGGCTCATGTTGGCCAGGAATTGTCCCTTGGCGCGACTGGCGGCCTGGGCGGCTCGCGCCAGGCGCTCGGAATCGCGGATCATGGCCTCCAGACGTTCGGCCATGCGATCCATGGAGAGCCCCAGGCGGCCCACCTCGTCGGTTCCCCGTATCCCCGAACGCGCCTCGAGATTGCCCCGCGCGATGGACTCCATGGTCCCGGCGGCGCGTTCGATGGGTTCCACGAGCGCGCGAGCGCGCCACACGATGCCCCAGACCAGCAGCGCCGCGGCCCCCAGGAAGAACAATCCCAGCATCAGCACCCGGGCCCGGGCGCTGGCCAGCGCGGTGCGCGCCGGGACGCTGAGCGCCACCACCCAATCCGTTCCCTCGACGGGGCGTGCCGCGAACAGGATGTCCGAGCCGCTGCGCTCGTCGATTTCCGTCCAGGAGGTTTCGGCCACGATGCCCCGCGCCGGAGCCAGAAGGGCTTCCCTGGGCCGCGCGACCGTCGTGGCGCGATCCCAGGCCAGGAGCCCTCCCTCGGTGTCCAGCACGTGGATGTCGATCCCTTCGTCTTCGCGCAACCGCGAGAGGAGTCCCGCCTGGGGTGGGGCATCCCGGTCCAGGAGATCGAGTTCGCGCATGCGCTGCAACTGCAAGGCGACCCGACGGGCCTCACCCCGGATGCGCTCGGCGGCGTGGTCGGTGGCCTGGCGGGCGATGCCGAAGCTCGACCCCAGGATGGTCAGCAGCATCAGCCCCATGGACAGCGGCAGAACCGACGCGAGAAGGCCGGTCTGGAACGACGAACGCAGACGGTGCAGGGCCAGGTACTGGCGCAGGACCACCAGGGCGGACAACACCGCCAACGCGGGGACGAGGACCGTCAACGGCATCGAGACGCCCGCGGCCAGAAGCCACGAGACGGTCAGGCCCGGCAAGGCGATCCACATCAAGGGCATGAGGGACTCGCGCAGCGCGGCCGTGAGGGAGGAGGACGGCGATGGGGAGGTTTGCGAAGCCCCGTTCAAGGCGCCACCTGCCAGGCAAAGCCAGGCGAAGGCCAGGTTGTTCAGGTGGATGTAGATCCGCGAAGGCCCGTACTCCAGCACCAGAAGATCCAGGGCCACGTCACCGACGATCAGGACCCCGAAGGCCGCGGCGAAGAAGCGGTAGCTGTACACCGCGCCAGGGTGTTCCGGCCCTCGTACCGCGAGATCGACCGCTCGGAACAGCAGCAGGAATTCCAGGACGGGGTACCCCACCGAGAGCATCGTTTCGACCAGGGAACTGGACAACGTGCGATGGAAGACCGTCGGAACGACCAGGCTCGCGTAGAGGCTGCCGGCGGAGCCTGCCGCGATGAGCAGATCCAGCAACGAGATCCGGCGATCGATCGTGTTTTCCTGCCTCATGGGGAGGATCCCCAGACCGACCAGGCAAAGCAACCCCGAAGCCACCAGGAAGGAATCTCCCAGGTGACCGGCATGACGGGTGGCGCCGATCCCCATGCCCAGTGCGACCTGGATCCCCTGGATGCCGACGCCCACGACCCAAAGGACCATCGCGGCACCCAGAAGACGCCATCCACGGCGCTCCCACAGGGAGCGCCCCGGGGGAATGCGGAAGACTTCGAAGGCGGCGACCAGGCCCACCAGGGATCCGAGCCCCCTCATGACGAGTTCCAGAGCCTCTCCGCGCAGGAATATGACACTCAGGAGGCCTGCGAGAAGGGCTCCACCCCATGCGAATACGCGGCCTGGTGCAGCAGGGAGGGCCATGGATGCGAAGGATACCTTCTCGCCCCGAGCCACCCAAGGGACGCACTGGCCGGTTTTCCCCCACTTTCCCCGAATGTCCCGGTCTCCCACGCACCTTCGCGTCTGCGTCCTTGCCCCCGTCTCCCGGCATCGGCTCCATCGGATTCCCCCGCCCTTGCCTCCCCTCCCCGACCGCCCCCGGTCAGGTGCTAGGTTGTAGGCCTCGTGTTCCATGCAAAACGTCTCCGGGAGCTTCCATGCGACTCTTCCTGCCGCTGATCCTGGCCGCCTCGACCTGGGCGGCGCCGGTCCACACCAGCGTCTACACCGACATGGACAAGGACTGCGGTGACGCCGTCGACGAGTCCACGGTCCCCCGAGGATCGGACATTCCCCAGACCTGCAAAGGCCCCGAGGGTTGGAGCCTCTACGAGTCGTACAGCGTCTTCGATACCTACCGGAGCGTGATGAAGGGCCAGGAGGAATTCTCGACTTTGCACCCTGGATCGGACGTCGAATGCGTTCGGGTCGGCTACGCCGCACGCAAGGTCGAATGGCGGCTCCGCGACGGCCGTCCCATCGCGCTCATCTACCGCGTTTCCTGCTACGACGAATCGGACGGGACGGCGCACTTCTCGCCCGTCCGTGGCGAATATCTCGTGGTGCAACCTCTGCGCAAGCGATCCCCTCCAGCCGCCTTCGACACCCGGCGCACGAAGAACCCCAACGAGGAAGCCCGCCGGCGGGCCGACGCCCTGCCCTGAAGTGAACGTCCCCCAAGGACCGTCTTCAGAGCGAACCGGAGTCAACCTCCCGCTGGGCATCCTGGCCACCACCACCAGAGCCTGGACATGACCTCCCGGCAGGAACTGCTCACGTTGCTGAAAGGGCGCGCCCGTGAAGGTGGCAGGCTTGCACCGGTTCGCGTCCTGGCATCGCAGTGGGGTGTGTCCACGCGCAGCCTCCATGAAGCCCTCCGAATCGCCGTGGCGGAAGGTTGGCTCGCGACGCGTCGAGGCTCCGGGATCTGGGCATCGGGAGACGGTCCACGGATTTTCCCTCCGCCATCCAGGATGAACGCCGAGGCCCTGGAGAAGGCACTGCGCGCCGACATCGAGGGGGGAATCCACCCTTTGGGGACCCCACTGCCCACCACGAAGGATCTCGCCCGCATCCACGGCCTGCACCCGGCCACCGTGCGCAAGGCGCTGGAGCGTTTGGCCGGCGAAGGCACATTGGAACGGCAGGGGCGCACCTGGATCGTGTCACGACCCCGGCCGCAGCGGACGACGACCCCGATTCTGCTTTGCATCGGGGCCGCCGACCGGGAAGGCCGGATCCGCATGGATTCGGATCGCGAATGGGACTTCTGGCGCGAGATCCAGGCCGAGGCGATGCGCAACGGGCTCGCTCCCGAGTTGCTCCCCTGGGCAGGCGGCGCCATCGACCTCCGCGACCAGGACATCATCGGGATCGTGGT
This sequence comes from Fibrobacteria bacterium, assembly GCA_035913415.1. Lineage (GTDB taxonomy): Bacteria > Fibrobacterota > Fibrobacteria > UBA5070 > UBA5070 > UBA5070. Next base: position 3,548 of record JAMIIV010000005.1, on the reverse strand, counting down.
GTGTTCGTGGCACATGCTCGACCTTCGCCCCCTGCTCGATCCGATCGCCCGCCAGGGAATTCCTTGCGCCGTGTGGGTGGTCAGCCACCTTCCCGGCTCCGATTCTGGATACCAGAACGTGCGAACCCTGTGGTTCCACGACATGGCCTTCGGGCGCGAAGCGGGATTGGCCATGGCCACCTACCTGCGCGACATCGGACATCGCAAGGTGGCGTGGATCTCTCCCTTCCATCAAAGTCCATGGGCGCGCAACCGCCTGGACGGCCTGGTCGAAGGCTCCCAGGGGGAGCTGGAAATCCTTCCGGTCCTGGGGCCTTGGGTCTCGGAATGGGATCTGCACGACCACCTCATGGGCGACGGAACCCACTGGACCGAGACCCTCCATCCCTCCCTCAGGGTGGAATCGACCCCCCGATCCGATCTGAGCGAGTTGGTACGACCACAGATCGAAGCGCTCACCCGCACACGATTCCTCTCCCAGATGTCTGCCGGCCTCGATGCGGCCCTGCGTTCCCAAGCCCCGTTGTGGGTGGCCGCTTCCGATTTGGTCGCCGCCTGGACCCTCCATTGGCTGGGAACCCGGGGAGTGCAGGTGCCTGGCGATCTGGGCATGGCCAGCTTCGACGACACCCGCGAGGCCTCCCGCCTGGGCCTGACCAGCATCCGATTCGACACCCCCGCCATGGCTCGGGCGATGCTCCGACAAATCCTGTCCAGCCGGGACCCCCACCGCCGCGTGACCCATTACCAGGGGAGTGTGATCCCTCGTGCGTCGTCCCGATTCAGGCCCGGGCGACGCCTTTCCCCGTAGAAGCCAGTAAGCCAGTTATCACGTTTTCGAAGCTAAACTCGCGGAAGATTCCCTGAATCTCCGGTATGTTCGATGCGAACCGTTCGGCATCCGAGCATCGGCTTGTGGTGCCCAACAGCCGAACCATCGCTCGACGCCACTCACCCGGGAGGGTCCATGAGACTCCGTTCACGCTTCCTTGCCGCCTCGGCCTTCGCCGTGGCGCTCACCCTCACCGCCCAGGTCCAGGCCATGCCGTTCTCCGACCGCATCACGCTGCCTTCGGGCGAGAAGATCTTCGTTTCAGGCCACAACCTGGCCTGGATCTCCTTCGCCAACGACGTGGGCGACACCCCTCTGAACGCCACGAGATTCGAGGCGGCCATCAAGGCCGTCGCCGATTCCGGCGGCAACACCATGCGCGTGTGGTTGTCGACCAACGGCGCCAACGATCCCAAATTCGGAGCCGACGGCTACGTCAGCGGACTGGGCTCCAATACCATCGCCAACGTGCAGCAGATGCTTGCCATCGCCAGGAAGCACAAGATGCTCCTGATGCCGGTGCTGCTCACGCACAACTTCATGCAAAACCAGGGCCAGAGCCTGGCCAACACGCGCAAGATGCTGACCACCGATAGCGGCATGTCGGCCTACATCAAGAACGCATTGGTGCCCTTGGTGACCGCCATCGGCAACGACCCCAACCTCATCTGCTGGGAAATCGCCAATGAAGCCGAAGGCATGGTGAGCGGAGTGGGTTGGACCGACGAGAAGATCGCCAAGGTCGACGTCCAGAAGTTCACCAACCGGATGACCGGCGCCATCAAACGCGCCGTTCCCGGTGTGCTCGTCTCGACCGGCATCGTGCAGGCCAGCTACCTCGGCTGGTACACGGACGACCAGCTCAAGACCATCGGCGGCGACGCCGACGGCACCCTGGACTTCTACATGGTCCACTACTACGGTTGGAACGGCGTGTCCAACAGTCCCTTCCGCAAGGGCGCGGCCGCCTGGAACATGGACAAACCCATCCTCGTCGGAGAGTTCGCGTCCTCGAGCTGGGGACCCACCACCTTGTCGTCAAGCAAGATGCAGGACGCCGAAAACGTGGACACGTTGCTGGAGAACCTGTTCAAGAACGGGTACGCCGGCGGCCTCTTCTGGCAGTACCAGAAGGACGACGACGACAAATGGATGCTCGGCTTCGCGACCTCGGCCCCCTCGATGGCGGCCCTCAAGCGCGCCCATCCCGCCGATGTCACCTTCGACGGCCTCTCCGATGGCAAGTTTTCGATGGTCGCGTCGGGATCCGTCGGCGGCAAGGTCGCGGCGTCTCCCGCCGGTCGCGTCACCTCGGGCACGTCCGTCACCCTGACCGCCACTCCCGACGTCGGCTACGAATTCGTCGGCTGGGCCGGTGATACCACCGCGGCCTCCACCGTGAACCCCCTCGTGGTCAAGGTCGTCAAGGATCGCAACATCCTGGCCAATTTCCGTCCGGCGGCCGGGTCGAACCTGCTGAAGAACGGCGATTTCGCGACCACCACCACCGACTGGCAGTTCAATCTCAACGCCGAGGGCGCCGCGACCGGATCCATCTCGTACGCGGCCAAGCAGGCCGACATCTCGATCACCGCCGCTGGTGCCGAAAACTGGCACGCCCAGCTCATGCAAGGCGGATTCGCCCTCGAGGCGGGCGCCACCTACATCCTCTCCTTCGACGCCTGGGCCAACGCGGCCCGCGATGTCGCCATCGGCCTGACCACCACGGAATGGGATTGGCAGGGCGGCGGCAGCGTCACGGTGGGCCCCACCAGCAAGAACTACCAGGTCGAACTGGTCGCGCTGGAAACCATCGCCGCAGGCACCGTCGGCGTGGTCCAGTTCAACGTCGGCGACGTCGTCTCGACCCTGCACCTCGACAACGTGGTGCTCATGCAGAAAGACGGTTCCACCGCGCTGCGTACCCGCGCCACCAGACCCCAAGGCGCCCTCACCATCCGCGCCTCGGCCGACGGCCTGGCTTGGTCGACCCTCCGCCCCCTCGACGCCTCGCGCACCATGGTGATCCGCGACCTCTCCGGCCGCGAGATCTCGCGCGTCTCCCTGTCCGCCGGCACCTCCTCGGGACGACTCCCGACCTCCCTGCCGCAGGGCCTGCTGGTCGGTGAGATCGAAGGCATCGGCTCGACCCCCATCGTCCGTCCCTGATCGCACCCCCCTAAGGCCGCGCCACTTCAGGCGCGAACTCCCTAAGGCCCGCCCGGATTCCGGCGCGGGCCTTCTTGTTGCATACCCCCAATCGCCCAGAACCGCCCCCCTCAGGGCAGCCGGACCAACCTTTCACCACCGCAGCCCTCTCACCCCAGCACCAGCCCTAATCCTGCTGAGCATACCCTCTGGCACCGCAGCCCTCCCAGCCCACCACCAGTCCTAAGAGGCTTAAGCCCACCCCCTGCCCTGCCCACCCCACCGGCCAGCGAAGCGTCGCCGGGCAACGGCACCGCACACCCAGCCACCGCAACCCTCTCACCCCAACACCAACCTAGAGGCCTAAGCATACGCTCTGGCACCGCAGCCCTCCCAGCCCACCACCAGCCCTCAGAGGCCTGAGAAGGTGTTTACGAATTCGGAAATAGCCCTACAACCCCGCTCGTCCTGAGGAGCGAGGCTTTGCCTCGCGTCTCGAAGGGCGGAGAATCATGGCTCAAGCAGCCAATCTCGATCCCCAATCCCACCCAATTGGACATGCAGCCCT
>JAMIIV010000004.1:0-182320 GCA_035913415.1 Fibrobacteria bacterium | reverse complement strand
TCGATCTTCACGGTCCTGCGCGTTTCGCCGGAAGGCGAGGCGGCGGGAATGAACTACTCCGAGCACCGGCTGTCCGATCCCGTCATGGATCTGCTGGCCGCCTCGCGCCGGGGTGGCGGCGCGGGATTCGACCTTGCCGCCCTGAAGGGGAGCGAACTCGAGCCCCTGGGGCAGGCCCTCGACCGCCTGTTGCGCGAGCTGCGCGAGACGGAATCCGACCAGGTCCGCCTGCAAGGCGAGGTTCAGAGCGCCAGGCTGCGGATGGACCAGGCCCGGCACGACGCCCGGACGGGCCAGGAGACCATCGGCCGATCGCTCGCCGACGCCATTTCCCGTCTGGAACACCTCGGCCAGTTCGCCCGCAGCCAAGCCGGAGGCCCGGGAGGTCCGGCGCTGCAGGTGGTCGCCGACCTCTCCGACGCGCTCGTCCGCTCGCTGGCCGCCACCGAGGGCCAGCGCGTCCTGCTCGATTCGCAGTGGCTGCGGGTCGAAGAAGTCTCGGCCATGGTCTCGCGGATCGCCTCGCGCATGGGCTCCGGTTCCACGGAGGCCCGCCGTGGGTGAGTCCGCGTCCCTCCGCCCTTCAGCCGCTCAACCCGGCAGGATCCTCGGACGTTGCCGGCTGGAACGGGAAATCGGCCAGGGTGCCATGGGGGTGGTCTGGAAGGCCCACCACCTCACCCTCGACATCCCCGTGGCGGTGAAGGTCGTGCGGGACCCCTCCGCCTTCGACGGCTCCCAGAGATTCCTCGAACGGTTCCGTCGGGAGGCCCGAATCGCCGCGCGGCTCAACCACCCGTCGCTGGTCCGCGTGCTCGACTTCGGCGAGGAAGGGGGTTGCCCTTTTCTCGTCATGGAACTGGTCGACGGCCAGACCCTGGAGGCATGGCTCGAACGCCGAGGCCCCATCCCCGAACGCATCGCCCTGCGTGTGCTTTCGCACCTGTGCGCCGCGCTCGCCGCGGCCCACGAGGCCGGCATCGTCCACCGCGACGTCAAACCGGCCAACATCCTGCTCGACCGCGAGGGGCGCCTGCGCCTGTCCGACCTCGGACTCGCCCGCGAAGAGGCTTCCCCCCGCCTTCACCGCGGCCGACGGCGTGGTGGGCACGCCGCACTACATCGCTCCCGAGACCCTCGACGCCCCGGGAACGGCTTCGGCCCGCTCCGACCTCTATTCGGCGGGCGTGCTTCTGTACCGGATGGTCTGGGGCCACCCCCCGTTCCAGGGCAACACGTCGCAGATCCTGCATGGACACCTCATGGGGACCCCTTCCTGGGAGCGCCCCGACGGCACTCTTCCCGATCCCGGCGTGCTGGCGCTGGTGCGCCGACTGCTCGAGAAAAGGCCCGAACGGCGCCCGCCGTCGGCCACCGCAGTGATCGAAGCCTGCCGTCTGGTGCTGGCCAGGATCGATGGCTCCGGAAGCCGGATCCCCACCGAAAGCGGGTCTTCATCCGAGCTGCGTCTGCGCAAGGCGCTGGCGGCGGGACTGGGCTCCACAACAAGCATGCAGGACGGCAAGCGGATCGTGCATACCACGGGCCGCGAACGCTTCCTGGTGTGGGGCATGCTTTCCGGCCTGTTGGCCATGGCCCTGGCCGCCCTGCTTCTGCGCTGAGAAGGAGAAGAAACCTCACAGCGGCCAAAATCCACCGCTCGTCCTGAGGAGCGAGGCTTTGTCTCGCGCCCTTCGACCTTGCTCAGGAGAGCTCTCGAAGGGTGGACGGTGGATTCGCGGACACAACAAAAAACCCGTCCTCCGGGAGCACCGGGGGACGGGCGATGTTCGAACGGTCCGCCGCGAGGCGGGACCGGGATCAGCCCTTGAGAACCTTCACCGCCGAGGCGATGGACTTCTCGAGAGGGGAGCCGGCCTTGCGCAGTTCCTTGCGGGCTGCCTCGAGGGCGGCGAAGGCCTCGGCGATCTTGGGATCGGCGATGAGGGCGTAGGTGGTGCCACCTTCGCCGACCACGCGCTCGACGGCGTGGCCGAGGATGCGGATGCGGTCGACTTCGCGCAGCAGGGTGCGGGGATGCACCGGGAAGCCGCGACGGGTCAGTTCCTTGATGACCTTGGATTCTTCGATGGCACCTTCACCCTCGCGCAGGGTGTCGATGAGGGCCTTCATCTTCTTGGCCTGCACGGCGTAGGAGCCTTCGCCGCGATCGACCTTCGCCTTGCTCGCCTTGGCGGGCTTGGCGGGAGGCGCGGGCTTGGCCGCCTTGGCGGCGGGCTTGGCGACGGTCTTGGTACTGGGCTTGATCTTGGCCATTGGGAGCCTCCCTGGCGGGTTTGCGGCGTCGGAACTGCGACGCGCGCGGGGATATTCGGTATGATCGCATCGTGATCGCTCTCCGTCAAGTGGGTGGCCAACAATTTTTGTCTTCGCCGGAATCCGACAGAACCCGATCGGCCGGAAAACGTCGGCTGGCTTCCCGCCGGAAAGTCCCCGAGCTCCCCGAATCCACCCCGTCGCCCTGAGGAGCGAAACGTCCTTCGACAGGCCCGGCGGATCTCTCGAAGGGCGGGCAAGGGCTCCCGCTCCCCCGATTCCTACCTTTCACCCCCACCATGACCGACGCCGACAGCTCTTCCGACCTCCTCGCGGCCCTGGACCGCGTCCTCGAGGACCGCAAGTCCCAGGACCCGTCCTCGTCGTACGTGGCCAAGCTCTACCACAAGGGCTTGCCCAAGATCCTCGAAAAGGTCCAGGAGGAATCCCGCGAGACCATCGAGGCGGCCGCCGAAGAGGGCACCGACCACCTGGTCTACGAGGTCGGCGACCTCTGGTTCCACACCCTGGTCCTGCTGCACCACAAGGGCCGCACCGGCCAGGACGTCCTGCAGGAACTCGCACGCCGCTTCGGCGTTTCCGGCCTCGTCGAGAAGGCCTCCCGCCCCCCCAAGGAAACCGCATGATCCAGATCGGCCTTCCCTCCAAAGGTCGTCTCCACGACCCCCTGACCGCCCTGCTCAAGCAGGCCGGCTACCGGTTCCGCGTCGATGGCCGGAGCCTGCGCATCCCTTGCGCCGGCACCGATACCTCGCTGGTGCTGTTGCGCACCGACGACATCTCCACCCTGGTCGCCGCGGGCATCATCGACGCCGGCATCAGCACCCAGGACATCGTCGAGGAGAGCCAGGCCGAAGTCGTCGAGATCCTCAAACTCGACATGGGCCACTGCCGCATCGTGGTCGCGGCTCCCGACAACGGGCCGTTCGCCAAACCTTCCGATCTGGACGGCAAGACCATCGCGACCTCCTTCCCGCGCCTGGCGGCCAACTTCTTCGCCAAACACGGCGCCAAGCCCCGCTTCGTCGAAGTCGGCGGCTCCTGCGAGGCCATGGTCCCCCTGGGCATGGCCGAGGCCATCGTCGACATCACCGAGACCGGCAATTCCCTGCGGGACAACGGACTGAAGATCATCGCCGAAATCGGGTCGTACCAGACCGTGTTGGTCACCCGGTCCGAAATGGCGGAAAACCCCGAGATCAAGGCCTTGGTGCGTCGCATCCAGGGCGCCATGATCGCCCAGACCTACCGCCTGGTGGAATACAACATCCGCCGCGATCGCCTGGCCGAAGCCGAAAAGGTCACCCCGGGATTCCAGAGCCCGACGGTCACGTCGCTCGAAGATCCCTCCTGGTGCGCCGTGCGCGCGATGGTCCCCCAGAAACAACTGGGCAAGGTCATGGACGACCTCGAATCGCTGGGCGCGACGGCCATCATCCAGTTCGGCATCGAGAACTGCCGCCTGTGAGCGCGCCCTCCGGCCCCCACACCGCCTCGCGCCCGGTCGCGGGACGGGAGCCCGGTCGGAGTGGTGTCGCCCACTGCATCGCCCGCCTTCGGGCCATCGTCTTCATGGCCGGGACCTTCGGATCGGTCCTGTTGGTCGGGTTCTGGCTGGTCCCCTTGGCGGTCCTGTTCAAACGCCCGAACTGGCTCAAAGCCCCCTGCCGATGGTGGGTGCGCACCACCCTGCCGCTGGCGGGCGTGCACGTGAGGGTAAAGGGTGCGGAGCACCTCGTCGACCCCACCCCCCGCCTGTTCGTGGCCAACCACCAGAGTTTCCTCGACATCCCCTTGATGATGGGCTGGGTTCGCTGGCCCTCGTTCCTGGCCAAGAAGGAAATCGAGAGCTGGCCCTGGTTCGGCTGGTCCATGAAACTCCTGCGGTGCGTGTTCGTCGATCGCGCCGATCGCGGCAGCCGCACGATGGCCGGTCGCGCGGTCCACCAGGCGATGGAGCACGGCATCGATTTCTGCATCTTCGCCGAAGGCACCCGCTCGCCGGACGGCGAACTGCTGCCCTTGCGGCCGGGCGCTTTCCAGATCGCGCTGGATGCCGGCGTCATGCTCACCCCCGTGGTGATCGATCCCTCCTGGCGGGTCCTGAACAAGAAGGGGTATCGGATGTGGCCCGGCGAGATCGTGGTCTCCATCCTCCCCCCCATCGCCACCACTGGCGAGCACGTCCCCGACCGCAAGGTCCTCTCCGTGCTGGTCGAAAGCGCCATGCGGGCGGAACTCGAGCAACTGCGGAGCCAGCCATGAAAATCGTCTTCCTGGGGACGCCTCCGGTGGCAGCGAGCTGCTTGCGCCACCTGGCCGGCACTACGCACGAAATCCTCGCCGTGGGCACCCACCCCGATCGCATCATGGGGCGAGGACTCAAGGCCCATCCCACCGCCGTCAAAGCGACGGCCCTGGAGCTGGGTTTGCCCGTCCACGAGATTCCCGACGTCAAGGACCCCGCGTTCGCCGCCTGGCTCCGCGGTCTCCAGGCGGATGTGCTCGTGCTGGTCGCCTTTGTGGTTCTCCCCGACTCGGTGCTGGCCACCACGACATTGGGAGCCGTCAACCTGCATGGCTCCCTGCTACCCCGCTGGCGCGGGGCCGCACCGGTCCAGCGCTCCGTCGAGGCAGGCGAAACCACCACCGGCCTGACGGTCTTCCGCCTCGATTCCGGAGTCGACACGGGCGGCATCCTCCTGCGTCGCCAGATCGACGTCGGCCCCGACGAGACCTCCGGCGAGGTCCTGGCCCGACTGGGAGACCTCGGAGGCCCGGCCCTCGACGAAGCTCTCCTGATGCTTTCGGCCGTGCCCGCCCCCAGCGGCGAACGCCAGGACCCTGCGCAGGCCACCCGCGCGCCCAAGCTCCGCCCCGAGGAGGGGCGTTTGAACTGGGACCTTCCTGCCACGGACCTGCACAACAAGATCCGCGCGTTCAACCCTGCCCCCGGTTGCTGGACTGAAGCCCACACCCTCGACACCGGAGTTGTACGGCTGAAAATCTGGCGCACCCGGGACCTGGGCCGCAACCTCGACGTCGCGGCCGGAGAGCTGGAGCTCCTCCCCGAAGGAGGCGTGGGCGTCTCCTGCCTGGACGGTGCGCTCGAGCTGGTGGAGGTGCAGGCCGAAGGGAAGCCCCGGCGAACCGGCCTCGACTGGTTCCACGGATTCCGCGGACAGAATCCGGTGCTGCGATGATCGAAGGACTCGCCGCCCGCCGCGCCGCCCTCGAGAGCCTGCTCGACTTCTCCGAACAGGGTCTGTTCGTCGCCGACAGCCTTGGCCGCCACTGCCAGGGCCTGCTTCCGCGCGACCGCGCCCTGGCCATGGAAAGCGCCCTGGCCACGGTGCGCTGGAAGGCCCGCCTGGACCACCACCTGGATCGCTTCCTGCGCGGCACCACCCCGGAGCCTTTGCGCTGGCTGTTGCGCCTGGGGCTTGCCCAGTGCCACATTCTGGATCGCATCCCGCCCCATGCGGCCGTCCACCTGTCGGTGGAAATGGCCCACGACGGTTTCGGCCGCGGCGCGCCCGGACTGGTCAATGCCGTCCTGCGGCGGGCAGTGTACACCCCCTGGGACGACCCCCAGGGCGACGACGCCCCCTCCTTGGCGGTGCGGTATTCCCATCCCGAATGGCTCGTGACCCGCTGGCTCAAGCGCCACGGCCCCGAGACCACCCGGAGCATGCTGGAGGCCGGTTCAGCCGACCCCGAAGTCTGGGTGCGCGTGCGCCCCGGCTCCCCTCTCCTGCCGTGGGACCCTCCCGCCGAGACCGCTCGCCTGCACGAGGGTTTCTTCCGGCGGTTGGACACCTCGCGCGAACGCATCCTCGGCTCCGACGCCTTCCGCGACGGCACCGTCTCCTTCCAGGATCCCTCGTCGGGTCTGGCGGCCCTCTCGCTGTCGGGCTTCCTGCGCCCCGGCATGGTGCTTGCCGACTTCTGCGCCGCTCCCGGCGGCAAGCTGGCCTGCCTGCACGACCACGGCGACCTCGAAGGCGTGCGCTGCCTGGCCATGGACCTCTCCCCCACCCGCCAACGGCGCACCCAAGACGGATTCCGTCGTCTGGGTGTTTCCGGCCTGGTCGCGGTCGCTGACGGAACCCGTCCTGCGGTGCGCGAGGGCTCCCTCGACGCCATCCTTCTCGACGCCCCCTGCTCCAACCTGGGTGTGCTCTCGCGCCGCCCCGAAGCCCGGTGGCGACTGCGCCCCGACGATCCCCGACGCCACGGGAAGCTCCAGCGCGCGTTGCTGGAAAACGCACTCCCATGCCTGCGCCAGGGCGGCCTGCTCGCCTACTCGGTGTGCTCGACCGAGCCGGAAGAAGGCCTCAAGGTGGTGGAATCGCTGCCCGGATGCCACATCGAATCCGCAGAAACCAGGCTGCCCGGCGGCCAGGACGGCGACGGGTTCTTCCTGGCCGTACTTCGCCGCACCTGAAGCCCCGATTGCCTTCCCTCCTCGGGAGAGTTACCCTTGGGGGACGCCACTCCGCACCGGAGCGTAGTCCATGGATCTCCAGAATCTGCCCATCGAAGCCCTCGAGGCCGAGCTGAAACGGCGCCGGAACGCCCAGCTCGGCGAGCTCAAATCCCGTCTCCGCGAACACGTGAAAGCCATCGCGGACCTGGAGCACGAGCTCGAGACCCTCGGAGGTGCGCGTACCGTCACCAGTCGCCGGAAGGCCAGCCCATGAATCGCCGTCTGCTCACCGCCCTGCTCGCCTCCACTCTGGCGTTCTCGGCCTGCAACAAGGAAGAAGAAGAGAAGGCTCCGCCTCCTCCTCCTCCCAAGCCCAAGGAATTCTCCATTCCCTCCGACGGTCTTCTCCAGCCCGAGCGCGCCGCGCGCTGGCGCCAAGCGGATTCCCTGGTCCGCCTGATCGACTCCGTCTTCGAGGAATCGCTGAAGGTCTCTCCCGAGCGCATGGGCATCCTGGCCGCGCAGCAGGAGAACGCCCGCGATCTGGCCTCCCGCAAGGCCGGATTGCTCGGCTGGAAGGAATACCGCTGGATCCTCGACGAGGCTCCCCGCAATCCTGCCAACGCCGCGGCCTTCGAAGCGGCCGGTCTTTCCATGGCCGTCCCGACCGCGAACACCGCCAAGTGAACCGATTCCTCCCCGCCCAAAGCGGGGAGGAACTCCATCACGCCGCGACGGCCTCGCCGAGTGTGCCCACCACCGGACTACCACCGAGGCTGACTCGGTACCGGGAGCGGGCGTCGTCGGTGAGCATGCCCTCGAACAACAGGCGGAAGATCGAATCGTAGGTTCGAAGCGCCGTGGTCCCCAGCTCGATGATGACCCTGGGATTGAGGATGTGGCGGATGGAAGCCAGGTACACCATGGCCAGCACGCGCGGATCGATGTCCGAACGGAAGGCGCCCTTCTGGATTCCTTCCTCGATCAGTTGCCGGAAGTACCGGTGCACCAGATCTTCCCGGAACCGCTCCAGGTTGCGCAGGATGTCGGACTCCGAAGTGCGCAAGTCTTCGACGAACCCCTCCCCCAGGCGCGAGTACTGCACCCCCACGTACTCCATGACCCGACGCAGCTTCTCGATGAAGTCGAAATCGGTGCGCGCGGTCAAGGCGAGCAGCCCGCGTTCGATCTCTCCCGTCACCTCCGACAGCACGGCCATCAGCATTTCCCGTTTGCCCGGGAAAACCCGGTAGAGAGTCTTCTTGCTCATCCCGAGCCCGGAGGCGATGTCATCCATCGTGACGCGGGTGTACCCACGCACGAGCATCTCCTCTGCCGCCTTGCGGACGATTTTCGCTCTCACGGCTTCGCGATCCATCGTTCCTCCCCCGTTCATTGGGGTCGCAGTCGGGAATTCCCGACCGTTCAGGAGACGATTCTATCACCCCGAGGAAACCCGGGTCAAGTCCCTGGCGTCAATGGCGTTGTGAGAACCGGTGCGGCGGGCGCCGAAGGGGAGACGTCTCCCAGCAGCGGGCGCAGCGCCGCGGCCAGTTCGCGCACGGTCTCGCCGTGGTGTTCATGCGCGTTGGGCACGGTGATGACAGCCCAGCGAAGGTACAACGGCTGGCGTTCGGCCAGCAGATCGGCAACCGACTGCCCGGGATGGCGGACCACCCCGCGGCTGTCCAGGTTGGACAAGCGTTCTTCGAGGACCTCGTGGGAACATTCGAGGTACACGCACACGCCGTGCTCCGCCAGGTGCCGCATGGCAGCTTCGGAATAGACCACCGACCCCCCCGTGGCGACGATCTCCCCCCGGGGTTGGTAGGCCACCACCGCTTCGGCTTCGATGGCCAGAAAGGCGGGAATGCCGTCTTCGTCGAGGATGTCTTGCAGGGCGCGTCCGGTCCGTTCCTGGATCAGCAGGTCGGTGTCGACGAAATTGCGGCGCAGCTCCTTGGCCAGGAGGACACCGATGGTGCTCTTGCCGGAGCCCGGCATGCCGATCAGGATCACGGATTTCACGACGACAAGAATAGAACCTCCATCCTCGGGATGGGACCTGGCATGTACACACCAAGAGACCGCCATGCCGGGGGGATCCGGCGCCGACCGTTGCCCGAAGCGACGCGGACACCTATTTCAAGGGTTCCACCCGTGGAGGTCCCATGCGCCGTCCCTTCGCCCTCGCCTTTGCCCTGCTCGTTCCCGCGGCCTTCGCCGCCACCGAGCTCACCATCTACAACAACGACCTGGCCTTGGTGAAGGACCGACGCGAAATCGACCTGCCCAAGGGAAGGTCCTCGTTTTCGTGGGACGGGGTCGCCCAGACCCTCGAGACCACCTCGGCGGTGTTCGGCAGTCCCACGGCCTGGGCCCTGGAGCAGAACTACCGCTTCGACCTGGTGAGCCGCTCGGTGCTGCTGGCCAAGTACGTGGGCAAGGAGGTCGACCTGGTCCAGGAAACGCCCGCCCAGGACGGCCGCGTGGTCTCCACCACCCTTCGAGGACGGATTCTGTCTGTGGAAGGAGAACGCATCACCTCGTTCGCCAGCGGTGGCCGCATCCTGCTGGACCCTCCCGGACGCGTGGTGCTCCCCAGCCTCCCCGAAGGACTGCTCGTGAAACCCACCCTGGTGCTGGACGTGCAGTCCGACAAGGGCGGCCGGACCGATGCCGAACTGCGCTACCTCTGCTCGGGACTGTCCTGGCGCGCCGACTACGTGGCGATCACCGATTCCACGGGTTCGTCGGTCGACCTCGACGGCCTGGTCACCCTCAACAACCAGTCGGGCACCTCCTACCCCGGAGCCACCCTCAAGCTGGTGGCCGGCGACGTCAACCGCTGGCGCGAACCCGCTCGGCGGATGTACAAGGAGGATGTCGACTACGCGACGCCCATGCTCGCCTCGATGCCCATGGGCCGGTCCATGCCGGCCCCGCCCCAGTTCCAGGAACAGGGCCTGATGGAATACCACCTCTACGAACTGCAGCGCCCCACGGATATCCTCGACAAGGAGCAGAAGCAGGTCTCGTTCCTCTCGGCGCAAGACGCCGGATCCCGCAAGCGCTTCGTGTTCGACGAATCGCTCTACTCCCGCTATTGGTGGTGGACCCGCGAGAGTGATACTCGTCAGGGGCTCAAGTGCGGCGTGATCCTCGAGGTCCCCAACCGCAAGGACCGCCACCTGGGCCTGCCTCTGCCCAAGGGCGTGGTGCGTGTGTACACCCGCGACCGCTCCGGAAGCCTCCAGTTCGTGGGCGAAGACGGCATCGACCACACGCCGTCTGGCGACACCCTCCGCCTGGCCCTGGGGCAGGCCTTCGACCTGCGCGGATCCCGCACCGTCGAATCGTCCGACCAGCAGGACCGCCAGAAGACGGAAACCGTCCGCATCGACCTGCGCAACGCCAAATCCGAGGCCGTCGAGATCGACGTCGTGGAGCACCAGGCCTGGCCCACCTGGCGCGTGAAGGAGAATTCGCTGCCTTTCGAGAAGCGCGACGCCTCGACCATCGTGTTCAAGGTGAAGGTCCCGGCCGGAGGCCAGGCCAGCGTCCGCTACACCTACCACGCCAGTTGGAAATAGACCTCGTCCCCGGTGATCGAACCATGGATCGGTGGTCGAGAGGGGATCGGTGGTCGAGCTTGTCGAGACCCACCGCGGCTGGTCTCGACAGGCTCGACCACCGGAATGTTCGGCCTCTGGAAAGCTCGACCACCGGGGTGTTCCACCGCCGAAATAGGCGGCCACCGGAACAAACCCCGCCGTCGCGCCACCTTTCACCGGAATCCGTCCACCTGGGGCCTTCTCGGTGGTACCATTGATGGAGGAATGCGCAATGGGACCGCCGGTTCGGTGCGCCGCCTGTGCCCATGGCTCCGACGAAATCGGGGCCATGGAGCCTGGTGCGGTAGCGGAATGGCCCCCGATCGTTGAAAGGAGCGCGCCATGGCCGGGAACTGGAAATCCAAGCACCTGCGGAGGAACTTCGCCCAGGAACTGATGGAACTTGTACACGCCGAGGGGTACGCGGGACACACCTTCCGCGAGGTGCGGCACATGCTGAACGTGCCCAAGGAGCAGGTCCCGGCTCTCCAAGACGCCCTGGCCACCCTCCTGGAAGACGGCCAGCTCCGCATCGGCGCCCGCGATCGCATCCACCCCATCCAGGCCCAGGGCAAGAACCGCACCACCAAACGCGAGGCACGCGACACGGAATCGCGCACCCAGCGCAAGTCCGTGCGCCACGACGCCTTCGAAGCCTCCGGCGAGCCCGAGACCCCACCGGCCCCCAAGCCGGCGCGTTCCGCTCGCGCCCCCGAGACCACCCCCCTCCCCCGCGAAGGGGAAGGCTGGAGCCATCGGTATGTCGGGCCTTCGTGGAAGAAGGTCGTGCAACTGTTCACCGAGGCCCAGGAACTCCCCGGCCCCTTCTCCAAACCCGTGCTGGAGCAGGCCGCCAGCTACTCCGAGCCTACCGAGGCCGATTTCGAGGGGCGCCTGGACTGCCGCTTGGACGACGTCTGCACCATCGACCCCTGGGACGCCCACGACCACGACGACGCCGTGGCGGTCACGGAATCCCAACACGGTTGGCGCCTGGACGTGCACATCGCCGACGTCTCGCACTACATCCCCGAGGCCTCGGCCCTGGACAAGAACGCGGTGAAGCGCTCCTTCACCACCTACCTGCCCTGGACAGCCCACACCATGCTGCCCCAGAACCTGGCGGCAGACCTGTGCTCCCTGCTGGACGGCAAAGACCGCCTGGCCCTGACCTGCCGCATGGAGATCGGGCGCGAAGGGGACATCCTTTCCTTCCGGTTCTTCGAATCGGTGGTGCGTGTGCGCCGTTTCCTGGCCTACGAGAAGGCCCAGGAACTCGCCGACCGCGGCGACGAGGCCCTGCTCCGCCTGAAGGCCTGCGCCGACGCCCTGACGGCCCAGCGCAAGCAGGAGAGCCTCCTGGAATTCGACCTCCCCGAGCCCAAGATCGTCTTCGACCGCAACGGCGAGCCCACCGACGCCCGTGTCCAGGAGCGTCTGCCCAGCCACCGCTGGATCGAAGAGGCCATGTTGGCCGCCAACCGCTGCTGCGCGCGGCTGCTGGACGAAGCCATGCTGCCGGGTCTGCACCGCGTGCATGAACCACCCGAAGACGAATCCCTCGCGAACATCTCGGGTTGGGCCCGCCTGCTGGGCCTGCCCGCCTGGAAGCCCTCGCGATCGGCCGGTGACGAGAACCCCACCAACGTCCGCCCCCTGGCCCAGAAGTGGTTGGCAGATCTGCTCTCCGACGGCAAGATCCCCGTGCCCCTGCAGACCAAGGTCGTGCGTTCCATGAAGAAGGCCCGCTACAGCGCCGACTGCATGGGCCACTTCGCTCTGGGCTGGACCCACTACGCCCACTACACCTCGCCCATCCGTAGATACCCCGACCTCTGGACCCACCGGGTCATCAAGGCCCACCTGCGGGGCGAAGACATCCCCGCCCGCTGGGCCCCCAACGTGCGCCGCTTGGCCACCCACGTCTCGGGACGGGAAGACGCCACCGTGAAAGCCGAGCGCTCGGGCAACAAGTGCTGCGCCGCCTGGATCCTGCGCGAGCGCGTGGGCGACCTCTTCGAAGGCCGCATCACCGGCTGCGAGCCCATCGGCGTGTTCGTGCAGTTGCAGAACCCCTGGGCCGAAGGCATGATGCACGTCAAGCGCATGCGCGACGACTTCTGGGAATTCGACGAGCAGCGCTCCGAACTGGTGGGCAAACGCACCGGCCGTGTGCTGCGCGTGGGCGACACCGTGAAGGTGCGTCTGGCCCAGGCCGAGCCCGTGCAGGGCTGGGTCGACTTCGAGCCCGGCGACCTTCCCGCGCCGATGCCCGTTCCTCCACCGCGCCCCGGTGCGGCACAGGGCTGGGCCGGCGACGACCGTCGTTCCCGCCACGACCACGACGACGGATTCCGACGTCCCTCCCGCGACGACCGCGAAGACTCCCGGTTCCAGCGCGCCTCGCGCGGCACCCGCGATGCTCCCGCCCCGCGCAACGACGCCCCCAAGCCGTTCGCACGGCCGGGGGCCGGCCGGCCCTCACAGGGAGGCCGAGGCAAGGGCCCCTCCTCCCGCGGACGCGGGCACCGCTGACGTCGGCTTCTCCTCGCCGCAGAGGCTGGACCAGGGGGGCTCAGGGCCGGAGGGGGGAGGGAGGCGCGTTCCGCGACGACCCCTTCAACCTGTCCGTTTCGACCAGGTCGTATGCCGGGGTGGTCGCCCAGCGCGGGTGCTCCCGGTAGGACGGGCCGGCCAGGGAGCGTGTCGAATCGATCCGCTCCGACCGGATGCCCGCGAGGTCCAGGAGGGTGGGGACGAAATCTGCGTGCGAGGCCTTCCTGTTTCGGTTGGAGCGCAGGTGCTGGAGGACGGAAGAACGAATCCGCTCCAGTTCCGGCGAGACCCAGGCCAGGTAGGGCACCTCGAATTCCGCCCTCACGGGCTGCAAGCCGCAGTGGAAGTACTTGCCCTCCTCCCCGAGAGCCTCGCCGTGATCGGAGGTGAAGACGAATCCGGAAACCCCAGCCTTCGACCGAATGCGGTCGATCGTTTCCGCGATCAGCCAATCCGTGTACAGGATGCTGTTGTCGTAGCTGGAAACCGTGTCCGACATGGAGACACCCGGCTTGAAGACGTCAAATCCCGGGGTGTAGCGGATGTTGTAGGGGAAATGGCTGCCGTTGGTGTGCAGGACGATCAGCTTCTTCTTCGTCGTATCCGCCAGCGCTGCATCGAGCTCCGGGAGCAACGACTCGTCCAGCGATTTCCGGCCAGCCCGCTCGCTGCTCAGGAAGATGGTCGTATCGGCCTCGTAGCCGATCCTAGCCGGCTTCCCGTCCCAGATGGTGAATTGGCCCTGGGTCGACAGCCACCAGGTCTTGAAGCCCGCTTGCCGGAAGCAGGAGATCACCGAAGAGGTCGTATCGAACGCCCCCGGATGGTGCGGGGTCGCCAGGGAGAGGAGGAGGGGAACCGATTCGAGCGTGATGTTCGCCGTGGACATCACGTCCGCGAAGACGACGACCTCCGAGTCCGCCTGGAGGCGCGGATTCGTCGGGAGATGATAGCCGTAGGCACTCCAGTTGCCCGACCGCGACGATTCCCCGATCACCACGACGTAGGTTTCCGGCAAGGAGGGATCGGCCGAGCGCACAGGACGCCAGGAAAAATCCTTGGCCAGATGCTGACGATGCATTGCCGCGATGCGGCTGCCGACGGCTTCCTCGAGTTTCCACAGCGTCCCGAAAGGAAAGGTTCGCTGGCTCTGTTGCGTCAATTCGTCGGTCACCAGGACCGGATGCAGCGTATGCCGGAGGAACCAGAGGACATGGGCCGGTTCGGAAGCGATTCCCAGCATCGCCACCACAGCAAAGAGGAACCGGACCCGCATCGAACGCCCATCCGGCTTCTGCTTCATGGAGCGCGTCCACCAGAGGGCGACTCCGGTGCCCATGGGGAGGAGGGTCAGCAGGGAAAGGGCCGGCCATGCCTGCCGGAGCAGCTCGACGGATTCTCCCGGTGTCGTTTCCAGGATGGAGTGGATCATCCCGATGCTCGATGGCGCCTTGATCAGGATGACGTGGAGGCTTTCCAGCACCGCCATGAGTGCGAGCGGCAGGGAGACCCACATGAACCATCTGGCGGGAAGGAGAACCCAGGGGAGGAGGACCAACCCCACGGAGAAGAACAGTTTCAGCAAACGGAGCGGGATGGATCCGAATTCGTCCTGGATCGCCGCGAGGATGTTTGGAAAGACAACCCCCAGGAAGCACCAAGCCGATGCGGCCCAAGGGAAACGCGGCACGGCATCAGCCTCGGAAGGGCTCATTTCTGGCCCTTGCCGGGGACGGATCGAAGGGGGTGCGGGATCATCTTGAGGCCAATGTACTGAATCCATCCACCCTTCGAGGATCGGCTCCCCGGCCCCGTGAACCGACTCGAGCGAACCTCCTCTCGGATCCGCAGGTCGGCGGCTGGAGCCTGGAGCCTCCCTCCCCTGTTCCCGGCGACACCCCTCAGGTACGGGACTTGGTGCCTGTCATCCTCTCCCGGAGGCTCCGGACTCGCCAACTCCAGTGCAGCATTTTCCGGTACACCGGCTCGGCCCGGATCCGAAAGCGCAACACACGGACCCACGGCGCACAGACACCGTGCCGACGACAATGATCGAGGATTGCCACGAAATCGGCCAGGCCCGCTTCGTTCATGCAATCGAGGCCGACGATCTGCCGGAGGGTAGGCCGTGCCCCCAGCGAAGTGGGGTACTCCTTGCCCAAGGCGAGGAATCCGAGCTTGGTCCGGATGCACTCCTCGCACTGCCCGCAATTCGCCTCGATCTGGCTTCCCTTCCAGCAGACCCGCAGGCTGGCCATCCCTTCCGGCCATCCGGCGATCAACGCGAACTTCTCGAGGCGATCCAGGCCGGAGCCATCGTGCAGCACCTGCAGGGAGTCGCTGGACAACAATGTGTCCGTCAGCGGATTCGATCCGCGCGGGAAGAGGAGATCCTCGTACGGCTTGGGCGCGTTGACCAGGCACGATCGCCCCATCGCCTTGAAGAACTGGAGGACCGAGACCATGGCGATTCCGTAGACGTGACTCCAGTGCGTGCGGAGCACTTCGCGGAGATTGGTCCGCAAGGGATGCGCCTGGAGGCCGAGACTGCCAAGACTCACCTGGGCCAGTTCGAGGCTCCGGTCGAATTTTTCCTGCTGGTCCAGGCCGATGAGGAACCCATGGACGACCACGCACGCGGTGATGCGGCGGGTCCGATGCCCCTCGAGCCCACGGGCGTGGCGAAAGAGAGTGCTCGTCGCATCGATGCCCCCCGTGTGGGCCGTCACGGCGGTATCGTGCGCGGCCCCCCCCGACCCGGGCTCGACGGTAACGGAGTCCGCGGTCAGCTCCACGACCTGGAACTCCCCGGGAATCCACCTCGACCACGCGACCATGAACTCCTGGAGGTTGGACAGAAGCTGGAAACTCACCCGGCCCCCGGCATGGAGACTCCGCCCTTCCCGCATGGCATCCATGATGGAGGCCAGCAGGAACGGCTCCGCGTCGTCGGGCATGATCTGGGGTAGGTGGCTCGGCAACTCGTACCACAAGGACGTGTCGAGGCATCCGGTCCCGTCGATGCGCCGCAGGATGCAACGATGACGGATGAATCCCCCTTCGGTGGAGGAGGGCTGCAGAACGATTTCGAGGCGCCGCTTTTCAACGGCAGACGCAGACTGTTTCATGGTCCTCGCGGGGGAAATCGGGTCCTTCGGTGGCATGTTCGGGGGGGCAGGAATCCTGGTCAAAGCGACGGAATGCGGTGCGGGGGAAGACTCCGGGACTTGCCGAGCAGCCTCGGGGGGCGACACGACGGCGGAGATACAGAACCAGGATCGAGCTCCCCGAGGGAGAGGGATAAACGGAGGGTTCAGGACTCGAACGGCCTCCAGCCGAAGAGGGACGGGCGTCGACTCCGATCGATCCGCACCCACCACTGGATGCGCAGCAGGAACCTGCCCAGACGCCGCACAAGGAAGAACGACTTGCGCTTCGCCGGAGGCAGTTCCAGACGGAAGCCATGACTCAGGCAGGTCTCCCAGGCCTCGGCCAGAACCCGGAGGTATGGCAGATAGATGCTCCACATGGCCCGGAAGGGAATCACGACCGGTTGCGCCGCCGGGAACAGCATCGTCTCGCCACCAGCGTGGATACGTAGCCCGCTGAAATGGTAGCTCCCCCGGGGAGTACCTCCCTTCCACAGGTGCCGGACGTTCCAGGGCCCGAGGGTCAGTCCTACATCCTCGAGAATGTGGACCGCGTCCCCGAAGAGGGTGGGCCATTCGTCCAGGTACTTCTGGTCCCCGTACGATCCGCTCGAACTGTTGTTCGTGCAGCAGTCCAGGCACCGCGACTGCCACCACTCGAGAATCTCCTGCGCCTTGGCGGACCGCGTGAAGGGGATGAACTGGACGTTGAAACGCCCCGCACTGTCGGTGTAGTCGGCATCCGGGGAATAAGCGTGCTCGGTGATCAGGACTTGCGCCCCGGACCGCTCGAGCTCCTCGAAGATCGGCCTAGGCGACCCGAACAGGAATATGTCCGCATCCACGTAGGTCACCCGGGAGACTTCGGGGTCCAAACGCAGGACGAGGTCGGGAAGGAATGGAGTGCAGGTCCAGCAGAATTCCCCTCTGGATCTGGTGGACCGGACCTCGGGCAGGGAGGGAAACTGGCCCTCCAGTTCCCGCAGGGGGATCAACCGGACCCCTTCGAGGCGGAGCGTGCGCAGATCCCGCTCGACGGCCTCGTCCATGCACAGGATCCACAACTGGAAGTCCCCTGCGGACTGGCGCAGGGAGCGGTGCAATGCCATGCCCAGAGGCAGGTAACCTTGATCGAAAAGGGTGCAATAGTGTTCCATCGGCGGAGCCTTCCAAAAAGCCGTCGTGGTGAGAGCGCTTGGTCTCGCCTTCAGGAGTCGGAAAAAAATCGGGTGCCAGGGCGTAATCGCGGGAGAGGCGCGAATCTGCGCCTACGCCCGATTCTAGGTTACAAAAAACCCGAGGTCAAGCGAATCCGAATAGGCGCCCGGCCATGCCCAGTCCCAGGATCATCTTCGCCCTAGAGGAATCGATGATCCCGTCTGAAGCCTCCAGGGGCTGGTCGGGTCCGGGCAGGATCCGATCGATCGCCTCCCGGCGCAGGAGCCCGGGCACAAAACTTCGATCCGCTTCGAAGGCCCGTCGCACGCCCATCCACCCCGGACTCGCGAAGTCGTAGGTCCGATAGTAGAAGCGGCTTTCGCGGTTCCAGGGACCGGAAGGCCCTCTCGCCAGCAGTCGTCGCCACTTGTTCGAGACCTTGAGGCGCATCCGGTCCCCCAACGTCGGGCGGAGGGGGAGACTGTCGAAGGTATTTCGGTCGAGCGGCACTCCCGCCAGGTGGGAATGCCTGGTCAGGAGCAACTCCGTCTGGAGGCGCCGACCGCTGAGGCTGCTCGCGGGCAGGGATGCCGCGGTGCGAAGGACCTGCCGATCGAAAACAGGAGACATCGGCCAGCTCCTGAACGACATGGGCCAGACGGCACTGCCGACATGGAATCGTTGCCTTGTCAGGAGATCGAAATGCCAGGCCTTGAGGTTGGGCGGCCGGGCCGACGATTCCCAGAGGTCGCGGAGATCGGCCATCACTTCGTCGACGAGGGAATGCGCCGAAGGGAGGAGGATCTCCCGGAGGACCTCCGGCGGGAACGCCCAGCGGTTGAAGCGGCGGAAGACCGTCTCGAAGGAGAACGTCCCCTTCCCGGAATCGAAGGCCCAGGGGATGTGGATCCCTCCCACAACACCATCGAAGGCGTGCCCGAGGGCCAAGCGCGGAGGGAGCCCCTCCAGGAGGGGGATCATGCCCCACTCCAACACGTTGCAGAAGCCGGCGGCGAGTCCCTCGACCCGGGCCAGGGACTCGGCGGCGGCGGGGTAGGCCTCGGCGGGAATCTCCGCGGTCGTCTGGGGAATCCCCAGGCATCCGGCGACGCGACGCGCACACCCCATTTCGATGTCGCCCGGCAGACCGAAGGTGAGGGCCTGGAGAGGTACGGCCCGATCGACCAGGAATCCGCCGATCTGGCGCGAATCGAGGCCACCGGAGAGCATGAGCCCGAGCGGTTCGCCGGCCCGGGTGTGCCGGCGGATCGCATCCTGCAGCACTCCCCCCATGACCTCGACATGGCCCTCGAGCGGGAGGGCCGCCAGATGGGGATCGAAGTCGCCGGGAAGCTCGATGTGCTCGTGCTCCGAGACCTCCCCATCCCGGACCCGGAGCTGGTGGCGCACTCCCAGCCGATGCACACCCTTCCACAGGGTCCGGCCCCCGACCTGGCCGTTCATGAGCAGGACCCCGACCAGGCCGGATTCGTCCAGGCCGGCATCGAAGGCAGGATGCACCCTGAAGAGGTCCACGCTGGTCCCGACCAGGACCACGCCGCGGCCCCGCCAATAGTACAGCGGAAGGAGTCCCAGGGGATCGACGCAGGCCGTGAGTCGGCGCGGCCCTGAGACATCCACGATCAGGTGGAAACCGTCCCAAGATGCCAGGGGATCCTCGTCCCACCGGAGGCGGATCCCGGCGGCCGTCTCCCTCGAACCCGCGAGGTCGAACGCATCCCCCCAGACCATGGTCCCTCGAGGTCCCCCGTCCGCCAACACGCTCACCGGAGCCGAAGGCGCTGCGGCCCATACGGCCGACCATCCATCGCCGTCGCGTTGGTCGGTGGACAGCCCCGGCACCGGTGCGATCCGCTCCCGTACGCGTGCGACGAACACCTCCCGCCGCGAGCGATCCTCGTCCAGGACCACGATCACGTTCGCCATGGTCTCTCCTTTCTCCTTCCCTTAGCCTCAGAGATGGCTGGAAGACCAGTGCATGAATCCGACCAGGAGCTTGCGGGCCGACTCGGACAGACCCGAGTGTACGCCCTCCGGCGGCGGCAGGTTCGCATCCAGGGCCGCCCGGTCGAACCAGGGTTCGATCCGCGCGCGGTGCGGTTCGGCGAGGCGGCGGACCGTCCGCCAATGGGGACTGTTGAATTCATTGACCCGGTACCAGTAGCGCGTTTCCTGCCGCGTGAGGCGCCTGCGCACCCGACCGTATTCCTTCCGCAGGCGTTCGACGGTCAGGTCGCCCAAGGTCGGCTCGAGGAACTGGGCGGCGTGCTCCAACAGGTCGCTGCGATCTAGGGGGACGCGGCGGAACATCGGGAACAGGCTCCGGACCAGCTCGAGCTGGGCGGTGCGATGGGCCAGGCTCGAAGCGGGAATCCCCGACGCGACCTTGAGGACGCGGCGATCCAGCCAGGGAAGGGTCGGCCACGCTCCGAACGCCAGCCGCCAGACCGTCGCTCCGACGTGGAAGCGCTCGCCATGCGCGAGGTCGAAGCGCCAGGCCTGATATGAACCCCGTTCGCCGTAGGCTTCGAACTCGCCGCGGAGCTCGTCCATCGCCGCATCGACCAAGCCCCGGTGCTCCGGCTTGAGAAGACTCCGCGCCGCATCCGGTGGGATCCCCATCTGGGGCATGTTCCGCCAGTATCCGTCGAACCCCATCGTCGGGGGCGACGGCGTGTAGGCCCAGTGGATGGTAGTGCCGCCCAGCATGGCGTCGGCGACGATCCCGGTCGCGATGCGTTCGCCGAGCCGTCCCACCTGCGCCTGCGTCCACCAGTCGCGCACCGTGTTGAAGCCGTTGGCCAGGTGCTCGTAGGTGGCATGGATCCGAGCGCATTCCGGGTAATCTCCCGGCACGGGCTCGGCCACGCTCTGGCTCACCCCCAGGGCGCGCGCCGCAGCCTTCGCGCAACGCATTTCCAGATCCTCGGCCAGCCCGATCGACAGGGCCTGGGGGACGATGCCGGCCGATGCGAGGAATCCTCCGATCATCCGCGAATCCAGGCCGCCGGACAGGAGAAGCCCATACCGCAGCCCGGGGGGCGCATGGCGCCTCACCGCCTCCGTCAGCACCTCTCCGAGCACCCCGACATGTCCCTCCAGAGGAAGGTGCGCCAGGTCCAGCGCATCGGGAATCCGGTACGCTTCCGATTCCTGGTGGCCGGTGTGGGACGCCAGCAGGTGGTGCCCCGGTTGCAGGCGTCGGACCCCGGTCCACAAGGTACGGCCCCCGACCAGCCCGTTGATCAGAAGCACCCGGACCAGACCTTCCGCATCGAAATGCGCGGCGAACGCGGGATGGGACAGGAAGAATTCCGGACTCGTTCCGACCAGTGACACTCCCGCACCCCGCCAGTGGTAAAGCGGCATCAGCCCCAGGAGATCGACTCCCGCGACCAGCCCCCCACCGGCCTCGACCATCGCGGCCAGGTAGAAGCCGTCCCAGCAGGTGGAGGCATCCCTTGTCCAGGCGGCGCGCACATCGGCGGCATCCTGGCGCCGGCCGGAATCGTCGATCGCCTCGCCCAGCACCACGACCAGTCCCTGCTCGTCGCTCCGGACGCTAAGTGGAGCGCAGGGGGAGACCGCCCACACGGCCGAACAGCCGGCGGCGTCGGCGGCATCGACCTGCAGCCCCGCGAAGGGGGCGATGATTTTCCGCGAATCGCGGATGCAGGCCTCCCGCCGTTGCTCGTCCGGATCGATCACAAGGAATAGGTTCGCCATGTTCGCTCCTGGATGAGTGCCTGGGATCCGTCCGCCGGGGCTTCGCACGGAACCGGTCCGTGGGCTCGCGGCTCTAGGGCGAGGGTTTCTCGGGGGGATAGCCGATCGTCTGCGCCACGATGATCTTCTGGTCGGGCCCTAGCTCGAGCGCTTCGTGGAGGGGCTCTCTGTCGATGCTCGCCCGCACCACGACATTCAGGCCGACGCTCGCGCAGTAGAGGTACACGTTCTGGACGACGGCTCCAGATCCCACGCCGGAGAAGATGGGGCGCAGACCGTGGGATTCCTTCTCACCCATCTTGCCTTCGTCTGACACGAGGACGATGGTGAGCGGCGCGTCCTTCACGAAGTCTTGCTCGCCGCTGAGCGCACGGATGTCCCTGGTGCCCAGCCGTTCGACGGCGTGGCGTTCCGCGTCGTAGCGCCCGATTCCCCGCGCATCCAGCAGATACAACTCCATGTGGCGCCAGTCATATGCGGAAGGCGCCGTCCTCCGTCCGGTCTCGGGCCGGTTGATCCCGTCCGCGGACCACAGAAGGTTCGAGAGAATCTGGGGTTCGAGCGGGCGAGAGCCGAATTCCCGGTTCGATGCCCGCTTTTCCAGTGCTTCGCGCAAGCTCGTCTCCGGCAGGACTGGAGGAGGCAACGGAACGATCTCCAGGGGGTGGACAGGCGCCCGGGACCCGGATCCCTGGTGAAAACGCTTACCCAGGAACACGGCGGCAATTGCCAGACCCGCGATGGCCAGTGACGCTACGAGCGGGAGCCGACGGCGCTTGGGAGCCTGTCCGTTCCCGACTGCGGGAGAGCCGGCCGTTCCTGAATTGGATTCGATTTCAGCCTCCACGGGTTCGTCTTGGCCAAATGTACAAAGCATCCCCTGCACGGGATCCGCGGGGATGGATACCGGAATCTGTCGCCTGGTGGTGGGGCCAGCCGACCGAGAGCCGGAGTCGGGGTTGTAGATTCCCTTCAGGCCCACTCCTCGGCGCCGTCCGCCAACAATTCTTCTCGCGGGTCCAACATCCATGAATGAACTCGTCCTCACGCCCGCTCCGCCTCACTGGACCGGCGACACCCTGCGGCAGTCCTGCGTCCTCCGCAGGACTGCCGCGCCGGGAACAGATGACGCCGTACTCTGGTGGGACAGCCCCGCATCCCTTCCCCCTTTGCCCGAAGGCGACGCGGAATCCTACCTGATCGCGTCAGTGTTCGCCGCCATGGCGGAGGGCCGGGATGTACATGTCGAAGGCTCCGTCGGCCAGCGTTTGCTGGCGAATCTCGAGGAGTTCATGGTCGCGTGGAACCGCTGGAAGCCGGATGTCTACCGCCCGATCCGCATCCTCCCCGACGAAATCCGGCAGGAACCGAGCAGGGCCTGGTCGGTTCACGCAGTCGCAGCGTTCTCGGGAGGAGTCGACGCCAGCTACACTGTCTGGCGCCACCATGCCGGCCTGGCGGGGCATGCGTCCCGGTCGATCTCCGCCTGCGCGATCGTCCAGGGATTCGACATCCCCCTGGACCAGGACGAGAAGTTCGCCGCCAGCGTCCGCCTGGCCCGGGAATCCCTCGGCTCCCTCGGGATCGAACTCGTGCCCCTGCGCAGCAACCTGCGCCAACTGTTCCCGCTCGATTGGCACGACCACCACGGGGCGGCCGTGGTCGCAGCCCTCCAGTTGCTGAAGTCGAAGGCCGGGACGCTGCTGATCGGCTCCTCCGATCCCTACGACCAGCTCCTACTCCCCTACGGATCCAACCCGGTCACGGACCCTCTCCTCGCGACGGGGAGCATGGAGGTGGTCCACGACGGTTGCGGCGTCGATCGCACGGAGAAGGTCGCGGCACTCGCCGGATGGGGTGCGGGGCGCGCCAACCTGCGGGTCTGCTGGAAAGGCGTGCAGGTCGGCGCCAATTGCGGGCGCTGCGAGAAGTGCCTGCGGACCCGCCTGAACTTCCTGGTCAACGGGATGGAGCCTCCGGAGAACCTCTCCCCTCCGGGCATCCCCATCGACTTCGAGGTCCTCGACTCCGAAAGCGAATCGATCCTGCAGGAATTCGTCCAGATCCTCCGGGCCGCCCGGCGCGCCCGCATCGCCGACCCTTGGGTCGGGTCCCTCGGGCGGAGGTTGGCATGGCTTCGTGCGCGGAACACGGTCCGCAGCGGTGTGCGCCTCCCACGTCGTCTCGTGCGCGATCTCGTGCACCGGCTCCGCGGGAGTTGATCTCCGCGAGGCCGGGCGGTCCCCGACGCGGGATTCCCCGGGCTAGGAGGGCGGGAAGGCGTTGACCGCCGCGACCACCGAAGCGACCTCGGATCCGGAGAGGGCGGGATGCATCGGCAGCGAGAGGCACTCCCCGGCGTGGCGCTCCGCGTTGCCCAGGCCCAGCGGGTCGCGCCGCACCGTCCGGCAGGGCTCCTGGAGATGGGCCGGCACCGGGTAGTGGAGCAGGCTCTCGACGCCGCAGGCCTTCAGGTGGGCCTGCAGGGCGTCGCGGCGCGGGCTCGTCACGACGAAGAGGTGGTGGACGTGGCGTTCACGGTCGGCCGGCAGCGGCAGGACTTGGACCTCCGGATGACGGATTCCGTCTGCATAGGCGCGTGCCACGGTCCGGCGGCGCTCGGTCCAGGCGGACAGGTGCGTCAGGCGTTCACGCAGGATGGCCGCCTGGAGCTCGTCCAGCCGGCTGTTGAGTCCGATCTCTGGGTGGTGGTAGCGCACCGACTGGCCGTAGTTGCGCAACCGGCGCGCCTTCTCCTCCAGGTCGGCCGACGAGGTGGTCAGGGCTCCCCCGTCGCCGATGCAGCCCAGGTTCTTGGTGGGGTAGAAGCTCCATCCGCCGAAGGCTCCCCAGGTGCCGCAGGGGCGTCCGGAAGCCCTGGCGCCGTGGGCCTGGGCGCAGTCCTCGACCAGGTGGAGGCCGCGGTCGGCGCACAGCGCCGAAAGCACCTCGACGGGGCCGGCCTGGCCGTACAGGTGGACGACCACGACGGCTCGCGTCCGCGCGGAGAGGCAACGGGCGACGGATTCCGGATCCAGGATGGCGGTGTCGGGATCGATGTCGGCCAGCACCGGTTCGGCGCCGGTCCGCAGGATGGCAAGGACCGTCGCGAAGGCTGTCATCGGGGTGGTAACCACCTCGTCGCCGGGACCGATCCCCAGGGCGCGCAGCCCGATCTCCAGCGCATCCATCCCGTTAGCGACACCCACAGCCCGGTCGTTGCCCGACCACTCGGCCCATTCCCGCTCGAAGGCGGCAACCTCGGGTCCGAGGATCCACCACCCGGAGCGCAGCACGCGCTCGGTCGCTGCCAGCTCCGACTGGAGCAGGGCCTCGTCATCGCGTTTGAAGTCGTTCATCTGGATCATGGTCGTCACTCCCAGTATTCGGATCCGCGGCAGCGGTAGTAATCCAGGGTCCGCGCGACCCCTTCGCGCAGGTCCGTGCGCGGGGCCCAGCCCAGCAGGTCCCGGGCCCGCGCGAAATCGGAGTAGTAGTCACCGATGTCGATGGCCTTGCGTTCGGGAGGGAAGGGGACGATCTCCCACGAACCGGCGCCGGCGAGCTCTACGACGAGGGCAGCCAGATCGCGCAGACCCACGACTTCCGAGGAGCCCAGGTTCATGACCTCGCCGATCGCGTCGTCGCGCACGGCGCAGGCGAGGAAGGCGGCCACGGCGTCGTCGACGAAATTGAAGTCGCGCAGCTGGAGCCCGTCGCCGAAGACCTGCACCGGCCGGCCCGTCAGGACGTTCCGGATCCAGACCCCCAGGAAGGTCTGGCGGGCATCCTTGACCCGCATGCCGGGACCGTAGCTGTTGGTCAGGCGCAGGGCGGAACAGGGAATGCCGTGCACGCGGCTGTAGAGGAGATGGAATCCCTCCCCGGCGACCTTGTTGATGCCGTTGACGTCCACCGGCACGATGGGGTGCGTCTCATCCACCGGGAGGTACTGGGGCTTCCCGTAGATCTGGCGGGTCGAGGCGAACACGATCCGGATCCGGGGGTTGTACTTCCGGGCAGCCTCGAGGATGGACAGCTGCGAGGTCGAATTGATCTCCAGGTCCGTGAACGGATCCGTCATCGAGTCCAGGTGGCTGGTCTGTCCCGCGAGATTGAACAGGTACTCCTTGCCCTGGATCAGGTGGGCCATGGCGTGCGGATCGCGCACGTCGGAGATGTTCACCTGGACGCGATCGCGGAAATCGGAGATGTTGGCGAACGCGCCGCCGTAGGACGGGATCAGGCTGTCCACGAGCGTGACCTCGGCTCCCAGATCCACCAGCCGCCGGGCCAGGTTGGAACCGATGAAGCCAAGCCCTCCCGTGACCAGGACCCGAGCACCTGCGAAGCTTTCGTTCATGGCGACACCTCCGATCGGTAAAGATGGCTCTCTCAACGGCCAACCGCGCGCCGCGAGGCTCGATCGGGCGTCGGCACGCTTCCATCTCGTGCCCGTGGGAGGGCAAGCTCCCGTCCGTTTCCGCCTCGATGAAAACACGTCCCGGGACGACCCCCAGAATGCGGAAGGGCCGCCGGCTCCTGTCCGGCGGCCCTCGCCTCGCTCCTTGGGATGGAGAGCCTCAGGGCTCCGTTCCCCAGACCTTGACACCCGCGTAGTAGACCGTGATCCGGGGAGCGTCGGCGTAGTTGCTCCCCATGGCGGCCACGTAGGACCAGTCGTTGGCCTGGTCGTAGTTCTGCCAGTCCGCCTTGTGGAAACGGGACTGGATCTCGCCCGTCCCGGCGGAGGGGGCCAGGACCCCGGCCGCCGCCTTAAACCCCAGCTGCAGGTAGTTGTCGGCGTTTGTGCGGCCCGAAACGTTCACGAACGAAGCCACGATGTTCGCGCTCCCGATCTGGGCCCAGTCGCACCAGTAGTTCTGACCGGTCGCTCCGTCCTTCGTGAACCAGTAGCGGATGGTGACCTTCGAAAGGTCCACCGGGGCGGTCCCGGTGTTCACCAGGCGGATCAGAGGCCGGATCCCGTTGGTGGCTCCCAGCGTTCCGGGATGGTACTGGGCCTTCAGGGAGACGGTCGGCGCGGGAGGCACGACGGGCGTCGCGACGACCTGGGAGGACGCCGGAGCGTCGCCGTCGGCATTCGATGCCACGACGGTGTAGGTGTACGTCGTGCCGTTGACCACGGTCGCATCGGTCCAGCCGGTGGAGCTGGTAGTCGTCACCAGGACCGCGGCCCCAGTGGTCGCCCGGTACACCTTGTAGCTGGATCCCCGGACGGAGGCGCTCCACGAGAGGACAACGCTGGAATTGCCGGCCACGGCGCCCAATCCGACCACCTGGGCCGGAGGAAGACCGCGGGGCGTCGCCGTCACCTGCACACCGGGCGCGGACGAGGCGGTTCCCCGCAGGCCAACGACCTTGTAGGCGTACGAAGTGCCATTGGCCAGGCCGACATCGGTCCAGGCCGTGGCGGTGGTGGTCGCGACCTGCGCGAACGCGTCGCCGGCGACCGACCGCAGGATCGCGTACGAATCGTCCTCGGGCGCGGCGACCCAGGAAAGCGAGACCGTGCGATCGCCGGCGGTCGCGGCCAGGCCCTGCGGAGCGACGGGCAGGATCACCGGAAGAGGCGTCGCCGAGACGGTGGCCGAAGGCGCGGCGACTCCGTTGCCGCTGACCGCGACGACGCGCCAGATCGTGGCGATTCCCTGGGGCGCGTCGGCATCCGTCCATCCGGGGGTCGTGGTGGTGGCGACCCCGGCGAACGTCGAACCCCCGTCGAGGGAGCGTTCGACCAGGTAGCTGGCGGCATTCTGCGATGCCGTCCAGGACAGGAGCACCCGCCCCTCGGCGGGTACGGCGACCAGTCCCTCCACCCGGGCAGGCAGGGTGGGCACCGGCACGTCGTCGACCGAAGGAGCGAGTCTCAGCCAATGCAGGTTCACGCCTCCGTCGGGGAAGGTCACCCGGATCCGGGAGACGCCCGCGGGCAGCTGCACGCGCCCGGCCTCCACCGTGGCGAAGGTCGTCCAGGAGTCCATCGGCACGGCGACGTCGGCGGGCAGGTCGACCCCGTCTACGGCGATCCGCACGACCTTGCCCGCGACCCCGGAGCCGACCCGGAGGGACAGGTCGTAACTCGAGGCGGACTGGGAATGGACGGTGTATTCGAGCCATTCGCCGGATTCCGTCCAACCGAGATTGCAGTCGCCGATGTCGTCGGCCGTCTCCTGGAGGTCCGCCGAGCCGGTGCCGCAGCGCCCCCCCTCGTTCTCGGGGGTGGCATCGAGGTTCGAGGAGTAGTTCTTGACCAGGATCGTGGCGGGGAGCAGCACCGGACCGGTGATCGCCCCCGTTCCCGCTCCCAGGGGCGCGTCCGCCGGGACGAAGGTGACGGACTTGAGGTTCAATCCCGGGGCGAGGTGCTCGATCCGCAGGACATGGCTGCCGCGGACCCACGTGACCGGCGGGAGATTGAGGTCCTGGAAGGATTCCCATCCGGCGTTGGGGACGGTCTGGACACCGCCGACGGGGAGACCGTCGAGGAACACCCGGAACGAGGCTCCGTCCATCCCGGCCGCCACCCGCAGGACCGGGCGGAACACGCCCGGCTCGGTGGCATCGAGCGCGTACTCCTCCCATTCACCGGCATCGATCGCACCGACGGTGCAGCCCCCTTCGTCGGTGTGGTAGAGATCGAGAGGACCGGTGCCGCCGCAATCGGCCGCGCCGGTGTTCGCGAGGGTGACGTCCTGGTAGCGGGTGGGGAGCAGCGCATCCACGGTTCCGGGGACGGTGTACACCCGGGCAGGGCTCTCGAACACGGGAACCGGATCGGTCGGGTCGGTGGGATCGTCCGCCGGAGGCATCAGCAGCCCGTCGTCCAGGGGCGACTGCGTGAATCGGGTTCCCTCTTCCGACCAGTGCGTCATCTTCAGCTGCAGGTAGCCGTTGGCGACGTTCGCACCGCCGGAGGTGTAGTCGTTGACGGCGTAATCGAACGTCCAGTTGGCGAAGAACCACCGGGATCCGTCCTTGGAATTGAAATCGTCACGCCACAGGGGCGAGAAATCCGAACCGCCCGGACCCGCGCCCGGGGAATACGAATAGACCTGCGCCCAATTGACGTCCACGGCGGCCGGGACCTTCGTCTCGTCGAAGGCGCCCGACCATTCCACGTTTCCGGCCCAGAGGCTGATCCGGAGGTTCATGGGCTCGGCGCGCGCCGGATCGAGGAGCTTGGCGTAGACGGTCCGGTCCGTTTCGCGCCGGATGAGCTTGCCGTCGACGTAGAACGACAGGGCATCGGGAGTCCATTCCATCCGGTACGTGTAATACCGCTCCCAGACGTTCGTCGGGGCCCGATGGTTGACGACATGTTCGACGCGGGGAGCCCCGGGAGTCATCAGCTGGGTCTGGAACCCGCCGTTCTTCCCGAACAGTTCGAAATCCTGTTCCTGCCATTCGGCACCGGCCCACTCGGAGCCGTTCTTGTAGAGGAAGAACGCGGTGATCATCCCGCCTCCTTCCGCTCCGCGGATGCGGGCTTCGAAGGCTCCGTACTTGAATTGCTGGCTGGTGATCATCTCCGCCGATTTCCACGGCTTGGCGAACAAGGGCGCGGCGAGGAGAAGGCACGACAGAAAATGGCGCAGGGCGCGGGCGCGAGTGGGTTCCATGGGACGGAAAACTACACGCGCGGAGCCCGGAAAGCAAATCCTATCGCCCAATCGCGATTCCCGGAATCGCGATGTCCGCGCCGCGCACGCGCCATTCCCGCGAGTAGATTGCCGCTCGGCGGACTCCACCGGGAGCCCCCGTGATGACAATTCTCGTCCGACCAGCCGCACACAGGAGCTCCCCTTGGCCCCAAGGATCAGCATCGTGATCCCGACATGGAACCGCCTGCCCCTGCTTCGGGACACCATCGCCTCCGTGAGGGCCCAGGACGAAACGTCCTGGGAGTGCCTCGTGATCGACGACTCGTCGGAGGACGGGACCGCCGCGTGGCTGGATTCCGCGGCGGCCGACGATCCGCGCATCCGCCCCCTGTCCAAGCCCGCCGGGGCGCCGCGGGGACCGGCGGCATCGCGCAATTTCGGGCTCTCCCGGGCGCGCGGGAACCACGTCCTGTTCTTCGATTCCGACGACCTCCTGCCTCCGGGCTTCCTCCGCGAGGCCCTGGACCGCATCGAAGGCGACCGCTCCGACGCCCTCCTCTGCCGGATCCGGTTCTTCACCGGGGATCCGGCGGAGGGCGGCAGGCTCTCCGCCCCGATCGTCCTCGATGACCTCCTCGGACGCGCGGTCGCCTGCGAGCTCGATCTCTTCACCCAGAACGTCGTCTGGCGACGCGGTTTCCTGGACGGGATCGCCGGATTCCGGGAAGACCTCACGATGGTCGAGGACCTCGAATTCGCCGTCCGCGCCCTGTGCCGGACAGATCGCATCCTCGCGGCCGACGATCTCGAGGTCCTCGTGAGGCGGCATTCCGCCTCCCTCACCTTCGACCCATCGCCGCGACGGCACGAGCAGCGCAACCTGCACATGTACGACGCCTACTCCTCGATCGTGGCCACGCTCCGCGGCCACGGCCTCCTCTCCGCCCGGGCGCGCCGATGGGCCTGCCACCGCAGGTACGAGCTCCTCGTGCAGCTGCTGAAGGCCGGCCGCGTCTCCTTCCCGCTGGCCGCGCGCTACCTCCATCTGGTCGCCCGCCTCGCCCTCGAAGGCAACGTCCGTTTCCTGTCTCGCCTGGTCCTCCTGATGCCGGCCCTGTGGCCCCTCGGCGCGATCCGTAGCTTCCGCCCCCGCGATCCGCGCACCCCGCCTCCGGGCTGACGCCCGCGCCAGCACCGGCCGGCACCGCACCTTCCTTCCACCGAGAGGACTCCGTCCATGTCCGAGCCCGCCATCTCCGTCGTCATCCCCGTCCTGGACCGACGGGACCTCCTCGACGAGACCCTGCGCTGCCTGAGGAGCCAGACCTGCGAAGCGTGGGAATGCCTCGTCGTCGACGACGGATCGACCGACGGCACCCTCGGCACGATCGCCCGCCACGCCGCCGAGGACGCCCGCATCCGGCTCGTCCCCAAGCCTTCCGGGCGGCCCCGCGGCCCCAGCGCGTCGCGCAACGTGGGCCTGGAGGCCGCGTGCGGGAGGTTCGTCCACTTCTTCGATTCCGACGACCTCATGGCGGACGACCTGTACGCCGCGGCCCTGGCGCGCATGGACGGCGAAGGCCTGGATTTCTTCGCGGTCGGCATCCGGTGGTTCCTGGCCTCGGACACGGCCTCCACCCGATGGGATCTGACGGAAGGCGAGCCCTTCGTGCGGGAGGAGTTCGTTCCGCGCGCGGTCGCGACCCGGCACCGGATCTGGACGCAGAACGTCCTCTGGCGTCGCTCCCTCCTGGCGGGACTCGGGTCCGGATACCGGGAGGACCTCTCGCAGGTGGAAGACCTGGAATTCGCGGTCCGAGCCATGCTCTCCGCGGGAGCCTTCGGGTTCGACGACCATCCGCGCGTCTTCGTCCGGCGGCACGCGTCCTCCCTCACCCTGGAGGCCTCCCCCGCGCGCGAACGCGAACGCCGCATGTCCAACGACGAGGTCTACCGGCTGATCCTCGGCCACCTGGAGCGGGCCGCCCAGGCCCCCGGATACGCGGTGGACTACTGCCTCGTGGAGCGCTATCGGCACTTGGCCGCCGCCGCCCGCCGCGGGGAGTTCCCCCGCGGACTCTGCGCCCGCCAACTGCGCCTCCTGGCGGACCTCGCAACGCGGCGTCCGCGCCTGGCCCTGCGGTTCGCCCTCCTGGCCCCGCTGTTCTGGTTTCGTGGAGCGGCGGTCCGACTGGGCCTCTGATGCAAGACTTCCTGCCGAAACATCCTCTTCCGGCGTCGGATCCCGTGATGGAGCAGGCCTTCGCCATACCCCTGAAAGCCCCCTGCGGCCCGATTGCACACCATCATCTCCGCACGCCGAAGGGCGCCGACAAAGATCGAGAACGAGTATATTCCCCCGATGAACAGGCTCGGATCACCGAGTTTCCTGATGATTTCCCAATCCAGCGAGTCGGAGCCGTTCCGTTGTCCCTCCCACTTCAGATCGTGAGTTGCCCGACAGGTTTCGGATCGGGTGGACTCGGGCAACACCTGGCCAAGATCCACAAGGACGCCTTGTCCGAAGGCAAGGAATCCAGGATCTACTGCCACTCGGGACCGGAGGGCGCAACCATCGTCTCCGGGGAGTGGGAACGCGCCTGGTTCCGCTGGCCGCCCTTCCGTTGGCGTCCCGATCTCCGCGTGTGGTGGCGTCACGAGCGATTCGACCGCGGAGTCGCCGCGGCCCTGGCACCTTCAGATTCACTCGTTTGCTTCATGGGCGGAGCCAGGAATTCCTTCCGCAAGGCCCGCGAGCTGGGTACGCGCCACCTCGTGCTGGAGATGCCCAACACGCATCCTTCCAACGTGCGCAGGTTGCACGAGATTGCCGCCCGCAGGCACGGGTTCGAGCGCTCCTGGATGGGAGGCATCTTCGAAGCCAAGGCCATGGAGGAATTCGCCATGGCCGACGAAATCCGGACGAATTCCGACCTCACCACCCAGAGCCTGATCGAGCGCGGAGTTCCTGCATCCAAGATCGTACGCAGGCACCTGGGCTGTGATCCCCGGTTCGCTTCCGTGCAACGCAAACCCCACCCCCAGGGCCTGAAAGTGGCCGTCGCCGTGGGCAGTCTTTCGGTGGCCAAGGGAATCCCGTTTCTGGTCGAAGCCTTCCGCAAAGTCCCTGGGGACGACCTTCGACTGCTGCTGATCGGAGGCTGGAGCACGCGTCCCATGCACATGTGGCTCCGAGATGCGCGGCGGATCGATCCCCGTCTGGAGTGGACATCAGGCGACCCGGCTCCCCATCTGTCCACCGCCACGCTCGCCGTCCACGCCTCTTTCGAGGATGGATGGGGATACGCGCCGGCCGAAGCGCACACGACCGGTCTTCCGCTCGCGGTCTCCGATCAGACGGGCATGAAGGAAATCCTCGATGGATCCCCGCGCGAGGCCATCCTCCCCATCGGCGACGAAGGGGCCTGGACGAGGTGGTTGAGGGATTCCTTCCACGGAGCGGCGCCATGAGAATCCTCCACGTGGGGGTCGGGAACTTCGGGGCAGGGGGGGTGGCGACCTACGTCACCTCGCTGATCCAGGCCCAACGCGAAGCCGGGCAAGAGATCCATCTCGCCGAGCTCTGGGCCGGCACCCAGACCCTGCCCGAACTCGAAACCAGGTTGGATTCCGTGGAGAGTATCGGGGAGATCTTCCGAACCTGGAAAGCCGACGTCCTGCACCTGCATTCGCAGCTTCCGCATTACAAAGGCATTCCATCCCAATCGGTCATCACCGCCCACGAGCACACCTCCCATTGTCCTTCGGGCGCGCGCTTCCTCGAAGGCTCCCGGAAGGTGTGCGGACGCTCGCACGGGTGGCTGAACTGCCTGCGGGGTCATTACATCGATCGCTGCGGCTCCCGCAACCCATCCCAGTTCCTTCGCAAGATGGGAATCACCAACGCGAGCGAGCACTTTCCCGGCCACTGGGTCGCTCCTGCGACATACACCCGCGACTGGCTGATCCGCAGAGGACTTTCTCTCCCGCGCATCCACCTGATCCACAATCCGGGCCCGGTTCCCCTCGCCCAGGCGCCATCCTCGCGCGACATCGGGCGCCGCCAGATCGTATTCCTGGGCCGGCTCGTCCCCAACAAGGGATGCGACGTGCTCATCGAGGCCGTGGGCAAGTTGCCGGGGGTTCGGCTGTCCATCCTGGGCGAAGGGCCGGAACGGCCCCAACTCGAAGCCATGGTCTCGCGTCTGGGCTTGGCGGACCGCATCCGCTTCGAAGGTTGGGTTCCCGCCGCCGCCACGCGCATCGCCTGCGAGGAAGCCTCCGCGATGGCAATCCCTTCGCTCTGGCCCGAGCCATTCGGGCTCGTGGCCCTGGAGGCATCCCGCGCCCATCTGCCCGTCGTCGCCTCCGGTGTCGGCGGCCTCCTCGACATCATCGTCCCTGGGAGGACAGGCCTGCTCGTTCCTCCGGGCGATTCCGCCGCGCTGGCTTCCGCTCTCGATCGCATCATGACCGACGTCTCCGCCAGCAGTGCCATGGGCACTAGAGCCGCCCGACGATCATGCCGCCGCTTCCATCCATCCATCCATCTGCGCCGGCTGACCAAGGTCTACGGCCTGGTCATGGGGATGGATCCATGAGGATCCTCCTCGCCGCCAGCTGTTCCAGCAATCGGAACCTGGGCGTCCCCGGAGTCATGCATTGCCTGGGCGAGCAGTTTGCCGCCCGAGGACATGAAGTCCGGTACCTGTTCCGCGACGAACCAGGACGTCTCGCCGAGGCGGCATTCGGCATCAGGCTCGCGCACTCCCCATTGATCCGCTGGGCCGACGTGGTGGACGTCCATGCGGTGGATGCCTGGCCGTTGTGCGGCCGGAGAGACGGCCCCGTCGTGGTCGCAAGGTCCCACGGATTGGAGCGTGTCGTCCATCGGAATTTGATGGAGATGGTGCGGCGCGGCGAAGCCTCGGTGGGCGGCTTCTACAAGTTCTACCGCGGTTCACTCCGCCTGTGGATGGAAGCCCAGGCGGTGCGGAAAGCCGACGCATTCCTCGTTCTCAATGCATCCGATCGCTCCGAATGCCTCGCCGATCTCGGCGGCACTCCCGACAGGGTCATCCAGGTCCCCAACGGTTTTCCTCCGGAATTTCTCTCGTCCCCCTTGCCGCCCCGGTCCGGAATCGCCGTGGTAGGCTCCTGGATCCATCGCAAGGGGAACGATCTCGCCGCCGCCGCCCTGACTAGGGTGCTGCGCGCCGACCTCGCGCCCAAGGCCCTCCTGCTGGGAGGGGGCGTGCCGGAATCCGTCATCGTCCGTGATTTCCCCGACGATGTTCGATCACGTGTCGACGTGCGCCCGCACTTCTCCAGGTCGGAGCTCCCAGCCCTGCTGGAAGGATGCGGGATCCTGCTGTTCCCCAGCAGATCCGAAGGCTATCCCCTCTCGCTCGTAGAGGCGATGGCCTGCGGACTCGCTCCCGTGGCCACTGCGATTCCCGGAGTGATCGAAGTCGTCTCAGACCGCCGATCCGGAAGACTGGCTCCCCCAGACGACCCAGAAGCCCTCTGTGCCATCCTCGCCGAAACCCTCTCCGATCCCGCAGGTCTGTCAGCACTTCGAGAAGGCGCACGCGCTGCGGTGCGCTCCACGTCGTGGAACGCGATTGCCAGCGACCAGCTAGATCTCCATACACGGCTGCTTGGCCGCCGGAGAAATCTTAGATGAAGATCGCATTCCTGCTCCCCAACTATTCCAAGCACGTGGCGGGCTCCCTGCTCGTCTACTACAGATTCGCCGAAGGCCTGGCAAGAAGTGGCCATGAGATCGACATCTACCACCCCGTGCTGGTGTCCGACGCTCCCGGGGTGCGCGAAGGCATATATGCGCGACTGTGGTGCTGGCTCAAGAACCGGTCGCGCCATCCAGTTTCCTGGATCAAACCTGCCGACCGCGTCCATCTCCGTTTCCACCCCAGACTCGAGGGGTTGCACCTGCCCCATGCTCGCGTGGTCGCCTTCAGCTGGCGCTCCGTGGAAGTTCTCAGCGGCATCCGGATCGAAGGTCGCCCCTTCGGGTATATTGTGGAATACGAAACCTGGGTTGAAGCCATCGAGCCTAGGCGTTCGCGCATGGAGGCGGCCTACCGCTCAGGCCCGCCGATGCTCTGTAGCTCCAAGGCAGTGGAAACTATGCTGAAAGGACTTGGAGTCAAGGATGTCCGGTCCTCCATCCACGGCGTCGACATCGACATCCACGGCGGAACATCCACAGCCAATCCGGCCCCCCCTTGGACCATCGGCTTTCCGGTCCGCACCGAGTCGGTCAAAAGCCCCGAGATTCTCGAGCAGTGCTTGGGCTTGCTACGCGAGCGATGGGGTTCAAAGGTCACGTTGTGGGGCTTCGGCGGACCTCTCATTCCCGAGGGAATCCGCCGGCTCCTGGACAAGTACCATGTCTACCCCGACAACGGGACCCTCGCCTCGCTCTACAGGAATTCGCTCATCTTCGCCGTCCCCTCGCGCAAGGAGGGCTTCGGCATGCCCGCAGCGGAAGCCATGTCGGCCGGATGCGCGGTGGTCAGCACCGACAACGGCGGAATCCACACATTCGGGGTCCATGAAGACAATTGCCTGATCGTCCCGGCGAATTCGCCGCACGCCCTGGCTGATGCCATCTCGCGCCTGCTGCACGACCAACCTTTGCGCGAGCGGATCTCCATGCGTGCGCCGGCATCCGTCGCATTCCTCTCCTGGACGGATGCGTTCGAACGCTTCAAGTCGGCCCTGGAACTCCCGTGAGTCCGAAATCCCAACGCCTGCAGAGCGTCGAGCTCCTGCGGCTCCTCTCCGCCTTCGGCGTGGTGATCATCCATTTCTGGCCACGCCTGGAGCCGTCCCCGCAGCCCCTGCTGGATCTTCTCGTCGTGGGCTCGTCCCGCTTCGCCGTCCCGTTCTTCTTCGTTGCCAGCGGATTCTTCCTTCGCGACCGCCTGGGAACCCTCGCTGACGGCGGCGCGTTCGCCTGGCGCTGGATCCGCATCCTTTTGGCCTGGCACGCGATCCACGCGATATGGTTCACGATCCTGCACTTCACTCGCTACCCCGACCCCTGGTCCCGGCCTCCCATGTGGGTCCAGCACTTGGCCACCTGGGATGCGATCCTGGAAGGCGTGGCGTGGCCGCTGTGGTACCTCCACAGCCTCGTTTTGTGCGCCCTCCTCGCCTCGGCCACTCCCAAGGCCGCGCGCGCGTGGCTTCCGGCCCTCGGCGCAGTGTTCTTCCTCCTGGGTCTGGCCTGGGGGCCCTGGGCCATCTGGCGACCCGACTGGATGCCTCCCACTCCAGGCATCGCCATCAACGTCCGCGGCTTCCTGTTCTCGGGCCTTCTCCCCTTCGCGCTGGGTTTGTCGTGGGCGACGCATCCCAAGCGCTGGTCGGCTTCCGCAATGGTGGTGTCGGGACTGATCCTCCAAACGATCGAGATCGTCGCCACACGGACGGTGTTCGACCACGCCGTCCACCAGGAATTCTTCCTTGGCAGTGCGTTGCTGGGCGTCGGATTGTTCCGGCTTGCCCTGGTCTGGAACCCGCCCATCCTGGATAGGTGCCGTTGGGGATCGGCCTCCCTTCCCATGTACCTCGCGCAACTGATTCTTTTCTCCTTGATGTCGAAGCCCTTCGAGACCCTCACCGCGCCCTTCCTAGATCCCTGGTCGTCGTCCGTGGTGAGCCTTTGTCTGGCCCTTCCAGTCTACGCTCTGGTGTGCCACCGCATCGGGCTCACGACCTGGTGGAGGCGCCTGCATGGCTGAGAACGCCCAGGATTCCAACCATCTGCGGACCCTGCAGATCCTGCGTGGAGTCGCCGCGCTGTTCGTTTCTCTACACCACTACGTCCAGCTCGCCTTCCAGGGGCAAACTCCGGGGCCCGTCTCCACCTTCCTCTGGGAGCGAGGGCCGCTGGCCGTCGACGTCTTCTTCATCCTCAGCGGATTCATCATGGCGCACACCGCGCCGCGTTACGTGGGACGGGGTCGCGACTTCCTGGTGAACCGACTGTCCCGCGTGATTCCCAACTACTGGTTCTACACACTCCTGTTGCTTGGCAGCACGCTCCTGCTGGACGCATCCTGCTACCTCACCGGCTGGACCACCAAGTCGTTGATACTCTCCTTCCTGCTCGTCCCAAACCCCAATCCCAACGGCCATGGCGACTTCCCGTTCCTCTACGTCGGCTGGACCCTCACCTACGAACTGGTCTTCTACACCATCCTCGGATGCTCCCTCCTGTTCTTCCGCCGCCGGTATCTCGTGGCCACGGGCGTCGCGCTGTGCGCGTTGCCCGCCATCTTCCACGGGCACCACCCATTCGGACTGGGCAACGGCTTCTTCATCGAATTTCTCGCCGGGATGATCCTGCGCACCCTGTGGGGGCATCGCGCCAGGTTCACGGGCGCGATGCCCCGCGTCGTTGCCCTGGTCGCGGGACTTCCGTTGCTGGTGCTCGTCCTGGGAAGGCCGCCTTCGCTGCCCACGGATTTCGCACTCGCTCTGTGGATCGTCATCAACGCCATACTTCTCGATCCACTGCTCGGCAATGGCCCCCTGACCCGCCTCCTGGTGCGCTCGGGCGACCTCTCGTACTCCATCTACCTCAGCCACATCGTGGTGCTGGGATGGGTGCTCGCCCTCGTGGGTCGGCGCTCCACCGATCTCGAACATGTCGGCGCCTCCACGCTGTTCATCCTCGTGGTGTGGGGCGTCTCTTCCCTGACCTGGCGGTACATCGAAACGGGCGCGTTCCCCTCGTTTCTCCGCGATCGCCTCACACACCTGCTGGGAGGCAGACGTGAATGATCTCGCCGCCCCGGCAGTTCCCGGGCGCGAAGGGCTCCTCGACCGTCCCGCATTTCTCACCGTGTCTGTCCTTGCCATCCTCGGCGCATCCGCACCGCTGTCGATGGTCAATGCCTTCGCGGGGCTCGTCGGTCTGGGCGGTGGTCTCTCCCTGTTGGCCTACCTCCGGAAGGATGAGCCCGCCGACGTGATCGGCCTGCTTCTTATCGCATTCGCCGCCTCACCTTTCCTGCGTCGCATCCACGACTTCAGCCAGGGCTGGAATCCGTTCTCTGTG
The DNA here is from genome assembly GCA_035913415.1 of Fibrobacteria bacterium. GTDB lineage: Bacteria > Fibrobacterota > Fibrobacteria > UBA5070 > UBA5070 > UBA5070. Next base: position 144,650 of record JAMIIV010000004.1, on the reverse strand, counting down.
ATCCTCGTCGCGCCCTACGTCCTGCTGGTTCCCCTCGCGATGGTCGTACTCAAGAACCTACCGCAACTGCGCAGGCAACCGCTGGTTCCCCTGATTCCCGTGCTCGCTGGATTGCTCTGGGCATTCCTGGTCGGCGTGTGGAACTTCGGCATCCCCTCGGCAGTGATCGGAGCCGTGGAGTGGACGAGCGGGCCGCTCATCCTCCTCTACATGCTCCTCTGCGGGAAACCCTTCCGCTACCACAGGTTCGGGGTCTGGCTATCGTGGATCATCGTGGTCGAGGTCGCTTACGGGATCTTCCAATGGGCGAGTCCGCCTCCGTGGGACGCGAAGTGGCTCGTCGACTCGAACATGACGAGCTCCATGGGCATTCCCGAACCATTCCTCATGAGGACCTTCGGCACGCTCAACTCCACCGGCATCTATTCCTTCGTCTGCGCGTTCTACCTGATTGCCGGAGTCCGCTGGAAGGGTTACTTGTTCCTTGCGATCCCGACCATCGCGGCACTGGCCACCACGCAGGTCCGCGCCGCGTGGATCATTGCCGCGCTGGGCATCCTCATCGCGCTCGTCCTGCAGCCTGGACGCGCGCGCTGGGGCATGCTCCTGCGCCTCACCATCATCGGAGGCGTCCTCGGCGTGTTCGCGGTCCCCTTGGCCAGCAAATACGGCAATCTCGGCAAGAGGCTCGAAACCCTGGGCAACATTTCCTCGGACGGCAGCTACCACGATCGCCGCCGGCTCGTCGATGCCGCCATCGAAACCCTCATCAACCTTCCTCAGGGTGCCGGGCTCGGCTCCGTAGGGCGCGGCGCCAAGGTGACGGGAAACGGCATCGAGGGACTCGACAACGGATTCATCGCCGTCACCTACATGATGGGGTGGATGGGTGCGGCCTGCTACCTCGGCGGCTTCCTCGTAATGGCGGGCATGTCCATCTTCATGGGCAACCCCAACCGACCAGAACGAGCCGCAATGGGCGGGCTCGTCCTGGTCCTGTTCCTCAGCAACGCGTTCGGGCCGAGCTTCTCCGACATCGGAGGGATCATCTCCTGGTCGTCCGTCGGAATCGGCTACTTGGGCATATTCCATCCTCCGCGTGGCCTGGGGGCTGCAGGAAGAGGGCTTCCGGTCTAGCTCCCGAGTCGGGGAGCCAGGATCGTGGCGTGCACCGATCCGTCGGCGGCACGGATCGCGCAGACCAATGGAGACCTCGGCCGCGAACTGGCAGGAAGCCGCAAGACCTCATCCCCGCCCCCGGACTGCCAGGCACCCACCTCGACCCCGGCCAGATCGAACAGCCTCACCGAGTTCCACGGGCCGTCCACCCGGAGACTGCCGCCGGAGGTCCACGAGGCCCGCACAGCCCCGGAACGGACGCCGCGGCTTCTTGGTACCGAGCTGTGCTGTTCCGGCTTCCAATGGTAGACCATCACCTTGCCCTTGCCATCCTCCTCGACGTAGATCACGCGCGACCCGTCGGGAAGCACGACGGAATTGATTCCGTTTGGCAGATCGATCGCCCCCGACAACCTGTCCGTCGTAGCTCCGGGCACGATCCACCCTTTTTTTTCACCGCTCCGCGCATCGTAGATGGTGACCTCTCCACGGACTCGAGCATCAGGGCCGAGGTCCAGATAGGCCACATAGACGTATTCGGAATCCGCCGTGAAGGTCATCGGCAGTGTCATCTCCGCCGTGTTCTGATCGAGCTTGATCTCCGTTTCACCCTTGTCATCGTAGGAAAGTTGCCAACCCGTGACCTTGCGGCGGGCCGTGTCGCTCCAATTGTCCACACGCCACATTTCCGACGAATACGGATATTTGGGTCCCGTGGTCATGTACATCACATCCTTCGATGCGAGGTATTTGAGACGGTGCACGTACTGAGTGGTGGTATTGGCCGGGAATGATTCATTTCGCATCGTCGACAGGGAGAATCGCGGCACGCCATTGGCGTCCAGTCCTCCCGTCGCGATCCGCAAGACCCCCCCCTCCTTGAACTCGGGGCTCCATGCTCCCCGACCACCGAACCAGATATCCCCGTTCTCATCGATGTCCAACGCCGCATTGAAGGTGTTGGCCAGATTGAACTCGGTGAATTCCGAAGACTGCACCTGGCCATCCCCGTTCGCGTCCCGCCACATCCAACGCCGCGTCTTGTTCGCCTCGGCATCTGGATCCCACTCCGGGTACTTGCCCTTGCCCCAGTCGTTGCCGTCCCCTTGCCCTTTGTCGGTCAAGCACAAGAAGGCAGCGGGAATGCCGATCTCGTCCCCTTCCTCGAACCGGATCACGGCGAGCTTCCCGTTGCGCATGTCCGTCAGGTACAGGAAGAGCTTGCCTCCGATGCGCCGGACGAACACCGACTCCAGGGAGCTCGAGAGTCTGGGGTCGTCGGGGAAGCGAAAGGGGTCGACGGTCGCCGCCACCAAGGACCAGCTCTTCCCCGGCTCCTTGGACAAGTCCATGTGGAACCGTTCCGCGTTGAGGAAGACGGACGTGCCGGCGCTGTCAGGATCCGCATCAGCGGTGTTCACGAAGGACAATCCCTGCACCTGCCAGAGCAAGGACGAGTCCTGCCCGGAAAAGACACGGATGTCGGTTCCTCCTCCGACCTGCATGGGCATGCCGGTTGTCCCCACGTACACATTGCCCTGGCTGTCCACGCCCAGGCCTCGGGGCCCCCAGAATCGCCGTATTCCCGCCGCACCCGGAACAGGACCGGCGAACACCCCTCCCGAGTCGCCGAACGTCCGGATCAGGCTTGGCGCCTTCTGCGACAGGTCGAAGATCTTGATGTCCTGGGCACGTCCATTGTCGGCAACAAGGAGGCGCCCCTGCATGTCGAACGCCAACGCGGTGGGATCCTCGACGGTACGGATCGTGTCATTGCCGGTGCATGCGACGAAAGGCGCCGAATCCCCGGCCGGCGGAGGACCGATCTTGAGCAGGAATGCTCGCCCGTAGAAGTTCCCGATGGTGCAGGTCTTGGCTCCGCGCGAAGCGCTCCTGGAAGTGATCAGATCCTTCCACCACTCGGCCTTCCCCACCTGCAACCCCTGGTGGTAGGAACAATACCCGCAGGACCCCTCGTCCCAGAAGGATTTGGTCAATACCAGAGGCTTCGGGTACTGGGGGTCAGGGCTGTAGTAGACAATCATATCCTCTATAAAGTTCTGGATGTGGTTCTTCCCACCTGCCGTGTTCGCGACCCAGTGGTTGACCGAAGGCAATTCCGCAGACCAAGTTGTCAGCGCCGCCAGCAAGGCGACCCGCAGGTACGTCAGGCCCATAATCGACCGCCCCTTTCAGAAGCATTCCATGCCACTTGCAGCAACGCGAAGCCGCGCGGTTGCCGTGAAGACACGAAAGGATTATTTCACTTCATGCGCATGATTTCAAAACAATCCTGCTCGATTCTGTAAATTCACAGAAACCACGCAAACCCATTCCCCAAGATTTGGAATCTAGTTGAACCCTCATCCCAGCGTAGCCTCCGAGGCATCCATGGATGGCAAGCCGTCTAGAGCGGAGCTTTTCAGGATCGCCGTTCTCGTTCCTACCTGGAAACGTCCGGACGACCTCAATCGTTGCCTCGAGGCGCTTTCCAGGCAACGTCGGCCCGCCGACTCCGTCGTGGTCGTCTGGCGCGAGGGTGACACAACCGTCCAAGGCGTCCTGGACCGGTGGGCCGACAAGATCCGACTCCATCGGACGGAGGTCCGGGTGCCCGGCGTCGTGGAGGCCATGAACGCGGGGCTCGACGCGATCGAAGGCGTCGACATCGTGGCCATCACCGACGACGACTCCGCTCCGCATCCCGACTGGCTGCAGCGCATGGAAGCGATCTACCGCGAGCACCCGGAAGCGGTGGCGGTGGGAGGCAGGGACCTCGTGCACGTACACGGCGGCGTTCTTCCCGAACGCGATGTCCCGGTGGGCACGCTGTCGTGGTTCGGACGTTCCAAGGGATCCCACCACGAAGGGTCTGGCTCCCTGCGCGCGATCGATTTCCTCAAGGGGGTCAACTGCAGCTTCCGGCTTTCCGCCACCGATGGACGGCGCTTCGATCGCCGACTCCTCGGCGCGGGTGCGCAGCAGCACTGGGAGATGGGGTTCTTCCTTCCGTTGCGAGAGAAGGGCTCCATCCTCTTCGATCCCGCCCTCCGGGTCGACCACTTCCCCGCCCAGAGGCACGACGAGGACCAGCGCGACACGTTCAACTGGACAGCCACTTACAACGGCGGCTACAACGAGACGATCGTGATCCTCGAGAATCTGCGACCGCCCTCGCGGCCCGTGTTCCTGGCGTGGGCTCTACTCCTGGGCCACAGCGCCCATCCAGGCCTGCTGCAGGGTTTCCGGCAGATCTTCAAGGGCGTCACGCCCCGCGTCGCCATCGGCCGCACCGCTGCCACCTGCATGGGCCGGCTGGCAGCATTGAAAACATCCGTCAAAACCTCGGGGAACAAGAAGTGAAGAAGCTCGACATCGGAATGTTCCACGCGACTCTTCCTTCCGCGGGACGCAAGCTCGGCGGCGTCGAGGTGTTCGTCCACCGCATGGCCAACCATCTCGTCGCCGAGGGGCACGACTGCACGGTCTATAGCCTCGACGCCCAGGCAGGCCCCGGAGGGCTCTACAGGCACGTGGGCCTGTTCCCGAGGGTCGGGCGATTCTTCCAGGGCAAGCTCGCGCGCTGGATCCTCCTTCCCGCGGCGTTGAACTTCGCGCCCTGGAAGCGCCACGACGCCATCGTACTGCACGGCGACGACTGGTTCCTCGTGCGCCGCTCCTCCCCGACTTACCGTCTGTTCCACGGCGCCGCCTTCTTCGAAGCCAGGAGCGCTACATCGCGCAAGCGCAAGATCATGCAGGGACTCATCCACCACGCCGAGCGTCTTTCCTCAAGGCTCTGCGACCGCTCCGGAGCCGTCGGCAGCGACACCGCCAAGCTGATGGGTTGCCAGGATGTGGTCGACTGCGGCATCGATCCCTCCGTGCACCACCCCGGCGACCGCTCCGCATCGCCCCGCGTGCTGTTCGTGGGCACCTGGGAGGGCCGCAAGCAGGGAGCGATCGCCTGGAAGATCTTCATCGAGGAGATCCTGCCCGCACGGCCGGACGCGATCCTCGATTTCGTGGCCGACCGCGAGCCGCCCGTGCCGCACCCCAGCGTGCGCTACCACCGCTTCCCCAGCGACGAGGCCCTCGCGGCCCTGTTCCGCTCGGCATGGCTGTTTCTGTATCCGTCCTCCTACGAGGGCTTCGGGATTCCCTACCTCGAAGCCCTCGCCAGCGGCACGCCCGTGGTGTGCCTTCCGAACGAGGGCTCGGTACGTCTGCTCACCGGTTGCTCCGCGGCTCTCCTCAGGGAAGATCCGCTCGAACTTGGCAAGGCCTCGATCGAGGTGCTCACCAAAGGGCCGGACGCGTATCGCGACGAAGCCGTGACCTGGACCGAGAAGTTCCGCTGGCCCGCCGTCGTGGAACGCTACGCCCGCATTTTCGAGGAGATGTCCCGTGCCTGAACCCCTGCATCTGGCGATCGTCATGACCAACGCCGAGCAGCGGGGCGGCTCCGAACGCCTCCTCCAATACCTCATTCGCCGCGCGGGCGACGACTGGCAACTGTCGCTGGCCTTCCTCGAGGAAGGCCCCATGGTGGAGGAAGCCCGCCGTCATGGCCACTCTGTGGTCGTGATCCCCGCCCCCCGAATCCGGGACGTTCTCGGAACCGTCCGTTGCATCCTGAGGCTGCGTTCCTGGCTGAAGGAGCGCAAGCCGCGGCTGGTCCTGGGCTGGATGAAGAAGGCCCACATCTACTCGGGCATCGCCGCACGCGGCATCGCTCCCGTAGCGTGGTTCCAGCACGAAAACCCCGGTGACGGCAGCATCGACGCCCTCATCCACCGCATTCCGGCGGTGGGAATTCCCTGCTGCTCCGACATGGTCCGAGACGCCCAGCGCAAGGCCACTCCCGGCACTCCGTGCTCGACCGTCCATCCCTGCCAGGATGTTCAATCGGAACCTCCTGCCGAGATCGATTGGCCCGTTCCCGCCGGCGCAAAAACCCTGGTGATGGTCTGCCGGCTCCAGGCGTGGAAAGGTCCGCATCTAGTGGTGCAAGCGCTTGGAATGCTGCGCAAGCGGTGCGGACAGGACATCCACCTCCTGGTTGTCGGCGGCAAGCACGACCTCGAAGCCGACTATCCCGACTTCCTCAATGCGGAAATCACCCGCCTCGGGCTGGGATCCGTGGTGCATCTCGTGGGGTTCCAGAAAGGGCCCGCCACGTGGATGCGCCACGGCGCCGTGGTTGTGCACGCCTCCCACGGCGAGCCATTCGGCATGGTGGTCGCCGAAGCCATCGCGCTGGGCGTGCCCGTGGTGGCCGCGAGCCCCGGGGGTCCCGACGAGATCGTCCGCCCGGGCGTCGACGGTTTCCTGTGGAACTACCCCGACGTGGAAAGCCTCGCCTCGAACCTCGAGAAGGCGCTGGCAATGCCGCACCGCGCACCCGATCCCGAACGATTCGGTATCAGCGCCTATCTCTCCGATCTACGCCGGGCCGTCCTGGGATTCCTCGGCGGGAAGGACTGAGCCGACCGCGGGCTCAACAGCCCAGGCGTTGACGCATCCTGACACCCATGGCGATCGCAGGCTGTTCCACCAGCAGGTAGGTGCCCCACGAGATCAGGACCGTGATGATCACGACGATTCCCGACACGACCCACGGATTCATCCATTCGTGCACGTACAGGTCCAGCCCCATGGTCACGGGATGGATCAGGTACATCGAGTAGCTGATGCGGCCCAGGAATGCGCTCGAGGGGCTCGTCCAGGACGGACGACGCGACCACAGTGCGAAAGCCCACAATCCCACGAGATAGGTGATCAGGTATCGGACCCAGCTCTCGTCGCTGGCAGGATTGTCGTAGGCGAGCTTGCAGATGGGCAATAGCAGAAGCGACAGCGCCAGGGTTGCGCGATTGGCCCACCTTGCGGCATCAACCGACTCGAGGGCTCGCCTTTGCAGATCTCCCCAGAACATCACGGCAAGTCCCAGCGGCATCGCCACGGGCATGCGGTGGGGCGTGGTGCCTCGGATCCACGCGAAGACGAGCGCCACCGCCAGGAATCCCGCCAAGGCCAGCAGGCTCGTGCGCAGCCAGCGCACCTGCCCCGTGGCCAGGAGCACGGCGCAGACCACGTAGAACACGATCTCGATTTGAAGGGTCCAATAAACACCCAGGAGATCCTGCACCCCGAAGAAGCTCTGGAGCATCGAGAAGTTCACCCACACGATTGACCAGTCCAGCGTAGCGCCCCGCGTGAGCACCACCAGGCTCAGGAGGATAGAGGCCCAGTATAGCGGATAGAGGCGGAACACGCGGGAAACGGCGAACCCGAGCACGGGTCGCGAACGCGCCCGCAGGAGCGAGTATGGGATCACGTAACCGCTCATCGCAAAGAAGAGTACCACCCCCAGTTTGCCGAGGTCGAGCCATTGGTGGAAGCCCTCGAACCAACGTGTTCCGATGCCTTCCGGGTCGCGGACCTTCACGATGTGGAACAGGCAGTGGAATACCACGACGGCCATCGCCGCGACTCCGCGGATGCTGTCGAGGTGGTCGAACCTTCCGGATTTGTGGCTGCTTTCCGACATCTTTGCTCCTCCGATGACGCGTGGCTTCAGGAGACCAGGGACCGCACCAGGGGCCAGCGCGAGCGCGACAGCAGCCACGCCCCCCCCCATGCGCCGAGGAACACCACGGGCCACTTCACGAAATTCTCGCGGACGAATCCAGACGGAACCAGGCTCTCGAAAGGAACCAGCTCCAGAATCAGCAGATGGGCCACGTAGATGCCCGACGAGCACTTCCCGAACGAGTCGAGCCAGGCTCCGATCCTCCCCGCACCGAGGAATTCCGGTCGGTCCGAAAGCCATGCGAGGAGCAGGGCCGGAGCGGCGACCCGCGTCAGCAGGAAGGTCTTCAACGACCAGTGATCCCCAGAGAGGAGCGCCACGGCGGTACTTTCCACCACGATGCCCGCGAACGCGGCCAGGACCAAGCCTCCCGGAGGCCTCCATCCCGGCAGCATCGTGGCCATGACCGCCCCGAGGGACACGCAGACCAAGGACAGATTCAGTCCTTCGGTGGGGATGAGCCCAAAGGGCAGGGAGGCTCCGGCGAGATCCAGAGCATCAAACCCCAGGAAGAGCGCGACTCCCGCCCCGAGGGCGGGCAGGGCGCTTCCGGATCTGCGCAACGAGGTCCAGACCGCGATCTGGGCCATGAGCAGGCACGGGAGGAACCACAGGTGGTACCCGAGGGTTTCGAGACGTCCGTCGGAGAAGCCAAACAGCCGCCGCAGGACCGTCCAAGTATCCACGGGCCGGGCGAACCAAACATCCAAGGCGAGGAACACGGCGAACCAGGGGAGGTACAGTGTCGCGATTCTCCGGGCCATGCGCAATGGCTCACCGGGATCCCGGCGGCCACTCGCCCACTTCGAGCCGAGCATCAGTCCCGACAGGAGGAAGAAGTAGGGTACCGCCGCCTGGCACAGTACCCGGACGCCCCACCCGAATCCCTTGAGCTCGAGGATGCTGGAGTGCAAGAAGGGCGGCGCGTGGATGAGCACGACACACAGAGCACCGATCCCCCGCATGCGGTCGAACGCGCCATTGCGGGAGATCACGAGCGCCGCCCTCGCCCGAACTGGGGCTTGATCCATCCCTGGCTCGGGGACTCGATCCAGCAGTGGAACGCGATCCCCAGCAGGATGGAGACAGCAATGCCGCCCACAATTGGCCAGACGCTTCCCGTGCGCATGGAGATCCACGCCGCGAACACGTGAATCGACGGATGCGCGGTGTAGATGCAGACGCTCCAGTCGCAGGCATTGCGAAGGCTCTCGCCCGGCATCCAGCCCCCCGCGATCGCCTCGTAGTTCCTGCTTGCCCCGCCAGCCATGTCCCGCCCCTACGCCCCTTCAGCGGTTTCGAGAGCGGGCTTGGGCGCCGCCCGGAATTCCTTCAACCCCTTCCACACCGTCCACGCAATGGCGACGGCGCCAAGGATCCATCGGCCCACGGCCAGACCCATGCCTCCCGAAAGCAGAATGGGCAGGAACGCGAGACCCAGCGCGATGAATGGAAGCGAAGGCTTCCACAAGTCTGCGTAGTTCAGGGGCATCCTCTTTCCGAGGTCGTGGAAGATCCCCGCCCCCGATACAGCAGACGCGACGATGGAGGCCATTGGAATCCCTTCTATGCCGAAGAAGGGAATGAACCCGAACGCGCAACCGATCGCGAGCACGCTCTTCACGAGCGTCCACTTGGCGGTCTGGCGCACTCCTCCGATCGAGGTGAGAGTCATTCCTCCCACCCAGTTGGCGACGTCCACACCCAGCCCCAGCGCGAACAGCTGCAGCGCGGCCAATCCGGGCAACCACTTGTCCGTGTACACCAGACGCGTCATGGGTTCGCCCAGGAGCCAGCCCAGCAATGCCCACGCGTAGCACACCAGGAGCAGTCTGCGGAAGTAGAGCCCCACCTGCCTGCCCAGCTCGGAGGGATGCTCTTGAAGTCGCGCGAAGTGGGGGAACGCGACCTTCATCACGTTGTCGACGATCATCAGGGGACGCCTGCCGTTGGACGACGCCCAGGTGAGGAGCCCCACAGCGGCGGGCCCCAGGCTCGCACCGGAAATCAGCGGAATGATCCATCCCGCTGCTTCGTTCGTGATCATCTCGAACTGGAAGAACATTCCGAACGAGAACAACTGCCGGGATAGCTTCCTGTCGATCACGAACCTTGGCCGGAATTTGGCCATGAACCACGAGACGAGGGCAGTGGCGAAGGTGCTGGCGAGGTTGCCCCACACGAAGCTCCATATGCCGTGGTCGGTGAACACCAGGACCAGCGTGACAGAGTTGCCCACCACCACCGCCAGCACGTCGATCGTGGCGATTTTCTGGAATTGAATCGAGCGCTCCAACTGCAGCCGCACGATCGTGATGATCGGCGAGAACAGGATCGGGACAGCAAGCGAGCGGATGATCCAGACTAGCTCGGGGGGTGCGCTGCGGTAGACCAGGAGCGAGAGAGGCGCCAGGAACCACAGCAGGACCGCGGCGAGGATCGAGACGCCCGTCTGGAGGGTGAAGGCCACGGAGATCTCGTGTTCTCCGAACTCCTCCTTGCGCTGCACCAACGACGCCGCGAGACCGAAGTTGGTCGCCATGGTGATCAACGAGAGGCAGAAAGTGGCGATTCCATACAGACCGAAGACCTCCGGATCGAGCTTCCGCGCCAGGACAATCCCCACGCCAAGGCTCATCGCGAGGATCAAGGCCTGGCGCCCCTGCAAGGCGATGATGCTCTTCCTGACCCTCTTGGAAAGTTCCTCGCTCACGTGGACGCCCCGGCCTTGCCCTTCACGAGATCGATGGACTTAGCGAGCCGGTGGGAAGGCTTCTCCACCACGTGGAAGAAGATCGCCGCCATAGCGATCGAAGCCGCGACCAGGGACAGACGGAACAAGGGGCCATCACCGCCGTCTTTCCCGAACCACTCCCATCCCATGTGGACCACGACCGGGTGGACGAGATAGAGTGAGTAGCTACCTGCCCCCAGCTGGTCGAGCACACGGTGCGGGGCCCCCGCACCGAAGGATCGGAGTTCCTGCTCCAACCACAACCACGCCACCACCCCGAAGGCGCTGAGCGTCCAAGGGAATCCGATGGCGTACGGACCGAGTTTCCAGCGCGCCACGACGGCGATGGCCGATGCGACGACCAGGGCGAACCGCGAGACCCAGAGCCTGAGGGGATCAGCCTTGGTCTGCTTGCGATGGAGGGATTCGGCCATCACGCACCCGAGAAGCCAGATGGGCAGACCGAGGATCCAGGTGAACCCCATCCCGAACGCGGGATACTCGACTGCCTTGGGATCCGTTGCGAGCAGGGCCAGAGCACCCATGGCAGAAATGCCCACCAGGCTGGGCCAGCCGATCCTCGATGCAGCTGACCGCAGCAACGGATAGAGAGCATAGTAGATGGCCTCGGCCACCAAGCTCCAAAGTACTCCGTTGTATTCGCCGAAGGCACCGGACCCCCACGCGAGCACCCAACCTGCAGCCATCGGGATACCGATCCGGAATCCCCGCCTGAGGTAGAAGGTCGGCACGTGAAGGTCGCGCCCTCCCGCCTGCGGCATATGGATGCACAGGCCCGATACCACGAAAAAGACCATCACCGCGGCAGGACCGTTGCTCACGATCTGCATGAGGAATCGAAACATCGCACCCAGCGTGCCACCGTCGAAAGGAGGCAGGGCGACATGGCCCAGCACCACCGACAAGGCGCATAGACCCCTCAGGAAATCGAGTCCATCCAGGCGCACCTTTCTAGGAGCGTCGTTCTTGGTCACGGGCATCAAGTGGGGCTCCTGTTTCGCTGCGCACGATTCCGACAGGCACAAGGTACATCGAGCTCCGACCCAATCGCGCCACGCACGAGAATCCCCGCCTCCGCGGTTCGCCCGACACCGAAAGCTATCCAGTTCCGGGAAGACCGGGAGCGGCCGCGGCGCGGGCGGGAGCCCCCCATCAAGCGCCCTTCCACATCAGGTCGGGAAACCGGTCGTGCAGGGAATGAGCCCATACCGCCTCGCACTTGAAGTTCGAATTGGGATACATCTCCACGGGTACGCCCCGCAAGCAGCACGAAATCGCCACGTGCAGCCGATCGGTCCGCACCAGAGCGGCGCCGCCCACATAGGCAAGGAGCATCCGTGCGGAGAGCGATGCCCAGAAGGGCGCCATGCTGCCCGTTTCGAAGGCAGTCGAGAGATCTCTGTTCCCTTCGGGGAGCTCCCGCCGCACCGATTCCAAATCCGTGCGGAACGCATCCAGGTGCACGCCCCGCCCGCGAACCCTCCCGTACCGATCCGTTCTGCGCAATCTCGCCTGGACGAGCATGGCCCGTGCCTTTGCGGTAGGCGCGGAGGGATCCCCGGAGCGAACGAGGAAGGCCCGGAGGATCTCCGTCCATCCAACTCGCACATTCTCTCCCCACGGCAAGGTCAGGGCCATGTCGTGGCTCAAATGGCAGTTGGCCATCGGAGCGTGCTGGAGGCAATGACGATAGGAGATCCTTTCGCGCAGGAACAGGTGCGCCTCGGGCCCGAGGCGAGACAGCACATCCTCGTTGCCTTCCACGGTGTGCGGAAGCAGGATCATGCGTCTGCAGCGGCCGACGTGGCGTTCGAGGAAACTCCGCGCGTCACGGTATCCGGCGACCAAGTTGCCGCCCCCTCCGTAGACGACCGTGCGGCCCTCGGCGTTATCGAAATCCGTTGCGAGCCTCCACCGGATCCCGACCTTGCGGAACATCCTGTAGGTGGCGTGAGCGATGAGGGAGTCACCGGCGTTGCCCGGATTCGGCCTGTACAGGATCTCCCCCTCGACAGCGACCCTGGCCAGGAGACTCTCGAGCTCGGGATTCAACGCCACGGGCTCCGATCCATGCTACGCTCCGTCGGAGGCGGCGGCACCGCCGGCCTCCCGGCGCGGCCGGATCCATCACAGCAATGGGTAGCCGCGAATCCGGCCAGATCCGGCCCGTATTCCGTCATGCCCTTCGAGCCGCGGTGAAGGATGCTGCTCATGGCCGCTTACCCGCCCTTCCCAGGAGCGCCTTCGCCGTCATCTTCAGGGTGATGACCGGATCCAACGAAGCGCCGAGCCGACGGCGTCCGCGCAACCATAGGAGGGGCGTCGAGGGGTGGCTCCAGGCCGCGAACGCGCAGGCGAGATCCCATTGATCGACCAAGACGTGCCGCAAGGCACTTGCCGTGGTCTCCATTCGTTCGGGATCGACCTTCATTATGGCCTTGAGCGCCCCTTGGTAGTGGGCAAGCCCGCGGATGTCGAGATCCCTTCCCAACGCATGTGCGTTGAAGCTCGCGAACGCATCGGGATCCATCTCGATGCCGTATTCCGCCATCAACTCCCTGCGGATCCGAGTAGTGAGATTCTGCTGGAGAGGCGCTGTTTCGGGCCCGGTTCCCGCGTTCCGGTCGTGCTTGCGCCACTGCACGAGCACCTGCTCGACGTTTCCGAACTTGGCATGCGAGCGCATTTGGACCCACAGCCGGTAATCCTCCGCGAGGTTGTACTCCTTCTCGAACTTCGGCTGGACCCTCATCCTGTCGCGGTCCATGACGACGGTGGGATGGCAGAACGGGACAGACACGAGGAGACCTGCCTTCAGAATGGCATCCGTTTCGCCATACACGTGCAGCGCATCGGAAGTCCCGAACCGCCTAGCCCAGGAGCCGAGGATGCCGACATCGCGCTTGTGTAAGGCGTCCATCTGTATGCGAAACCTGTCCGGATGCGAGATGTCGTCGCCATCCATGCGCATCAGATAACGCCCCTTCGCTTCCCCGATCAATCGGTTCAGCTGTTCGGAAATGCCAAGGTTCACCGGGGAACGCAGGATCCTGACCCGGGGAATTCCCAGGCTTTCCACAAGCTCCGCAGTGCCGTCCGTGGACGCGTCGTCGGCGACAAGGATCTCGCCTGGTGGAAGTGTCTGCTCCGCCACGCTGCGCAGGGCTTCCTCGATCCAGGGCCTGCAGTTGTAGGCCGGCAGCAGGACGCTGATCACTTGCTGTCCACAGTCTGGTAGATCGCCCAAGCGGTCACGAGTGCGGCTAAAGCGCTTGCGATCGTGCCGAAGGCCGTGATCTTCTCAGCCGACGTAGATCGCTTGGGAGGCTCGAGTCGCGGCACGACCACGACGGAACCCGGCGTCGGCGCGTCGATGCCCCCGTCGATCGTCTGGATTGCTCCGTCCGCGCGTTCCACGAATACGGCCTTCCTTCCCGCCGAGTCCGTGAATCCACCCGCGTTCACGACGTACCAGGACCAAGACTTCCCCTTACGCCACAGCACCGCCGTGGGCCTGTTCACCTCACCCCTGACGACAACGGTCGAAGGACGCCAAGGAATGTCGAGAGAGTCGCCATCCAGGAGCTCCACGTCGTCATCGGAGCCCTGGGACCGGATTGCCTTCTCGAGATCGAACGGGATTCGTCCTTCGCTTGGCCGCACCAAGATCGCCCCACCGGCGTAGGCTTCAGGCAGGAGTCCTCCCGCGCGGGCCATCAGCGAGGACACGCGCTCGCGCGGGGCCAGGAGCGCGAACGTTCCAGGCTGAGCGACTAGCCCCCGCACCTTGACGCCCCTTCCACCACTCCATCCGGCCGACGTTCCGACGCTCACCTTAGAGAATGGCTGGAGGGAGGGCTCAACGGAGCCGATCGCGAGAGACAGGTCCAACGCCACGAGTTGGGACTTCGGCTTGCCGCCTTCAACCCCAGGAGCATCGAGGCGGACCCGCCCCAGGTCTGCCCAGCTCTCGAACCCGCCAGCCAGGGTCAGCAGGTCCTTGATAGTCATGCCCGGCGACCACCTGTAAGTCCCGGGGCGTTTCACCGCACCTTCGACGTCGACGGTGCGGGGCGGTGCGGACGCCTCCCCATCGCGCGCCCCCACCACAACGGAATCCGTCGGCTGGATCCGGAGGTCGGCGCCGTCGGCAAGCGATACGCGTTCCACGGGCGAGTTAGCGACGGAGGGATTGCGGTATACCAGCACTCGGTCGAGGATCGCCCCCTCAGTGGGTCCACCCGCCAGATCGACCAGTGCTTTAACGCCCATGCCTTCGGTGTGCGGATAGGTTCCGGGACGGGCGACCGCGCCCGCGATCACTGGGGAGGTGCGCGCGAAGGCGCCTTGCACGGGAACATCGAGGACATCCCCCGCACCCACCGGTGACGATTCCTGTCCTCCGAGGACGGTGGCGCCAGGCCCGACCAGAACGGCGTAGGTTCCCGATCCGGAGCGACGCACAAGGTTCATCGGCTGCCCCGCCAGCCCCTCGGAGGAAAGCCCTCCTGCCAGCTGCAGGAGCGAAGCGGATGTCTCGCCGGGGAGGACTTCGAACAGTCCGGTCCTGGCGGCGCCTCCGCGCACCTCGGCGACACCCAGCGCCGGAGGCACCCGGACGACCTGGCCATCGTGGAGGACGTCGCCGGAAGGGCGGCGCCCCAGGAACAGGTATTGGTACAGGTCTATATCCCGCGTCGCGGAGTCGACGACGATGCGCGCCACGCGATCGGAGCCGCGCGGAGTCGGGCCGCCGGCCAGGGCCACCGCCTGCAGGACGGAGGTGGCGCCGGGGAGCAGGTACGCTCCGGGCTTCCGCACCTCGCCCACGACGAACACGCGAACCTGCTTCAGCTTGGCGAGGGTTATGTCGAACTGCGTGGACCCGGCCGACACTCCCGAATACACCGCAGACAATTTCCGTCCAATAAGGCGCTGGGCGGAGCCGAACGTCGCGCCATTCAGGTTCACCACGCCAGCCGTGGGAATCTGGATCTGACCGTCGCGGTCGACCGGCAGTTCGTAGGCGGCCTGCTTCTGTCCCCAGATGTTGAGGACAAGGACGTCCCCCGGGCCAAGAGGGTAATCGTCGGCGACGGATCCCGGCGCCGTGGCAAGAAGCGACGAATCGGCATTCCTGAGATAGCGCCTGGCAGGTCGGGAATCATCGATGGAGTCCGAAACAGCCTTCGCGGAGATCCGCGCGACGGTGCTGTCCGGTGCGGCGGCTTTCTGGTCAAGGGCCAGCACCGACATCGCCGCGGCTAGGACGAAAGGAATAACGGAATTGCGCATCGATGCACCTTGCCGGTCGTGGAGTGGGGAGGGATATCGCCGTTTGGATTCCGGCCAACCCGCATTGATTGAGACACCATATCAATCTTGAACGCCGTATGAAGCTAAGTTAATAGCCCTAATGCATCATGTTCCCCCAGAACAGAAAGACATCCGCATCCCGGTCACCCCGGTGGACGTCGGCAAATTTTCGCCGCACTCCTTCAACGCCGTCGCGACACGCATTCTCAGGCGGTCCTGGGTCGAGGCCCTGCGTGAAATCCAAGCGGAACAGGCTCAACACCATGCGGCGAAGGAGCTCGATTTCCGGGATCTCCTCATCGTCTTTCTGAAGCGTTCCTGGATCCTCGTGATTCTCGCTGCCGCAGGCTTCTGGGTTGGCCATCGAGAAGCGGCCAAACTCCCCAATCTCTACAGCTCGTCGGCGTTGCTGGTCCCCACGGCTCCGGTCACGGCACCACCCTCCAGCTCCGCCAATTCGGACAAGCCCCCCGTTTCGGCCGACCTCGCGATGTTCGGCGCCTTGATGCAATCGCGCACCGTGATGATGCAGGTTCTGAAATCGCCGGTCAAGGCATCCCCGACCGCAACCAAGATGGTTCCCTACGCAGCGACCCTTGGAATCGACACCTCCAACGGCGTCGCGTTGCAACAGGTAGCGAACACCCTGGGGTCTTCGATATACCGCTCCGACGAAGGCAGCGGCATCTTCCGCCTCACCTTCACCTCCACCGATTCTTTCGTGGTGCCGCAAATGGCCGACATCGTCCTAGATGCCACGCAGAAGGAGCTCGTGCGGGTCAAGACCCAGCGGATGTCCTCCGCCCTGGAAGTCCTCCAGAAGCGCCTCAGGGAAGCCGAAGCGGAATACCGCGCGGCGTCTTCCCGCCTGGCGTCGTTTCTGTTGCGCAACCTTGACATGGAGTCCGGCGACCTGCAGGTACGGCAGACCTATCTGGAAGCGGACATCCGCATGAAGGAGCAATCCTACGTCCAGGCTCGCGACCGCGCCGAACTCGCGCGCGCCGAACTCGATCAGGTCTATCCTCCCGCCATGGTCTTCGACCCAGCCTCTCGACCCGCAACCCTGGTCGGCCCCAACCGCCGCAACAAGGCGATGCTCGCCGCGTTCATCGGGCTGGTCCTCGGCTCCATCCTGATCCTGGCCTGGGAGTTCCTCCTGAAGAAGAAGAGCCCGGCCGCGTGAGCCCCCTCCGTGCGGTGTTCCTGAACGGATCGGGCCAGCCGGGCGGTGGTGAAATCGCCCTCGCGCAACTGGCCTCCGCCGTCCCAGGTGCCCGCATCGTGCTCTTCGAAGACGGCGGTGCGCGCACCCTGTTCGAATCGATCGGACTCCGCGTCTCCCTCCTGCGCATGTCGGAATCCGTCCGCAAGGTCTCCAAGGAATCGGGAATTCCCTCTCCAATGGTTGTCATCGGGGCCGTTCGCCACGTCTTCGCCGTGGCCCGCGCCCTGCGCGAGGCGGATGTCGTGCACTGCAACAACCAGAAGGCTTGGGTAATCGGCGCAATCGCGTCGTGGCTCGCCCGCAAGCCGGTTGTGTGGCACCTCCACGACATCCTCTCGGCCGAACACTTCTCGCGCACCAAGATCCGTCTGGTCGTGGCGCTGGCCAACTGGCGCAAAGCCCGCGTGCTGGCCAATTCCCAGGCGTCCCTCGACGCCTTCCTCGCGGCCGGCGGATCCCCCAAACGCTCCGAAGTGCTCTACAACCCGGTAGACCCTTCGCCCTTCCTGAAGGCCCTCCCCATCCCCGGATTCCGGGAATCGCTCGGGATCGCCG
The DNA here is from genome assembly GCA_035913415.1 of Fibrobacteria bacterium. Taxonomy (GTDB): domain Bacteria; phylum Fibrobacterota; class Fibrobacteria; order UBA5070; family UBA5070; genus UBA5070. Next base: position 127,082 of record JAMIIV010000004.1, on the reverse strand, counting down.
ACGGCGCTCCCGTATGGGCCGTCTTTTCCCGGCTCGCCTCCTGGAAAGGTCAACATATCGCCATCGAGGCTCTCGCCCGTGTTCCCCGCGGGCACCTGCTCCTGGTGGGTGCGCCGTTCTTCGGTGAAGAGCCCTGGGAAGCCCATCTGAAAGGCCTGGTCACCTCCCTGGGGCTGCAGCAACGCGTGCATTTCCTGGGCTTCCGCAAGGATGTGCCGGCCTTGTTGGCCTCCATCGACGGGGCCATCCACTGCAGCACCGTCGCGGAACCTTTCGGCCTGGTGATTCTCGAAGCCCAGTTGTCGGGCAAACCCGTGGTCGCCACCGCCGCCGGAGGCGCTCTCGAGATCGTCCACCCCCCACACGATGGCTGGCTCACCCCTCCAGGAGACGTCGACGCTCTCGCCGAGGTGCTGCGCACGTGGTCAGCCAACCCTGCCGAGTCCGCCGCCGTCGGCCTCCGAGCCCGCGATTGCGCCACGGCTCGCTTCGAGGCCCGCGCCCTGTCCCGACATTTTCTGTCAATCTTGGAGAGCGAGGCCAGACCGTGAGGATCCTCCACGCCGGCATGGGCTGGTTTTCGGAAGAGGCCGGCGGCCTGTCCCGCTACATGTCCCAGGCCGTGCAATCGCAAAGCCTGGCCGGCCATCAGGTTTCCGCCCTGGTCACGGGCACGGATTCGATCCACCAGAAGTCCGGAGGATTGGCGCAGCCCTTCTCCCGGCGCGACGCCCGACTCGATCGTCGGCTCCTGGGCCTTCGTCGACGCTTCCGCGAGATCCTCGGAGAGACACCGTCTCCCGACATCGTGGCGTGCCACTTCTCTCTCTATGCGCGCCCCATCCTCTCCGATCTGCGCCGCCGTCCGTGGGTGATGCATTTCCACGGCCCCTGGGCACTGGAAGGCGCCGCCGAGGGACAAGGCACGTTGGCCACCTGGGCCAAACAAACCCTGATCGAACGCCCCCTCTACCGCGCCGCGCCCAAGCTGGTGACCCTCTCGAAGTTCTTCGCCGACATCCTCGTCGAGCGGTTCGGCATCGACCGGTCCCGTATTTCCACCATCCCCGGCGGATTCGCTCCCGAACCCTTCCATCAGGCTCCCGCCAAGTCCGCTGCGCGCGCGCGCCTAGGCCTCCCGCAAGACCGCCCCATCCTGGTCTGTGTGCGCCGTCTTGCCGCCCGCATGGGCATCGAAAATCTGCTGGAAGCCGTCGATCGCCTTCGTGCCGACCACCCCGGCATCCTGTTGGTCATCGCCGGCAAAGGCCCCTTGGCCCAGACCCTCGCGGCTCACGTCGAATCCGGCAACCTCTCGGAAACGGTCCGCCTGCTCGGATTCGTTCCCGACGAAGATCTCCCCTCGCTTTACGCCGCCGCCGATCTTTCCGTGGTCCCCACGATCTCCCTCGAAGGCTTCGGCCTTGTGGTCGCAGAATCCATGGCTGCGGGCACCCCTGTTGTGGCCTCGCGCGTGGGTGCCCTACCCGAACTGCTGGGCAACTTCCGCGACGACTTCCTGGCCCCGCCCACCCCCGAAGGCCTCGCCGTCACGCTTCGTCACGCTTTGGCCACCCTTCCAGATCCGGATACCTGCAGACGCCATGCCCAGCAATGGTCCTGGGAGTCTGTCACCCCGCGTTTGCTGGAGACCTACCAGGACGTGATTGCCGCCCACCAGAAGCGTTCGCGGTAAAACCTTAAGCGCCTGGAATTCAGCAGGCGCGACCCTAATCCCAATCGGCGGGATTATTCCTCGAACGCCGAGGCGTTGGGGTCGCGAGATTCCAATTGGAACTTCTGCCACGAAGATTCCACGTGGTCGTGGAACTTGCGAGCAAAGACATTCGGCGAAAAGCGCCGGGCATTTTCCACACAAGCTTCGGATTGGAAGACGCCTTCGCGGCTTTCGAAGAACCGAATGGCATCGACCACGGACTCGACCGTTTGGCGAGGAAAGAACACGCCCGTGGGATTGCGCTGACTGGATTCTCCGACCCAATCCCCTCGGATGCTCTCGAGAGCCCCTCCCCGACCAAAGGCAATCACGGGAATGCCGCAAGCCTGCGCCTCTACCGGCGAAATGCCGAAGTCTTCTTCGGCGGCGAACAGGAAGGCCCGCGCCCTCTGGACGGTTTGCAGGAGCACATCATCCGGAGCCCGCCCCAGGAACGTGACATTGGGGGTGGCCGATGCCTTGAGTCGCTCCATGTCTTCGCCGGCCCCCACCACCACGAGCTTCCGATCCGGCAATTCCCGGAACGCATCCACGAGAAGATCGACCCGCTTGTATCCAACCAGGCGCGACACCGTGACATACGTATCCGTCCGCTCCGTGCCCATGGCGAAGCCGTTCGTGTCCACGGGGGGGTAGATCACGGTCGATTTGCGCCGGTAGGTCTTCCAGATGCGGCGGGAAATGAACTGGGAATTGGCGAAGAACCGATCGACGCCGTTGGACGTCACGTGGTCCCAGATTCGCAGCTTGTGGAGAATTCCCGTGGCCGCCAGACCTCGAATCCCCGAATTCATGCGCCACTGCTGGAGGTATTGGTGCTGCAGGTCCCAGGCATAGCGAACCGGACTGTGGCAGTAACACAAATGCAATTGGTTGGGCCCCGTCAAGACGCCTTTGGCGACCGCGTAGGAACTGGAAACGATCAGATCGTAACCAGAAAGATCAAATCGCTCCATCGCCAGGGGCATCAACGGCAGGTAGTACTGATGTTTCTTCCTGATGAGCGGCATCTTTTGCAGGAAAGAGGTCCGAACAGGTCTTCCCCCAAGAAATCCGCGCTGTTTTTCCGGAAGGAAGTCGATCAGGCTGAAAAGATCGGCGTTGGGAAACTGGGCCAGAATCCCCTCGAGCACCTTTTCCGCTCCCGCGTATGTATAGAGCCACTCGTGAACAACTGCCACCCGCGCACTCGAGAGCCCCTGCGTAGGCTTCATCGATACCATGAAGGGACTGCGCAGGCGCGGCTCAATACTCATGTATTTCTCCCAGCATGGCGATTTTTGGCGGGTTTGCAGAGCTATAAACAGCACCGATTATCGATCGTGTCCAAACAGCAAGGTAGCATCTCGAAAACAACTTTCTCGTCTACCTTGCATTGCACCTCTGCCACGACCTGGAAGGCATGCTCCCCCAACAACCGCAGTCGCCCTCCTGCACCCGCGCTTCGCGGATAGCCTCTCCCGCCTCGGGTCGGGTTGGCCCGCTTCTTGATTTACTTCTCTCCGTACGCATCCGCCCAAAGGAGTCCGATGCCATGAACACGACCGCACCGAATCTTGAGAAACCCCGCTGGGCACCGCTGTTTACCGTCCAGTTCCTGGGGGTCTTCCACGACAACTTCCTCAAGGGGCTCATCTCGTTCCTGGCCGTGAAGTGGGCCAGCGGCTGGGATGAAACCCGCGTGATCGCCTGGGCCGCCAACATGCTGGTGATCCCGTACCTGCTGTTCTCTCCCTTCTCGGGCACCCTGGCGCGCAAGTTTTCCAAGGTCACCATCGTCCGCTGGGCCAAAGGCGCCGAGCTGGGCATCGCGGTTCTGGCCTGGTTGAGCTTCATGGCACAAGACGTTCGTCTGGCCCTGGCCTCGGTGGGCCTCATGGGCCTGCACTCCTGCCTCTACTCCCCTGCCAAGATGGGTCTGATCAACGACATCGGCGGCCCGGCCCGCATCTCGTACGGCATTGGCACCATGGAGATGTTCGCCTTCGTGGGGTCCGTGCTGGGCATGCTCGGCGCCGGCATCGTCAGCCAGTTCGGGGGCGGCCAGATCCTCTTGTGGATCGCCGCGGCCTCGGTGGCCATCGCCGGCGGCGGATTCCTGGCGGGATTGGCCCTGAAAGCCGAAGAAACCCCGCCACAAAAGGAAGGCGGCACCGACTGGAACGTGTTCGGCTTCCTCTATCGCTCCTACGTCGATGCCAACCGCATGCGCGGATTGAACCTGTCGGTCGTGGGCGTGAGCGTGTTCTGGATGATCGGCTCCCTCACCCTCATGAACCTGCTGGTGTTCGCCAAAGAAGAGCTGCACCTCACGGAGCTGCCCACCAGCGGCCTGCAGGCCCTCATGGCCGTGGGCATCGGCGTGGGCTGCGTCACCGCCTCGTGGATTTCCGGACGCCAGGTCGCCCTTGGTCTGGCCCCCTTGGGTGCCATGGGTCTGGCCGCAGGTTTGGCCGCCATGGCCTTCCTGCCCTTGGCCCCCATTCCCTTCGCTGTGGTCCTGCTGGCCACGTCCTTCTCGGGCGGCCTGTACAAGGTGCCCATCGGCGCCTGGATCCAGTCGCGTGTGGAAGGTCCCAAACTCGCCGACACCCTGGCGTACCTGAACCTCTCCAACTTCGTCCTGATGTTCCTCGGCTCGCTGATCTTCCGCTACATCGAACCGGTCCTCGGTTCCCGCGGGGTCTTCGCCGTCGCTGCGGCCTGTGCCATGGGCGTGGCCATCTTCACGCTGTTCCGCCTGCCCGGAGCGTTCGCCCGTCTGGTGGTGGGCACCCTGGTCCGCACTGTCATGCGCGTCAATCCCGCGGGCATGGACAACGTCCCGCTCCGCGGCGGCGTGTTGCTGGTGGCCAACCATGTTTCGCTGCTGGACGCCCTTCTGGTCGAGGCGGCGGTACCCCGCACGGTGCGTTTCGTGGTGCTGCGCGACCTCGTGGAAAAGCCCATCATCGGCTGGTTCCTGCGCATGGTCGGTGTGATTCCCGTGCGTGCCGGCATGGGCCGCAAGGCCCTCGAGGAATTCGCCGACTCCTGCCGCGCCGAACTGCAGCGCGGCCGCGCCGTGTGCATCTTCGCCGAAGGTGCCATCTCGCGCCACGGCCAGATGCAGGGCTTCCAGCGCGGTCTCGAGCTGGTCCTGAAAGGCGTCGATGTGCCCATCGTTCCCCTCCATCTGGAAGGTGTGGTGGGACGCCCCTTCAGTTGGCCCGCTGGCAAGCTCGAATGGCGCCCCTGGCGCGGTGTGTTGCGCCGGGTCCACATCCTCGCCGGCCCCGCCCTCGCCGCTCGGTCTTCGGCCTTTGCGGTCCGTCAGGCCGTCGCAAACCTCTCGGTCGTGAACTTCGGCCACCGTTTCTCCGAAGACCAGACTCTCGGCACCGTGTTCCTCTCCAGTTGCCGCCGCCCCGGCGTGCGCACGCTCTGGTCGGATACCACCGGCGCGAAACTCTCCGCCCCCCAGGCCATGATCAAGTCCAACGTCTTGGCCTTGCATTGGCGCAGTCAGTTCCTGCCGCAGGAGCGGGTGGGCGTGCTGCTGCCCGCCACGGTGGTCGGCGCCGTCACCAACGTCTCGCTGACCCTGGCCGGGTGCATTCCGGTGAACCTGAACTTCACGGCCTCCCGCGAAGCGATGCAGGGCGCCGTGGCCAAGGCGGGCATTTCGACGGTGATCACCTCGAAGAAGTTCCTCCAGAAGCTGGGCATCGAATGCCCGGGCCGCGCGTTGTTCATGGAAGACCTTCCGCCGCGCCTGACTCTGGGCCAGAAGATCGGCGGCTTCGTGGCCGCAGCCCTGCCCGTGGCCGTGTCGGCACGCTGGCTGGGACGCCGCACCCCGCGTATCGAGGACGTGGCCACCATCCTGTTCTCGTCGGGCTCGACGGGTGTCCCCAAGGGGGTGCCTCTCACCCACCGCAACGTGTTGTCCAACCTGCACGGCATCATGAACCTCTACGGACTGGAAGGAAGCGACGTGGTGGCCGGCACCCTGCCGTTCTTCCACGCCTTCGGTTTCACGGGCACCATCTGGTTGCCCATCGCCGCCCACTGCGGCGCGGCCTTCCACCCCAATCCCACCGAAGCCCGCGTGGTCGGTGACCTGGTCGAAAAATCCAAGGCCACCGTGCTGGTCACCACCCCCACCTTCCTCGAGAGCTACCTGCGCCGTGTGGACGCCGCGAAGTTCCAGACCTTGCGCCACCTGGTCACCGGTGCTGAAAAACTCTCCAGCGCCCTGCGGGAGGCCGTGCACACCGAGTGGAAGCTGGTGCCCCGCGAAGGCTACGGCGCCACCGAGTGTTCCCCCATCGTGGCCGTGAACGGTCCGGACTGGGTGGGGGAAGACATCGCCGGAACCGCCATGACCCAAACCGGTTCGCGCCACGGCTCGGTGGGCCGCCCCTTGCCCGGCGTGGCCGTGCGCGTGGTGGACCACACCGACTGGGATCGCGAACTGGGCGCCAACGAAGAGGGCCTGGTGCTGGTGCGCGGATCCAACGTCATGTCGGGGTACTGGGAAAATCCCGAAGCCACCAAGGCCGCCTTCCACCACGGCTGGTATGTCACCATGGACATCGGACGCGTCGATGAAGACGGGTTCCTGCATCTGGTCGACCGTTTGGCCCGCTTCTCCAAGATCGGCGGCGAGATGGTGCCCCACGTGCGCATCGAGGAAGAGCTCCAGAAGGCCTCGGGCGAAGTGGAACGTGCCTTCGCGGTGGTCGGTGTGCCGCAGGAAGGCAAAGGCGAACGCCTGGCCGTGTTGTGCACCCTGCCCGAGGAGCGTTGGGATGCCGCCCTGGCCAGCCTCAAGGAAGCGGGTCTGCCGGCCCTTTGGATCCCCAAACGCGCCCACTTCCAGGCCATCGAGGCGTTCCCGGTGCTGGGCACCGGAAAACTGGACCTGGGCGCCCTGAAGAAGAAGGCCCTGGAGACCACCACCGCCTGATCCTGCCTCGACCACCAAAGGCCCGACACTTCGCCCCCGCCCGGCAATCCGGCGCGGGGGCTTCTTCTTGCTCTTTCAGTCTTCCAGATCCGCGGGCGTCACACCCGTGGCGTCCGTGATGATCGCCCAAGCCACGCCATGGTCGCGCAGCTTTCGGGCATCTTCCATTTTGGCGACGCGAGCACCTCGCTCAAGGCCCTGCTCAAGACCCTGTTCAAGGCCTTGCTCCAGACCTTGAACAAGGCCTTGCTGGATGCCTCGCTGTTCCCCGCGTTGGAGGATCTGTTCTTCCAAGGTCATGGCCAGTCTCCGGATTTCAGGGTTGAGCGCCAGATTCAGGGCTTCGCGTTGGTCGACATCGCTACGTGTGAAAATATACCGAAGCACCACCCGCAGGAAGCGGTAAGCCAGGTCGCGGTCGGGCGGACCGTCGGCGGGCGTCAGGCGCCGCATCAGAGCGGTCACTTCGGTGGGGGTGAAGATCGCGCGCATCAGCTCAATGGCCACCTGAACGGAGCGATTGTGGAAACGCTCCCGCAGGGGGGCCAGAGGCTCGTGAGCGAGATCAAGCAACAGGAATCTGAATTCAGGAAGGAAGGCGCGCAGACGGTCCGGTAGATGGGGAAAGCAGGTGGAGAATTCGCGTACCTTCCAGGCCCCCTGGCCGTTGTACAGAACGATGGGAATGACCGGCGGCAGGGGGCGTCCATCCTTCTCGGATTGTTCCCAGACGCCCAGCATGTACGCAAGGAGCTGCAGGTGTGGATAGCGTGGAGCCCAGCTCTTGTGCTCCAGAAGCAGCGCGACCAGGGCCGAGCCTCCAGTGACCGGGCACGTGAAGACAAGATCGGCGAAGTCTTCGGCGAGTTGAGCCGTCAGGAAGGAGGTATTCTCGCGCTGGAGGTGCGCGAGGTCGAGAATCTCCAGCAAGTCTGGCGGCAGGATTCCGTGGATCAGGTCGCGTGCGTGTTCGATGTCGCCGAAGATCTCCTTGAAGAATTCATCGTGCGGCAACGATACCGGGGCAGGGGTATCGGGGGCGGGGGACATGAGGGGAATCTACCGAATACTGAACAAATGAGCAAGCATTATGTTCAGGCTACCCTGGAACGCAAAGCGCCACGGAGAGGAATCTCCGCGGCGCTTTTGTATTGGGGGGGCGATGGCCCCAAACCCGATTTGCCGATCAGCCCTTGGACTTGGGCTTGCGAGGCGGCTTGGGCTTGGGGGTCCCGTGGACTTCCACGGTGGGAACCGGAGCCGGCCCCACGTTCACCACCCAGGTCTGAAGGACCGAGAAGAGGTTGGAAATGGTCCAGTACAGCACCAGGCCCGACGGGAACGAACCCGAGAACACCAGCATCATGATGGGCATCATGTAGACCAGGGCCTGCTGCTGCGGGTCCTTGATCGTCATCTTGTTGAGCCAAAGCAGCGATCCGGCCATGAAGAGCGGCAGGATGGTGATGCCCAACGGGAAGATGAGGGGGATCTTGACCAAGGGCAGAATCACGTCGGGTTGCGACAGATCATTGATCCAGGCGAAGAACGGCGCACCGCGAAGCTCGATGGCGCGTCCGAGCACCATGTACAGCGCGAAGAACACGGGCATCTGGAGGAACAGGGGCAGGCATCCGGCCATGGTGGCCAGAGGATTCACGCCGTTCTCGTTGTAGACGCGCATGGTCTCCACTTGCAACTGGCGCGGGTCGCTCTTGTACTTCTCCTTGAGCGCCTCGAGCTGGGGCTTCAGCGCGGGCATCACGATCGCCATGCGCTTGGACTGCTTGACCTGTTTCCAGGTCAGCGGAAAGACCGCCAGGCGGGCGACCACCGTGAGCAGGATGATCGCGACGCCCCAGTTGGGGATCAGGTCGTAGAAGGCCTTGAGCATCCACAGAACGAACAGGCACAACTGGGGGAACCAGATGTCGGCGCGGAAGAACCAGCCCCAGCCGTTGAACAACACCTTTTCGAGTCCGGCATCCCAGACCTTGAGAGCCCCCACTTCCAACGGAGCCGCCAGGATGGTGAAGCTGTCGATGCCGGCATCGGGGCGCCAGCGGGCGCGCCAGCGGTAGCTGCGCTCGTCGTGACCATCGACCGCCGCCAGGGTGTCGGCGTCGAGGTCGACCTTCTCGCGCAGCGAGTCGAACAGCACCAGGCCAATCTGGTATTGTCCACGGATGCCCACCCAGCGCAACGGGCCCGAAGCGGATTTGGAGTCGTTGCTGTTGTGGCTTGCGACTTCCTTGGCATCGCGCCAGACCAGATCGTTGAAGTGCGGAGGCCCGAAGGGGATCTTCAGTTCGGCGGAGTCCACCTGCAGCAGCCCCGCGTTCCAGGACAACCGCAGGGCGGGTTCCTGGAATCCCTGGGTGGTCACCCAGGAACGGATGCCGTCGGAGGCGCCGCGGAACAGGAACCGGCGTCCGACCGCCTTGCCGCCTTCGCTCCAGACCATGCGCAGGTCGAAGGAATCCTTGTCGGTGAGGGTCACGGAATCGGGGACTTCGCCCTCGAGGGAGAACACCTTGGCATCCAGAGGCTGGTCGGCGACTTCCAGCGACAAGGCGCCGCCGCGTCCCTGGGGGATCAGCTCGGGGTGCCGTCCGGCGCGGGAGGTCACGCCGCGCAAGGTCACGCCTTCCAGGCGCCCGCCGCGGGTGGACAACACCACGCGGTAACGCGGGGTGTTCACCACGATGGAACGGGCCGGAACGACAGAATCCGTCACAACGGAAGCAGCGACACCGGAGTCGGTTCCCACCGAGGTGTCGCTGCCGGCCGGTGCGACCAGACTGGGGGTGGTGGTGTCCTTCTTGGCCGCGGTGGCGGTCGAGTCGGTGAGTTGCTCGATCTTCGCCGGCTCGGGGAGTCCGAGGGTGCGGCGAACGAGCTTGTGCCAGGTGTCACTCGTGAAGAAGACGAAAGCGACCGTAACGGCCACCAGCGTCAGCAATGTCTTGCGATCCATGTTCCCTTTCCCATCACGCTTGTTCCTGGTGCCCCCTGGCGGCGCATCGTGTGCGCCGGCCTCGTCGTCGCGGGCGGGCTCCAGGCTGGATTGATTCCCAACAGACGATGCAACCTAGCTTCCCGAGGGCCGATCGGGTACCGGATCGAAGCCTCCCGGATGGAACGGATGGCACTTGACCAACCGCACCAACGCGAGTCTGGACCCCACCAGCGCACCGTGGCGCTCGACCGCTTCGAGCGCGTAATGCGAGCAACTGGGGTGGAAGCGGCAGCGCGCCGGACCCAAGGCGGGGCGGAACCAGCGGTACCCGCGCAACACCCCCAGCAACAGCACCTTCACTTCTGTGTCCTGCTGGCCCCCAGCAGGCCGGCCTTCACCAGGATTCCTTCGGCGAGCGGGCGAATCGCGCGCGTGGGCATGCGCAGACTCCCGGAGGGGAGACTCCACAACATCCAGACGGCGCCGATTTCGGCGGCCTTCTCGCGGTGCAGTTCGCGCAGGACACGGCGGACCCTGTTGCGCAACGGCGCAGACCCGACCTTGCGCTTGAGACGCACAGCCATGTGCTGCAGACCATCGGGAGCCTTGGCGATCCATTTGAGCTCGAGCTCTCCCTCGCGCAGGCGGGAAGAACTACGCCCCAGGCGCGACCACGACTTGCGATCCGGAGGACGCCAAGACGCCAGGGTAATCCCGAACGGCTCTTGCGACGCCTCGATCGAGGAGGACACCGGGGTGCCCTCCGAGGTCCCGACAGGGATTGCGCCCTCGCCGGGATTCGTCAGGATCAGACCTCGTCGGAGACCGTCAGCTTGTGACGACCTTTGGCGCGACGGGCAGCGAGAACCTTGCGTCCATTCTTGGTGGACATGCGCAGGCGGAAACCGTGCTTGTTGATCCGCTTGCGATTGTGGGGCTGGAACGTCCTCTTCATGATCTACTCCGAAGTTCTAAGAAGGATGGGGAATGTACCCGTCCTGTGGCGTTTCGTCAACCCCGAAGCTTGCAGATGCTCTCCGCTAACCCCGGAACCGACAACGAGTTGGCCCTGTTCATGCAGGCCGGCGCTGGCTCAGCGCTTTTCGGCCCACTCGTAGAAATCACCCAATTTGGCCTGCCCACCGCCCTTGATCCAGGCTTGACCGTCTTTCAACAGTCGCGCCATCATCGGGGGCTCGATGTAGCCTGGCACCGCCGCGAAGGGCTTGCCTTTGCTGTCGAGCAGGAAATTGGCGGGAAATCCCTGGACCCCGTTGCCCAAAGCCCATTGGGATTCGGTCAGGCTGCCCTTGGGAAGTTTGAGGGGGGTCTGGCTCTCGCCGTTGAGTTTGGCCGCCACCCATCCGTTGTTCAGAAGCTGGACCACGCCCGCATCGACGAAGGTGGTTTTGTCGAGCAACTTGCAGTACCCACACCAGTCGGCGTAGACCGTGACAAAAATGGGCTTGCCCGACTTGGCCGCTTGCTCCATGGCAGCATCCAGGCGGCTCCAGCGTACCGTGTTCAAGGCCGGCCCCTGGGCGGCCGACGGCTTGGTTTGCCCGACGGCCGGTGCAGGAGACGATCCCGAAGGCGCAGAAATCGCCGGAGCGGCAATCAGCGCGGCCACACCGATGGCCAGTGCGGCGATGCCTCCGTACAACATTCCCTGCGTGGCCGTCATGGTCAGATCGAGCGGTCGATCTGCTCGGCGATCTTGTCCTTGGGCAAGGCGCCGACGAGCTGATTGACGACCTGGCCATCCTTGAAGATGAGCAGGGTGGGAATGGAGCGGATGCCGAACTTGGCGGCGACATCGGTGTTGTCGTCGGTGTTGAGCTTGCCGACCTTCACCTTGCCCGCGTACTCGGTGGAAAGCTGCTCGATGGAAGGAGCCAGCATGCGGCAGGGGCCGCACCAAGGGGCCCAGAAGTCGACCAGGACCGGGGTGGAGGACTGGAGGACTTCGGCCTCGAAGTTGGCATCGGTGAATTCTGCGACGTTGCCGGCCATTTTCAGGATCCTTTCGGTTTGGTCTTGGTTCGGGTTTCGATCGAATCGGCGATCTGCTTGGTGCGTTCCCAGAAGGGAGTCCACAGATCGGGGTCGGACTGGAGCTTCCGGACTCGCTGACGCCATTCCGGAAGGGTGAACCCCGCGTCGTTCAGGAGCTTGTCCCGAGCGGCACGGGCGCGTTCGGGCTGGCCTTCCCAGGATCGGGACTCCATCCGCAGCGCAACAAACAACCTAGCAATGTCGTCCACTTCCGCCCCGCGGTCGCGCGCCAGGGGATTCTTGACCTTGCATCCTCCCAGGAACACCAGAAGACACAGGCAGACGACCCAGCCTTTCACGCCGCGGCATCCTCGAACAGGCCATCCACGTATTCATCCGGATCAAAAGGCACGAGGTCGTCGATCTTCTCGCCCATGCCCAAGAAGAGCACCGGCGCGGGGACCACTTTCCGCAAGCTGAGGATGGCGCCGCCTTTGGCCGTTCCGTCCAGCTTGGTGACGATGATGCCCGTCAACCGCGCGGTTTCGTGGAACAAACGTGCCTGGCTGACCGCATTCTGCCCGGTATTGCCGTCCAGGACCAGCCAAGTGTGCTGGGGGAAAGAGGGGTCGTGTTTGGCCACCACCCGCAAGATCTTCGAGAGTTCGGCCATGAGGTCGGCGCGATTCTGCAGGCGACCGGCGGTATCCAGGAGCACCAGGTCGCACCCACGGGTGCGAGCCGCCGCGACGGCATCAAACGCAACTGCCGCGGGATCGGCTCCCGGTTGCTGGCGCACACAGGGGACGTCGGCACGCTGGCACCAGGCTTCGAGCTGGTCGACGGCCGCCGCGCGGAAAGTGTCGCAGGCCCCCACCAGCACCTTGCGCCCTTGGGCCTTGTAGCGTGCGGCCAACTTGCCGATGGTGGTGGTCTTGCCGGCGCCGTTGACCCCGATGATCGCGACCACCTGAAGGCCCGGTGGCAAATCGGGAGGGCGCTGGTGGTCGAGCATCTCGCGAGCACATTCTTCGAGCCACTTCAGGAGTTCGTCGGCATTTCCGTACGATCGTCCCCACGCCTTCTGGCGCAGCCGCTCGGCAAGCTCGTCGGACGTTTCGGGACCCACGTCGGCGCGAATCAGGCGCTCGGTGAGGTCTTCCAGCAGGGCATCGTCGATCTTGCCGGCCCCGAATCCGGCACGAACGCTGCGAACCAGGGCCTCGCGGGTGCGCCCGAGGCCCTCGCGAATCTTGTCGAGCCAGCTCATTTGCTCGGCGCGGCCGGAGCCGATGCGGGGCGGGACAGGATGGAGCGGTACCGGGCCGAATCCTTGAGCAGTTGCAACGCGGCGATCACCTGGGGGTCGCGCTCCAACTGGAAGGGCGTGACCCCGGCGACACCACCGGAGGCCATCAGGATTTCCCGCGTGAGTCCCTCGCGGACGTATTCGCGGTTGGCGTCGAAGAGGCTTTCCCCCGACTTGCGGATGGCCTCGTCCAGAGCGTCCAGGCGCGTGCGGAAGAGATCGCGATCGGCCTTGGAGAGGTTGTCTCCGCGGGCGGAATCCTGCCGCGCCAGCTTGCGCATTTCCTTGAGCAGGCGCAGTTGCGGCGAGTCGAACACGAACTTGACGGAGTCCTTGGCCAGGAAGCCGCGGAAGTCGTCGATCATGGCGTCCGTGGCCCGGAAGGACGAATCGACCTTGCGCTTGGCTTCAATCTTCTGGCGCGCCTGGATGGCCCAGCGGAAGAAGAGGTTCTTGCGCTCGATGTCCTGCTGCCAGATGTTCAGGCGCCGCCCCTGCACGCGCACGTCGGGCAGGATGCCGCCGGCATCCCAGACCTTGCGTCCCAGCACCAGGGTCCGGAACGACTTGTGTCCGGTGGTGTCGAGGGTGGTGTCGGGGGCCGAGCCGTCGTCGAATTCCAATCCGAGGTCTTCGTCCATGGCCGGAGCCTTGGCCGCGGTGGTGTCGGGCTCCTTGGCCGAATCGCGGTTCCAGCGCACGGAATTTTCACGCTTGTTGATGCACCGCCCGCTGGGGGTGTAATACAGGGCCATGGTCAGCTTGAGCAGATGCTTCTGGTCCATGGGCAACAGCGTCTGGACGGAGCCCTTGCCGAAGGACTGGGTGCCCAGCACGATGCCGCGATCCCAGTCCTGGATGGCGCCGGCGACGATTTCGGAGGCCGAGGCGGATCCGCCGTTGACCAGGACCACCAGCGGGACCGTGGTGTCGATGACAGGTGGGCGACCCGAGGCAAGCTCGGAATTCTGGCTGGTGATGCGCCCCTTGGTGGAAACGATCACCCGGCCGGCCGGCAAGAAGAGCTCACTGATCTCGACGGCCTGGTTCAGGAGGCCGCCCGGATTGAAACGCAGATCGAGGATGTACGAAGCGGCGCCTTCGGCCTTCAATTTGCGCAAGGCCTTCTCGACATCTTCGGCGGTGGGCTTGGCGAACTGCACCAGCTTGATGTACCCCACCTTGCCGGGCAGCATTCCCGAGTACGGCACCGACTCGATCTTGATGACCTCGCGGGTGATCGCGAAGGGCAGGGCCTCGGCCAAACCCGTGCGCCAGATCTTGATGGTCACCTTGGTGCCAGGTTTGCCGCGCAGCTTGCTCACGGCGTCGTCGACGGTGATGCCGCGCGTGCTCTTGCCGTCGATCTCGACGATGCGGTCTCCGGCCTGGATGCCCATGCGCTGGGCGGGTGTGCCGTCCAGCGGCGAGATCACCGTAAGCACGTTCTCGCGCACCCCGATGGTGATGCCCAGTCCGCCGAACTCACCCTCGGTGTGGACCTTGAGGTCGTCGACTTCCTTCTCGGCGAAATACGACGTATGGGGATCCAGCACCGTGGACAAACCGCGGATGGCGGCGTCGACCAGGGTGTCCGGCGGGATCTCCTCGACGTAGGCGTCGTTGATGCGCTGCAAGACCCGACCGAGCCGGTCGGCGCTACGGTAGAAGCTGGCCGTCCCCGCCGCCTGGCCCACGGCCGTCGCGAACGACACCAGGACTAGCACGGAAGAGAGGGTGAAATACACGCTCGAGCGGGACGGAATCCTCATGATCTGCCGAATATAGAAGCCCCCCGACTTGATCGGCCGCCTCGCGGAGCCTACTTTCCGCAAAATCATCCATTCCCGGCGCCCACAGACGGCGCAGCATCGATTCTTCACCGGAAAGGTCTCCGCATGAAGCGCCTGGCCCTCGTCCTGCCCTTCCTCGCCTCGGCGACCTTCGCCCAGTACGACGACTATCCCGTCGGTGAGTACACCTACCGCCACCACCGCGTGGTCGTCTCCCCGCTGAAGGTCTTCGGTGGCATGGACGCCACCAAACGCGACGAAGGCCCCAAGGTCGACCTCGTCTGGGTTCCCGGAATCGACATCCAGGAGATCCGCTACGAGTTCGTCGACGGTCCCCAGGGCACCTTCGGCTGGGGCCCCTACGCCAACGCCTATCTGGGGCTGGATTCCGTGAAGGCCAACAGCTTCGCGGTGGGCATGTACGGGCGCATCTACTCGGGCCTGGGATCGGGTTCGTACGTCCAGATGGGAGCCCAGTACTACTACCAGATGGGCACCAAGCTGTTCGACGGGCAGCCGCGGACCATCTTCGTGGTGGGCAGCAACGGCTCGGACTCCCTGCTCTTGGGAAGCACCGAGATTTCGGTCCAGGGCCCCCAGATCTCTCCCGTGCTGGGCATCCAGAAGATCTACGGTCGCCGCTGGATCCTGGAAGGCCAGATGGGATTCACCGTGGGCTGGTACACCACTTCGTGGGACGCTCCGGCTCCCCAGAAGTTCGAGATCCGCCGCGGCGAATCCTTCGAACGCTACCAGACCACCTCCGATTGGGGCGGCTTCTACTTCGTGCAGATCGGGGCCGGCGTCGCTTTCTGACGCAGGCCTGACACCAGCCCGGGGCCGGCGATGAACACCGCGCAGCTCCTGGAGCTGATCCTGGTCGCCGCGGGCGCTCTGGCCCACGTGCATGCCGGTTCGGCGCGCTCGCGCCATACCGCCGCCCTCTGGTACAACCCCATCCTGTTCGGATGGACCCTCTGCTGGTCCACCTGGTACGCCCTCACATTCATCACGCTGAATCTCGAATCCCTCGACATCGGGCGTTTCCCGGTGTTCTCGATGTGCCTGGACATCCTGAAGGGAAGCCTGCTCAACATCCAGGCGGGGATGCTCCTGCACGGGTTGGCGGTCTGGACCCAGATGCGCCGCGTCCCGCCTTTTGTGTGGTACGTGATCCCCGCCCTGTTCATCGCCACAGGGTTCGGCCCCATCGCCTCGGGGCCCATGAACAGCTTCCTGCGCAACATCGAGGACCTGGTCCGCCTGTTCCTGCTGTCGGATGCCCTCCATTGCTTCGCCGGGGCGCTTCTCCTGCGACGGGCCGCGCACCGCATTCCCGTCGTGGGCCACAAGGTCGCGGCCCCCATGGAGAAGGCCTTGTGGTGGAGCGGCGCCCTGCTGGTCGGGTCGCTGGCGGCCAAGATGATGCAGGGCGGCTACCGCGCCCAGGAGGTCAAGTGGGTCCTGCTGTTCGATCTCGCCCACCTGCTGCCCCCCGCCGCGCTGCTGCTGGTGGCCTACCGCACCCGGACCGTGGCCCTGGAAGTGACCCGCGCTTCGCTGTGGCGATCGCTGTCCTTCGCGCTTCCGTTCACCGCGTTCATGGTGCACAAGTTCCTCTTCCCCGGCACCGCCCTCGACCGCATGGCCACCCTGGTCATGGCCGGTGTCGGGTTCTTCCTGCTGCTGGGCCCCTTGCCCGCGGTGGCCGTGCACACGCTCTCGCACGCGCTCAATTGGCGACTCCAGCGCGAGGGCAAGGCCCTTTCGGCCCTCGAGGAACGGCTGCGCGGCCGGCGTCTCCCCACCGACCTCCCCTCGTTCGTCGCCCGATGCCTCGGACGGATTCTGTCTTGCCCGACGGCGGTGCTGGACGCCTCGCGCCCCGCCGTGGCCACCATCCTGCGCGACGGCGGCCCGCGCCGCGTCGCCTCGCTGCGCCGCGCCAAGGACCGCGAGACCACCTTCGCCTGGGAGGAGCTCGGAGGCAGGCTTCTGCTTCCCGTGCGCCTGCGCCCGGAAGGCGGCGACCAAGCCCCCCCCGACATCGCCATCGTCCTGGGCGCCAGCCGCAAGGCCTCGCGCCTGCCGGCGGAGGTCTACGCGCGGCTTTCCGGCGTGCTGGGCAGCCTGCAGTCGGCCCTGGACTCCCGCGCCGAGCTCCAGCGCAGCCTCGAGACCGAACGCCGGCTGCAGGAAGGCGAGCGCCTGGCGATGCTCGGCCTGCTTTCGGCCTCGGCCGCCCACGAGATCAAGAATCCCCTCTCGGCCATCCGCAACATCGCCCACGCCGCCGGGCGGGAAGCGCCGGAGGGATCTGTGCTCCGCGAGGATCTCGCGATGATCGCCTCGGAGGTAGACCGGCTGGACGCCACCGTCCGACGCATGCTCCACTTCGCCCGCGACCGCGAGACCTGCGAAGACGCCGTGGCCACATTGCGCTCGGTCTGCGGCCTGCTCGACCAGGAATCCCGCAGTCGGGGCATCCGCCTGGAGCTCTCCTGTCCCGACGGCGCGGTCCCCATGCCGATGTCGGAAAACGACATCAAGGCCGTGGTCTTCAACCTGGTGCTCAACGCCTTGCAGCACGCGCCACATGGGTCGGTCGTGCGGATCGAACTCTCGGCCGACGGCCCGTCCCTTTCGGTGTCCAACGATGGCGAGATCCCCGACGATTTCCGTCCCCGCCTGTTCCGCCCGCTGGCCTCGCGAGGAGGTACCGGACTGGGGCTTTACATTTGCCGCAAGCGCGCCGAGGAGGCCCAAGGACGCGTTGTCCACCTGGGTGAACCCGGTCGCACGGTCTTCCGCCTGTTTTGGGAGCGTCCATGAGCCGATTTCTTGTCGTCGACGACGAACCCGCCGCCCGCTACGGCGCCCGGCGTCTGCTGACCTCCGCCGGGCACGAGGTGGTCGAGGCCGGATCCGGCGAGGAGTGTCTGAAGGTCACCGCGGCCCGGCCCTTCGATGCCGTGCTGCTGGATTTCCAGATGGGAGGGATGGACGGCCTGAGTGTGTTGTCGGTCTTGTCCCAGCGCCCGTCGGCCCCACCGGTGGTGCTGTTCACCGCCCAAGGCAGCGAGAAGATCGCCGTCGAGGCGATGCGCCGCGGCGCCCACGATTATCTGATCAAACCCGCCGACCCCGACGAACTGGTGATGGTCCTGGAGCGCGCCGCCGCCTTCGCCCGTTCCCGTGCCGAATCCGAACGCCTGCGCGAAGAACTCGACTCGCGACGGCCGCGCCTGGGCGTGCTGGGGGAAAGCCCCGCCATGAGGCGCCTGCTGGAAGACGTGACCTTGATGGGTCCGGCATCGGCCAGCGTGCTGCTTCTGGGCGAATCCGGAACGGGCAAGGAGCTGGTCGCACGGCGGCTCCACGAGCTTTCGGGCCGCAAGGGGCCGTTTGTGGCGGTCAATTGCGGCGCGCTTCCCTCTTCGCTCATCGAGGCCGAACTGTTCGGGCACGAAAAAGGCGCCTTCACCGGGGCGCTGACCGCCAAGATCGGAAAGGTCCGCCAGGCCGAAGGTGGCACCCTTTTCCTGGATGAAATCGGCGACATGCCTCTGGAAGCCCAGACGCGCCTGCTGCGGGTGCTCGAGGAACGTCAGGTCGAGCCCGTGGGATCCACCCAGCCGGTGGAAGTGGACCTGCGCGTGGTGGCCGCCACCCACCGCGACCTCCAGGCCATGGGGCAGGAAGGACGTTTCCGCGACGACCTCCGCTACCGCCTGGAAGTGCTGGTGGTGCGGCTTCCCGCCCTGCGCGAACGCGGCGAAGACGTCCTGCTCCTGGCCCGCGCCTTCCTGGCCCACTACGCGGGGCAGCGCCCGCTGCGTTTTGCCGCGCGCGCCGAGAAAGCCCTGCTGGCCTACGACTGGCCCGGGAACGTGCGCGAGCTGCGCAACGTCGTGGAACGGGCCAGCGTGCTGGCACGCTCCACGGAAGTGGGCCCGGAGGTGTTGGGACTGCCCGCCTCGGTGGTCGGACCATGCCCCCCGGGAGTGACGGATGCGGCGGGGTTGCCCGATTTGGCCGATCTGCCCGCTCCCCCGGATTCCGGCGCACCCGGCTTGGCACCACCTGCCGCCGACGGCTGGCTCGGTCTGCCTCCGGTCCGATGCGACCTGCCGTTCCGGGAGGCCAAGGCGCTGGTGGTCGACGACTTCGAACGTCGCTTCATCCAGATGCATCTGGAAAAATCGGGAGGCAACGTCAGCCGCGCCGCCGCCACGTTGGAGATGCACCGCCAGAGCCTGCAGCAGAAGATCCGCGACCTGGGCATGACCCGCTTCTCCGGCGACGACGAATGACCCTGCTGCCCGCCGGGCGCCGGTACACCACGCGCATCCGCGTCCGCTACGCCGAGACCGACCAGATGGGGTTCGTGTACTACGCCAACCATCTCGTGTGGTTCGAGGTCGCCCGCACCGAAGCGCTCGAATCGTGGGGGCTTCCCTACGCCGGCCTGGAGCGCGACGGCTTCGCGATCCCGGTCCTGTCGGCCCACTGCGACTACACCTCGCCCGCCCGCTACGGCGACGAGGTCGAAGTGCTCATGACCGGCCGCATGCTGGACGGCCTGCGCTTTCGCTTCGACTACCAGGTGGTGCGCGTCGGCCACGGCGACACCTTGCTCTCGAGCGGACACACCGTGCACGTCTGCATGGGTCCGGGGGGCCGTCCGCGGCGTCCCCACCCCAGGCTCCCGGAGATCCTGGGTGCACCGGCCGAGACGGAAAACGTCTGACATTTTCCGGTGGTCGAGCCTGTCGAGACCAGCGCGGCCGGTCTCGACAAGCTCGACCACCGGCAAGTGGCTCGATCACGGAATTCCCGGTAAAGAACCCGCCTGAAGGCAGTTGCCGTCAGGTCGCGGCGGGGACGCGCAGCAGCAGGAACCAGGGCTTCCAGGTGGCTTTCACACCACCCGCCACCGCGTTGCGCGCATCGTATGTATCCAGCAGCCGCCGCAGCAGGGCACGGGTGAGCGGACGTCCCTCGCGCGGAGCTCGGGAGGCGCCCGCCAGGGCGATGGCGCGCAGGAATTCCAGCGCCGAAGGATAGACCAGCTCCACGGCGGCGTCTTCGCGCAGCACCACCTCGAATCCTGCCTCCTTGGCCTGGGCTTCGGCATGCGACAACGCGTGGCCCGGAGGCTCCGGGAAATCCCATGGCGGCGTGGACAGCAGGGCCTCCAGCTCGGGGAAGTTGCCGCGACAGAATCCCGAGAGTGCGTATCGGCCACCCGGCCGCAGCAACGCTCGGCAGGCGCGCAGATGGCCTGCCAAGTCGGGAAACCACTGGACCACCGCCGACGAGGCGAGCAGATCGAAGGACTCGTCCAGGCGCGGGGCGCGGGCGTCCAGCTCCCGCAGCTCCACCCGGTCGCGATCGAGTTCGTTCAACCGCTCGGCACAGGCCGAGAGCATGCCCGGCGCGAGATCGGTGACCACGAAGGTCGAAGCGGGAAGACGGCGCAGCAGCGCCCGCGTCAGATGACCCGTGCCGCAGCCCAGTTCCAGCACCCGGGCGGGCGGGGAGTCGACCGGGACGAGCCCCGCCAGACGGTGTGCCATGTCGGCCTGGACCGGCGTGACGTGTTCGTAGGTGCCCGAGGCGCGATCGAAGCGCATCGCCCTCCAGTTCTTCACGGCCCGACCAGTTCCTGCAGCGCCTGCTGGAAGGCCTGCGGGTGCGCCAGGAAGGGCACATGGCCCGATCCGCGAGGCATCGTGCGGGTGAATTCCGCAGGTGTGGGTGTGGCAGGGCTGACGGCATCGTCGGGCGAAACGATGAACCCCCCACGCGCCGGGGCCCAGGGACCCGCAAACCGCAGTTCCCCCAGCACCTCCAGGCCTTCGACGAGATTGTCTTCTCCCAGTTGCGTGGCCTGGTCCAGCCAGATCCGGCGCAGCGGGCCCTGGGGGATACCCGCCAGGTCGGCGAAATCTTCGAGCACACCGTGGGCGTCTCCGAAGAGCCGATGGCTCATGCGGTGCAGCACGCGGGGTTTCCAGGGGCCGGCAGGATCGCAGAAGTCCAGGAACGGGCAGACCCGGATGACCGGCATCTCGGGGGGAACCAGTCCGTCGCGCAGCAGGCGCTCGACCAGCAAAACCCCCATGGACCAGCCTGCCAGCACGGTGCCGGGGCCGGACGCCTCGAGCAGGCCCTGCAGGCGGTCGATGCCTCCGAGAACGGTGTGGGCCGAGACGTACCGTGGGCGGAAACCCGACAGGGCCGCTTCCAGAGTATCTTCCCAGCAGTGCATGTCGGAGGCCCAGCCTCCGATCCAGATGATCGGTCTTTCCTTGGTCACGAGACCCTCCAATATCGAAAACCCAAGCCGCAAGCGCTCCTCGATCTCGCGTTGGCTCCTGAACGGGGGCCAATCGTTGCTTTTGTGGGGTGCTCTGGGGCTGGCCGGATGCCGCGAACCCGAGCTGGAACGCGCCGATCTGTTGCTGCAACTGGAAGACTGGCCACGCGCCATCGCGCTCTACGATCACCTGGTCGAAAAGGATCCCTCCCGAGCCGAAGCCCGCATGGGACTGGCCCTGGCACGCGCCGGTCGCGAGCGCGAAGCGGCCGAAGCCAGCCTCGACTCGGCTTCGCGTTGGCTGTCGGTGGCACGCGACTTCGCCATCGTCGAGCGCCTGGACAGCGCGCTGTCCACCAGCCATGACCGCGCCGACGCCCTGTTCCAGGCCGCGTTGTGCTGGCAGCGCGAAGGGCGCATCCCGCAAGCCCGCAACGCCGCCGAACAAGCGCAGGCCACCCTGGCTCCCCACGCCCCTTCGGCCCAGTACCTGGGAACCCTGGCGCGAAGCGAAGGCGACGCCGTCGCCGCCGAACGCTGGTTCACGCGGGCCATCGCCGCCGACAGCGCCTACCTGCCCGCCTGGGCGAGCCTGGGAGAACTCGCCGAGAAGGACGGCGACCCGGAAGGCGCCTTGTTGTACTGGGAAGAAGGACTTCGACGATCTCCCGGACAGGCCTGGTTCCAGCAATCCGTCCAACGCCTGCGCGATTCCCTGGGACTGTCCACGCCGTGAAACCCTCCCCGCCCCAGGGTTTTTCCGCCGGGGTGTCCCTGGGCGGCGGCGGACAAGCCCGCACCTGGCTGGCGTGGCAGGATGTCCCCGGGCGATGGGTGGTCGTGAAGACCGACCCCCGCGACCCCCACGAACTGCGCGCCGAAGCCGAACTCCTGGAGCGCCTTCCTGGCGCCCCCGTACCAGCCCTCCTCGACAAGAACCTCGAGAGCTCCCGCCCCTGGATCGCCATGAGCTGGATCGACGGCGTACCCCTGGACAACCTCCCCCCCGACCTCGACGCCAACGAACGTCTCGCCCTGGTGTCCAGCGCCGCACGGGCCGTCGCGTCCCTGCACTCCCGAGATGTTGTCCACGGAGATCTCTCGATGGCCAATCTGCTGGCCATCCCCACCGGTGAGGTGTTGGCCATCGACCTGGGTATGGCCTCCATCGGTGACCTCCCCCTCCAGGGAACCTGGGAAACCCTCTCTCCCGAACGACTGGCCGGTCGACCAGCAACCCCGGCCTCCGACGTCTTCGCGCTGGGTGTGTTGTGCCTGCGCCTGTTGGGCCGCATTCCACATGCCTGGACGACCACCCGTGAGGAATGGACCTCGGCCGTGCTCGAGGAAGGCCTGTCGTCCTTGGCCACCGACCTGCCCCTGGTGGCGCGCGCCGTCGACCTGAACCCGCAGTGCCGGCCCACCGCCCTCGAATTGGCCGGGTCCCTGGGATCCCGTCCGCAGGACTGGCCCCGGGAATGCCTGCGCCGGCAAGCCTGGTCTCGCCTGGAAACCCTGCTCACCCAAGCCATCCGTCAGGCCGAGGCCTCCGGCGCCTGGAACGATGCCTGGCGCTGGCAGCGGGAACGACTGGAACGCTCCGACGACCCCGAGACCCTTCTGCCCGATCTGGGGCGCTACGCACGCCTGCGCGCCTC
Source organism: Fibrobacteria bacterium (assembly GCA_035913415.1). Taxonomy (GTDB): domain Bacteria; phylum Fibrobacterota; class Fibrobacteria; order UBA5070; family UBA5070; genus UBA5070. Next base: position 104,357 of record JAMIIV010000004.1, on the reverse strand, counting down.
GTCCCGAAGACCCCGATCCTTCTGGATCCTCCTCGGAGCGGTCCTGCTGGCGGCGGCGGTCGGCATCGCCTTTTGGGCCCGCCTCCCTGCCCGCGCCACCACCGCCCCGGTACGTGCCACTCCGCGGCATCCGGGCTGGGAAGACCCCTCCCACCCGTTCGGCCCCACCGCGATCGAGAGCTTCCCCTTGCCTTCGCTGCCTCCGGGAGCTTCGCTGCGGGTGGACGGCCTCCCCACCGACATGCCCTCCGACGGCCGGCTCCTGCTGGGAACAGGCCGTCACCGCATCCAATTGCGCGACGCGGTCGGCCTCCTGATCCTGGACACCGTCTGGCTCGGCGAGGTTCGCACCTCGCCAGACCTTCCTCCGAACCACGAAGACCCTCGATGACCCATCCCTGGATCCTGCAGACTGTTGACGGAATCCGTCTCCCCCTCGAGAGGAAACTCTCGCTCCTCGGATCCGGCCCGGGATGCGACCTGCGTCTCCCGGGCGGCCAGGCCGTCGAGGTCCAGCTTCTGAGCCTGCCCGACCGCGTCGTGGCCGAGCCCCAGGTCAAGGGCCTGCGGATCGGAGGGCAACCGGCCACCCCCGGCATTCCCGTGGACCTTGTGGATGGCGGCGAGATCCGCCTCTCGGGCGGGACCGTCCTAATCCTGCGCCGCCACGAGCCCGTCCGCCTTCCGGTCGAACCCGTCCTGGCCGCCATCGAGACCCTCCTCGAAGCCGACGACCCCTCGGCGGTGCTGCCCCGCCTTCTGGAATTCGCCGCCGCCCATCTCGACGCCGACGGCGGCGCCCTGCTGGGCGGCGACGACTTCTCCGAGACGGTTTCCGTCTGGCCCTCCACCGGAGCCCCCAAGCCCTCGCGCTCGGCGGTCCGCTCGTGCCTGGAGTGCGGCGCGGCGGTGTTGTGGTCGGAATCCGGCGAAGAGGGCGCTTCGCTCGCCGGTCCTTCGCTGCGGGTGTCCGACATCCGCTCCATCCTGTGCGCCCCGATCCGCGCCACCGAGGCCACCGCCCCCCTGGGCTGCCTCTACCTGCACCGGACCGGCCGCGCCGCTCCCTTCGGCGAGCCCGAACGGGCGGCCTTCGACCGGCTGCTCGCCTCGCTGGCCCGCGTGCTGGGCGCCGCTCGCCGCCACCACGACGACCGCGCGGCCCTGTCGCTTCTGGGCGGAGAGCCCAACGGCGGGCTGCTGGCCTTCGCGCCCAACATGCTGGCGGCCATCGCCCACGCCCGCCGCTTCGCCTCGGCCAGCGTGCCGCTGCTGGTGCTGGGTGAAACGGGCACCGGCAAGGAGAAGCTCGCCCGCCTGGTCCACCTGTCTTCACCCCGCGCCCAGGGGCCCTTCGTGGCCATCAACTGCGCCGCGATCCCCGAATCCCTCATGGAGTCCGAGCTTTTCGGCCACGAGCGCGGCGCCTTCACCGGTGCTACGGGCGAGCGCATGGGTCTCTTCGAGACCGCCGGCGGAGGCACCTTGTTCCTCGACGAGATCGGCGAGCTTCCCGCGCAACTGCAGGCCGCCCTGCTCCGCGCCCTGCAGGAAAAGACCATCCGGAAGGTCGGATCCTCGCGCGAGATCGGTGTCGACGTGCGGATCGTGGCCGCCACCCACCGCGACCTGGAAGCCCTGGTCCGCGAAGGTCGTTTCCGGCAGGACCTCCTGTTCCGGCTGAACGTGGCGACCGTGAAGCTGCCCCCCTTGAGGGACCGACCCGACGACGTGCTCCCCCTGGCGCGGGTCTTCGCCCACAAGGCCTCCCGCGAATTCGGGGTGCCTTTCGGTGGACTCGGAAGGGCGGCCGAAAAGGCCCTGCTGCGGCACTCGTGGACAGGAAACGTCCGCGAGCTGGAAAACAGCATCCAGCGTTCGCTCCTGCTGGCCGCGGGGGAACGCATCCTTCCCGAGCACCTGGGCCTGCCCGAGGCCGCAGCTCCCCTGGGCACCCTCGCCGAGGCGCGCGAGGCCGCCGAACGCGCGGCCGTGGAAGCGGCCATGGCGCGCTCCGGAGGCAACCTGACGCAGGCCGGCGCCATCCTGGGGATCGATCGCAAGGTGCTGCGCGACCTCCTGCGCCGGCTGGGGATGTACGCCCCTCCCGACCTCGAAGGCTGACCGTCACCACCATGCCTGAAAGGGTGAGAAAAAACCTCGGAGCGGCCGAAATCAACCGCTCGTCCTGAGGAGCGAGGCTCTGCCTCGCGCCCTTCGACCTTGCTCAGGAGAGCTCTCGAAGGGCGGGCAGTGGATTCGCGGTCACAAGATGTTGTGCCCAGCGTGCCGCCGCCACCCTCCCCCTTCGAGACGGCCCAAAGGGCCGCCTCAGGGTGAGCGGGGGAGGGGCGCCCTTCCTCAGGACGAGCGGCTTACTGGTGCATCGGTTTTTCCCAGGCTCTGAGCGCATCGATTCCGGAATCCGTCGCGACGGATTCCGCCAGTCAGGTGACTTGTTTGTCAACGCGATTTCAAAAATCGAGCGGCGGATCCGGGAAAACCGGGGTATGCTGGTCCCACCCCCTGCTTGGCTTTCCACAGCCCGAAGCAGGAGTTGCCCATCTCACCCTCCGGAGAATCTCATCGTGAAGAAGACCCTCGCTTTCGCTCTCGTGGCCGCTGTCGCCGTCATCGCCGCCGAGACCGCCAAGCCCGCCGCCCCGGCCGCACCCGCCGCTCCGGCAGCCCCCGTGGTCGCCGCTCCGGCCGCCGTGGACTCCGCCAAGAAGGTCGCTCCGGCCGCCGTGGACACCGCCAAGAAGGCCCCCGAGGCCCCCAAGGCCAAGGCCGAGGCCAAGGGCAAGAAGTAAGCCTGCTCCGGCCCCGCCTCTGGGGCTGGAAACGGTTTTTTCGCCGGAAGCGGAACCTCTGGTTCCGCTTTTTCTTTCTTGGTGGCTGGGGAGTCCCAAAATCCCGTGTCTCGGACCACTTGGCCCGCGAGTTGCCGTGTATGAATGCGATCAAGGAAGGAGGCGAGCCATGAGCAACACAGGATATCCGTTCGCCCGCGCCCGTCGCATCGCCCCCTGGGCCTTCGTGCTCGCGCTGCTGCTGATCTCGTCGCCCGCTTCGGCCCAGACTCTTCCGGTGGCGCAGCAGGCCGCGGCCTCCGAGTCCCGTGGCTCCGAGCGCTCCGACGACCCCCAGCTCCGCCAGGACCTGGCCGCCATCCGCGACAAGTACCAGCAGGATCGCCAGGCCCTGCGCACCCGCGCGGCCGACCTGCCGCCCGAAGAACGAATTCGGCTCCACCGCGAGCTTCTGGAAGCGCACCAATCCGCCATCGCGAAAGCCGAAGCGGAAGCGCGAAACCGTTCGGGGGGATCCCGGGAACGATGGGAAGAGAGACGCGACCAGAGGTTCGAACGTCTCAGGGAGGTTCGAAAGGATGGGTCAGGCCGCAAGCGCCGTTGATTCGGTGCATTTGAGTCGTGTGGGTTCGAAGGGCAGACAGCTCTTCGGCCTTGTTCTGCTTTGTTCCAGCGTCTCCGTGTACGCCAGTCCCGCCGCAGACTCCCTCCACACCAGAGTCGACCAACTCCTGGCCGCCGGAGACACTCTCCTGGCCATCGACATCCTGCAAGACCCCGCCGAACACGCTCTCGACCCCTCCTGGACCGACGCGCTTCTGGACCGGCTGGTCCTCCCCGACCGCTCCCCCAAAGCCCCACCCTCCCGCTCCGCTTCCCGAGCCCCTCGCTCCTGGTTGCTTCGCCTCGATGCGGCCCATGTGTCCGACTCCGCCGGAGGCGCGTACCAGACCGGATCGGTGCTGGCCGAACACGGCTGGAGACTCTCGAAAGGCCGCCACCAACTGGTCACGGGTCTGCGCCTGGACGGTTTCCGCGGCAACGAAGCGACGATTGGCGCCCTTGTGCCCCGACTCGCCTGGATCCTCTCCCTTGGGAGGCATGAGACCCTCACCCGTGCCTGGCTGATGCTGGCCAACGACCTCGACCCTGACGCCGGCCTGGACCTGGCTTGGCGGCTGCACACCCAGGCCGACTGGTGGATCGGCTCCCGGGTCGGTCTGTCCCTCGAAGGGAACCAGGACGCTCTCTTCGGAACCGGCTTGGATCAGCAGATCGGCTCCTGGGCGTGGTCAAGCTCCCTGGAAATCGGAGGGCAGCACGTGCGCCTGCCGCTGATCACAGGCAACCGAACCCTTGCCATCGACTCGCTGAGCCTATTCTATGCCCACCTCCCCAATGGAGGCGACACCCTGTCCACCCGAGACGTTCCCTTGCGCGCCTGGAACGACGGAGACATCACGGAGCGCCTGTCCCCCTATCGTTTGCGCCTCGTGGGGCGCGCCCAATTGCTTTGGGGTTCGGGCCTCTTCCGGATCGGCCCAGGTCTCGGATTCGAGGCCCTGACCGCCCTGGAGGAAGACACTTGGGTACCCGGAATGCGGAGTCTCTGGCCCGACGGCACCACCTTCCTCGAACCGACCTCGACTCCTGGCATCTTGATTCCCATCTCCCGCAACGGCGATATTTACGCGCCGACCACACAGAAATCGGGCACCTTCCAGGAACTCCACCTGAGCCCCAGCCTGACCACGACCATCGGTCGGTCGGAACAACCTTGGGCGGGGTGGGTTTCCGCATCCTGGAACCTCCCGTTCACCTCCGTCGAGTCCCATCCGCTGGCAGACTCGCGCTCCGGCCTGGAAATCCGCGCCACGTCGCTGCTGCGCTGGTAGTCCTCCCCTAGGCGAAGCTGGGTGCAGGTTCCGGAACTCCCGCTTCCGATTTCCTGCAGGGCCCTTTTGCGGCACGTCTGCCCGGCACGGCTTGGCACATTCGTTGATGCCTCCGATCTCCTCGAGGCTCCTCCTCGGGGCCCGAACCAACGGAGACACCATGAGAACCCAACTTGCCTTCCTCGCTTTGCTCACGCTGGCAGGCACGGCCCCCGCGGCTGTATTCACGTCCAGCAGCGTCACGATCACGGTAGGGAACCATCGCCCCGCACCACCCCCCAGGGAGGTGATTGTGGTCCAGGAACCCGAGCCGGAAGTGATCGTGGTTCGGGAAGCTCCACGGCACTGCCCTCCCCGGGTGGTCTATGTTCAGGAACACCGCCACCACCCGGTGGTGGTCTATGCCGCTCCTCGATACCATCACGGCTACGCGCCAGCCTACCAGCGCCCGAACATGGTGCGACGGGCCACGCCGTGGGAGAGGCAGCACGAGCCCCAGCGTGCCGCCCCGGCGCACGACACACGACGGGATCACGGCGGCAGCGGGGATCGGACCACGTCTCGGGACCGAGGAGGCGACCGTGTCGCCGAGGGGCCACGAGGGCGCTGATCCACAACCACAAACACGCGCGAGGCCGAAGTCGGAAGACGTCGGCCTCTTTCGTTTCTTGGGCCCAGGTGTTTGGAGGAACTTCCGGGGGATCAGGTACCTCGATGGAACCCACCGTTCCGTTTCCCCGGCGACCACCCTACACTCGATCTCTCGTACCCAGCGGTGCGGCACATTGGCACGGGAGTTGAATAGGATGATGTGCAAGAAGGCCGCTGGCCAAATGGCCGAAACCTCCGAAACCCCTTCGCACGACCCAGGAATGGAGCCTCCCAATGAACAAGAACACCACCATCGCCCTCCTCGCCGGTCTGATCCTCCCCTTCACCGCCCAGGCGGGAGACTCCACCGGTGTCTCGCCTGTCCGTGACTCGATCCGCACCGCCAACCATGGCGAACGGGCGCAGATGCACGCTGGCAACCAAGGGGAGCGCCACGCCCTGCAGACCGAGCACCAGGCCGAGCGCCAAGCCCTCCGCCAGGAGATCCAGGCCGCCGGCGGAGATTCCGCCAAGCGCACCGAGCTGCGTGCCAAGATGACCGCCCTCAAGGCCGAACACAAGGCCGAGAAGAAGGCCCTCCACGCCGAGCACAAGGCCGAAAACGCCGCCATGACCGCCGAGCACAAGCAGGAGCGCGCCGGACACAAGGCCGCCGCCAAGGCACGCAAGGCCGAGCGCAAAGCCGGCAAGGGTGCCCAGGTCCGCTGACCCTTCCCACCCCGCCGCAGTCCTCCATGCGACAAGGCCCCCGACCGGGATCACCGGACGGGGGCCTTTGACGTTTTGTTGCACGTCTTCCGTGTGGTGGTACAATGATCTCCTCGGGCTCTCCCCGATCCCGCTCGCCCGCATTCCAGGTGTCGCCCATGACTTCGCAGCTTTCACGCATCGTTCCCATTGTGCTGTCATTTGGCCTTTCCAGCACCGTGGCCCTGGAAGCCGACTTCGACACCTACGAGCAGACCCGCGCGCTGTTCGCCGACTCCTCTCGCTACCGCCTGGTTCTCGATTCCGGGCGCACGGCGCTCCAGGTGACGCGGATCGACAGCCTGTCGGCGACCTACATCTCCCATGCCCTCGGGACGGATTCCGTCGCCGGAGGCATCTACCGGGTCTCGGCTTGTTCACGCGCTTTCGGCTTGTCCGCCAAGCCCCGCCACTTCAACGGGGTGAAGGTCATGCTGGGCGTGAAACGGGCCGACGGGACCTCCAGCAATCCCCAATTGCCGTGGCCGGACACGCTCGGGGCTTATGGATGGACCCGATCCTCGATGATCGTGACGATCCCCGAAAAGGCCACCCGTGCGGATCTCACGCTGGGTCTGGAATCGATGTCCGGAACGGTACTCTTCGACAGCATTCGTATCGACCGGATCGGATCCGCGGTGATGCCCCCCGCCCGGGACAGTCTGCTCCCCATTGCGCGGCCGTTCGGGCCCCGGCTTCGCGGCGTGATGACGAAGACCCCGATCGATTCCGCCTCGATCGCCGTATTCGGGTCCGCTTGGAAAGGCAACGTGATGCGCTGGCAGATGAACGCCGGGTCGGGGATCGACACCGCGTTGCTGCATCCCGACTACGAGATCTTCCTGGAGCGGGAATTGTCGCGCATCGACCAGGCGCTCCCGCATTGCCAAGCCCATGGAGTGCATCTCATCCTGGAGATGCACCAGATGTCCAGCGGACTCTTCCTGAGTCGATCCGCCCAGGGCAAGCTGATCTCGGCCTGGAAGCGCATCGCGCAACGGTACAAGGACCAGGAGGTCGTGGTCGGATACGACCTGGCCAACGAACCTCCCGAAGGACAGTGGCGCGAAGGAGCCCTGCTTTGGAACGAACTGGCCGACACCCTCTGCCGCGCCATCCGGTCGGTGGATCCCGAAACCCCCATCGTCGTGGAACCCGTACTCTCCGATCTGGAACGCTTCGCCCAGTTGCGCCCCCTCGGATCGGATCGAGGATGGGACCTGCGCAACATCGTCTACTCCTTCCATTTCTACCGACCCTACACCCTCACGCACCAGGGCATCGGACCGACCTCCCCCCCTATTGGTGCGATCTATCCCGGCACCATCGACGGGATCGCCTACGACTCGGCACGGCTCCACCAGGCCATGCGCCCCGCCGTGGAGTACCAGAATCGCTACCGGGTCCCGATCTATGTCGGCGAGTTCTCCTGCATTCGCTGGGCTCCGCAGGGAAGCGCCACCAAGTGGCTGCGCGACGTCACGGCCATCCTGGAACACGAAGGCTGGGACTGGACCTACCACGCCTACCGCGAATTCCACGGGTGGAGTGTCGAGCACACCGAAACGATGGAGGACCTGCGCGGCGATCAGGAGACCGACCGGAAAGCGCTGCTGTTGAGCCTGTTCCAACGCAATGCGCCCCCGGCCTCGATCGGCGAAGCCAAGCCCCGCCGCAAGGGTGCGGCAAACTCTACCCTCCGGATTTTTCCGCGGAACGGAAGGTTCCTGGTGGAAGGCATCCCCGACGGAGCGACCTTCGAAGTCCGGGACCTGCGCGGCACGAACCTGGTCCGTATCGCCGGTCCATCCGGCAGTTTCACTCCCCCGCGAGGGATGGCCTTCTGCCGGATCGCGGGCTCCCATCCTGGGGTATGGCGGCCACTGCCCGGTGCAGGGCGTTTCCTGGCGGAGGAATCCCGTTGATCCTGTCCATCCTTCTCGCCTCCCTGGATCTGCTGTCGGCCGCCTCGCCGCGTTTGCCGGCCACCATCCACTGGCTGGCCAACACTTCCGGCAGGCCCGAGGACCACATCCAGAACTTCATCGAGGACATGTCCGTCGTGTATGTGCCGGGACACCAGTTCCCTAAGCCCCTGGTGCTCACGAAGAGCTTCTGGGACGAGGGACATGCCCCCAACGCGGCCTACCACAACGGCCGCCGCATTGACAAGAACTGGTGGCTGGCAAACACCACGTCCAGGATGGCGGCGCGGGGGCGGGACACCTGCCGGATCGAGAACTTCTACGGCCGCGCCTTCCTGTACAAGCTTCCCCCTCCTCCGGTCGGCGACTCCACCCCCCACGTGGCCTGCAACGATGGCACGACCTTCCGGAGCATCGAAGACCCCACCGCCATCGCCTTCGACCTTGCCGGCAATCTGCTGGTGGCCGACAACGGACCCGACCAGGACATCAAGATCCTCGCACGCGGACCGGGAGGCTGGACCAGGTCGCGTACGTTCGGCGTCCGCGGCGGCGTCTTCGCCGGGCCCGTCCCCGGTGCTACCGGTCCCCGGCGATTCTGGGGCATCCGCGGGGTCGGGGTGGACAGTGCCGGGAACGTCTACGTGGGCAACACGGGCATCCCCATGCAGACCATGGGCGGCACAGACATCCGCGTTTTTTCCGGACAGGATTCGTCCTTGCTGTGGCAGGTCCAGGGACTCGCCTTCGTCAATTCCGCCGAAGCCGAACCCGGAACGGAAGGGCGCTCGGTCCACATGGTCTCCAAGCGCTTCGCGATGGACTGGACACGACCCCCGGGAAGGTCCTGGACCTTCGCCGGCGTTTCTCTCGATCCGTTCCGATTCCCGGACGACATCCGACTCCAGGCTCCCATGGCCACCGCCTGGATCCGCATCCTGGACGGTCGCAGATTCCTGTTCACCACTTCCATGCGATCCGACTACCTGGCCGTGTTCCGCATTCTTCCGGGAGAGGAAATCGCGGCACCCTGCGCCGTATTCACCGTTGCCGGCACCTCGGCCGGTCCCTGGATGGATTCCATCCGTCCTTCCATCCCGGCCGGCACCCCCCTGAATCGCCGCTGGGCCTGGCAGGATCTCGATGGCGACGGGCGCGTGCAGACGCGGGAATTCGCCCTGTTCGACATCGTCTACCCCTATGTGAAGGCCATCGACATCGCCGACGACGGCACCATCCGCCTGGGGGGGCGCGGCATCACAGTCATGCCCTTCGCCGGAGTCGACCCGAGCGGCGTTCCCCGCTGGAACCTGGCCGCCATCCGGAAGGAGGTCGTGCCTTTCACGGAAGGCTCCGGAGACGCCCTGCGCCTGCGCTACCTCCAGGACATCGACCTCATGCTGATCTCGGGATCGGAAAGCAAGTACCCGAGTTTCCTGCATGCCATCCGCAACTGGTCGGATTCCGTCAACCGCCGGTCCTCCCGCATCTCCTTTCCCTACCTCGACAGCGGCCCTGCGGTGCTTCCTCGCCTGGACGTGAACACCTACGACATGATCCTCCCCGCGGGATTCACCGCCGATTCCGAGTTCGTGTACGTCGCCCACGGCGACCGCGGTCCGGACGCCCTGTGCATCGACCTCGAAGGCTCCAAAGGTCCCAAGGGCGGGACCATGCGATGCCGCGGAGAGATCTCGGTGCTGTCGCTGGCGACGGGCGAGCGGATCGGGCATCTGGCTCCCGATTCCACCGTAGGCTGGTACGCGGGCGCGACGGACATCTTCCACCCCTTGACCGTGACCGTCCGGTCCAATGGCGAACGCGTCGTCTTTGCCGAGGAGGACGGAAAGGGGAAGATCTTCGCCTACCTCTGGTGCCCTCCGGGAAAACCCTGCCAATCCTCCGCGGCCACGACCTCCTCCCACAGGATCGTTCCCCGCTGGCGGAGGATCGACGGGAACACCCTCGAAATCGAGGGCATCGGTCCAGGTCAGGATACGCACTTCCGGTGCCGCTCGCTCGACGGTCGAATTTTGTCTTCGTCCCGCTCCGGTGACGGAGTGGCCCGCCTGGAACTGCCACCCGCCCGGGGGGCGATCGTCGTCGAGATGACCTCTCCCGCCACGCGCCGAGCATTTCTCGTACCCGCTCCCTGATCCCGGGCTGCGATTCCTAATTTCGCGTCACATGCGACATTCCCCTCGTCCCGCCCTCCCCGAAACGGCACGCACTGCATTGCCTAAGTCGCAGTTCCTTTTCCTGGCGACAATCCTCTGTTTGTGTTCCCAGTCTCCGGCGAAAAACCGACCGATCCTTGATCTCCGATCCCAGACGAGCCCATGGATCCGGTCTCCCGAAGCCTCCTGCCCGATGCTCCTTCCGAAGACCCGTCTGGAGACCCCGCGACCCAAGGCCTTCCAGGCCTTGCCCGGCATGATGGAATCCTGGCCCCATCATGCTCCCCTGCGCGGCCCTTCCGCACCGCGTGACTCGATTCTCGCCTACCCCGTATTCCACGTGTACTACAGGCTCGATCCCTGTGCCGAACGCAACGAGCCACTGTTCCTGGGCATCATCCTGTCCGAAGGAATCCCCGGAGAGTACGACTACCGGCGGGGTGACGAGGGCCCAGGACGGACCATTCCGCTCGACACACTCGAAATCCCCCTCTTCTTCTCGGTTTACCGGTTCAACGAGTTCCCCCTGGGACGCAACACTCCCGACTTGGCCGTTACGCTCAAAGTGCGCTCGGTTAACGGATTCGACCTTCCCGAAGACTCCCTGAAGGAGGTGGGAGAGGAGCGGGGCAGGCGACTCGAACCCTACGAGGAGTTCCTCGCACGGCATTGGAGACCAGGCCAGCCATTGCGCATGACCCTTGGATTCCGACACGGCGAACGCAGCAGAGAAAGGAATCCGCATCATCCCTACGTTGTGGTTCTCGATCTCGTGGCCAAGCGCCTGGAGAGGGGGGGAGATTGGCCATGAGAGCGCCCCGCTTCGCATTTCTCGGCCTTTGCCCGCTTCTGCTCGCAGGGTGCTTCTTCACGGCGAACGTCCGCAGCAGGATCGAGGAATCCCGCTGGGTGAACGAGGCCTTTGGAGACACTCTGTTCTTCCGCTTGCCGGCGGAGCCATCCCGGCTCTTCTGCCCGAGGGTCGGGGATCATCTCTACCTGATCGCAGTGGCAAGCGACAGCATCTGGCTACAGCTCCCGACATCCCCCGGGGATAACGCGACCCTATCCGATCAGCCGCCATCGCCTCGGTCCGTCGAATCACCCGGGTCGGGACCATCCGGAAACCTCCCGGCAGGACTGGACCTGGTGATCGGAACCAATCCCAGAGGATTCGTCGCCGAGGAATCGGAGGGCGTCCCCGCGAATGCCCTGCTGTGTCTGGTTTCCCTCCCCTCGCCAGGAGACTCCACCGTGTTCGGCTTGGTGAATCATCAAGCGATGATGATCTACCGCGAGAAGGGGCGGAACCTGTGGGTGTCAGTGTACGTGAAGACCCCTCGCCGCATAACTCGTGTGGACCAGGCCGAGTCCTCCTCGCTGAAGGCTCTCTATTTCCTCTCGGTGCCGGCGGACATCGTCACGAGCCCCGTCCAGGCCTTCATCTTCCTGGTCACCTTGCCTATCCGGGCGGCTCTGCTCATCGCGTTCTCAGGAACCTGATCCCAGCTCCGGACGGCCCAGCCCGATCTCTCCTCGATGTACTCCAACAAGAAAGCCCCCGCCCGGGATCACCGGACGGGGGCCTTCGACATTTTCCGTCAGGGCGGCAGTGTGGCTCAGAGCACCAGGAGCGTGGGATTCTCGAGGATGTTCTTGAGCGCCACCAGGAACTTGGCGCCGTCCGAGCCGTCGACGGCGCGGTGGTCGCCGGACACGGTGAGCTTCATGGTGTGGCCGACCACGATCTGGCCGCCCTTCACCACGGGCTTCTCGAGGATGCTCGCCACCGCGACGATGAGCGCCTGCGGGGGATTCACGATGGCCTGGAACGAATCCACGCCGAACATGCCGAGGTTCGAGACCGTGATGGTGCCGCCGGTGAATTCGTCGGGCTTGAGGCCCTTCTCCTTGGCGCGTTTGCCCAGTTCCTTCGCCTCGATGGCCACCTGCTTGAGCGGCTTGATGTCGGCGTCGCGCACCACCGGAGTGATGAGCCCGGTGGGAAGCGAGACCGCGAACGAAACATGCACCGCCGCGAAACGGGTGATGGAATCACCTTCCCAGGCCGCGTTGACCTCGGGAACTTCCTTGGCCGCCAGGGCCACGGCCTTCAGGACCAGATCGTTGACCGACAGCTTGAGCGCCCCCGCGGTCTTGGACAGACCCGCGTTGAGCTGCTCGCGGAAGGCCTGCATGGGCTCGGCGTCCACCTCGATCGTGCTGTAGAAGTGCGGGACCTGCTGCTTGCTCTCCTGGAGGCGGCGTGCGATGGTCTTGCGCATGTTCGACAGCGGGATCTTCTCGTCGGTGCCCGTGCGCTGGGACGACACCGGTGCGAATGCCGCACCGGCTCCCCCTTCGACGGGAGCCAGGGCTGCACGGACGCCGCCCTTGCCATCCAGGGCGTCCTGCACGTCCTGGATGTTGATGCGCCCGCCAGGGCCGGTGCCCTTGACCTGGTAGAGGCTGATGCCCTTTTCGGCGGCCAGCTTGCGGGCCAGGGGCGAGGCGCGCAGGCGGCCTTCGAGTTCCCCTTCGGCGACGGCCTGATCGGTGGCCTGGCCCTCGATGACCGCACCACGCGCGGCGTTCTTGAACTCGGCGGCGATGATGGGCTGGACCGGTGTCACGGGTGCCGACGGTTCCGACGGCGGCGCCACGGGCGCGCGCTTCTCGTCGGCGGCCTTGGTGGAGCTTTCGGCCTTCACCTTCGACGACTGGATGGAGGTGTCCGTGGCGGCCTTGGCCAGCAACGCGCTGATGTCTTCGCCCGCGGCGCCCACGATGCAGATGGGTCCACCCACGGGGACCACACCACCGGCCGCGACGGTCTGCTTCAGCAGGACGCCCGGTTCGAAGCACTCCACTTCCTGGGTGGCCTTGTCGGTCTCGATCTCGGCGATGAGGTCGCCGTTCTTCAGGACGTCGCCTTCCTGCTTGAGCCACTTCGTGAGCGTCCCCTCCACCATGGAGTCGGACATGCGGGGCATGAGAATCGCGTTAGCCATCAGGCAACCACCTGCTTCACGGCCTCGATGATGCGGGCCACGTTGGGGATGCACTCGTCTTCCAGGGCCGACGAGAAGGGCATGGGAGCTTCGACGGAGGTGACACGCAGGATGGGCGCATCGAGGTGGTCGAAGCAGGCGCGACCGACTTCGGCCGCGACTTGGGACGAGACGCCGCAGAAGGGCTTGGTTTCGTCCACACAGACCAGGCGGTGGGTCTTGCGCACCGACTGGAACACCGTGGGCCAGTCCAGCGGCTTGATGGAGCGAAGGTCGATGATCTCGGCCCGGATGCCCATCTTGAGCAGTTCCTGGTTGGCTTCCAGCACCGTCCAGCAACTGCGCCCGTGTGTCACGATGGTGAGATCGACGCCGTCCTGCAGGATGTTGGCCTTGCCGATGGGCGTGAGGTACTCGCCTTCGGGCACTTCGGATTCGCGACCGTACAGGGCCTCGTTCTCGATGACGAGCACGGGGTTGTCGTCGCGGATGGCGCTCTTGAGAAGCCCCTTGGCGTCGGCGGCGAAGGCCGGCACCACGACCTTCAGGCCGGGGAACGTGGAGTAGATGTTCTCGGGGGCATGCGAGTGGGTGGCACCGATCTGGTGCCCTCCACCCGAGTTGCCGCGGAAGACCATCGGGATCTTGATCTGGCCGCCGCTCATGTAGCGGATCTGGGCGGCGTTGTTCACGATCTGGTCGAAGGCCACGAACGAGAACGAGAACGTCATGAACTCGGCGATGGGACGCAGGCCGTACATGGCCGCCCCGATGCAGAGTCCGGCGAATCCGGCCTCCGAGATGGGCGAGTCGATGATGCGGTCGGGACCGAACTTGTCGAGAAGTCCCTTGGAGCACTTGTAGGCTCCGTTGTACTGGGCGACTTCCTCGCCGATGAGGAACACGCGGGAATCGCGGGTCATCTCCTCGGCCATGGCGTCGCGGACAGCGTCACGATAGGCGATCTTGGCCACGGTGTCGGTCTCCTCAGGCGTAGATGTCGGTGTAGATCTCGGACTGGGCGGGGTACGGCGAGGCCAGGGCCCACTCGTGGGCGACGGCGACCTCCTTGCGCACCTTCTCTTCCAGAGCGTCGAGATCCTTCTCGTTGACGGTTCCCTCCGAGAGGATCCGCGCGCGCAAGATCTCGACCGGATCGTGTTTACGGTACTCTTCGACCTCGTCCTTGGAGCGGTAGTACTGCGGGTCGCTCATGGAGTGGCCGCGGTAGCGGTAGGTCATGAGCTCCAGGATGGCCGGCAGGTTCTCCTTGCGGGCGCGCTCGGCGAGGGTCCAGGCGACCTGGCGCACCTGGTCGAAATCCATGCCCTCGGCGCGGACGCCGAGCATATCGTAGCCGGCGGCGCGTTTGTAGAGCTCGACGGGCGCCGAGTGGCGCTCGACGGCCGTGCCCATCGAGTACATGTTGTTCTCGATCACGTAGATGACGGGGATGCCCATGAGCTGCGCCAGGTTCAGCGACTCGTGGAAGGCGCCCTGGTTCACGGCGCCGTCGCCCATGTAGCAGTAGCACACCTTCTTCTCGCCGAGATACTTGGTGGCAAAGGCCAGGCCAAGTCCCAAGGCCGTCTGGCCGCCCACGATGCCGTGGCCGCCGTACATCTGCTTTTCGACGTTGAAGAAGTGCATGGAGCCGCCCTTGCCCTTCACCACGCCGGTGGCGCGGCCGTACATCTCGGCGAAAGCGGGGCCCATCTGGACGCCACGCATCAGGCCGTGCGCGTGGTCGCGGTAGGCGGTGATGACCGGATCGGCGTCGGTGATGGCGGCGAAGGTGCCGGCGGCCACGGCTTCCTGCCCGTTGTAGAGATGACAGAATCCGCCAATGAGTCCGGTCTGGTAGCTCTGGTAGGTGCGCTCCTCGAACTTTCGCGTGAGGTACATGAGGCGGTACCACTCCAGGCGATCGGCGCGCGAAAGCTCGGGTGCCGTCCCGTAGTCGGGGAGGGGCTGGGTCGAGGCGAGGACTCCGGCCCCGGTGGGAAGGGGCTTCTTCTTGTTGGCCATGTGACTCCCGAAATGAGATTGATACGCAAAAAGATATACGGAGAACGCCGTTGGAAACAGTCTCTTTCCGCCGCAACCCCTTTGGTCATGGGGAGTTGCAGGTCGCCAACAGGATCCGGAAATCCGGATCATTTGCCAGAATCTGTCATCAGCGAGGCTCCGACCGCGCCGCCATCGGCGATGCGGCGCTATGTCGATTCGCGGATCCGGAAAGAGCATGGCGAAAGACTGGAGGATCCGGTTTTCCGGACCTGGGGATCGGAACACGAGGACGAGCCGGAACATGCCTGCCGAACTAGATTGGGACTCTGTCCAATCCCGTCGCGAACCGCACACGGCCGCGACATGCAGCTTTCCGGAAGGATCCAGAATGTCCCAGAAGTTCGACCTGGTGGTCATCGGCGGAGGCCCCGCCGGATACGTGGCGGCGATCAAGGCCGCCCAGTACGGCAAGAGCGTCGCGATGGTCGAGGTGGAACGCGCCGGCGGCACCTGCCTGAACTGGGGTTGCATCCCCACCAAGGCGCTTCTCAAGCAAGCCGAGTTCGCCATCCACCTGCAGCACGCCGAGGACTACGGATTCAAGGTCGAGGGCGTGAGCTTCGACTTCGCGAAGGTGGTGGCCAAAAGCCGCAAGGCCGCCGACAAGATGGCCATGGGCATCGACCACCTGTTCAAGAAAAACAAGATCGCCGCCTTCAAGGGCACCGGCACGATCCTGCGCCCCGGCCTGGTGGAAGTCTCCTACGCCGACGGCACGCCCGCCGAACAGCTCGAGTGCGAAAACACCGTGATCGCCACCGGCGCCAAGCCCCGCACCCTGCCCGGCATCGTGCTCGACCGCAAGACGGTCATGACCTCGCGCGAGGCCCTGGCCCTCACCGAGTGCCCCAAGTCCATCCTGATCATCGGCGCGGGCGCCATCGGCGTCGAGTTCGCCTACTTCTACAACGCCTTCGGCACCAAGGTCACCCTGGTCGAATTCGCGCCCAGCATCCTGCCCATCGAAGACGAAGATTCCTCCAAGTTGCTGCAGCGCAAGTTCGAAGGCTACGGTATCGAGGTCCTCACCGGCACCAAGGTTACCGGACTCGAGATCCTGGCCAACGGCGCCAAGGCCACCTTCGAAGGCAAGACTCCCAAAGCCGGCGACACCTTCGAGAAGGTGCTCGTGGCCGTGGGCGTCGAGGCTCGTCTGGAAGGACTCCTGGGACCCGACATCAAGCTCGACCTGGAGCGCGGCTTCGTGCGCACCAACGCCGACTACTCCACCTCGCTCCCCGGCATCTACGCCATCGGCGACGTCAACGGCCCGCCTTGGCTGGCCCACGAAGCCTCGTGGGAAGCCGGCCAGTGCATCGACGGCATCTATGGCGGCATCACGCCCCGCAAGGGTCACCTGGTTCCCGGTTGCACCTACGCGCAGCCCCAAGTCGCCTCGGTGGGCGCCACCGAGCGCAAGCTCAAGGAGCAAGGCATCGCCTACAAGGTCGGCAAGTTCCCCTTCATCGCCAACGGCAAGGCCGTGGGCACCGGCGACACCGACGGCTTCGTGAAGCTGCTCTACGGCGAAACCCACCACGAGCTGCTGGGCGCGCACATCGTCGGATCGGAAGCCACGGAACTCATCGCCGAACTGAATCTCGCGATGAACCTCGAGGCCACCCTCGAGGACGTGCTGGCCACCATGCACGCGCACCCCACGCTGAGCGAAGTGATCGCCGACGCCACGGCGGTAGCCATCGGAAAAGCCGTCCACATGTGATCTTTCGGTTCCGGTGGCGCATACTCCCCTTCCTCCCCCGCTCGCTGTCCCAAAGCGGACAGCTTCGGGGGTCGGAGCGGGTCGTCTGCATCCACCGGAACCGAAAGCTCGAAGAGTCCGGTGATTTCGGGAATCCTATGGGGTTCCCGTTTTTGTTTGGGCCGGGGCGTTGTCGAGTCGTCGCCATCCGCCGGAACCGCTTTTTGGGGTCGGTGGCGCATACTCCCCTTCCTCCCCCGCTCGCTGTCCCGAAGCGGACGCCTTCGGGGGTCGGGGCGGGTCGTCTGCATCCACCGGAACCGAAAGCTCGAAGGGTGTGGTGAAGACGGGAATCCTGCGGGGTTCCCGTTTTTGTTTTGGGGAGATGCGGATCGGTCGGGGCCTTGTCGAGTCGTCTGCGTCGCCGAAATTTCTCAGAGGGGTGGCCATCGGTCCGAGGCCGCGCGCACACCCCGTGGGACACCCGAAAACAGACCGCGCGATCCCTCTTTTCATGGGCTCTTCGACACGATCCGAGGGCAGTTTTCACCGGCACTTTACACTAGTTTCTAGTCCCATGAAGCATACGATCCACTATACCCTGACCGACGAATCTCCCATGCTCGCGACCCAGTCGCTCCTGCCGATCGTGAAGGCCTTTGCGGCTCCAGCGGGGATCGACGTGGAGCTGCGCGACATCTCGCTTGCGGGCCGCATCCTGGCGACCTTCCCGGAATTTCTGAAGGAAGGCCAGCGCCAGTCCGACGACCTCGCGTTCCTCGGTGCGCTCACCCAGGACCCGATGGCCAACATCATCAAGCTGCCCAACATCTCGGCATCCATCCCGCAACTCAAGGGCGCCATCAAGGAACTCCAGTCGCAGGGCTACGCCCTTCCCGATTACCCCGACGCTCCCGCCGACGACACCCAGAAGGACATCAAGGCCCGCTACGACAAGATCAAGGGCTCGGCCGTGAATCCGGTGTTGCGCGAGGGCAACTCGGATCGCCGCGCGCCGCGCGCGGTCAAGAACTTCGCCAAGAAGAACCCTCACAGCATGGGCGCTTGGAGCTCGGAATCGCTCACCCATGTCGCGTCCATGAGCACGGGTGACTTCTACGGCTCCGAGGCGTCCCTCACCCTGCCCGAAGCCACCACCTTCGCCATCGAGTTCGTCGCCGCTTCCGGCGAGGTCTCGCTCCTGCGCAAGGCGGCCAAACTCGAGGCCGGCGAAATCCTCGACGCTTCGGTGCTCTCCATGTCCGCCCTCGAGTCCTTCCTGGCCGAGCAGGTCGCCGACGCCAAGGCCAAGGGCGTGTTGTTCTCGGTGCACCTCAAGGCCACCATGATGAAGGTCTCCGACCCCATCCTCTTCGGCGCCGTGGTGCGGGTATTCTTCCGCGACGTGTTCGCGAAATACGCCGACCTGTTCCAGGAGATCGGATACGACGCCAACAATGGGCTGGGCGACTTGTACGTGCGCCTTGCGGGGCACGCCAAGGAAGCCGAAGTCAAGGCAGCCCTGGACAAGGCCCTCGGCGAAGGCCCGGCCCTGGCCATGGTGAACTCCGACAAGGGCATCACCAATCTGCACGTGCCTTCGGACGTGATCGTGGACGCCTCCATGCCGGCGATGATCCGCACCTCGGGCCGCATGTGGAACAAGGAGGGCAAGGCCCAGGACGCCAAGTGCGTGATCCCCGACCGTTCCTACGCAGGGGTCTATGCTGCGACCATCGACTTCTGCAAGAAGAACGGCGCCTTCGACCCGCGCACCATGGGGAGTGTCCCCAACGTGGGTCTGATGGCGCGCAGTGCGGAAGAATACGGATCCCACGACAAGACCTTCCAGGCGTCCGCCAAGGGCGTGATCCGCGCCGTGGATGCTTCGGGCAAGATCCTGCTGGAACAGGCCGTGGACGCGGGCGATGTCTTCCGCATGTGCCAGGCCAAGGACGCCCCCATCCGCGACTGGGTGAAACTTGCCGTGAACCGCGCACGCCTCTCGGGACTGCCGGCCGTATTTTGGCTGGACCCGGTGCGCGCCCACGACCGCGAAATCATCAAGAAGGTGGAAGCGTACCTGAAGGAACACGACACCGCCGGATTGGACATCCGGATCCTCGATCCGGTCGCCGCTTGTTCCTTGAGCCTCAAGCGCGCCAAGGAAGGACTGGACACCATCTCGGTGACAGGAAATGTCCTGCGCGACTACCTGACCGACCTGTTCCCGATCCTGGAACTGGGCACCTCGGCCAAGATGTTGTCCATCGTTCCGCTGATGAACGGCGGCGGCCTCTTCGAGACCGGCGCGGGCGGATCCGCCCCCAAGCAGGTGGAGCAGCTCATCGAGGAGAACTGCCTGCGTTGGGATTCGCTCGGCGAGTTCCTCGCCCTGGCCGTCTCGTTCGAGCACCTCTCGCAGGTGACCGGCGACGCCAAGGCCAAGATCCTGGCCGATACCCTGGACGAGGCCAACGGCAAGGTCCTCGAGTTCAACCGTTCCCCGGCCCGCAAGGTCGGCGAACTGGACAACCGCGGCTCCCACTTCTACCTGGCTCTCTACTGGGCCCAGGCTCTGGCAGCCCAGACACTCGACGCTGAACTTGCGGCGCGCTTCGCACCGGTTGCCGCCGAGCTCACCGCCAAGGAGTCGGCGATCGTCTCCGAACTGAACGGCGCCCAGGGCGTGAAAGTGGACGTGGGCGGCTACTACCGCCCCGACGCGACCAAGCTCACCCAGGTGATGCGCCCGAGCAAGACCTTCAACGCGGCCCTGGCGCTCCTGACGGCCTGATCAAGACACCCCGAGTTTTCCCGGCGTCCGCCAGCCCACTCGGCAGGCGGACGTTTTTTGTCCCGGGTTCGCCGGACTCCTCAGAGCCTGAGAAAAAACCGGTGCACCAGAAAGCCGCTCGTCCTGAGGAAGGGCGAAGCCCTGTCTCGAAGGGCAGCGGCGTAGCACTGGGCACAACATCTTGTACTCGCGAACCCACCGCCCGCCCTTCGAGACGCTTCGCTCCTCAGGACGAGCGGCGGATTTTGGCCGCTCGGAGGTTTTTTCTCACTCCCTCAGCGCAGGGAGAAGGTACCCGCACCGTCCTCGGGGGCGAGGTCGGTCCGCAGGGCCTTGAGGGCGTTGGCCAGGAAGCTCGCGCTCGGATCGTTCAGCGAGGCCAGGTGCGTGACCGTCGCGGTCGTCGTGGGGTCCATCGTCTCGTCGCCGGCGTAGTGGGCGGCGTAGGCCGAGGCCACGACCGGAGCGAGCTGTTTGGCGGTCGTTGAGTCCAGGCCGAACTGGGTCTGGAGGGTGTAGCGGGAGAGGCTGGTCATCCCGGTCAGGAGGAAATTCGCCGACCAGGTCTCGAAGGAAGCCCCGCCCAGATCCTGGCGAATCCCGCGGATCCGCGAGGCCTTGACGGAAAGCGTCGATCCGCTGATCGTGCCGTGGCGGAAGGGCGAGGGCGAGGTCACCAGGGACCCGGTCTCGATGTCGGCCAAGGTCGCCTGCCCGACGGCGCGGGTGGCGATGTCGTTGGCGTGGAAGTGTCCGGTGAACACAACCCGCAGGCCTTCCTCGGCGAAGATGCGTCCGAGGGAATCGAAGCCGGCGACCACGTAGTCGGCCGAGACGGGATTTGTCGACTGCCCCGCGAAGTGCTCCACGAGACCGTGGTGCATGGCACCCACGACGACCTTGCCGTCGGCCTTCGCGGCGCGCAACTGCGCACGGATCCAGTCGACCGTCTGGGGAAGGAATCGTCCGCCGACGGTCTCCTTGGCCGCACCGATGTTGTCCCGCCAGCGCACCGGATCCATGGCCAGCAGGCGGACACCGGGCATGAGATCGACCACGTACGAGAGCGAAGCGGTGTCCCGGGCGATCGCCTGGCCGAATCCGCACTCGCGGTAGATCGCGGCGAACTCCACATCGGTGACCGACGGGGTGGCCGAAGCTCCGGCGGGCCCGAACGCCTCCGCTTCCGGATTGTACACGTCGTGGTTTCCGGGAATCACGTAGACCGAGATGCCCTGGGCGCGCAGGGTCGCCAGACTGTCGGCGAGATCCTGGTGGCTGCGCTTCTCGCCATCCTTGGTCAGGTCGCCGGTCAGCAGCACGAAACGGGGTTTGGCGGCACGCGCACTGTCGAGGAACGACTGCAGCAGGGCGGGACTCTGGACCAGCATCTTGCGATCGGCCGCCAGGTACGCGTGGAAATCGGCCGTGGACGTGTCCGTGAGAAGCGCCGGGCTCATGTAGTGGAGGTCGGATGCCACCATGAAGGACGCGACGGTATCCACCGGTGCAGACGGACTCGAAGGCGCGACATTCGCACCGTCGCAGCCCGACAGGATCGCGGCGAAGGTGAAAGCGGCCAGGGGGGCGAACTTGGCCCCAAGGGAGGTAATGGACACGGTGGCCTCGGCGGAAGGATGTGGCACTTCGGGGGTGACCCGGAAGAACCCCAATGAAACCGACCGGTATTGCCCTCCCGTTGCGGAACCGTTCCAAGGCATTCAAAGCGGTGCGAGCCCAGAGTTCCAAGCTCAGCTTCAGCGGCGGTAGAGCTCCAGGACCACCACACTCAGGATCGCGCTGACGGCCATGCCCACGGCCATGGGCATGGCCGAAATGCCGGGAATCAAACTGACCAGGCCCGACGACAAGGCGCCGCAGGCCATACCCAGCGAACCGACCAGGGCCGAGGCCACTCCTGCCTGTTCGCCGAAGGGGCGCATCGCCAACGCGGAGGTGTTGGGGAACGCGAACCCCAACCCCGACAGGAACAGGAACGCCCCCGCGTAAATGCCGGGAGCGAAGGCAAGCGCAGCCGACCCCAGCAGCAACAGGCCCGTCCCTGCTTGGCTCCACAGCACCACACGGGTGATCGCTTCGGGGGACGCGCTCCGCAGCAGGCGGCGATTGAGCTGGCTGGCAGCCATCAGCCCCAGGGCGTTGATCGCGAACACCCAGCCGAAGGCCTTGCTGGAAAGGCTGAGCACTTCCATGAAGACGACGGGGCATCCGGCCAAGTAGGCGAACAAGCCCCCGGAAACCAGACTGCCCGAAAGACCCCAGGCCAGGAATTCGCGTTCGGCGAAGATCTTCAGATATGCGCGTCCCACCCGGACGGGATGCAGGCTCCGGGTCGGATCGGGTCCGGCGACGGTGGGCAGGCGCGCAACGATCGCCCACCAGATCGCCACGGAAACCACGGCAAGGAAACCGAAGATGGCACGCCACCCAAACGCCTCGGTCAACACGGCCCCCACCGTAGGCGCGATCACCGGGGCGATGCCCATGACCAGCATCAAGGAACTGAAGACGTCGGCGGCATCATCCGGGAACAAGTCGCGCACCAGGGCTCGACCGGCGACCATGCCGGCGCATCCCCCCAGGGCCTGCAGGAATCGCAGGGCGACCAAGGCCACCACACCGGGTGCGAGGGCGCACAGCAGCGACGCCACGGCGTAGAGCCCCAGCCCCCACAGCAAAGGGGTACGGCGGCCGAAGCGGTCGAGCAACGGACCGTAGGCGAGCTGCCCCAAGCAGATCCCCAGGAAGTACGAGCTCAGGGAGAGGCCGATCTGCCCCACGTCGGTGTGGAAGTCCACGGCCATCGTCGCAAAGGCAGGCAGGTAGGTATCGATGGAGAACGGACCCAAGGCGGCCAGGGCTCCCAGCAGGACGATTAGCCCCCCACGCGAATTGGTCTTACCCCTCTGGGCCGTTCGTCTGTCCATGTGCGTGTCCCAATCTAGGGATTCGCTCCATCTCTGATGGTCCGACAGGAACTCCATCCGGCCAATGGTGTCCCGATTCCTCGTCCTGCAGGTTCGAGTCTTCCACGCCCCAAACGCCCAAAGGCCTGCAGTACTCGACCTGCAGCGATGGCGTTTATTCCCTCGGGTTGCTCCATCACTGTGTTGGCACGCTTCCTGCAACACCATGAAGCAACCCTCTAACGGAGACTTACCATGGCCACCATCCAGATCTTCCAGCTTCTGATCGCTCTGCAGACGTCGATCGAGAGCGCTTGGTTCTTCTGATCCGCTGCACCTCTCCCACATCTCCGTCCCGACGCCCTTCCGCGACATCTCGCGGGAGGGCGTTTTGTTTTCCCTCTTGACTTCGCGGTCGACCGGAGGATATCTTGACCATATGGTTAAACCAATCAATCAAGGTCGTGGGCACACCGGAGGGCAGTCATGACTCCCCGCCCCAACACGGCGACGGGAGCGGACGACGGAACCCGGGAGCGTATCCTGGCGGCGGCCCGCACGGAGTTCATCGAGAATGGCCTGCGCGGGGCGCGCATGCAGGAGATCGCCGACCGTGCGGGGGCCAACAAGGCCCTGCTGCATTACCACTTCCGCGACAAGGAAGGCCTCTACCAGACGGTTCTGCGCTCCATCGTCGACATGGTGAAAGGACGCATCGTCGCGGTGGCCACCAGTGCCGCGGACAGCACCCCGGAACAATCGATCCGCAGGCTGGTGCACGCGTACATGACCGTTCTGCGGGAGCACCCGGAGTGCGTGGGCATGATGATCCGGGAGCTGTCCGATGGGGGCCGCAACATCGCCCCCCTTCTGGAGGCCTTGGCCCCGATGGCCAAACGGCTGTTCACAGGGGTCACGGACCAGTTGGCCAAGAATGAGGCCAAGCCCACCGTCGAGCCCGTCCATATCCTGATCAACCTGTTCTCCATGGTGTGGGGAACCTTCCTTCTGCGTCCTCTCTATTCGCGGATCCTGCCTGCCGCGGGCATCCTGGAGAACTTCGACGACGCCTTCCTCGAAGCCCGGTGTCGCGCCATCGCCGACACGGTGATCTTGTCGACCTTCCCCAGCGGGGCCGCACGATGACCGCCGCGCGCGCATGGATCCTCGTTCTGGTGTCGTCGGCGTTGGCGAAGGCCGCCTGCGAACCGCACCCGTTGGCTGCCGTGTGGAGCCACCTCGAAGCCACCCACCCAGCGCTGGCCGCCACACGCCAGCGCGAGACGGCGCGCGAAGAGGCCGTCGCCCAGACCCGGGCCTCGCTGCTGCCGCGGCTGGACGCGACGGGAAGCTGGCAATACGTGTCGGAAGTCCCCACATTGGAGCTCTCCCTGCCGTCCCCCGTTCCCGGGGCGCGTCCGCTCACCATGGAAAGGGAACTGGGCGACCACGACAGGATCGAGGCCGGACTCACGGCCAGTTGGGTGCTGTTCTCCGGTTTTTCTTCGCGACACGCCCGAGCGCGGGAAGTCCGAGCCCTGGAGGCCACGCGGCACGAAGGTCGGCAGGTTCGCTCGATGCTCGCGCTGCAGATGGGGCTTGTGGACCTCGGTCTGCGCATCCAAGCGGTGGAGCTTCGCCTGCGCCGCGACCGGGTCCAGGCGAAGGCGTCGTGGATGGCGGCCTGGCAAGCGCGCGAGAAGGGCGGGACCTCGACCCGGGCCCAGAGCCTGCAGGCGAAAGCCGAACTGCTGCGCGCGGTGGCGGACACGCTCGCCACGCGACGCGTCGTGGACAGCCTGGCCGCCGAGTTCCGCGCCCTGGCGGGAATCGCCTGGCCGGGCTCCCTCGCGGACTCGCTGGATGTCGGATTCTGTCCGGAGTCCGTCCCGGCGGAACCCGACGAATCGTGGCTGGCACGCGCCCTGAAGGAGCAGGCGGGATCGATCCAGGAAGCCCGTGGCGCGGCCACATCGGGACGATGGCCCGTGGTGGCCGCCCAAGCGGGCGTGCGGACCGGTGATCCCGGCGTGAACCAGTTCGGCGAAGGCTGGACCACCTGGGGCGTGGCCGGGGTGCAGGCCCAGTGGAACCTGTTCGACGGCTTCGAGCGCTCGGCGTCCTCGCGGCGGCTCCTGGCCGAATCGCGCGCCCTGGAGCTGGAAGCCGCCAGAACCACGTTGCAGCGCGACACGCAATGGGCGCTGCTTCGAGACGAGCGAGACAGGATCGCGGGCGAACGCGATGCCTTGTCTGCTGCCCTGGAGGCGGCAACCGAAGCTCGCCAGGCGGTGGCGGGAGCGGTGGCGTCCGGCGCCTCGCAGCCCGACGATCTCCTGGACGCCACGCTCCGCGAAAGCGAACTGCGCGCCCGCCTCTCCCAGTTGTCGTTGCGCGAAGCGGGATTGGCCCTGCGTTTGCGTTCCCTCTCCGGCGAACCCCTCTCCTTCGAAGGCAGACCATGAAGCCCTTGTACACGCCGATGCGCCTGGCCGTTCCCGCGATCCTGGCGGCTTCCACGCTGCTCCTCACGTCCTGCCGAGGGGAGGTCGGTGAAGGGTTCCTCTCGTCGGCCACCGTCGACGCCGACCTCTGGAAGGTCTCGCCCTCCGCGCCGGGGACCATCGCGTCGGTCACGGTGCGCGAAGGCGACACCGTGGTCCGTGGACAGATTCTGGCAACGATCGACACCGTGCCGCTGGTTCTGAAACTGTCCGAGCTGGACGCCGCGATGGCCGAACTGTCGGCGGGTGTGGCCGCGCGGGAGGCGGAACACCGGGTGCTGGCCGCCTCGCACCGGGGCGTCGAGCGCGAGGCCTCGCGGGCACGAGCACTGGTGGCCGACGGAGCGGCGCCCTCGCGCTCCCAGGACGAGTCGGAGACGCTACGGGAAACGTCGGCGGCGCGGCTGGCCGCATCGAAGTCCGCGATCGCGGCGATGCGCGCGAAGTCGGGTGTGTTGAAGGCCCAGCGGGTCACCCTGCGGGACCAGATCGCGCGCTGCCGCCTGGCCGCGCCCGCCGCCGGCACCGTGCTGACGCGTTTCCGAGGCGAAGGCGAAGCCGCAGTCCCGGGAAGGCCCGTGGTCGAGATCGGACGCACCGACACGATGTGGGC
This sequence comes from Fibrobacteria bacterium, assembly GCA_035913415.1. GTDB lineage: Bacteria > Fibrobacterota > Fibrobacteria > UBA5070 > UBA5070 > UBA5070. The sequence continues at coordinate 78,564 of JAMIIV010000004.1, read as the reverse complement.
CGAATTCTTCGTGCCCCAGACGATCCTCTCTTCGGTCCGGCTGGGGCAGCCGCTGCGGCTGCGATTGGACGACGGCGGCGAAGGCTCGTGGATCCCCGCGCGTCTGGCATGGATCTCCAGCACCGCAGAATTCACCCCCAAGGGCGTGCAGACGCGCGAATCGCGCAACGAACTGGTGTTCCGCTGCCGCGCCCTGGCGGCCAACCCCGAGGGCGCCCTCAAGCGCGGCCTTCCCGTCGAGGTCTGGCGTTGACCTTCCGCGCGGCACGAAGATCGGGAGCTGCTCGGTGAAGGCGGTGGCGGTGGAAGACCTCCACCACGACCACGCCGGCGAGCGGGCCCTGCAGGGATTGTCGTTTTCCGTCTCCGAAGGCGAACTGTTCGGCATCGTCGGAGCCGACGGGGCGGGCAAGTCCACCCTCTTTTCGATCCTGGCCACGCTGCTGCGGCCCACGCGCGGGTCCGTCTCCCTGCTGGAAACCGACGCCCTGGCCAATCCTCGCGCCCTGCGCCTGCGCATCGGCTACATGCCCCAGCGCTTCTCGCTCTACGGAGACCTCTCGGTGCGCGAGAATCTCTCCTTCGCCGCCGACATCACGGGGTTGCGCGGATCCGAAGCCCGGACCGTCCTGGACGAGCTCCTCGAATTCTCGCGCCTGGGTCCGGCCGCCGATCGTCCCGCGGCCAAGCTCAGCGGCGGGATGAAGCAGAAACTCGCCCTGTGCTGCGCCCTGGTCCGCAAGCCCCCCCTGCTGCTGCTGGACGAGCCCACGGTGGGCGTGGACCCCGTCACGCGCGTGGATTTCTGGGAGATGCTGGGCGGATTGCGCTCGCGGGGCACCTCCATCCTGGTCAGCACCCCGTACATGGACGAAGCGGGACTCTGCGATCGCGTGGCCCTGTTGCACCAGGGGAAGATCCTGGAACAGGGAACCCCCGCCTCCCTGGGTGCGGCCCTTCCCGGCCGCCTCTGGAAAGCGCACGGCGATACGACACTTTTTGTCTCCTCGGAATCCCCCGTCCCGGCGCCACTCCTGGGGCTCTACCCCACCGGCGGCGACCTGCGCGCCCTGGCCCCCGCCGAACTGGACCGCGAGGCGATCCTGGAAATCCTGCACGGCGCGGGCATCGCGGCGACCGAGGCACTGGTCGTCGCCCCCACCGTCGAAGACGTGCTGATGCACGCCTTGCGCGACCACCGAGGCGAGGCATGAGCGGGTCGGCCATCCAGACCCGCGGCCTGACCCGGCGATTCGGCGCGTTCACCGCGGTGGACGGCATCGACATCGAGGTCCGCACCGGGGAGATCTACGGCTTCCTGGGCGCCAACGGCGCGGGCAAGACCACCGCGATGCGCATGTTGTGCGGCCTGCTGCAGCCCACGTCCGGCGAAGGCACCGTCGCCGGATTCGACATCCTCCGCCAGACGGGGAAGATCCGCACCCGCATCGGGTACATGAGCCAGAAGTTCTCGCTCTATCCCGATCTCACCTTGCGGGAGAACCTCGCGCTTTCCGCCGAGCTGTACCTGGTGGACAGGACCCTGCTGCGCGACCGCCTCCAGGAGGCATCGCACCGCGCCGGCATCGAGCCCCTGCTGGATCGCCGCACGGGGGAACTCCCCTGGGGTTGGCAGCAGCGCCTGAGCCTGGCCTGCGCCACGGTCCACCACCCCGCCGTACTCTTCCTCGACGAACCCACCGGATCGGTGGATCCCCTCAGCCGTCGCGCCTTCTGGGACCTCATCCGCGCGGAGGCATCCCGCGGGACCACCATCTTCGTGACCACGCACTACATGGACGAAGCCGAATACTGCGACCGGGCCTGTTTCCTGGTGGACGGCCGCGTGGCCGACCTCGGCGCGCCGCGCGAACTCAAGGACCGCCACGGCGTGGAGACCCTCCAGGAGGTCTTCCTCGCCCTGGCCCGGAAGGCCAGGCGCTCGTGAACCTCCTGCACCTGGGCTCGATCGCCCGCAAGGAATTCCGCCACGTCTGGCGCGATGGCCAGACCCTCGCCATCATCGTGGCATTGCCCGTGGTCATGATGTTCCTGTTCGGGTACGCCCTGAAAAGCGAGATCGAGGACGCCAGGGTGGTCGTGGTCGATCCGCGTCCCGACGACCAGACCCGATCGCTCGTGCAGGCTCTTGACGGAAACCGTCAATTCGCGGTGGCCGCGGTGGAGCGGGGCGGAAATCCCGACGACCTCATGGTGCGCCACCGCGCGCGCGCTGTGCTCCAGATCCCCATCGGGTACTCGCGCTCCCGGGAAGACGGCCCCGCCACGATCGGGATGGTCCTGGACGGCACCGATCCCGCGATCGCGACCACCTTGTCGGCCGCCCTCCCGGCCTTCTTCCGGGAGCATTTCACCACCCGAAACCGGCTGGAGCCTACGGAACTCGTCGAGACCAGCCCGCGCTTCCTGTTCAATCCCGACCAGAAGAGCGCCCTGTTCTTCGTCCCCGGCCTGATGGCGACCATCCTCGCCATGATCGGCACCATGCTCACCAGTGTCGCGGTGGTGCGCGAGAAGGAGACGGGCACCATGGCCAACCTCAGGCTGTCGGACCTGACACCCGCCGAGATCGTCGTCGGAAAGCTCGCGCCCTACTTCCTGATCGCCGCCGGCACGGGCGCGGTCATCATGCTCGTGGGGTGGCTCGGATTCGGGGTCGTCCCGCGCGGCAGCCTGACCCTCCTGGCCGCCACCACCTCGCTCTACCTGCTGGTGGCCCTGGCCCTGGGGCTTCTGTTCAGTACCCTGGTCGAGCGCCAGCAGCACGCGATGCTCATCGCCCTGGGCGCCACGATGATGCCCACGATCATGCTGTCGGGATTCGTCTTCCCGCGCGCCAGCCAGCCTGTCGCGCTGCAGGTGCTCTCGTGGGCCATCCCCGCCACCTGGTACCTGCAGATCGTGCGCGGCATCGTGTTGAAGGCATCCACGTTGCGCGAACTCTGGTTTCCCGCCGCCATACTCGCCGGCCAGGGAGTCCTGATCCTGACGCTTGCCTCGCGGCGATTCTCCCGGAGGCATTGAGATGCGCCGTTTCCTGGCCCTGTTCCGCAAGGAGTTCCTCCAGATCCGGCGCGACCCCCTGTCCCTGCGCCTGCTGTTCATCCTGCCCGTCCTGCAAACCCTGGTGCTGGGGTACGCGATGACCCGCGACGTGCGCAACATCGCCCTGGGAATCGTCGACCTCGACCGCTCCGAAGCCAGCATCTCGCTGGCGCAGCGCATTGCCACCAACGGTCGTTTCGTGTTCCGCGGCGCCCCCCCCGACGCGGCCGACGCCCATGCGGGCCTGCTGCGAGGGGACTTCCTGGCGGTGGTGGTGCTCCCCGAGGGCTTCGGGCGCGACCTCGAGCGCCAACAACGCGATGGCGATCCCCCGGAACGACCGGTGCGGGTGCAGGTCGCCCTCGACGGCCAGGATGCCTCCACGGGCGCCACGGCGGCGTCCTACATCGGACAGATCGTGTCACAGTGGGGACGGGAGCGCCTGGCGCGCGAGATGGTCGCGCAGGGCTTCGACGCGCGTGCACTGCAGCCCTTCGAGGTCCGCGAGTCCATCGCCTGGAATCCCGAACTCGATTTCTCCTGGTCGATGATTCCCGGCATGGTCATCCTGCTCGTCACGATGGTCGGAGCCCTGCTGACTTCGTTCAGCCTGGTGCGGGAGCGCGAGAACGGAACGCTCGAACAGCTCCTGGTCACGCCCGTGCTCCCGGTCCAGGTCCTGCTGGGCAAGTCCCTCCCCTACTGGATCCTGAGCCAGGTGGTCTTCTGGATCGCCCTGGGAATCAACGGCCTGTGGTTCGGCCTGCCGATCGGCGGGACGGACCTGCTGGCCCTGGAGCTGGGTCTGGCCCTGTACGCCCTCACCAGCGTGGCGCTGGGCATCCTGATCTCCACCATCGTGAGCAGCCAGCAGCAGGCGTTGTTCCTGCTCTGGTTCTTCCTGATCTTCTTCATCCTCACCAGCGGATTCCTGCTGCCTTTGGAGAGCATGCCCTCCTGGATGCTCGTGCTCACCGAGGGCAACGCGGTGCGCCACTTCCTGTACATCGCTCGGGCCCTGGTGTTGCGAGGCGCCGATCCGGCGAGTCTGGTGGGCGAATACCTGAAGCTGGCCGCGATCGGGTCGACACTGTTTCTGGCTGCCGTTTTGGCCTTCCGACGCAAGGCGGCGTGAAACACGCCATCTCCCGTTCCCACGACTCGAGGAGTAGTTTCTCCTGCATGTTCCCTCCTCGCCTGCGCGAACGTCTATCCGCAACACTCCTGTCGTGTTTCGCCATCGCGAACGCCGCTCCGGACGCCGACCGTCCTCCCTTCGTGATGGAGAAAGGCGGCGTCTACGGCATTCCCTGGGGGGCGGGCAACTACCAGTGGCCCAAGCAGATGTTCTGGGATTCGGTGCCCCAGATCCGCGAAAAACACTACGAGATGACCTTGGGTGCGGATGGCCTGACCAACGAGGGACGCGTCCCCGTGATGAGCTGCGTGGCCTGGGGGTACGAATACACCGCCGCCCGCGGAGGCGACACCGCCCTGGGGTTCGGGGACATGAGCCAGCAACCGGGATGGGGTGCCTGGGGGCGCTGGATCGCTCCTCGCGCCGACAAGTACCTGGCCCGGGACTGGGACGGCAAGATCCTCTATCCCCACGGTGGCTACATCACCCCCCTCATGCCTCTGGACACCGCCGACTGGCCCCCCGGCATCGTGGACGCCACCTACGGCGACTGGGCGGGCTGGAAACTGGGCACGCTGGCCAACGAAGTCCACATCCGCGGGTTCTACGCGGCCGATTTCGTCGTGGGGCTCTACGGAGGCAACCACGACTTCCATCCCCGGGTCATGGACGACTTCGAGCGCTGGTCGGGCCAGCCGGTGCCCGGGACCACCATTTCCGAGCGGGCTTCGCACATCCGCACCAAGCGGTGGGCTTCCTGGAACGACTTCAAGGCCCATCGTTTCGCTCGCTTCTACGCCCGCACCGCCGAGATCATCCGCAGCTCCGGACGCGAGCCCCTGGTGGGCGGACAGATCCTGCCTCATGCGGCCTCGATGCGGGGTCTGGGCAACGACTTCCGAATCTACCTCCAGCACCTGCCCGCGAAGAACTGGTTCTTCCAGGTGGAGCTGCAAGCCGACGAAGGACGCCCCGTCAAGGACTACTGGGAGGCCGCGACCGACATGGGTGCCCATGCGGCGCGCGCGCCCGAGTTCCCCTTCGGCGCCCACATGGACGCCGCGCAGTCGAACTTCTGGAATTCGGTGCGCAACAACAACCGCAAGGACACCGCTTGGGGAACCGCGTACCTGCGCCACGCCTGGCTGAGCGTGGGCTGGACCCATCACGCCATGACCGACGGCTCGGTCTCCCGGTCGCCACGCGCCTTCCAGCGCGCCTACTGGGACGCGGGCTGGATCGACTCCGGCCTGGTGGCACTGGTCCGCTCGCGCATTCCCAGGCACCCCTTCGGCCCAGCCTTCTACTACTCCACCGATCTGGAGCGGCAGACCGAAGACACCGGTCTGAACAATTTCTGGTGGTGGTTCGAACCGAAGGTGTCCTCGTGGCGGCTGAAAGGCGTTCCCGGCGGCTACTTCGTCTCCGACTCCGCGCTGGCCAACCTGCGACCCGAAAATCGTCCCTCCGGATGGTTCGTCTACGTCGACAACCTGGGCAAGACCCACCTCAAGCCCGAGGAAAGGGCGCGACTGGAGGCGATCGCCCCCATCCTCACCGAGGCCATGGTGCGCGACTCCTGCCCGTTGTCCTTCGAGGGCGACAGTCTGGGTGGCTACGCGTTCATCGACCAGAAGGGCAGCGTGATCGTGGTCGTGTCCAATGTCGGCGAATCCCAGGTGGCCGGCGCGCTTCGCTTCGCCAAGGTCGAGAATGGCTCGTACCTGGTGCGCGAGCTGCCCGCAGGACGCCTGAGCGGCCTGGACATCTCCGGCAACAAGGGAGCATTTCCCCTGACCCTGGCCGGGCGCGAGACCCGCGTCTTCGAGATCGAGGCCCTGCGGGAGCTCGGGCGCAAGAACCTGGTCCCCTGGACAGGCGCCCCCTACCGCGCACTCGCGCCCCCCGGAATCCTGCGTCCCGCGGGCGACCGGCTGGATGCCCTGGGTCGGCGCAGCCCCGACGGGGCCAAGCTGCGCTGGAGCGCGCCACCTCCCTGACCCCGTCGCGGGTGGTACCATGGAGGCGTTCCGACCGGCGCCGCATCCCATCCGAGGACCCCATGGACGCGAAGACGTTTCTTGTCATCACGTTGCCGCTGCTGGCGGCCCTGCCCGCGGCCGCCGCCACCTACCACCTGGCACCCGACGGCGACGACTCCCGGACACCCGCCCAGGCGGGCGACCCCGGGACTCCCTGGCGCTCGTTGTCCAAAGTCGCCACCGTCACCCTCCAGCCCGGCGATTCCATCCTTCTTCAACGAGGCGGCGTGTGGCGCGACTCCCTGCGCATCGCGCGCTCGGGGACCGTGTCGCGGCCCATCGTGGTCGCTCCCTGGGGGGCGGGTGCGGAGCCTCCGGAAATCCGCGGGACCGACAGTCTCTGGGCGCCATCGGTGGACGGCGCACGCCGGGCGAAACTCCCTCCGGGCCGCGTGGCGCGGGCGGTCTTCTCGGGGCGCACCCCCGTTCCCGTCGCGCGGTTTCCCGACACCGGGTGGGTGATCGCCACCGCGGTGGACGGCGACACCGCCCTGACGGCTCCCGCCTTGGCGGGCCGGGACTGGACCGGAGCGTCCATCCACTTGCGGACCTCGATGTGGACCCTCGAGACGCACCGCGTCGTGCGCTCGGACGCGGGGCGCGTGGTCTTCGATCGCAAGGCCATCTACGGACCTCCCGACAGCGTGCGTTTCTACCTGACCAACCACGGAGCCGGCGGCGAGGCCGATTCGTGGCACCAGTCGTTTTCCGACACCACCCTGGCCTGGAAGGGTGGCTCAGGCTCCGTGGAGGTCTCGGTCCGCTCGGTCGGAATCGACCTGGCGACCTCCAGTCACGTGCGCGTGGAGGGACTGCGGATCTTCGGAACGGGCCTCCAGGGCGTGAAGAGCAACGGCACCGGCGTCCAGGTCCGGAACTGTCAATTCCTGTCTCCAGGACTCCTGGGCGTCTCCTTCCTGGGACGCGAGGGCCGGTTCACGGACAACCGGATCGAAGGCGCGAACAACGGAGCGCTGGTGGGCTACGGCGTCGGCCACCGACTGGAAGGCAACACCGTCCGCGCCACCGCGCAAGCGCGACGGCTCGGCCCCGATGGCATGGGCTCGGGTTGCTGCGGCGGACGCGCCATCGAACTGTCTGGGGATTCGGGCACGATCGCGCGCAACGACGTCGACTCGACGGGATACATCGGGATCGGATTCCGCGGGCGCTGGACCCTGGTGGAGGAGAACCGGGTCGCGCACAGTTGCATGACCACCGACGACTGCGGCGGCATCTACACCTGGACCGGACAATTCGACGCCGTAGGCTCCGAGGGCAGCGTGATTCGCCGCAATGTGGTGGCTGATCCCGTCGGTGCTCCTTCGGGATGGCCCCACCCCTGGGACGCGGCGCAGGGCATCTACCTCGACGACGGCTCCCACGACATCCGGGTCGATTCCAACGTGGTGAGCGGATCCGCTTCGGGCATCTTCTTCCACAACAATCGCCGCGCGACCGCCCGGGGCAACGTCCTGTTCGGCAACCGGGTCCAGGTGCGCCTGGCGCACGACGGGCTCGCGGGTCCCGGCGACATGTTCGACAACCGCATCGAGGACAACCTCCTGGTGGGATTGCGCGGCCAAGGGGTGGACATCCAAGCCTCCACCTACCAGACCCAAAGCGTTCCGCTGGGATCGTGGGTCGGGAACACGTATTGCTCCGACCAGGTCCTTTCGGCGGGCTGTCGACGCGACGACCTTCCCTTGTGGAGCCGGGAACGGATCGCGACAACAGACCCCCGCCTGGGTCCGCAGACCCAACGCAACAACACCTTCGACTCGGTCCGGCTGGGCTGGTCGTCGTGGCCCACCCAGAACCGGATGTCCCTCGATTCCGGAACCGCCTGCGGGGTCGGACACTGCCTGCGCGTGGCCTACACCGGAGACACGGTCCAGAGGGGGCCCCTGGTCAACGCCGGCGCGCCGTTCCCCACCGCGGCCGGCCAGGCCTGGCGCCTCAGCTTCCGCGCGCGCGGGCTCGATCGCGGACAGATCCTGACTCCAACCTTCCGGCGCTCGTCCGGCGACTACGCCACCCTCGGATTTTCCGCCGCCACGGCTCTCGACACCTCATGGACGTTCCACGACTTCCTCTTCCGCGCCACAGCGGACGAGGCGGCAGCACGCCTGGATTTCCACGGATCCCGCAAGGATTCCATCTACTGGATTGACGATGTCTCGCTGCGCACCGTTCCCGAATCACTCGCCTCCCTGCCCCCTTCGTCCCGCCTTCTGGCCAACGGCTCGAGCGAGACCTCGACACTCGACCCCGGGGACGGCTCGTGGATGGACCCCTGGAGCCGCGGGATCGCCACACCCGCGCGGGTGGCGCCATGGTCGGCCATGGTGCTCTTCGCCTTCGAGGGAACGGCCACGGCGGGTCGTCGACAGGCCGCTCTCCCCCCACGCATCGTGTCGCGCTCCGGATCGGGCTGGGGAGTCGCGGGACTGGTCCGCGAAGCCACCATACACGACGCGCGCGGCCGCACGCTTGGACGCCTGGTGCCCGATGCCCGCGGCGAAGCCTGGTGGACCGGCGGCCGAATCAGTGGTCCCGCCTGGGTGCGGGCCGGTGCCACGACCCTGTCCGTACCCTTGCGAGACTGAGGCTCCCTCTCGAGATGTATCAGGCTCCGCCCAGGTGATCCTCGTCGGGACCTTGTTCCGGAGGCGATACCACCGAAGGCTTTTCCTCGGCGACCGGGGAACCGCGCAGGCGCTCCATGTTGGCGCCCAGCGCCAGCAGGCTTCCCCCGACCAGGAGCATATGCAGGAACCACAAACCGGAGGAGTTCGCCACCACGAACTGGAAGTAGAAGGTGTAGAGGTTGATCACCAGGAAGGTGAGGCCCCAGCCCCGCAGCAGACGCAATCCGGTGCGGGCGGCCACCGTCATGCATCCCCAGGAGACCAATACCCAGAACACCGAGAAGATCAGACGCTCCGACTCCGTCCCGGTCCATCGGACATGACCGTCGGTGTACGATCCGAACAGCGAGAGAAACCACAAGGCCAGGTTGCCGCACAACAGGCCGAAGTGCAGATACACCCGACCGAAAGAGGCCCACCGCCCCCGCCCGATGGTGGACTGCCACCATCCGACTCCCAGCATGGCCGCGGCCAGGGCCAGGTACCGCAGCGGCCAGTCCATGCCCAACCAGTAGGCGCCCCAATCCGAATCGAATCCGGAGCGCCCACCCAGCCACACGAAGAGGTTCGCGCAGGCCAACCACAGGACCAATCGGTTGGCCACGGCGTAGGCGATGCCGACGGCCAGGACGGTGTTGACCCCTACGACGGACGGCCAATCGCCGCTCCCCGTGGAATGGTGCACGGCCAGGACCCAGGCCAGCCCCTGGAGGAACAACGCTCCTCCCAGTTCGAGGGCTTCGGCCGTCGAGGGCAGACGCCCCTTGCTCTTGAGGAACCAACCTCCCGCCAAGAGGGCGAAACCACCCGTGGCCAGGGACGCTTCGGAAACGAGCCACCAGTCGAGATGCTCCCGGACCAGCACGACAATTCCTGTCGCAACCAGCAGGATGCCGAACACGGAGAAGACGCGCGCCAGCGAGGCCACGTCCCAGGGGCTGGTCGGATACCGCGACGCCAGGACATGCTTCTGGGTGGTGGAAAGCACGCCCAGCCGGGTCAACTCGTCGAGTTCGGCCTGCACTCTTCGGTTGCGCGTGCGCCCGGGACTCATGCCGGGCTCCTTTCCTGCTCGAGCCATCGCATCCCCGCCTCCAGGGCGACTCCGGTGGCGAGAAGAACCACGCCTCCCGCAAGGAAATAGGTGCCCAGCTCCAAACGATCCCAGAAGGATTCGTGGAAACGCGTGTAGACGTCGATGGCCAGGAACACGATACCGAACCCCCGGAAAAGGGCGTCGTGGCGTCGGGCACCGACGACGATCTGCGCCAGGCACAGCGCGGCCAGGAATCCACCCCAGGCCAGGGCGTTTCCCTGCCCGCCCCGCAGCGATTCGATCAGCAGGCAGAGGTTCAGGTAGACCAGACCGAAGGCCTTCCAGACCCTCCCGAACGACTCACCGCAGGGAGCCTTCCACCCTTCGTGTCCGACGCCCACCACGATGGCGGTGGCGGCCACGAAGGCCATCACCTTGGGATCCTCGATCCAGATTCCGTAGGTGGATCTCCCCATCATGGACTGCCATGCCCCTGCCCAATGGAAAAGTCCCAAGGCCGAGTAACCCAGCAGCCAGGAATTGCCGAACCCGTAGGCCAGGAAGAACTGCGACGGCAACACCACCAGACCCGTGAGGGCGAGGATGGCATCCGACCCCAGCCCCAGCAGGTGGAACAGGACCGCCAGGCCCGTGGAAACCAGAACCATGCCCAGAAGCAGGAGCGATTTGGAGGAGTGCACGAAGCGTCCGAGGGGATCGGCATGCAATCGCAAAGCCCAACCCGTCAGCCCCGCCCCGGAGGCCATCAGGACGAACACCGCGAACGCCTCGGATTCTGTCATCGCCGTCGCGAACCCCAAAATGCCGAAGAACCCGATCAGGGCTCCCGACACCCCAAGGGACCGCACCAGCCCCGAAAAGAAACCGGCCGATGCATCCCACCTGTTCTGCAGGGTCTCGAAGGTGGAACGCTCGATCAAGCCATCGGCGTACCACGATGCGGATTCCTCGCGAAGGAACTCCTTCAGGGGTTCGGATGCCATGGGATTGTCTTTCCATCGGGCCTAAGGGGAATCGCCAACCATCCACAAGCTTAACCATCCGCGAGGCCCTTGCGCACCGCCGCGCGGCCGTCTACGTTCCGTCTCGGCCGCCCCCTCCGTCCGCCCAGGATCGCCCCATGAACCCATCGTCCGTCCCCGCCACCTTCCGGGCTTCCATCACCCTGTCCCTGTCGGTGGGCTTCTTCTTCGGTTGCGATCTAGGAGGAGGCACCGAGCTTCCCTCGCCGTCGCAGCGCACCGATACGGTGGCCATCCATCTTCCCGACACGATCCTGTCGCGCGACACCACGCTCAAGGAAAGCATCCTGTTCGTGTCACGCCCCAACGGATGGGTGGCAAACCAGGTCCTCGGCAAGGACATGGACGGTTTCCGACTGACCATCCGACTGCCATCCCCCGATCGGATCGTCCTGGTCCAGTCCACCGGGACGGACAGACCAGAAGACACCCTCTACCACGGACGCATCGCCGAGCGCATCGGGCCCCACTGGCGACTGGACCAACTCCAAGGACGCCTGGCCTCCCGCAATCCCGACGGCTGGATCCTGATCGAACCCCACGGCAACGGTCTGGTGGTCTCCCTCCATTCGGTCCCTCTCGTGCCCGACGGCACCGGACGCTTCGCCGCAGGGCGCTGGCGCGCGCCGTCTGCCACCTATCTCCGTCTGGGAGCCGACAGCGCCTGGCTGGAAGACTCCTCCCGCAACCTCCTGGAAGCGACGCCGTTCCAGAGCTTCACCTGGCCGGACGCCTCCACCCTCGTTTCCCAGGGCATCGATTCCTCGCTGGCCTCGTGGCTTTCCGGCAGGAGTGCGTACAGCCTGTTCCAGGACAGTTGGATCGTCCGCCAGGATACCCACACCCGATGGCTCGACCTCTCGGGCGACGGCGCCTTCCTGCGGTTCGTCCCCGCGCCATGAGACCCCTGGAAGGCTTGTGTCGCCCTGTCGTCGGCCTCCCGACCCACTGACCCGCGCCAGCCCCGCAGCCAAACCGGATCTCCGCGGTCGGCCGATGGATTCGCACCTTTGCCAGCCTATGTCCAAACCGAACAAGCGCCGTCAGGCAAAGCAGAAGGCCCGAGCCGAATCCATCCGCAAGCGCAAGGCGGCCCCGCCCCCGGCGCCCAAGACCCCTCGGGAAGACAACTACCTGACCGAACGCGCCTTGCGACGGGCGCTGCTGCTCCATGACGGCGTTCCGTTCGCCGACGAGACCGAAGCCGACGCGTTCCTCCACCAGGCGCTCGGCGAAGATCTGGGCGTCGACGACCTGGCCCTGGACATCGTCGAGACGGATCCTTTGGAGAAGGCGCAGGAGATCGCCTTCCAGGCCCTGGCCTGGGAGGAATGCGACGAGGGGGACCACCTGGCGAAGGTGCGTCGCCTGGCCACCAAGGCCATCGAGCTCGACCCCCTGTGCGTGGACGCCTGGACCGCTCGGCTGCGAACCAACGAGGAGGAAGGCCCCGCCACCGAGCAGCAGGTCCTCGAACTGCTGGCCGTCCGCTCCGGCTACAAGACCCGTCTGCAGGAGCGTTGGGGCAGCGATCTCTCCAAGGCGCCGGAAATTGTCCTGCGCCCCTACCAGCGTTTCCTGGGCGCCCTCCTGCTGGAAGCCCCTTCGGCCGGCATGACCGACGCCGCCGCCGAGGCCGCCCTCGAGTCGTGGAACCTGGGTCCCAACGAAGGCACCGCCTACCTTGCGGTCCTGACCTGGCTGTTGGCCGGCAAACACACCTCCGAAGCCCGCAAACTTCTGGGCATGATCTCCAGCGAAGAGGGTGTTCCCGCCGAGGACATCGAGCTGTTCCTGTGGTGGAAGTGCTGGCTGGCCCACCAGGAAGGCGACCTGCCGACCGCCAACACCTTGTTCGGTGATGCTCTCGAAGCGTTCCCGGAGTCGGACCTGTACCTGTTCACCAACGCCGAGACCGAACCCGACCAGGAACTGGACCCTGAACTCTTCGAGGACAACCACGAAGTGTTCGGGCCCCTGGTCGAGGCCATCGTCCTGGACAAGGACTTCCTGGCCTTCGGCCGCGGACTCGTGCTGGGCTGAAGCCGTTGCTGTCGAGATACGCCATCGATTCTTCCAGCGGCATTCCCTGGAATCCCAACCCCTGGCGGCTGATGGTCGCGTTGCGGCCTCCCGTCGGCGCCCGCTGGACTGTGGTGATCGACAACACGTCGCTGATCCCGCCCCCTCTCTCGGCCTTCCAGTTCGAGCCGTTCAACTCCATCGAGACCGATACCGGACGCATCGAGGTGGAACTCTGCCACGCCATGAACGCCGGCACCTGGGAAACGTCAGCCAGTACCCTCGAATTCCAGTGGCGGGACTCCAGCTTCGTGCTGACACGTTGGAAACGCAACGACGGCAACCGAGGCACAGGCTTGTCCATCACCACCACCGTCGCCCTTCCTTCAGGTGATGTCCACCAGGCCATCGAACCCGGAGACACCGACACGCTCGGAACACGTGAGCGCTCCTGGAGCATCCCTCCGCAGGAGGGCCCTTTGCTGTCGACGATCGACGATGGCCTGCTCTACCGTCCCGAGGGCCTCGACGCTCCCTGACCCCGAGCCTTGCAGACAATTTCCGACACAATGGATGTCAGCGATCTGACGCCGCATCCTGGTGCAAACCGTCCCACTCGCGTCCCAGGGGGCCCGCCTGGTCGGGGGATTCGATGCTCCCCCCGACAGCCAGCTCGAAATCCCGCGTTCCCCGAAGCCTTCCCAGCAGGATGCCCCGCGCTCCAGGTTCGTAGGAATTCGGAAGCTTCGTCTCCGAAACGTAGACGGGCAACATGAGCCCGATGTCGATGCCCCTGGTGCGGTATTCGTTCGCGCGCCAGCAATCCTGGTCCTGTCCGGCATGGAAGACTCGGATCCGTGCGCCGACCTTCCAGGGCGAGGCTCCCCGCACCACGGAATCGAGCACCCACTCTTCGTAGCTGAAGGAGCACCAGTACCCCTCCTTCTGGCGCTCCCGCATGGAGCCACGCTTGCCGGTGTTGTGCGCCGCTACCAGGTGGGAGCTTTGTTCGAGGGCTTCGGCGCGCGGGACATCGCGCAGAGCATCATCGGCCGCGGCCATGATCGAGCCCGACAGCACGACCAGCATCAGCACTTGGAAAGGACTGTTCCGGCCCATGTCTTGCCCCGCTTTTCGATGTCGCGCCCCTGAACCTTGTGGCGTGAATCCTAACCACCCGTACGCCCCGCGGCACGTGCGGGGATCACACCCGACTCAGGGAACGAACAACCTCGCGGCGCGGCTTCCCGACGAGACGACCACGATCCCGCGATGTCCCAAGGGAAGCGACACCGAGGAGACGTCCGCGGGCAGGTCGCGTGAGGCCAAAACCCGTCCAGAAGCCGTGGCGATGCGAATACGGGAGGAGTCGGGAAGATCGACCCGGACAAATGCGCCCTCCAGGCCAACCGAAAACCTGCCGGTGTTGGCGATGCGCTGCGGGGTGGACCACGCCAACTGGCAACCAAGCCCCGATGAAAATGGGTATGCTGAACACATGATTCTCGCCGCACTTCTTGCCTTCATCTTGGGTGCATCCGATTCGACCATGCTCGCAACGGATTCCAACGAAACCACGATCTCAACCCCAGCACGTCTGGATCGCCCAATTCTGGACGGGATCGGGGAGGATGTATTCAACCCCACCCCCGCATGGCGCAGTTCGTTCCAGAACCACTCAGCATCAGGGCAGACTGGCTCTGCAGCCGGTACCCTGGGTTTGATGGGCTTCATCGCAGGTGTCGCGCTCGCCGGGCCAACCGCGATTCTGCTTGGCGGGGGCGGAGATGCCTGCGGGCTCGGATGCCCCGGCAACGGCTCCAAGATGCTCTTGGGCTTGGCAGGAGGCGTCGGAGTGATGGTGCTCCTGCCGGTCTTGGGTTATCAGATCGGCAAAAACGTGGACGCCAAAGCCAGGGCCGCCGGGGATCGGGCCGATGTCCGATTGGACTTCGCCATCGACCCGATCCTCTCGGGCCTCCAGAGACTCGCTCGCCAGCGCGCTTGGTCTTGTTGGGGGACCTAGGTTGGCCCCTACTGGGCGAGGTAGTAGTACAGCGGGAACCCCGCGGCGAGGTTCAGCGGGAAGGTGATCGCCAGGGCCATCGGGATGTAGAGACCCGGATCGGCTTTCGGGGCGGCAAGCCTCATGGCGGCAGGCACGGCGATGTACGACGCGCTGGCGGCCAGCACAGCCAGAAGGAAGCGATTTCCTGCCTGGTCGAGGAACAGCCCGCTTCCCCAGGCGACCAGACTTCCGTGGACCAGGGGAGCCACCACGGCGTACCCGATGGGGACGATACCCTTGCGGAAGATGCTGGCCAGGCTGCGCCCGCAGACCATGCCCATTTCCAAGAGGAACAGGGCGAGGAACCCTTTGAAGATGTCGTTGGTGAAGGGTTTGATGCCTTCGGCCATCTGTTTGTCGGAGGCGAATCCCACCACCAGGCTTCCCACCAGGAGGACCACGCTCCCGTTGGTGAGAGAGTGGCGCAGGACGCCCCCGAGTCCGCCCCCACCGTGGCCGTCCGCGGGTGCAGGCTCGTAGAGGCGCAACAGCAGAACCCCGACGATGATCGCGGGAAACTCCATGAAGGCCATCACGGCCACCATGTGGCCTCCAAAGTCGATGGATCGACCTTCGAGGAATCCGACCGCCGACACGAACGTCACCGCGCTGACCGAACCGTAGGCGGCCGCGATGGCCGCCGCATCCTGGATGGACAATTTCCGCTTGAGCAGGAAGAAGCTGTGGACGGGAATCACGGCGGCCAACAATAGGCCCGCCAGCAGGGAGAGTCCGATTTCGGCGTTCCACTCGCTGGTCCGCAACTCCTGCCCCCCTTTGAAGCCGATGGCCAGCAGGAGATACAGGGAGAGGAACTTCGCGATGGGCGCGGGGATCTCCAGATCGCTCCGCAACCGGGAAGCCACGATGCCCAACGCAAAGAAGAGAAGGACCGGATTCGTGAAGTTCGTGATCAGGCTGGAGACATCCATGGCCTGCAAGGTACCTGCCGCGCCGTCGGCGGCCCCGGATCGAGATTCGGTGTTGCCAACTGGCAACCTCGTCGGATTCCATTGTGATAAGCTGGATTCATGATTTTCGCAACACTCCTCACCGTCACCTTGGCCGCTGTGGATTCGATCGCGCAGACCAAACCCATCCTCGAGTCACCCAACCTGGATTCTTTCAGGATGGCTCCGCCACTAGACACAATGGGGGGGCACATCCCTCGTCGATCCATCTCCGACAGCGCCTCGACACAGGTCTCAAGTCTTCATCTGGACGCTCCCTCCCCAGCGGACCGGTCCGTATGGGCCATTCCAGATTCCAACTTTCAGTTGATCATGGCCCTGGACATACTCGGAACGATCCTGCTTGTGAAGCTCGCGGCCCGCGCCGAATCTCCGCTCCTCGGAGCGGTCGCGTGGGGCTTCATCCCGTCGTTTCCACTTCTTGTCTATGGACGTCCCATTCTTGCGACCAGCACCTTTCTCGGAGGCCTGGCTGGGGCCTATGCAGGCTTCCATACCGCGATCGCTGTCGCCGATGACACTCGCGGAGGATGCGACGGCATGGGATGCATCGGGAACGGCATGGTCGGTATGCTAGCCGGGGTCACCGTTGGCGTTGCTGTACCGGCCATCGCTCTGGCGATCGGACGCCAAGTGGAGATCCGAACCGAGTCGACCCTCGAACGGACCGGGGTGACTCTCGCGATTCCACTTACTCCACGGAGTCCTCAAGCCAGAATGTTCCATGCCAGACGTCGAGGCGTCGCCCGATTCGATCCCTGATCCAGCTCCACACCTTCGTCGGAGCTCGGGATCGATGAAGATCGTCAGGGCGCCAATCGCGCTCCGTCGACACGATGTTCACCCAGCTGCATGCTCTTGCCCGTGAAGCGCACCTCGTTCGTCGGAGCGATAGGACTACCCTGCTCACGTGCCACACCCACCGCCTCACGCGCCTTGCGCCGGGCCAACTGGTCTTCGTAGAGACTGGCCGGAACCAGGGTGGCGCCCAGGCCCTTGCCTTCCACGATGTCGACAGGATCCGTCTTCGCGGCCGAACCGGCCGATGCCTCGGTGATCTTCACCTCGGTGACGGCCCCGCGCGTGCCGAACACGTACCCGTAGCGCGACTGCTGGGTGTGGATCACCCACGGATCGGTCCCGATCCCTTCCGTGTTCCAGTAGGTGGAGTGCGCGGCGGTCAGGTTGTGCAAAGGCGCCGACCCGTAGGGACGGTAGGCCGCCTGGAAGTTGCTGTTCTCGGCCACGCAGTTGTCGAAGAGGTTGCTGTGGCTGAAGTGCATGTGGTGGTCGTTGCCGCGGCCGGAGGTCCTCTCGCTTCCCGTCGACCCCGTCTGCCGGCCTCCGTCCTTGTCGTGGGCCCGCAGGAACACGTTGCCCGAGGCGAGCATGTGCGACAGGACGAACCCGTGGCGGCTGTGGGTGGCCCTGGAATCCTTCAGGAGGTTTTCGTTCCCGGTGACCCTGTACATGTACCCGTTGCCTCCGCCGCCGCCGTATTGCGGCCGCTGGAAGTGGCAGGAATCGATCGAGACGCCGCGTGTCTGGTAGAGCTGGATTCCGTTGGACAACAGGTGGGCGGTCGTCGTGTTCCCCGCAGGCTGGTAGGTCTCGACCCCGCGGATCCAACCATCGCGGACGCGGGAAAAGTTCAGGAGCCACGAATCGTGGGCCTCGTACGAACCGTTGGCGGGATCGTTGTAGTCTTCTTCACCCCACCCGGTGGCCACCGGACTCTGGACGTTGCCCAGCGAAAGGTGCTCGACCCCCACCTCCTCGATCATGGCGGGGGCGGGATACACCATGGCCGTGTCGCGCACCAGCAAGGCGTAGCGGAGGGGGATGTCGATCCCGAGGGTACCGGCCGCGGCATCGATGGACAGGATCCGTCGGCAATACACGACACCGGTGAACTTGGAGGCCATGCCGGCCCAATCGGGCTCCTTGTGTTCGGCGATCCAGGCTTCGCTCATCTTCTGGCGCACGATCACCCAGTCGCCGACCTTGAACGCGGCGGTGCTGGCCACCGGGATGGTGCGCGTGGGAGAGGGAAGGTCGCGTGTCACGAGGACCTTCGAGGAGGGGATGGAGGTCCAGGTGCCCCCGACCGAGGGCGACACCTTGATCACGGCCTTGCTGCGCATCGAGGTGGTGGTGTTCAGCAGGAAGGTCTTGCCGGCCCCCGCGCCCCGCAGCACCACGCGGGATGAACCGATCTGGAGTGCCGCGGTGGCGGTCCCGCCGACCGAAAGGCGATAGGTTCCTGCGGGCAGGAACACCACCCCTCCCCCGGCCTTGGTCGCCGAATCGATGGCTTTCTGGATGGAGGCAGTGGCGTCCAGCTTGCCGGAAGCATCGGCGAGGAACGGGGCCTTCGAAGCGTCGAGAACCGGTCCGGGCACCTGCGCCGGGATCGGGTCGCCGAGCCGGTATCCGGCATACGAATAATCCTGCAGGAACTTGTCGGTGTAGAAGGAATCCTGGACCGGGGGGGTCCAATTCTCGGGATACAGGCTGCTGCGCCAGGCATCAGCGGCCAAGGGCAGGGAGCAGACGGAGGCGGCAAGTAGGGTGGAGCGCATGGAGTGGTTCCTCGGATGATGGCCGACCATGAGGATACCACCGAAGCCTGTCACGGCTCCTGCGGTTTTTCCAGGAGCCGCTGTCGCGTCAAGCAGCGGCCCTTGCCCCCAAGTCAACCCGACTTGGCCCCGGCGGCGATAGTTTGCGATACTCATCCGTGGAGGATCCGTGCCCAGCATCGAAGCCTACGACGACTACCGGGAATTCCTGAAGGACGCCTACGAAGAGCGCCGCAAGATCGCTTCGTACTTCAGCTACCGGTACATCGGCAACCGCGTGGGCATGGACTCCAGCTACGTGACGCGCCTGTTCCAGAAGAAGGCGCACATCGTCGACGACCAGATCCCGCGCTTCGCCAGGCTTCTGGGCATGGACGAGGGGGAACGGGAGTATTTCGAATGCCTGGTCGCCTTCAACAAGGCGCGCAACGACACCGAGGCCAAGGCCATCCACGATCGGCTCGTGAAGCTGCGCGGCGTGGGCTACGTGGAGCTGTCGACCGCTCGGCGCACGTTCTTCGCAAGCTGGCACGCGGTGGCCTTGCGCAACCTGCTGGACATGCGGCCCCACGAAACCGACCCTGCGGCCCTGGCTGCGGCGTTGCGTCCAGCCATCACGGCGGACGAAGCCTCGGCCGCCCTGGATCTGCTGCAGCGCCTGGGGCTGGCGATCCGCGAACCCGAAGGATGGCGCATCCCCTACGTCCATCTGCATTCGGGGGAAGACCACGCCGATCCCGCCATCCGCGGCTTCCAGGCCGCCACCCTCGAACTGGCGGCCCGGTCCCTGCGGGAAGACCCACCCTCGGTGCGCGAAATCGGCACCATGACCATGAACATCAACGCCGAGCAGGTCTCCGACCTGAAGATCCTGGTGAAGGAGTTCCAGGAGAACGTGGCGCGACTGGTGGACGACGGCACGGTGTCCGACCGCATCTACCAACTGAACCTGCAATTGTTTCCCCTCAGCGCCCTGCCCGAGGTCGACCCATGAAACGCCTGATCGGTTTCCTGTCCGCCCTGCTCCTTCTGGGATGCGCCGACGACCAGGTGGCCGGAAAAAGTACCACCACCGGCAACGGACTGCTTCCCCTGGACGAATCCGGTCGGGTGGTGATGGGCGTGACCGCCCGTGGAGCCCACGGCTGGGACACCGCGACACAGCGCCCCACGGACACCACAAGGCTGCTGCAGCGTGCCGACGGCTGGATCGATCTCGAAGGAAATGCATGGGCGTTCGTGGAACTGCGCGATTCGTCCGGAACGCGCGGATCCCTGATCCGTCGGATAAGCGACGCCACCACCCTCGAGCTGTCCCTCCAACCAGCCCTTTCGCTCCAGGCCCGGTGGCTGGACCACGCGACGTTCCCCGGGTCGCGTGCCCTGGCGGAGTCGTCCTTCACCGCCTCAGCGGTGGACGACTCCGGCAACTGGACGATCGAAGGCTTCGTTCCCGAGGGAACGCGGTTGGGATTCGCCACACCTTCCGGGGCCTTCCTGCCCGCGGGCCGGCTGGCCAACACCTCGCTGCTGGACCTTTCCCTGAACCTGTCCCTTCCCTCCGGCCCCCTGCCACTGGTGGTGGACGACTTCGAAGGTTCGCCACCAACCCCGCGGTTGGCGCAGGCCTGGCCGGGCACCTCGCGTTGGCATCTCTTCCCGCGGGTGGCCACGCTGCTCGACCCCTCCGGAACCGACTCGCTTTCGGTGCGCTCGGCCATCCGCACCGAAGCCGCACGCGTCGGTCATTTTCTGTCCTTCTCGTTCCGGGCCGACTCCGCGGCGTCCTACGTGGCGGCCCAGGTCTCGTTCCCCGCCATGGACCTGCGCGCGCGTCGGAACCTCTGTTTCCAGTACCGATCCGACCGCCGGGTGAAGGTCGAACTGCTGGGTCCCGACACAACATCGGGAGCCCCCGGCTTCTCGTTGTACGTCCCCGCGTCCGCGGCGTGGGCCGACACCTGCGTGGAGGTGTCCGACCTGATGGCGCAACCGCAGAACGCCGCCTCGGTCTCGACCTGGAGCGCGTTCGCTTTCCGGGTGCGGACCCTCCAGTTCCTCGCCACCAGCGGAAGCTCCTACCTGGGTCTGGACGACATCGTGTTCGACCGCCGCTGATCGGCGCAACAGCGCCGATTCAGGCCACCGTCCAGCGGAGGCGGCGCGTTCGGAGCGAACATGGAAAGGCCATCCAACCCGGAGCCGTCCATGCCCAGATCCTTCGCCGCCGGCCTCGTCCTGGCCACCACCTTCGCGACCTCGGCCGCGACCTTCCCCGAGCAGTTCGTGGCGGGACTGAACCTCTCCGCCCCGGGGATGGAGACTGCCGCACGATTGGCCCGATCCGGCAAGACCGATTCGGTCCTGATCGTCTGGCGCAACCAGTTCCTGCGGCGCCTGCGCGTGCAGGACCTGGGGCAGTTTGGCTGGCACTCCTACCAGACCCATCCTCGTCCCCTCTCCTTTGCGGCCTTCCTGGTCGACTCCATCACCGAAGCCCAGTATCGCGCCCAAAGCATCGGATACGACTGGATCGACTCCTATGGATGGCGGGGGCGCCCCGGGACGATCGCGACGATCAACTGGGTTGCCCCCGTGGCGCCTGCGAGCAGCCCCGACTACACCAAGGATGTCTACGGCACGTTCAAGATGTTCACGCCCCTGGCCACGAAATTCCATCAGACTCGATCGGCGGTGTACCTGGACAAATACTTCGAGATCGTGGGACAGTTCTGCCGCAACCAGAAGGCCCAGATTCTGGCCTTGCCGGCCGCCGCGCGCCAGGGCTACGACTGCGACTGGAGCCAGAACGCCCAGGTGGCCCTCGACCAGGGGTTCCGCATCCACCAGATGGTCCGGCAACTGGCGTTGATCGCCAAGTCCCTCCAGCCCGACGACCCACGCCCCTCGTGGGACGCGGTCCTGGCACCCGTGGCTCGCCCCATCAACGACGCAGCGCTGGCGCGGGTGGATGCCGAGATCCTGGCGCGCATCGCGTGGAGCCTGGTCGTCGACCACCCCTATGCGATGTTCTGGCGCTTCCAGAAGGCCGGTGCGGTTCCCAACCAGCGCATGGAAGGCCTTTCCGCACTGTCCATGTACGGCGCGCTGTTCCCCGAGTTCCGGGCCGTACGCGACTCGCTGGCGCCCATGGTGGACGTGTCCATGCAAGACCACCTGAGCGGATCGACGTTCCGGGACGGAGGCTTCCTGGAGCAGTCCTTCAACTACAACACCGGCGACCTGGGCGCGATGGACGAACTGCTGGCCCTGTGGGACGGCCCGACGGAATCCGTCCGATTGCCCGTGCCCGCGTCCATGGTTCTGATGCGCGAACGCTCGCTGGGCTTCCGCCACATCCTGGCGCTGGGGTTGGATCCCTTCGGGCAGATGCCGCGCAATGGAAACAACGGCACATCCATCAAGGCCGACGCCTGGGCAAGCGGATACGACTGGACCAAGGCAAGAGCGGCCGCGGTATCGTCCTTCGAGGGCCAGATCCGCTCCGGGAACCAGGACCCCATCCTGGACCAGGTCAAGACGGCCCTTTCGGGGGCAACCTCGGGAGCTCCCGCCGTCCAATCGGCGGCGTTCCCGCACGTGGGCTACTACTCCCTGCGACGGGATTGGACACCCCTTTCCCCCTGGCTTTGGATGAACGGGGCGCGTCCCAGTCGCGGACACGACAGCCCCGACGCCGGCGCCATCCAGGTCGCGGCGGGTGCCCGACAATTCCTGGTTGGTTCCGGCGTGCAGTGGTACACCACCACGCTGTGCCCCTCGGATCTGCGGCCCGAGTTCGACAAGTTCAACGCCTACTTCGACGAAGCCTCGGGATGGAAGAGCAGCACCGTGCTGTGCGATTCCATCGCCCAGAAACGCGGCACCACCAACGTGGCCCCCTCGGCATTTCGCGACGGCCTCTGGAGCACCTCCGACCGGTTCGACCTGGTCACGACCCGGTTCACCGAAGGCTATGGATCCATCACCGACGCGATCCACCAACGCACCGTGATCCAGTTGCGCGGCCTCGACGGCTGGATCGTCTCGGACCGGATGACGGGCGCAAGGATCCACGACTGGACACAAGTCTGGAACTTCTCGCCGGAATTCGCCGCAGGCGTCGTTGTGGCCGACCCCACCACCCGCACCATCCGCACGAACGTCGCCTCGGGGCCATCCTGGAACCATGCCCTGCACGCGACCGTTCCCATGGCATTCGCCTCGCACCACGGCAACAAGAACGGGCGCTACCTGGGCTGGTGGAAAACCGACATGGGATCGACTCCGGTTCCCAAGACCGACGTACACGTGGGTGTCCGCGGCGACACGGTGATCCTCGCCTCGCTGATGGCCGTGCGACCGGCCAGCACCCAGGCCTTCCCGCAGCGCCGCGATTCGAGCGACGCGCACCATGCGGGATTCGAGGCCACTCTCGACGGAGGAGCGGCACTGCGATTCCAGGACTGCCGCCACGCGTCGTGCCCCCTGTCCTGGGGCGGCGTCTCGACCAACGCCCGTTCCTCCCTGGTGCGCCGCGACGCGACGGGCACTCTCTCGGGTCTGGTGATCGGCTCCAGCGACGGGACCCTGCGCGCGAATGGACGCAATCTGTCCATTCCGTTCCGCGACTTCGAATGGTCGCTCCAGGAATCCCAGTGGACCGCCCGCGAAATCAAGGCGCCCGACACCTTCGGATGGACAACGGGGCCGTCGCCCCACCAGGTGCTCTGGTCGCAGGAGCCCCGCACCGTCTCGGGCACCCTCGCCTCCACGCCCATCGCCCGGACATCCACCCCCGGGCGTCCCGGCCTCCTCTTCCTGGCCGCCGAACCCGACGGCCCCGTCGAGCTCGCGCTCCTCGACATGCGTGGCGCCGTCGCCCAACGCCGCATGGTGGTGCTCCACGCCGGCTGGAACACACCGCCTTGTCAACCGTCGCCGCGGTTGCGGGTGGCCCGCGTGACCGACCTTCAAGGACGGATCCTGGCCACATCCGTGTTGCCCCCTTCCCTGGCTCCCTGAAGATCGAGGATCGCAGGTGAGCTGGACCCGACCCCTTCGGTTCGCGTGTGAGCCACTTTCGGTCTGTCGCGAAGACGGGGAAGGTCGTAGGTTTGCGCCATGACCGCTCTGGCACTCCTGCTGTTGTCGCTGATGTCCGCTCCCGAGACACTCTCGGAGCGGATCGACAGCCTGGCGCGCACCGCGCTGGATCCCACGTCCTTGTACACCCACGGCGACACCGTGTCGCTCTACGGCGTGCGCACCAACGGAGCCGACACCAAACAGGGACGCTGGGCCTGCGCCAAGGTAACGTCCATCGTGCTGCGCCGCGCCGGGGCCATGCGCTCGGTGGTCCTGGGTGTACGCGATGTCGAGAACGCCTTGAAGGGATGGAAACGGATCGATGACGAGGACAGCCTCCATCCCGGCGATGTGGTGGTCTGGACGCGCCGCTACGACGCCCCGAAGGACGGTTCGTGCATCGGCGGCGGCACTTGCCACGTGGGTGTCCAGACCTCCCGCGGACGATTCCACAACGACCCGCTGCTGCGGCGACCGTCGTTCGACGGCATCGCGCTGGCGGCCTTCCGCTTCAAGTCCGGTTACCGACCCCCACGACGCACGAACAGCCGCTAAGGGACCGCCACGCCGCCACGCGGAGGGCCGGAACGGATCTGGTCAATCCAGAAGGGGCATCCTTGCCACGTGCACCGGCATGCCTTCGTGGCGCAAGACCACAAACACCGGACCGCGCACCGCCCCCAAGACCAACGATCCGCCAGGTCCATCGCCACGACTGGATGCGATCAAGGCTCCCGACATCGATCGCAGTTCGATCGTCCACCAACCGTCGTTTTCCCACCGGGCCTGGATCGCATCTCCCGCGATGTGCCAAACCACCCTTCCAACAGCGCGTGGAGCCACACGCGACGAGAGAGAAAGGCCGACACGCTCCGACTCGCGAAACAGCATGTCGGTGGCAGAAACCGTCAAGACCGCATCCTCGGGAAGATCTCCCAGGAGGTAGGCGGTATCACCCCAGGGCACCTGTTCGAGCAGACTGTCATCCAGGTACACCGAGTGGAACCACGGCTCCTTGCCCTCGTCGGGCACCGACCAGGACAAGGTGTCGCCGGAGCGCCGCAAACCCTGCACCGGGCCGGGACCGACTCCAGTCACAACCGAATCCCGAATCTGCGAGAGCAGCCATGGCATCATCGTCGATTCGCTCGGGACTCTTCCCCAGATGTCGTAATGCCCATACCCCGGGTATTCCGTGTACCGCACCCTTCGGCCGCCGGCGGCGCGGATGGCGCGGAAGATGTTCCGTGAGGAACTGGTCGGATTGAGATCGTCGTCGCCACCGTGGAGGATCCACAGCGGAGTGCCCGCCATCGCTTTGGCCTTGGTCGCATCGGAGCGCGTGTACCCTGCCACCGCGACGGCACCTGCAGCCAGGCCGGGACGATAGGCCAGGAGCGCGAAGACAGCTTCGGCACCCATCGAACCCCCGTACACGTAGACACGACGCGGATCGATGGCATGCACCGCCACAAGCGAATCGACCACATCAACAACTTCCGCCAAGGTGGGACGCAAGGCCGCATCGTAGGTTCCACCCCAATCGGCGGCATTGCCTCCATCCTTCAGACAATGGGGCAACAACAGGAAACTCGGCTCTGCGGCCTGGAGCGACGCCTGGAACCAGGGTTCCGAGAACATCGGATTCTCCGAATAGGCGTGCAGGTAGACCACCAACGGAGCGGATGCCCCCGCCTGGAGGTCAGGCCGGTAGAGCCGATATTCGATCTCCGTTCCGAGCCGCTCGTCGTAGGTCCCTCCGGCAGCCTGCGCCAGCCGAAGCAAGGCGGAAATCAACGCATGGACAAACATGGGGAACTCGCTTTGGGGAAACGGTGGGGATTTCCCCTGAAACTGGATCGCGAAGGCCGAATCCGCAACGCGATTCGACGCTGCGGGAGTTGGCATTTTCTCAATGCGTCTCCCGGGGATTGGATGCCCGCGCGTCGCACGCACCCTCCAACCTCGCGGGACACAATCCTTCACGCTCTGACCAGGAAGCTCCCGAGGGGATGAGCTGTTCCGTTCACCAGCGCGTCCACCTCGTGCCGCCCCGGGTGGTGCGTACGCGTGGTCATCGATCGAAACGAGAGCGCGAGGGAAAGCCGTTCCACCTCTCCCGACCCCAACGCGATGCGGCGCATCTTGAAGACCCTGGGCTTGAGCGTTCCGTCGGCTTTGACCGCATGCAGGCGGAGGTCGACCAACAGTTCCTGCCGGAACGCCGAGGTGTTGCGGACTTCGAACGACACCTCGATGGAACCTCCGACGCGGACGGACTTCGAATCGATCCGCACCTTCCCGACGGCGACGGAATCCGTCGCAGCATAGCCAAGCAGAGCCAGGACCTGGGGGTCACCCTGTTTGATCCGCACCCGCAGGGCGTGTTCGAGCAGGCGTCGGCGTTCGGGCGGAGCGTCCTGCCACCAGGCGCGGGCCACCTCCAGGAGGACCTCCGGGTGATCCTTGCCGATGTCGTTGAGATGGTTGGCCACGGACCTGCGGACATAGGGATGGGGATCGTCGCGCAGCATCTCCAGCAGCGGCAGCGCCAGGGACGGATCGCGCTGGAATTCCCGCAGCCGCGAGGCCCAGGGCAGACGAGGCCGCGTGCCTTCGGAGACGAGTCGGCGCACATGGGGACTGGGATCTCGAACCCAGGCATGCAGATGAGCCAGGACCGCTTGGCGGTGCAGGTCCAGGAACGGCCGGATGCAGAACTCGGAGGTGAAGCGCCGGGTCAGGGCGTGCATGGCGGCGAGCGATTCATCCACGTGGCCCAGGCCGTACCGGGCGATGAGGAACGACAACGGCAGGTGCCGGAACGGGGCCATGCCGTTGTCTTCCGTGCGCTCCAGTTCGGGCCCGAGCTCCTCGACGAGGATCGCCACCAAGCGCGGGAAGGGAAGGTTGGCGCACGTCCACAATGCGTTCGCGATGCGCTCGCCGCGGGCCATCAGCTCGAGGTGTTCCCACCCATGTGCCGCCCGTTCGAGAAACTCCGACGCGGGGAACGACGGTTCGTGCCGCAGGATCCGCGCCGCCAAGTCGCGGGCGATGTCGAGCGGAAACGAGTCCTTGAGGGCTTCGGGCATGGAGGGTTGGTCCTTTCGGAGGGAAGAGTCCGCTTCGAACGTGGTTTGGGGGCCAGCCTCAGGAGCGCCGAGTGCGCATCGCCTTGACATGCGCGAGTTTCGGATCTCCAGCGAGTCTCGTGTACTCGCTGGATTCCCGGGCTACGATCGCGACCCGTCCCTGGGCGTCGCAGTGGACACCCCAGCCATACCTTTTGGAGAGCGGCGAAGCTCTCAGGCAAGCCTGTCCCTTGGAGAAGAATTCCTCGCGCGCAGAGGCAAGCTCCGCCCTGGAAAGTTCATTGCGGATGGCGTGCACCTGGAACAGGACGTCGTCGGAGGTGAGCTTGTACGGCGCGTCCACGAGGAGATCGAACAGAATGTTCGCGACGGTCCTATCCCTGCCCTTGAGGGGCGGTACCTGGGCGGTGGCGACCGGACAATCCTCGGCGACTTCGATGAACGTGTGGAGGTAGTTGGTCGTCTTCATCCCTGGATCTCCTGGCTCGGAACCCGGTCCTGTCGGTCCGTCATGGGCTGGCGCAGGATCGTCCTCCATTTGGAGGATACAGCACGGCGGATGTCGCTGAGATAGATCTCGTGGTGCTTTCCCCGCAGGCTGGATCCGGCCTGGATGTGGGAATGGATTCGTTCGATGACGGGCCCCTCCTCGCTGAACGGTCCGATGTGCAAGGTCTGCGCGCACAAGCCCTCGGCGAAGGACTCGATCCTCAGATCATCGATCGCCGGAAGGGATTTCTTCCTCCTGGTTTCGGCGATCACCTCGTGGAGCAATTCCGGAGGCACGAAATCCGGTTGCAGGACCATCATGGTCCATTTCCACCTGGACCTATCGCCGTTTCCGAAACTCGCCATGTCGTCGGCCCACCACAGCCCCTCCAGCGGCATCACCGCATAGTCCACACCGCCTGGAGCCTTCTTCATCATGAATTTCGCGGCATAGGAGACCGCGAACAGGGACTCGACCACCTGGGAATAACGGGAGGTGGTGTTCGGATCCCCCTCTCCGTCAACCATCAGGAACCGGAATTCGGGAACCTCCACCTGGACGATTTTCTTCGCGGAGGGTTGATAGAGGTCATTCAGCTCTTTCTTCAGGTCGATTTTCAGCATTCGTCGTCGCCTTTTCGCGTGGGACGCCCCCATCCTGGTCGGTCGGGCGACCGCGGGAGGGAGTGGTTGGAAGATACAGGAAGGTCCCGCCAGGCAGCAGGGCCCCCTTGGGGTACCGGACGGAGGTTTCCGGCGGCGGGTGCGTGTCGATTCCTGTCAATGCCCTGGGGAGGAGGGGATCGATGCTCTCGCGGTCGCGAGTGCCGTGGTGATGGTCCGCGACAGGAGACCGGCGAATTCGGCGGGGCACGAGAGCATGGGAAGGTGTCCGGCCTCGAGGGAGTGGATCTCGGCTCCCAGGCGATGGGCGATCCGTGCCTGCAGGGCGGGCGCCACGCAGCGGTCGTTCGCGCACAGGACGTAGGTGCGAGGCACGCGGATTTCGGCGCGGGGGACCGGCCGGAGGAACAGACCTCCCTGCTCGGGTCGGTGCCTGGCCACAAGTTCCACGCGCCGTTCCTCGGAAAGGTCTTCCCCGAGTTCGCGCAGGAGCATGGCGGGGCTCGGCTTCAGGCCGCGGGGATTCAACCAGAACAGGATGGGAAGCACCAGGTTGGCGGGAAAACCCACCGTGGACGCGAAGGTTCCACCCGGCTGCGGCGTCACCGCGGCGACGTGGACCACCTGGACAACGCGGGATCCCATAGCTTCGAGCAGCGCCCCCTCCAAAACCCCGGCGAGGGAATGGAGCACCAGCACAATCGGACAGCTGGAAGGGAAGGAAGGATCCGAGAGCAGGTCGGTGGCGCAGCGTTGCGGATCCGTCCCGGGACGATCGGAAGGAACGGCCAGCGCCGTGGATGGCCATTCCAGGCGCTGGCGTACGTCCTCCCAGATCCAGGGGCCGGTTCCGGCCCCGTGCAAGAAGACGATCCGGACAGAGACACCCCCCGTGGGGGTTGGGTTGGACTCGAGCATGGGAAACTTCCGTGGGTCGATGGAGGAATCGCGGCGAAATGGATCGGAGGGCGGGGTCAGGTGGCCGCGGCCACCATCGCGCGAGGGACCAAACCACGCAGGCGGTGCCCGTCGGGATCGACCGCGCAGAAGGTGGTCCCGAAGTCGACCTCGACGATGTCCTGGATCACCTTGGCGCCGGCGTTCCAGCAGGTGTCGCGAAATGTCTTCAAGGCCGCGCCGTCGGCGTATTCGAAGGCGAGTTCGGATCCCGCGCTGGGACCCACGGCAGGCGGCTTCACGGCGTCGCGCTCCCAGAGCCCCAGCATGCTTCCCTCCGAGAGGGAGAACATCGCGAAGCCCGGCATGGACTCGAGGGGAGGTGCGCCGAAGACGGCTTCGTAGAAGGTGGCGCTCGCGGGAACCGAGGCGACGTAGAGGATCGTGAGGTGCGGCATGGTGGTTTCCTTTGGTGGCTGGAAGCTGAATCGCTTCCGTGGCTCCAGGAATGTGCGCCGACCCTCCTGTCAATCCGTGTCAGTAGACCTCACGTGTGCGGAATTCCCAAGGCCTCTTTCCACCGAGCGAGCAAGGCGGCGCGGGACCCGGGGAATCGCCCCCTTTCGTCCTGCCACCCCTGGATCCGGTCGAGCCGGAAGTGCCGGAAGTCGCGGCGCAGCTCGCACCAGGCGGCGAGGACGCGCGTCGATTCGAAGAAGGCAAGCGCCACCGGCCAGACCACGCGCTCCGTCTCGACGGCGTTCACATCGCTGTAGCGAAGGCGCAATCTCCTGCGCTCGCGGATCGCTTCCCGCAGGTCGCCCAGATCCAGCGGCACTCCTCCGACGGGAGGTCCCGGAGCGACCAAGAGCGCCGAGTGTTGGAAGGTGGATCTGAGGTCGGCGGGAAGCACGGCATGGATGCGCTCCATCGCCGCCTCGGCCGATCTTCCCAGGGCACGATCCGTGCGGGCGGCGACCCATCGAACTCCCAGAAGGAGCGCTTCCAGCTCGTCTTCCGTGAACATCAGCGGGGGCAGCACGTAGCCCGCCTGCACGCGGTAACCCGTACCCGCTTCGCCTTCGATCGTCACACCTTGTACGCGAAGCGCCTCGATGTCGCGGTAGAGGGTGCGCACGCTGACGCGGGTCGCGGTGGCGAGTTCGGACGCCGTCACCACCCCGCGCCGACGGCGCAGGATCTCCAGCAACTGGAGAAGTCTCTCGGCTCTGGACAAACAACACCTCCCGCTCGGGTCCAAGGTAGCGAGAGTCCGGAATGTTCCTGGGGGGAAAGACCGATGCCGTCAGGACCTGGAGGATGGCCTCCCGGATTCCCGGAGGCCGCTCATGCCGCGACGGATTCCGACCGCGATGCGTGGGCGTCGAAGGCCGCCAGGTAGTCCTCGGGCTCGGGACGGATGCGATAGGAATCGGTCTGGTCGTCGTGGAAGACCACGCCGTTCCGGTCGATCAGGATGGACGTGGGCAGCACCGTATCGCGTTCGTAACCGAGGACCTCCATGCCCATCGGCAACCCCTGGGCGTCGAGGATCCCGAGGGTCCGCGCGGCCGAAAGGTCGGCGTCGATCCAGAACTCCATCGGGGCGTCGAAGCGCCTGGCCAGGGAGGCGGTGTGCTCCGGGGACTGTGGCGAGACCAGGATCACGCGGATGCCCCGCTCCCGCAGGGCTCGGTAGTTGCGGGCCAGGTCCTGCACCTGGGTGACGCACAAGGGGCACCAGTTGCCTCGGTAGAAGACCAGGAGCGCAGGCGCTCCGAGGAGATCCCGGGAGGAAACGAGGCGACCATCCAGGCCCTTCGCGGCGAAGGTCGGCAAACGCTCGCCTCGACGGATGCGCGAGCCGTCGCGGGGGGCGAAGCGCGAATACCAGAGGAGGTAGGCGACATACCCGGAATCCAGCGCCAGGATCCCGAGGAGGAGCCCAGGGGATCGCGCACCGGGGAGGATCGGAAGGAGAGCCGCGAAACTGCCCAGGACCAACAGCGCGGAAGGAACGGGAAGCCAGCGGCTCGTGGTCGCGGAATGGTGGAGGAGGACGTTTCCCGCACTGAGGTAGAGGATCGGCAAGGTGGCCGCCAGGACACCCACCCAGGCCCAGGCACCGAAGCGAAGGATCTGGTAGGCCGCCAGCGAAGCGGCCGCGGCGCAACCCGCGAGATAGAGGGACACAAAGACGGCTTTGGCTCGATTCATCGGGACGGGTCTCCAGGAGGGAAGGATTTCCAGCTTATCTAACCGTTCGGTTTGAATATACCGAATCCAGGGATCACGCCCACAGATTTCTTTGACCGGACGAGCTCGCTTCCCGTACCTTGGAATCCATGCCACGGGCCAAGCAGTACGATCGTGAGAAGGTCCTCGAAGAGGCGATGAACCTGTTCTGGGACCGCGGCTACCACGCCACGGGCGTCGCCGACCTGGAAGCGGCCATGGGCATCAACAAGTTCAGCCTGTACGCGGCTTTCGGCAGCAAACGAGGATTGCTCCTGGAGGCACTGGACCACTACGCGCTGACCTGGCAGGCCTCGACCTTCGCGAGGCTCGATCCCCGCCACCCCGCCGAGTCCACCCTCGAACTGTTTCGGTTCGCGAGTTCCCTGCACGATCGCATCGGACACAACGGGTGCTTCCTGCTCTCGATCGGTCAGGAATTCAACCACGCGGATCCCGAGATCCTCCAACGCGTGGAAGCTCTCTACGCGTCGCTCGAAGCCCGCTTCCAGGCTTGCTTGGAGACCCTGCCCAAGCGCGCTCCCTTGGCCAAGCGCGATGCGAGGGCCGCGGCCGCCTTCCTACGCACGTTGCTGGAAGGGGTGCTCGCCCGGTCCCGCCACGGGGGCGGCTCACCCGGGGCCGATCCCCTCCACGTCTTGTACCCCCTTCTCGGTCTGGCCGAGGAAGGGACCTGAGTCTTCCGAAGGCTCAGGTCCGACGGATCAGCGGAAGCGCCAGCCCACGTGCAGGGTCGCGAAGGGCACGATCGGGGCCACATGGTAGGAGCCTTCGTCGCCCGACACCGGCGTGGTGTAGCCGACACCCGCCCAGGGGTACACGTAGAAGCCGTTGTCGAAGGGGCTCCAGACGTAGCCGGCGCGGGGCATGACCAGGAAGTTCCAGACGTCGCCTTCGGTCTGCTTCGGAGCGTCGAGCTCGAAGCGCTGCAGGGAGACCTGGCCTCCGACCGTCAGTCCTTCCCCATCGGCGCCGAAGCCTTTGTCCAGGAACAGACCGATGCCGGGTTCGATCCGCACGTTCCAGTCCTCCCCTTCGTTCTGGGGGACGAGGTCGACCATCAGCGGAGGCAGGTCGAGCGCGTAGGCGCCCACGCCGAAGGTCCATCCGGGTAGGGCGTCGAAGCGGGCGCGTAGATGCAGGGCACCGCCCTTCATGGCGAAGGTCGCGGGGTCCGTCTCCAGCAGGAACTCCCCGGCTTGGACCGGAGCGAGTGCAGCGGCGGCGATCAGGGCGAAGGTCTTGGCGTTCATGGGTTCTTCTCTCTCTTGTTTTGATGTTTCTAGATATTGCGTATATCTAGTTGTGGGTGCACGGGAATGTGCGGGAGGTCGGTGCAAAGGTCAGCCGTCGAGGCGCGCGACGAGGTCGGCGATGGTGCGAGCGTCGAGGGAGTGGCGCAAAGCGCTCGCGGCGTCGTCGAAGACGGAGCGGATGGCCAACTTGGCGCGATCGGGAATTTCGCCGGTCACGCGGAACGAAAGGTCGGTCTGGAACACGGGACGCCGGTTCTCCATCGCCTCGAAGACGTCCAGGACACGTACCTCCTGGGCGGGGCGCGCCATGCGGACGCCGCCTTTGGCCCCTTCGCGGGTCTCGACGATGCCGGCACGGTTGAGGTTCTGGAGGATCTTGACCAAAGTGGGTGCCTTGATGTCCAGCTGGTGGGCGATCTCGCGGGTGGGCACGAACTCGAACATGCCCCGACGGATTTTGTCGGCGACGAACACGGTCACAGCCACGGCATGGGTCAAGGTCAACGAGTAGCTCAAAGGGTGCGACTCCTATTTGATCTACTCAATATAATGAAGATCTAGTAAGCCGCCCACCGGCATTGATTTTCCGAGGTCCCGCAAGATGGGCATCAAGGTTCCCTTGGCGCCGGCTTCCCGAGGCGATGCGCCTTCTGGAGTCGAAGACGAACCTCCCTCAAGCCCCGGCGGGGATCTCGGGCTCGACCAGCTTGGCGAGCTGCTCCAGGGATTCCTGCCACCCCAGGTAGCAGAACTCCACCGGGATGGCTTCGGGCACGTTCGCCTGCACGATGTGCAGTTCCGTGCCGCACAACACGGGTTTGAGCTCGATCGTCACGTCCATGACCTCAGGCATCGCGCTGTCGTCGAACTGGTCGTTGTAGCGGATGCGCTCGTTGGGGACCAGCTCCAGGAAGGTGCCTCCGAAGGAGTGACCGGCGTTGGCTCCGAAGTTCGTGAAGGTCATGCGGAACTGGCCACCCACCACGGCGTCGTAGGACTGCACCGTGCACACGAATCCGTACGGAGGCAACCACTTGGCGATGGCCGCGGGCTCGAGGAACGCGCGGTAGATCTTCTCAGGGGTGGTCTTGAGCACGCGGTGGAGTTTGACGGTGTTGCCCATGGCTGACCTTTCGACGGTATCGGGTGGAGCCATGAACATAGAACGCTCAGCGAGTTCGAGACGCAGTTTCAAAGACTGCGTCGCAAGAGCCTCCAACGCGAAGGCTCCTTGCGACGTTCTGGAGGGGGGGAATCGCCCCTCGGGCCTGGAGTCCCCAACGCCCCTCGGAGGGATCACACGAGGCTAACGATCCGTGGGAAGCGGTCGAACCAGGACCAAACCATCGGAGATCGGAGGGAGTTCGGAAAGCTCCCCCCGATGCAACACACGCCCCTCGATGGACCGGATCTCGACGCGTCCGACAACCCCTCGGAGACGTCCCTGGACGATGCTGCGCACCTGGAGACCACCAGGGCTCTGGCGCCCCTGCCTTGCTCCGACCCCGGAGTTCAGTCGTGGGGTGTTGACTTCCAGGAGCGTGGCGTATTTCGGGGCAACGGTCCGCAGTTCATCGAGACTCAGGGCCGACTGGGCGAAGGTCTCGAGGTGCCCCCACGAGCCGTACTTGCTCTTGCGGGCACCCGCGTACGAGAAGGCCATGAACAGGTCGCACCCGATCGAGTCGTGCATCTGGAAGTTGCGCAGGTAGGCCTCGCGCATGAGAGGATGGATCTGCGCACCCCAGACGGCTTCGTTGTACGGCCAGTCCTGCTGCTGGAAGGGTTGGGCGTGCTGCCCTCCTTCGTAGACCAGGTAGCGCTTGATCCCTTTCGCCTTCACGATGCGGGCCGTCTCGAGAGACCACGCCTTGGACCCCGCGGGGAAGCGGTCGATGAGCGCCTGTGCGACGTCGGCGGCCTTCACGGTGTCGGGTTTGAGCATCCAGCGGTCGTGGTCGGCTTCCTCGAACCCGATGTACCCCGCCACCGAAAAGGCGTCCGGAACGATCCCCATTTCGTCCACCAGCCAATCGAGGATGCGACGGGAATTGTCCATCCAGGCGTGCTGCCCGGTGGCCACGGTCACCAGGCGCGAACGCTGTCCCGCCCAGATCGGCTGCCAGATCCGGAAGAGGCGCCCCATCATCCAGGCGTCCTTCTCGGGATGGCAGTAGCTCTCGGCATCCTGGCAGGCCTTCCGGCCCACGGCGCGCAAGCTGTCGCGGATCGAGTCGGCCGCGACGTCCCGCTCGACCGAATCGCCCCACGGGAGGGTCGCGCCATTCTTGGCCACCCAATGCGCCTGGTCGAACGACCAGTTCCAGATCTCGTTCGAGTACTCGAGATAGACCTTGCGGGGCTGCGGGAGCGAGTCGCGGAACAGTACGGCAAGGCGGGTGATGTAGTCGTCGTCGGCCGCGTGGGGAACGCAGATCCAGGCGTCGGTGCCGAGCTCCTTGGACAGGGCGATCGCGTGCTCCCAAGGCATGCCCGTTCCGGTGCCGTAGCTGCGGTCGGAGGGGACCGGTCGATCGGACCATTTCATCTGGCGCGAACCGTTGGTGGAAATCCAGTCCATGAACCGAAGGGCGTGGAACGGGCGCAGCCCGCGCAGGAACGCGGGATCGAACAGCGGGGCACCACCTGGATCGGCGAGATGCTCGACGGGAGTCATGTGCAGGTCGCGGATCGGATCGAGGGCACTGGACGAATCGAGGGTCATCCAGGCGTGGCCACAATCGCCGGTCATGGTTATGCGAACCTTGCCTCCGACCGTGGTCGCCGACGCTCCCCCGTTCCACCCCAACAGACCCTTGCCCTGGTAGGAGACCTCGTAGACTCCCTCGCGGCAGTTGTTCAGCATCGTGCGCACCCGTGTACGCACCCCGTCGACCATCTGGGGGACGGAGGTCGGCCAATCGTTGGTGTCGACCGCGATGCGCTTGGCGGTTCCGTCGTCCCAACCACCGCCGTCGTGGAAAGCAATCCACTCGCTGGAGGTCTTCATGGGGTCCAGGTAGGGTGCGGGATCCCAGTACGAAGCCCCACCGATGTTCATGCCCATGGGGATCTGGGGCATGGGTCCGGTCCACGCCGAGGCGGAATGGGGTGCGCAAGCCAAGGCGCCCAACACGGGCAACCAACGCGGGAAGGGGATCATGGGGAGCGTCCTTTCGAGATCAGGGACAGGAAGCGGCGCGGGTGTCGCGCCAGGAGGTGCCGACGAGGGAGTCCAGCCAGGGTTCGAGCAACGGATCCTGGGAGCAGAGCGCGACGTTCCACAGGTCGAGCCGATCCAAGGTGAGTTGGGCCAGGGAGACGGGAAGTGTCCGCAAGGGCGTGGACCCCAGACGCAGGTCGCGCAGCGTGGTGAGATCGCCCAGGCGGGACGGCAGGCTGTCGAGGGGGTTGTTGTCGAGCTGCAAGGCCTTCAGGTTCGGGGAACGCTCGATGGAATCGGGCAGTCGTCGCAGCGCGTTCGTCTCGGCCCAGATCTCGCGTAGGGAGTCCATGTGGTGGAGTCCCTCGGGCAGCGCGGCGATGCGGTTTCGGGGAATGGTCAGGATCGCGAGGTTTCGCAGTTCGGAGAGTCGCGACGGCAGCGAGTCCAATTGGTTGTGACCGAGATCGAGGACCCATAGGCGCGACAGATCGGCGATCCAGGCGGGGACCACGGACAGTCGCGTCGAATCGAGAGCGAGGATGCGCAGGGAGTCCAGACCTTCCAGGGGGGCGGGGACGATGCCGAACGGATTGTTCGAGGCCACCACGACGGACAGCCGCGGCAGTCGCGCGAGACTCGATGGCAAGGTGGTGAGCCGGTTGCCCTGGATGTGAAGTTCGCGCAGGAAGGAGAGGGACCCGATGGCCTCGGGAAGGCGTTCCAAGCCAAAGCCGTGCAGGTCCAAGCGGGCGCGCCGGCCATCGATCCCGCTCGAAACAGAATCTGTCGGGATGCCGGCGAGCCCCGCGATATCGAGGAACCTGCGGATCGCCAGCGAGTCGAGGGAACCGTCCACGGGCCAGGGGGCATCTTCGCCACGGCGCGTGGCGTTCAGGGTCACGGCGGTGTCGGCGATCACGGGAGTCACGGCCTCGAACCCGGAACACCGGATTCGGACAGCACCCTGGGGGAGATCGCGGAAGCGGGCGCTCCCCGAGGCATCGGCCAACACGCGACGTCCCAACCCCGGAAGCCCGACGGAGGTCCCCGGAGCGAGTCCCTCGAGGTGGAGATCGCCGGGGGGAGCGACAACCAGGCGAACGGATTCCGTCAAATTGATCCGAGCGACCCGAAGGGCCGATCGGCCGTCGAGCGCATCGGCTTCGATCCAGGAGATGTCGGTGGACGGCGCGATTTCGAGCGTCACGTTCCCCGAGCCGTCGGTGAAACGGGGGGTGCCGAGCAGCGTGTCGGAGGGGGTGCGGACGAAGACGCGCGCCCCCGCCTGGGGAGTACCGGATTCGTCGACCACACGCGCCTGGATCGTGTTGGTCGTCTCGGAGCCCGAGCCTCCGGCCACACGATCGCTTCCGCAGGCACACAGCCCCAAGGCCATGCCGACCACGACGCCCAGGTGCGGGGCCTTCACGACGCGTCTCCGATGTTCGCCGAAACGGGGAAGACTTGCAGGTTCACCTGGAAGACCCCGTCGGGATGCGCGGTCTCGGTGGAAAGCTGGATCAGGCTGTCGCGCAGGGCCGCGACCCGCTCGCGCACCAGGGGCAGATCTTCGTGACGAAACGTGAGGGTCAGGCTCGAGACGTCGCGGTTGGCCGGGGGATGTGTTTCCAGGGCCGCCTTGGCGAGATCCATCGCCTCGGCCTGGTAGCCGCGGATAACGGCCTTCGCGCCTTCGGGAGGGCTGGCGACGAAGGCATCGAGCAGCGCCCACCCGGAGCGTCCCTTGCGCACCAGACCAACGTCTTCGAGGAGGGCGATGGATTCCCGAACCTGGACCACCGAGACCTTGGGCCGCAGCAGGTCGGCGATGCGCTCCGCGGTCGCTTTCCGGCCCAGCAGGTGGAGCAACGACCGCACGGCCGCGTGCCACCACCGTCCGTAGTAGGCCAACTGCCGTTCCCCGAGTGTGGCACGAGCGGGAGACTTGAGGGCCATGGCCTTCTCGAAGGCCTCGACCCGCTCGGTCGTGTTGCGCGCCTTGGCCAGGGCGACCAGGGCCACGAAGAATTCCTCTTCCCGTTTGCCCATCGCGCACAGTTTCGCGAAGGGCTCGATGGACCGTTGGGAGAGGTGCTCCTGGCCCGACAGAACCTTCGCGATCCAGCCGGCATCCACACCCGTCCGGCTCGCCATGAACCGGTACGAGAAGAACGCGTCGCGGGACTTGCGCGCCTGGTAGACATCGCGCAGGTACGCGCGGTAGTCGAGGTAGGCGAACAGGTCGGGCGAGGCCATCGGGTCCATGCACCAATTCTATCCCTTCGAACCTCTCCCCGGCATCCTCCCGTCCGTCCTTTTCGTAGAGGTTACCTCAACACCATTCGAACCTTCCGAGGCCGCTCAATGCCTTCATTATCGGGGATTCAACGGCTTTACGGCCCATTCTGCTCCTTCTGGAACACAGGGACGGGCTCTTCCAACCTCAACACAGGATTCGACTCCAGCGTGCGGATCACGCGGGCCGGCACCCCGGCCAACACCACGTTGTCGCCGAAGGAGCGGGTGACCACGGCGCCTGCGGCCACGACCACGTTGTTGCCCAACCTGACGCCGGGATTGATGGTGGCATGGCCGCCGATCCAGCAGTCATCGCCGATCGTGATGGGAGCGGCCAACTCGCGACCCGAGGATCGCTCGAGTGGATCGAGAGGATGGGTGGCGGTGTAAATGCCCACCTGTGGTGCAAGCAGGCAATTCTTCCCGATGCGGACTTCCGCACAGTCGAGGATCACGCAATCGAAGTTCGCGAAGAAGTTCTCTCCCACATGGATGTTGACTCCGTAGTCGCACCGGAAGGAGGGCTCGATGTTGACGTACTCCCCCGTGGACCCGAACAGCGACTTGATCTGCCGCGCGCGGTCTTCACGGTCGTCGATGGAGGTGCGGTTGTAGGCTTCCGTCGCCAGGCGTGCGGCTCGTCGCAACGCGACAAGCTCGGGGTCGGAGGGATCGTAGGGATGACCGGACAACATGCGCTCGCGTTCGGTGGGCATGGGTGGGGAATCTAGATGTCGAACCATTTCCCATTTTGGGAATTCCTGGGTATATTGCGAAGAGATGAGGATCATCGCTAGAAAGACCTTGATCGACCATTGGATCCGCGCAGGACGCGAGGACTCGGAACAGCCCTTGCGAGCCTGGTTCGCGGAAGCCGAGGAGGCCCGCTGGACAAAGCCTTCCGATCTGAAAGCCCAGTTCCTGAACTCCAGCATCCTCAGGGACGGTCGAGTGGTCTTCAACATCGCAGGCAACAAGTACCGCTTGGTCGCCTGGATCAACTACCACTACGGGGTTCTCTACATCCGATTCGTCGGGACCCACGCCGAATACGACAAAATCAATGCCCAGGAGATCTGACGTGGACATCAAGCCGATCCGGAGCGTTCGCGACCACAAAAAGGCTCTCAAAGAGATCGAGGCGTTGATGACCGCTCGAAAGGGAACCTCCGAGGGCGATCGACTCGAAATCCTCTCCACCCTCGTCGAGGACTGGGAACGCCGGCACCAGCCGATCCTCCCACCAGACCCCCTCGAGGCCATCCGATTCCGCATGGAACAGCAGGGCCTGACCGCGGCGGATCTCGCGCCCCTCATGGGTGGCGCCAACAGGGTGTCGGAGGTTCTCCACCGCAAGCGCGCCTTGACCATCCACATGATCCGCAACCTGCGAGACGCCCTCCACATTCCCGCCGAGGTCCTTGTCGGGCGCTGAAGAAGGCGACCTGCCTGGAGCTGCCCCTTGCAGGCGCCTCTCCCGAACTCGTCGCGGACTTCGAACGCTGGGGCAACAACGTCGCGATCCAGCCCTACCTGGACAAACGCGCCCTGGGCGTTTGGAAGCAGCTCGCCTCGGACGCGCAACTCGAGCTGGACGAGACCGGCGACCTCCAGCGCGCCCACGAATGCCTCCGGAACTGTCCACTCTCCCCCGTCCGTGCCGACCACTCGCCACATCTGGCCCTGGCCCGAGTGGTGCGGGAGTGGGAGAATCCGGCGACATAGCCGCGCCCGAAGCGAGCCGCGATGCCCTGAGTCACCGAGCCACCACCTACGGCATCCGCGCAGGAAGCGCCGTGCATCAACCACCCGGCGCGTAGGCACATCCTCCGGCGGTTCAACGCTCCGGTGACGACTCCCGCTCTCGGATCACCTGGTCACGACGGAATCCGCCGCGACGCCCTGCGGCGTCGAAGGGAGCGTCGGGGTTGAAGGAGGTGCGGATTCCCCAGGTCGTCGCCGGGCGCCGCAGGCGCGGACCGACCGCCAGCGACGCATCCAGCGGGGAGGTCAGGACGAGGCCCCCGACCCCCACCGCCACCACCTGATCGGCGGTCGCCACGACGGAGAACAACGGCAGATCGTGGATCGAGCCCTGCCAGGTCCACGACAGACCGTCGGGCGAGGTCATCAGCATGCCGCCGTTGCCCACCGCGACCAGGCCCTTGCCCGTCCAACCGACGGAATTCAGATAACCACCCACTCCCGAAGCGCGAGGAGTCCAGGTGCGCCCATCCGGCGAGGTCAGGAGGATGCCCTCCCCTCCCACGGCGACCAGCAGGCTTCCCGTCCAGGTCACCGATTCCAGGCGCTTCTGGGTCCCCGAGACACGTTTTGTCCACACGATCCCGTCCGGCGAGGTCAGGATCCCTCCGCCCGAACCGACCGCGACGAGCTGGGTGTCGGCCCAGACCACCCCGTGCAGGGCCTCGAAGTGCTCCACCGGACGGCTGGTCCAGACGTCGCCATCCGGGGAGGTCATCACGGTGCTGGAACCGTAGTCGCCCACCGCCACGAACTGCTTTCCGGTCCAGGCCACCTCGTGGAGGCTGGGATCCCCCACCGCCTTCGTCTCGGTCCAGACAATTCCATCCGGCGAGGTGAGCACCTGGGCACCGAGCCCCACGGCCACGAACCGTGTTCCGCTCCAGGCCACCGAATTCATCACCTCCAAGCCGTGTTTGGGACGGCGCACCGTCCAGACGATGCCGTCGGGGGAGGTCTGGATCGAAGTCCCCACCGCCACCAGCAACGAGCCCGACCACACCGCGGAATTCAGCGTCGGGGTCGCGCCCGAGCTCCGGACCGTCCAGGCCGCTCCGTCGGGGGAGGTCATGATGTCCAGCCCCACCGCGGACCAGCCGTTCGTTCCGCCGCAGACCGCGTTCAGGTAGGTGGTCAGCGCCGAATCCCGCACGGTCCACACGATGCCATCGGGCGAGGAGAGGAGGGCGGTCCCCACGGCGACCAGTTGTCCATCCTTCCATGCCACAGCCATCAGGCTCTGGCCGGTCCCCGACGAGCGGGCGATCCACTCGTCTCCGGTCTCGGAGGTCAGGATGGTTCCCTTGTCCCCGACCGCGACCAGGCGGGTTCCCGTCCAGGTCACGGACCTGAGGACCTCCTTGGTCTTGGAATCGTGCGGCGTCCAGGTCGCTCCGTCGGGCGACGTCCAGATCATGGCGTTGCCGCCTTCGGGATGGGACAGGGCCACGTAGCGACTGCCTGTCCAGGTCACGGATGTCGGCGACCCCATCGGGAGCTTCCCGTTGCTTTGCCACCACCGCACGCCATCGGGGGAGGTCTGGACCATCCCGTACCCACCCACGGCCAAAAATTGCGAGCCCGTCCAGACCATGGCATTCGCAGATCCCACCAACGCGGAGGCGTGCCGGCTCCAGGTCACGCCGTCGGGAGACGTGAGAGTCCTGTTGCCCCCCACCGCCACGAACTGGCTTCCATCCCACACGACGGTGTTCAGCGAAGCTTCGGTGACATCCGCTGGTCGGCGCACCACCCAATCCGCTCCCTTCGTGGAACTCAGCACGAGGCCACGCTCTCCGACCGCCACCGCGACCTCCCCGGACGTCGCCACTCCGGACGTCATGTAGGGTGCGGGGCTGGGACTGCGCTGGGTCCACTTCGACTGCGCGAAGGCCGCGTTTCCCAACAACGACACGAGAGCGATCGCGATGCTTGCCCGCATTCGAAACTCCAGGGTTCGCGCTCCATGTTTGGCGAGGGAGGGTCCCATTCCGCGGGCGCGTTCGCGGATCGGGCCGAACCATCGATCGATGGTGGTCAAAGGATACACAAGCGCAAGGTCCGCTGAAATGACGTTCCACGACCCCAACACCGGATCACGTCCCGTCGTATGAGCTGTCAGGATCTTCGCCCAACCTCCTCGAGAGGCCAGGTGGGCTCGACAACAACCCCGTGCGGTCCCGAACCCGTCCAGTGGAACTCCTGGCGGACCACCGGCCCCCAGTACGGATCGACGACGTCCGACCGGGACAAATTCCGACACGGAAGCATCGCGAGGCACCGCGCCCAGAAGGTCTGGGCATCCTCCGCCGCGATCAGCTGCTTCACGACCCAACGCCCCGGCGCGGT
This sequence comes from Fibrobacteria bacterium, assembly GCA_035913415.1. Classification (GTDB taxonomy): domain Bacteria; phylum Fibrobacterota; class Fibrobacteria; order UBA5070; family UBA5070; genus UBA5070. The sequence continues at coordinate 36,663 of JAMIIV010000004.1, read as the reverse complement.
GTCGAACAACGCCTGCGCCAGATCGCGCCCCTGCCCGCATCCGCGCCAACGCGGGACCACGTAGAACTCGGCCACCTCGCGATGGTCGCCATGGTCCACCACTGCGGCCAACCCCGCGGGCACACCGTCCCTCCACCAGATCCAGCCCCGTACCTTCCCGCCCAGGTGCGTGTCGGGCGCGATGCTTCCATCGGGCTCGGGCTCCTTGCCCGTGATCGGCGAGAACTCGTGTTCGTAGGCCTGGACGAGCCGGTCCCAGACCGGCCTCGTGGTATCGTCGACGGCGTGCAGCATGGAACGGAAACGTAGAGCTTGGTAGCTTCCCTCCCATGTCAACACCGACCCTAGTGGTCCCTCTGCTTCGTCGCATCGCCTTCCTCGAAGGCTGGTCCTACCTGTTGCTGCTCTTCGTGGCGATGCCCCTGAAGTACCTGCTCGACCAACCTCTCGCGGTACGAGTGGTCGGTGCGGCGCACGGCGGCCTCTTCCTCGCGTTGATGACCGCCTTGCTCGCCTGCTGGATCGCACGCCGATGGACCATCCCCCGCGTGGCCCTGGTCGGGGTCGCCTCGCTCGTGCCCTTCGGCACTTTCTGGGCCGACCGCCACCTGGCCCGGTGGCAGCGGGAGCCCTGACCCGAAGCAGACGGGAGCTTGGCCTTCCATGCGCGCGCCGCCGGGCCCATACGGCTGACTGCCTCGTGGTGAGCCGGTCAATTGCTGCAGTAGCCGCAAGTCGGCAGGGCACCAGTGGTGCCAACCACCCTTGGCGCGACCAGAGATTCTCGATTTGCAATTTGCAAATCGATTATCATGGGTGTATCCTGTCAGAATGCGCCCACACAACGGCATGAAAGCCCAGGACAGCTTGGTCCTGCTCAGGATCGTGGATCTGGGATCGGAATCCTGGCTAGCCAAGGATCTCGCGGCTTCCATCGGATTGAGTCCGACGGAAGTCTCCATGTCCTTGGAACGATCGCGCTACGCCAAGCTCCTCGACGACACCAAACGCCGCGTGAACACCAAGGCTTTTCTCGACTTCCTGGTCCACGGCCTACGGGTGGTCTTTCCAGTCCAGCCAGGAGGACTCATTCGCGGCATTCCCACGGCCTGGTCGGCCAAACCATTGTCGGAAACCTTCAAGAACGCGAACCCGGTGGTCTGGCCGTCGGAAAATGGCAACCTGCGCGGAGAAGCGATCGAGCCGCTGTATCCCAGCGTTACAAAAGCTGTTGCAAACTCGCAGTCCCTGCACGAGCTTCTTGCACTGACCGATGCGCTGCGGATCGGTCACGCGCGGGAAGTCGAATCGAGCGCCAAGATCCTGCGGGAAAGGTTCGACACATATGCGCGCCTCGCTGAATATTGAACGCCTCGAGTCGGTAGCAAGAGGATTGGGAGACCGTCTCGCCGAGACGGATTTTGTCGGTGGAGCGGTCGTCGAGCTTTACGTGGACGACCCTGCCGCGTCTCCTGTACGCAATACTTCTGATGTCGACTGCGTCGTGCCGGTCACGGCGCGACATGGCATGCGGCAATGGGAAGACGATCTGCGTGCTCGCGGGTTCCGCAACGATGTCCAACAAGGCGCGCCGATCTGTCGCTGGATCTACGATGGGACAATCGTGGATGTCATGCCCGCCAATGAAGATGTCCTGGGCTTCACGAATCCATGGTATGCGCCAGGGTTGGAGAATACGGTGCCGTATCGTCTGCCAGCGGGGCTGTGATCCACATCTTCGCTCTGCCGTGGTTCGTGGCCACCAAGATTGTCGCGGCGAAGGGGCGCGGCGGCAATGATCTCCGTTGGAGCCACGATTTCGAGGACGTGATCTACTTGTGGGACTGTATCCCGGATTTTGTCGACCGCCTGAAGTACGCCCCTGCGGACCTTGCGGCATGGATCGCCAAGGAGTTGAAGGAGTGGCGCATACGCCCCGAATTGCGCGAGGCGGTGGAGTGCGTGGTGGAACAGGATTCCCCACAGCGGGTCCGCAGGATTCTGTCCGAGCTGGAAGCCATGGCAGGGTGAGGGCGCACCAGGCCACGAAGCTCGGCCCGTCTAGCGCTGACGACGCCTAGCCACGCGAGATCGGCCGGAACCATCTGCCGACGATCCGTGGTCGCTCGAGACATATGTCGCGATCCGGGCCAGGTTTTCCTTGCCCGGATCCATGCCTGCGCCCAGAGCCAAGCATGATACGTTTGCCGGCATGCTCGTCCTGCACACCACCGAACGGATGAAGCGAGAACGGCCGGCCAGGAATGGGCGACTCGCCATCCCCTCCCCACGATGCCTGGGAGGCCCCATGTGGCTGGCGGTCCCTGGCGCGATTCCTGGATTTTCCAGACCACCGAATACCCCGTCTTCAAGGAATTCCTGGTGCGTTGGCGGCTCGTGTTCGATGCGGCCGCACCCTGTCGCCACTGCGGACCTCCTCGGGTAGGTTATTGCCCCGTAGTGAAAACACGGACCGACCCGCCTTGCGGAGGAATTTCCCATGACCTCGAAAAACCCCAAAGTCGACGCGTTCCTGGATCGCCAGGCCCAGTGGAAAGCCCCCATGGAGGAACTGCGCCGGATCGCCCTGGACGCGGGGCTGTCCGAGGACGTGAAGTGGGGATCTCCCTGCTACACCGATGGTGGGCGCAACATCGTGCTCATCCAGGGATTCAAGGCCTACTGCGCCCTGCTGTTCTTCAAGGGAGCCCTGTTGCCCGACCCTTCCGGACTTCTGACCGCCATGACGGAAAATGTCCAGTCGGCGCGCCAGTTCCGCTGCGTGTCGGTTTCCGACGTGACCGCCTCCCGGCAAGCCCTGCAGAACCTGCTGTGCGCCGCGATCGACGCCGAGCGTTCGGGCGCCAAGGCGGCGCTCAAGACCCCCGACCAGTTCGAAGTCCCCTCCGAATTCCAATCCGCCCTGGACACCGACCCCGCCTTGCGCACCGCCTTCGAATCCCTGACCCCCGGCCGCCGCCGCGCCTACCTGCTCCACTTCTCCCAAGCCAAGCAGTCCAGCACCCGCACCGCCCGCATCGCGAAGAACACCCCCCGCATCCTGGAGGGCAAAGGGCTGGACGACTGAGATGCTTGAATTGGGGCGCCCGCCCGGTTCCCCCGGGCGTCGGGCCCTCGTGAACCGGGCCTCCTCGGCCCCAGGCCTGCGGGGTCCCGGCCCTGCGGGCGTCGGTCCCTGGCGCAATGACTCCGAGCTCGACTCCAGTCTTCAGGCAGGGGAGCTGATGTCTAGGCGCAGCGATTGATCACGGCTTCCAAGTCGCGCAGCCGATCCAGAATCATCTCGAATGAGGGCGGTGTGGCCGAGAACATCCCCGCATCCAACATCGCCGCGAAATCCTTCCGGAGAATCTCCTGAGATGGTTCGGAGGGGATGAGTCGAAGCCGGCCACCCAGACAGTCGTCGTATCTCGCGAACCCGGAGTGGTAGAAGACCTTCTTCACCTGCACCACCTCGGCCAGCAGGTCGCGCCGCTCCAATGCATCCCTGCCAAATGGCATGTCGGCAAGTCTCGCCAAGTCGTACCAATGACGGGACAGACGCTCCGCAGAGGAACGGACCTCAGGGCGTTGGCATTCGACGTGGATGAGCGTGGCCTTCTCCCAGAACGTGCGCAGAGGCGACAACACCGTCACCCGCGCACAGGGGAAAACCAATTCGGGCAATCGATCCGCAATGTCGGGTCGGGCGACATGTTCCTCGTTCGGTTGTGTCGTGTTCCGCCCTCCGAACTCGACCAGAACGCTCTCCCGCAAGTACGTGGATGTTCCGAAGACCGACGGATACTGGACCCGCAGGGCATCCTCATCCGTTCCATCGATGGTGACCGCCGCCGCCCCTTTCCCGAACTCCGCGAGCAGCGCAGCCTCGAATCCCGGCCGGACCACATCTCGCACGTGGTCGCGCACCTTGGACTTCAAAGCTTCACCGAGTTTACCCAACTGGCTCCTTGAGACTCCTGGCGCAAATGGGTCGACCTCGACTTCCAGACCTCGGAAATCGAGCGTCACGTCCACATCCTCGGAGAATCGCTGGATGGCTCCGAAGACCTTCGACAGGGATGTTCCCCCCTTGAAGGCCATCGGCGGACGGTCGGGCATTTCGAAGATGGTCTTGAGCACCCAACACACCCAGACATCCTTCTCCAGGACCTCAGGCGCGTACCCCATCTCCGGACCCAAGGTTCGGTAGATCTGGGATCGCTCCTCGAGAGGCAGATGCAGGAAAGCTTCAGCCATCATGCCCCCAAAGCCTCTCGGCCGAGTAGAAGGCGTCGCTCATCCAGGAGGGCTTGCGGCACGACCGAAGCGCTTCGAATTCTTCGTTCGGGAGCTTCCCCCGGATCTTGTGGATGACCGAAGGTGTGACGCCCGACTTGCCCAGATACCACAAGGCGGCGAGAGCCTCTCCCGCCGGACGACCAGCCAGCGCGAGCTTGCTTGGGCTGACATGCGTCATCTTGATTTCCATCGAGCCAAGCCTCACGATCCTCGATGGCCCGGAGGTGGAATACCCCGGCATCAGCGGAGCCTGCGTGGACAACCCCAAGCGACGAGCTGCTTCCGCCCCTTGGATCTGAACGATCGAGCCGGATGTCTTCGCGAGCGCTTTGGCCACCTTGATCGGCTCGGGCATGACCTTGCCGACGAACCGATTGGTCTCGGGCTTGACGAACACTCCACGCGCAACACGCTCGATGGCCCCCGACTTGATCAGGCGGGAAAGCGTCTGGTCGACAGACGCACGAGTCCCGCATTCCAGGAACTCCGCAGAGGTGAAGGGCTCTCCGAGAGGGATCCCCTGGATGTGTTGCCGAATCCTCTGGGCTGTCGCGGCGAGATTCATGTCAGATAACATATGCTTTTTTCTGACATCTCGCCACAGTATCCATAGGAGTGATCTTCAACCCCTCGCCAGGACCACCAACCTGGACGTGGTGCGCGAAGCGGCCACGCGCAGGCGGGGGAGCAGCTTGGTGACGTAGTCGCTGGCCTGGCGGTCCAGGTCGGGGATCACCACCACATCGGCCTCGAGGCCCTTGGATCGCAGGGTGGTGTCCAGGCGCACGTGCCGACGCGGAACGAAGCCGCGATCCTGCACCCAACGCCCCTGGCGCAGTCCGATGCCCCAAGCTGCATGCTGTCGAGCTCGCAGAGACACGACGAGAATACGTGCGGGATCGATGCCCTCGGTGATGGTCAGGGAATCCAACACTTCCTGGACGAGCACCTTCTGCTCGTCTGCTGTGGTCCAGGCGTGCTCTTCAACCACCCCACCGCAGGGATCCAGGTCGGGGTGCACTTCCCAAGCTTCGCCGAGGGTTTCCGCCAACCAGGCCTGCACCACAACAGGCACTCGACGGACCGAATCCAGATGAATAGGTTGGACCGCATCGAGGGAGGGGGGCAGACCTTCCCAAGTGCCCCGCAGGTCCTGGAGAGGATCGAGGCAGACCATCAACTTTCCGTCGGGCGAGAGGATGGACTCGATCCGTGGCCACCACGATGCGGGGAAGTCCTGGGCTTCATCGACCACCAGGCAATCGAAGGTGTCCAAGGCTCCTTCACCGCGCAGATGCTCCACCGCGCGTTCGAACAAGGGAAGGAAATCGGACTGCCAGAATCCGTCTGGGACGACCTCGGGCCAGATGCCGGGAAACGCCGCCTCGATGAGAGCACGACCAAGATCGTGGAACGTGCGAACCTCCACACAGCCCGACTGCGCATCCGGGTCCTGCCCCACCCACGAGGCCAACGGGGCATTGAAGCACAGATATCCCCGCAGGGCATCGCTCTGGGCGCGCAACCACGCCAACCCCAAGACGGTCTTGCCCGAACCTGGCGGCCCCTGAACCCGCAGCCGCCGTTGGTCACGCAATGCCCGCGCGAGCACGCGGATCTCGCGGCTGACCTTGCCCGCTTCGAAGAGTCCACGGTCCAACGCGGCCTCGGCGCACTCGAGCACCTCGGTGGGAGGACGCAAGACCTGGAACCAGGCATCTTCTTCCTCCCTGGAACGAGGGGCGGGATGATCGATGCGCGCCTCGAGCCGCATGATCGCCCGCAAAGCCCCTTCCGGGTCGCGGACCATGGTTCGATCCAGGACGCTGCGCCGCACCGACTCCGGAAGCAGGGAGGTCTCGCGGTCGCTATCGGGGAAGGCCACCGCCCAGGCCACCTTGGGCTTGGGGCCTCGTCGCGCCGTCTTGCCCAACGCCTCGCGCAACCAGAAGTATCCCCGCTGCGCCTGGTCGAACGGATCGTCCTTCGTGCGGATCCACTCCAGCCCGCCCCGCAACCGGTGCCACCACAGGCCATCGACGCTCTTCCAGCTTCCGGCCTTCACCTCGATGGCGACGAACCCTTCCCTCGGATGGTAAGCGACCACATCGATTTCCCCCACATCACGCACATGCCCCGTCTTGTCGTGATTGCGAAAGTCCACGTTCGAGAATACGTGCCAATCGTCGCCGAGCCCGCACAGCAGCCGCGCGAACTCCTGCTCGGACCGCGAAGTCAAATGCGAGGATGAATGGAATCGGGGCATCGGGGGGGCTCCCTGGGATGAGTTTCTCGATGGGTCGTCGAGGGTGGCAAGAAGCAAAACCTAGTCGGGAGCGATCGTCGGCGATGAGGGGGTGTACCGCATTCCGAAGAACATGTTCGCGGACGACTTGGAATGGCTATTCTGGCTTCATGCCAGAAGCTTTCCATGTGAATCATCCCTCACGATTCGAATGCCTCACTGCAGGGCCCCCTTCCCGCATTGGGCACCAGGGCGCCCCTATGCGCCACCGGCCAAGGATTCTGAATCTCGAGGCGCCTCGGTCGGGCCCTCGTGAACCGGGCCTCCTCGGCGTGCGGCCTGCGGGGTCCCGGCCCTGCGGGCTTCTGTCCCTGGCGCGAGGTATACCCGCTCATTTCCTAGACTTGAGTGGAATCCTTGAACTCCACACCAGCCAGACCACGGAGCACGTTGGACAGTATGCGGCCTGCGAATATTTCTGGCATTGACCTCTTTTGCGGCGCGGGAGGCTTGACCTCCGGCCTCCGCAAGGCCGACATCAACATCGTGGCAGGTGTCGACATCGACACGAACTGCAAATACTCGTACGAATGGAATAATTCTGAAGCTCGGTTCATCGGCGAAAGCGTTACGAGCATATCTGGGGACTCCCTTTCAAAGCTATTCGCCAGAGATTCAGTTCGCCTGCTAGCGGGATGCGCACCTTGCCAACCATTTTCCAAGCTGACAAATGGAAGCGAAAGCCATAAAGCCTGGAACATGCTGGATCAATTTGGTCGTCTCATTCGCGAATTGAGGCCAGAACTTGTCACAATGGAAAATGTTCCGGAGCTCGCAGAAAGAGGGAAGGATGTCCTTGACAACTTCCTAGCAATTCTTTCTGAGTTAAACTATCAGATTGATCACGCCGTCGTGAAGTGTGAAGACTATGGTGTTCCACAGCAAAGACGACGTTTTGTACTCCTTGCGTCCACTCTAGGGCCAATCAAAATCCCTGCTGGGAAGTACAAGGGAAAGAAGCCTCCAACGGTGTTCGACGCCATTGGCGACCTTCCTGTCATTGATACCGGAGAATCTCATCCAGATGATCCGCTGCATTGTGCCGCCAAGCTTTCGCCTTTGAATCTACGTCGTATCAAGGCAACACCAGTGAACGGTGGCACCTGGCGGGACTGGCCCGAGGAGCTTAGGCTGGAGTGCCATAAAAAGGACACCGGAAAGTCCTTCGGGTCGGTCTATGGCCGCATGTGGTGGGATCAACCGGCTCCAACGATGACGACTCTATGCACAGGACTCGGCAATGGACGCTTCGGACATCCTGTCCAGGATCGCCCTATTTCGCTTCGCGAAGCAGCGCTCATCCAATCCTTTCCCAAAGGGTATCGCTTCACTCAACCCGGAGAGAAGCTCAATCGCTCTGCAGTCAGTCGAATGATTGGCAATGCAGTCCCGCCAAAGCTGGCACTAGCACTAGGAAAAGCTCTCGTAGCGCATGTAAAATCGATCAAAGGCTGAATTAAGGTGCATCCCCGCTCCATCCCCGAACAAGGCCAACTCGTAGAAGTCCGTCGGCGCCAATGGCTAGTTGCAGAGGTTGATGCATCCAAACTTGTTGATGGCCAGGACCGACAACACCTCGTGACACTTTCCTCTATTGAGGAAGATTCGCTAGGCGAAGAGTTGGAGGTCGTTTGGGAGATAGAGCCGGGTGCTCTGGTCATTGAGCGGGGTGGCCTACCTTCTGCCACCGGGCAAGATGACTCTGGAACCCTGGAGGCATTCCTTGATGCCGTGCGCTGGGGTGCCGCCACCAACGCGGATCGCGGATTTCTCCAAGCCCCTTTCCGAAGTGGCGTCAGCATTGAGGACTTCCAGCTCGACCCGCTGGTACGCGCCATCGACATGGCCCGCGTCAATCTGCTCATCGCCGATGACGTCGGCTTGGGCAAGACCATTGAGGCCGGTCTCGTCATCCAGGAGATGTTGCTGCGGCACCGTGCCCGCTCCGTCCTGATCGTCTGTCCCGCATCGCTGCAAGAAAAGTGGCGCGTCGAGATGCTGGAAAAATTCGGCCTCGAATTCCGAGTCGTCGACACGGCCTACATCAAGCAATTGCGCCGAGAGCGTGGCATCCACGCCAACCCCTGGACGTCGCATCCGCGCTTGATCGCCTCCATGGACTGGGTCAAGAGCGGCGAAGGGCTGCGTGCCATGCGCGATCTTCTGCCAGTGCACACCAGCTATCCGCGCAAATTCGACATGCTCGTGGTTGATGAAGCACACAACATTGCCCCGGCTGCCGGTGCGAACTATGCGTTGGAGAGCCAGCGCACACGCTTCATTCGCTCCATCAGTCCACACTTCCAGCATCGACTGTTTCTGACGGCCACCCCTCACAACGGTTACACAGAGTCCTTTACATCGTTGCTCGAATTGCTTGACGACCAACGCTTCGCTCGAAACATCCTGCCTGATGAAAAGCAGTTGAGTCAGGTCATGATCCGCCGCCTCAAGAGCGATCTGATCGATGCAGAAGGCAAGCCACTCTATGCGCAGCGCAAGCTGGAAGCGTTGCTGGCCTCGTACTCCGCACAAGAGCGAGCCATTCACCAAAAGCTGAACGACTACTGCACGAGCCGCGAGCAGGATGCCGAAAAGATCGGCAATGCCTTCGGCACGTCATTCGTCAATCAGCTGCTCAAGAAGCGGCTATTCTCCTCTCCCGCCGCGTTTGCATCCACGCTCGAGAAGCACATAGCCAGTCTGGCCATTGGCAGCCAACGCAAGGTCAAAGATGCGATGACCGACCGCATCTTGCGCAAAGCGATCCTGCGAGTCGAAGAAGACTACGCCAATGACCAGGAAGTCGAAAACGCACAGTCCGAGGCCGTCGAAGAAGCCTCACGTCGTGCGCAACCGCTCACAGCAGAGCAGCAACAAATGCTGAACGAACTACGGTCGTGGGCACAGACCGCCAAGAACCAGGTCGATGCCAAAGCCAAGGCTGTCCTCGACTGGCTCATCACCAACCTCAAGACTGACGGTCAGTGGAATGATCGTCGGGTCATCTTGTTCACCGAATACCGCACCACCCATCAGTGGATGCACGAGATCCTCGCCAGCCACGGTTTCGGTGGTGATCGACTGACCATCCTCCATGGCGGCATGCCGCAGGATGAACGTGAGAAGGTCAAAGCGGCGTTCCAGACTTCGCCCAAGGATTCAGCGGTGCGCATCCTGCTGGCCACCGATGCCGCTTCCGAAGGTATTGACTTGCAGAACCACTGTAATTGCCTCATCCACCTTGAGATCCCGTACAACCCTAACGTGATGGAGCAGCGCAACGGTCGTATCGACCGGCACGGTCAGCGCCAGAAAGAGGTCTTGATCTGGCACCCCGTCGATGGCGGAGAACAAGGCAAAGCAACCATTGGCGGTCACGGCGACGACATCATCCGAGCGCTGCGCAAGCTCGAATCTATGCGGGCGGACATGGGCAGCGTCAACCCGGTCATCGCGCCTCAGATGTCGGGGTTGATTGAAGGCTCGCTCAAAGACATCGACACCCGTCTCGCTGAAGCCAAGATCGCCAAGGCCAGACGCTTCGTGCGCGCCGAGCGCGAACTCAAAGATCGCGTCGCCAAGCTGCACGAGCGACTCCTGACCACGCAGCAGGACTTTCACCTCACGCCAGAGCACATCCTCATGGCCGTCAAGACGGGCCTCGCCTTGGCTGGCCGCCCGCCGCTTGAGCCTTTTGCTTTGACTAATGCTCCACCAGGAACCGTATTCAAGATGCCCGCCTTGTCGGGCTCGTGGGCACGCTGCCTTGAGGGTCTGCGCCACCCCCACACACTGCAAATCCGGCCTATCACCTTCGATCACACCGTCGCCACTGGGCGTGACGACGTGGTGCTGGTTCACCTCAACCACCGACTGGTGCAGATGTGTCTGCGCTTGCTGCGCGCCGAAGTCTGGGCGCAAGACGATGTGAAGAAGTTGCATCGCGTCGTGGTGCGTTCGGTGCCGGACGCACTGATCGACGGCCCTGCTGTGGTTATCATCTCGCGGCTGGTCGTCACTGGCGGCAACCATCACCGCCTCCACGAAGAACTGACAGTGGCCGGAGGCCATCTGGGAGACAAATCGTTCCGTCGAGAGGAAGGCGTCACCAAAGTCCAGCAATGGCTGGATCAGGCCAAGCCGCTGACTGCCGCAGGCGCTCTGTTCGATGCCATCCGTGTGCGTTTTGATCGCACGCAGAGCGCCATCCTGCAGTCAGTCGACGCCCGCTCGAAAGACCGGCTCAAGTTCCTGACCAATACCCTGCAGTCCCGCAAGCAGCAGGAAGTGGACGACATCGGCACCGTGCTCGATGAGCTTGAAAAATCCATCCAGCTTGAACTGAAAAAGGATCAGCAACCGGCGCAGTTGTCGCTCTTCACTGAAGACGAACGAACACAGGTCAGGCGCGACACCGCCGCACTGGTAGCGCGTCTCGCCCGCATTCCAGCCGAGCGCCAGCAGGAGGCCGAGGCCATCGAAGCCCGCTACGCCAAACTGAAGGACCGCACTTTCCCGGTCGCCGTGATCTTTCTGGTACCCGCATCTGCCGTTCAGGGAGGTGCCGCATGAGTGCGCCCAGCGTGCATGACGATTGGCTGTCTCTGATCGAGATCTCCGGCCCTTTCCTCGCCGTTCCCGTTCTGAAGGAAGCCTTTCCGCAAGGGCTGGAAGAACTCGATGGCACCAAGCGCAAACGTCTGCGCCAAGCCTATGAGGAATGGCGCGAAGCGCTGGAGCTGGAAGATGCACAGTTCGCCGAGTTGCATACGGCATGGATCGACGAGGTGCTGTCGCGCGGTCTCGAACTCGATGAAGACGGCAAAGGCGATGTACTCAAGCATACCGACTGGTGTGCTGCCAACCTCCAAGCCAGCTTGCCAGAACACAGTGTGACGCTGTCGCCTGATCTTGCGGTGATCGATGAGCAGCGCGCCAACAAACCACTGCTGTTGGTCCAGTTCTATGCGCAGGATATCGATCTCAATGTCAACCTGAAGCAAGGTGGCTGGGCCGCCACGCCCGCTGATCGCATGGTGCAGTTGTGCCGCTCACTAGGTTGCCGCCTTGGGCTGGTGACCAACGGCGAGCACTGGATGCTGGTGGATGCCCCGGTCGGTGCCGTTACCAGCATTGCCAGTTGGTATGCCCGCATCTGGAGCCAAGAGCCCATCACGCTGCAGGCCTTCGTGCACTTGCTCGGCATTCGCCGTTTCTTTGTCGATGAATCCGAACAACTGCCCGCACTGTTCGATAGTTCCCTTAAGTTCCAGGACGAAGTCACTGATGCGCTCGGTGAACAAGTGCGCCGCGCCGTCGAAGTGTTGATCCAAACGCTTGACAAGGCCGATCAAGATCGCAACCGTGAGCTGCTGCACGACGTCAAGGAATCCGAGCTGTATGAGGCCGCGCTCACCGTGATGATGCGTTTGGTGTTCCTGCTCTCCGCCGAGGAGCGTGGCCTGCTCCTGATGGGCGACGAACGCTACGAGGCCAACTACGCGCTCTCCACATTGCGCATGCAATTGCGTAAGGAATCCGAAGAAATCCTTGAGCGCCGCTGGGACGCGTGGTCGCGCTTGCTGGCGATCTTCCGTGCGGTGTTCGGCGGCATTGAATACGAAAGTCTGCGTCTCCCAGCGCTGGGTGGCTCGCTGTTTGATCCTGATCGCTTCCCCTTCCTCGAAGGTCGGGCCAAGGGCTCCAGCTGGCGCAGTGATGCCACCAAGCCACTGCCCATCGATAACCGCACCGTGCTGCTGTTGCTGGAAGCCATCCAGCAGCTCCAAGGCCGCACGCTGTCCTATCGCGCGCTGGATGTCGAACAGATCGGCTACGTGTACGAGGGTCTGCTCGAACGTACGGTCAAGCGCACCGATGAGGTCACGCTGGAACTGGATGCAACCAAGAGTGCCAAGGCCCCGTGGATCAAGCTGGCCGAGCTGGATTCGGCTCGCTTAGACGGTGTGGCGCGATTGGCCGAGGTGCTGCAAGAACGCTCCGGCAGTTCGGCCAGCCGCGTGCGCAACGATCTGGTTAAGCCAGTCGACGACACCATGGCCGATCGCCTGCTGACTGCTTGTCAGGGCGACATCAAGCTACGCGACCGCGTCAAACCCTATGCCCATCTGCTGCGGACCGACCCGTGGGGCTATCCGCTGGTCTATCCCGCTGGCGCCTTCATTGTCACCACCGGTTCTGACCGACGCGAAACCGGCACCCACTACACCCCGAAATCGCTGACCGAAGCGATCGTCGCTGAGACGCTCACGCCTGTGGCCTATTTCGGCCCGGCAGAAGGAATACCGCGCGATCGCTGGGCACTGAAATCGCCCGCCGAACTGCTCGAACTCAAGATCTGCGACCCCGCAATGGGCTCGGGCGCATTCTTGGTGCAGGCCTGCCGCTGGTTATCGGATCGCCTCGTCTACGCTTGGTCTCAGGTCGAGGCCTCAGGCCAAACCGTGAGTGTGGATGGTGAAGTTCTAGATGCCGGAGTAGCCACGGAACCTCTGCCCCGCGACAGCGAAGCACGCACCGTGATCGCGCGCCGCCTCATCGCCGAACGTTGCCTGTACGGCGTCGACTTAAATCCACTGGCCGTCGAACTGGCCAAGCTGTCCATCTGGCTGGTGACACTGGCCAAGGGGCGTCCCTTTGGCTTCCTCAACCACAACCTGCGCTGTGGCGACAGCCTGCTCGGTATACACCGATTGGATCAACTCACCCAACTTTCGGTTAACCCTACAGGCAAAGGTCAACTCCGCCTGTTCGGCCAGAACATCGAACAGGCCGTGCGTGAGGCCATTGGACTGCGACTGCAGCTACGCGCAATGCCCATCCGCGATAGCCGGGATGTGGAGGCCATGGCGCATCTAGACGCCGATGCGCGCCGCAAGCTCGAAGTGTCGGAAAGCATCGCTGATGCGTTTATTGGCGATGTATTCGCCTCACGACTCAATACTTCTGCCATTGAAACTGAGCTTGCATCTCTTGCGATTCTGGCGGGCCAAGCAGTTGACGGCATTCCAGACGCACTTGATGCCATTCGCAGACGATCCCTTCTCACGCTCTCGACCGATCTACCTGCCGACAAGTCAGCCCGTCAACCTTTCCATTGGCCATTGGAGTTCCCTGAGGTGTTTCTGGCTGGCGGCTTTGATGCGCAAGTTGGAAACCCGCCATATTTAGGCGGCCCAAAGCTAACCGGCACATTTGGCACCGCTTATAGAGATTATTTGGTAGCAAGCATCGCAAATGGCGTCACAGGCCTTGCGGATCTGTGCGCCTACTTTTTGCTGAGAGCGTCAAATTTAGTCTCGTCAATAGGGGGATATGGCTTTGTTGTAACCAGTGCAGTATCTGAGGGTGACACGCGTACTGTAGGTCTCGAACAGCTACGAAATCTCGGTTGGAACATTGTTCGGGCTACTAGTCGTGCGCGGTGGCCTGGGACTGCGAGTGTTACCTATAACCTGTTGTGGTTGCGTCACGGTGCATGGAATAGTGAAATCTTATTGGATGGGAAAATCGTTCAGGGCATCACTCCAATGCTCACAGAGAAGCAGCGGGTGACGGGACCGCCAAAACGACTAAAACAAAATCAAGGCAAATCATTTAATGGCGTAAAAGTCTACGGAAATGGGTTTGTCATCACTCCTGAAGAAGCGGCTGAACTAATAGAAAATGATCCGAAAAACGAATCCGTTATTTTTCCTTACGTCACTACAAAAGATGTCAACGGGCATCCAGAACACTCATCAGCCGCATCTGCTATTCGTTTTTTTGATTGGCCTTTGGATAGAAATTCTGCGCCCCACAACTATAGAGGCCCAGTAGCTGCCGATTTTCCAGACTGTCTTGCAATTATTGAAGAGCGAGTGAAGCCAGAGAGAACTAGGGTTGGTGAAGATGGAAATTTTGTTGTTCGCGACCCGATGCCACAGCACTGGTGGATCTACGGCGAGAAACGTCCAGCTCTATACAAAGCGATTTCGAAGCTTTCTCATGTACTTGCGGTCGGCTCTCAAGCAACCAAATACGTAGCATTTGCAGTCCTTGGCACTGAAATGATTTTTTCGCACTCTTTGTCAATTATTGCGGACGATTCATTCGGAATGTATGCAGTACTAAACAGTAGCGTGCATGAGATCTGGGCGAGGCACTACGGCGGCTACAACTTGGCATTACTGCGGTATTCGCCGACAGATCTATTTGAAACATTCCCGCTCCCAGAAATAGGTAAAAAATTAGAAGTTATTGGGAGCTCTTACCATCAGCACCTGAGAAACATAATGACCTCCCGACAAGAGGGGTTAACCGACACATACAATAGGCTGCACGACACAAAGGATCGTTCATCCGATATTCAGGAACTACGTAATCTTCAGGCTGAAATGGATCGTGCGATCGTTTGTTCCTATGGCTGGAATGATATCGATGTGGCGCATGATTTCTACAAAACCCCGCAGGGGGAAAGATTCGCCTTTGATGAAAATTCACGCATTGAATTATTGAATCGACTACTTGAATTGAATCAAAAGCGACACGAAGATGAAGTCGCTCAAGGGCTGCATGCTGACGCCACACCGCGCACATCTACCCGTGCCCCGCGCACCAGGCGCACCACCAGCGCGAACGCAACGGTTCAACCCTCGCTCGACTTCGGGACAGGGGTTATAGCTCCTGCTAACGATGCGACGCCATCCGTGACGATCCTAGGTTTCCTGAGTGTACACCACGGCTGGCACGCCAAGACTGACGTCCTCGCTGCCACCGGTATCACAGATGGCCAATGGATCATCGCGATCGCTGAGCTGATCGCAGGCGGCAAAGTTGAACGCAAAGGTGAGAGGCGTGGGGCTCGTTATAGCATCCAACCGGGCAACCGGGGCGTGCATACTGAGGGGGCTTCATGACTCGAACCCAAGTCAGGCCGACGGTCGAGTTGACCGTCGCTGCAAATAGATCACATGGCACACGGAGAACCCGTCTATGACGAGACCAAGCACTGACACTGCTCAAGCCAGCCCGACAAAGCAGTTCTTTGTATCGATGCTCACGCGCGACATCAGTCTCGCAGACGCGATTCTCGACCTGCTCGACAACTGCCTTGATGGCGCTATGCGGCTGGCCAACGGAAATGGCGTCGATTACGCCAAGCATTTCGTGAACATCGAAATCGCCGAAGACCACTTCTTAATCGCCGATAATTGTGGCGGCATCCCGCGTGATGTTGCAAAGAACTACGCGTTTAAGATGGGGCGTGAGCCCGATGACGATCGCGATTCTGATGCAGAAACCATCGGCATGTACGGCGTCGGCATGAAGCGCGCGATCTTCAAGATGGGGCGAAACGCGTTGGTACGGACGCGGAACGGCGAAGACACGTTTGAGGTGCCGATCACTTCAGAATGGCTTGATGCCAAGAACTGGGACCCGCTTCCCATCAATGAACCGACTGAGGCAAAGGAACGGCTCGACCAGCCAGGAACGACGATCCACGTCGCGGATCTTTACGAAGGCGTCTCGCGGCATTTCGCCAACGAGTCGTTCGAAAACGATGTGCGCACCGCTATCGCCGAGCACTTCACGATGTTCATCCAATCGGGCCTGCAAGTAAAACTAAACGGGACACTCGTGGAATCTGTCCGAGTCGAGGTACTCGTTTCAGAAGACGAGAAGCGACCAGCCCCATACATCTACCAGAAGACGATTGACGGCGTGCTCGTCTCAATCACAGTTGGCCTCAATACAGGGAAGAGTCTTGGAGATGATGAAGAGGACGACGCGGGATTTGAACGTGACCGTTCGTCTGCCACAGCAGGCTGGACCGTTCTTTGTAACGACCGAGCGGTCATCGTTGGAGACAAAGGTCGACTGACAGGTTGGGGCGATGGCATTCCGTTGTACCACCCGCAGTTCGCCATCATCACGGGTATCATTGAATTCCGCTCCAAACATGCTCATCAGTTGCCGGTCACGACGACAAAACGGGCACTCGACACCTCATCGAACGTATGGCTGGAGTCCCTCGTCAAGATGAAGGAGGGTATGCGCATCTGGATTACTTACACGAACCAGTGGAAGAACCATCCCCGCGCCGATCAGTCGAGCCATTGGGAATCCGCAAAACCAATGCAGTTGAGCCGAGCCATTGAGGTTGTGTCCACTCGGAGTGCCACCAGAGCAGTTGCAGGTGCCATCGAATACAATCCACACAAGGCGAAGGTTTTGCCGGAACCTGAGGACAAGAAACCATCGTCACGAAAGATCGTTTTTTCACGACCTGTTGAGGACGTTCGGCTCGTCTCGAAGATGCTGTTCGATGACCCAGACGTAAAGTCCGGGATCGTTGGCGAAATGTGCTTTGAGATGCAGCTCACGAAGGCCAAGAAGCAAGGGGCTTGAACGATGAGTACTGGCTCGTCACTTCCGTATCGATTAAGGCCCAACAAAGCCGTTGATCGGGAGCTGTTTTTGTCGCTGTTAATGCGATTGGCTCCGAGATTCGCGCTCGAAACATATCACTACGTCGGTCTTGGTGGCCCCTTCCTCGAAGACTTCCGGATGATTCACGGACGGCTCGGCATCGCAAAAATGACCTGCCTTGAGACCGAAGAGCAGGTACACAAGCGTCAGCTCTTTAATCGCCCCGTTGCTTCTATCGATTGCGTCCACAAGAGTCTTGAAGACTACCTCGACGAAACCGATTTCGATGATCCAGCCATTATCTGGTTCGACTACACGGAGCCCAGCGGCATCACTGCGCAAATCGAACGATTTGCTCGCACCATCGGGGTTGTTCCGATCGGTAGCGTATTGCGAGTCACACTCAATGCTCACCCAGCCTCACTTGGAAATCCCGAGCACAAGGTCATCTCAGTCGAGGCTGATGGCGAAGCCTCCGAAGGCCGAGGTCAGAAGCCGACGATCCAAGAATGGCGACTCGCGCGCTTCAAGGAGCGACTCGGTGCTCTCTTCCCGAGCGGTTTGACTGCCGATGGAATGAACTTCAAGACTTTCGGCACGAGTTTGCTTCGCGCACTCAAGCTGGCTGTCGAAAAGGAGGTGCTCAGTTTTCGGGATCGTCGGATCGTCTGGGCACTCGCCACACACTATGCAGATGGCCAGGCGATGGTGACTGCTGCACTCGTCATTTGCGAGAACAGCGACAAGACCGTGGAAGAGCTAGTGAAGGGTTGGGAATTTTACGCGACGATTGATGCTCCGCATCGCCTCGATCTTCCCGCGCTTTCCACTCTAGAGCGGCTGACGATGGAATCGAACGTTGATGCCAAGACAATGATGGGCTTCGAGCTGCCGAAGACGGACATGGGCGAGAACCCATTCGATGTCTTCAAGAAGTTCTACCGCATCTACCCGCATTTCTCGCGGGTTGAACTTTAATCCGTGGATACGAGGTTCCGGAACATGACAACACCCAACGCATGGGTTGCCATTGATCATGGCCTTGCTGCCGATCTCATGCTTGCGCTCTACACGCTGCAACTGAACGGCGAGCACTCAGTGCAAGCCATCGCAGAGAACGATTGGGTCTTGATCCTAGATGCCGCCAGTCACATCACTCGTGTCGGGCGGGTACTGCGGGTTCGGTCTGATTTGGAAACAACCACGATCTACTTCGATCGCATGCTGTTGGTCGGTTCGCCGGTTTCGATTGGCCTAACTTCGCTCACCCCGCCTTCGTCTGGCAGCGTTCGCCGCATTCAATGGACAGACTTCCTGGAGTCGCTCCCCAAGGCGTTGCACAAGACGATCGACCAAGTGCCGACCATAGAGGACCAGGCCTATATTCGCGAATTGTTGCAACTGGCCGTGATGGACGACTTGCTCGGCCCCGCTGGCGGCCCCCGTGAACGCATCGTCGACATGGGTGTGCGGGATCGCTACCTGGTTGGCAAACTGGCCCCGCGCGAGGCCACGCAGGGCGGCATTGAGGGGCTGGACGGGCCACTGGCCAATGACGATACGGAAAAGCCCACGGAAGCCAATGCTCCCGGACGTCACGAGCCTGGTGCGGAGTTTGGAACGGCCACCGGGCGTGTGGAGCCGGAATCGGATTCGGCTGACGAGATCGATGCCGCCAGCAACCAGTCTCTGGTGCCCAGCAGCCTCGGCATGACCTTCTGCGTGGATGGTGATGCCGTCCGGATCGAGATCGAAGCGCGCTGGGGCCGGTATGAGCGTAGTGACGAGCACGAGGTATTCCGCACCCGCAAGGATAAGGAATCCGGTGCCGAGTTGCAGACCAAGGCCAAGGTCTGGCAACGCATTCCCTGTGGCGGCAAGATCGTGCTGCCTCTGACCGAAGGCGTGATTCCGCATCAGGCTCCCGACAACAAATTTCCCGAAGTGCGCGTGCAGGGCTCCATCCGGGCCAAGAATGCCAATGGCGATCGGTTGGTCACCCTGTTCCTGGTGAATGCACAGGAAGAACCTGGCACCAACCGCGATACGGCGTGGGTGTTCCAACCCGAATTGATCGTTCGTTCGGAGAAGGATGCCGTCAAACGCGCCATCTTCCGGCGCAGGCCGGTGTTGGCCGCAGACGGTACGGACCCCGAGCGTGAAGCGCTGGAGATGATCTACCGCAACCGCGTCGAACTCGCCGTGGGCCATGGCGTTGCCGTCCATGCCGAAACCGCAGACGACGTGACGCTGGCCACCGAGGTGCGAACCACGGTGATGCCGCAGTACGAGGTGCAGATAACAGAGACGCCCGGGTTAGATCCAAACGATCGCCCGGCGATGCGCGAGATGGTTAGTAGTGGCCTGCTTGATATGCAGCGGCTAGCGAGCTTAGAAATCGCCCCACTGGTCGACGCCTTGAGCATGCTGACCAAGGACTACTCATCGTGGATTGACGAACAGCGTGCCCGTGTCGGAACTGAAGTGGCCGGCTACGACACCCAGTCGCAACAAGCGATGGACCGCTGCCAGGAGATCCACACCCGCCTGCAGCAGGGTATCAATACGCTGAAAGGCAATGAGAACGCGCTAGCCGCGTTCCGGTTCGCCAACCGGGCGATGGCGACGCAACGAGTGCGCAGCCAATACGCGCTGGCCATGCGCCGGGGCGAGGATGTCACCATCGACAAGTTCGATGTTCTGAAGAATCGCAGCTGGCGTCCGTTCCAGTTGGCCTTTCTGCTGCTCTCGATTCCGTCACTGGCAGATCCTAGCCATCCGGATCGCGTTGAGCCTGTAGAGGCATACGCCGATCTGCTGTGGTTCCCCACCGGCGGCGGCAAGACCGAAGCCTATTTGGGCGTGGCGGCATTCACAATGGCCATCCGGCGCATGCAAGGCAATCTTGGTGGCTTTGACAGCTCGCGCGGTTTGGCCGTGATCATGCGTTACACGCTGCGCTTGCTGACGCTTCAACAGTTCCAGCGTGCCACAGCATTGATTTGCGCCATGGAAGTATTGCGCCGCAAGGCGCTCGATAAGGGTGACAAGTCCCTCGGCACGGAACCTTTCACCATCGGCCTCTGGGTTGGCAACAAGGTCACGCCGGGTACGACCGAGGACAGCCACCGCGCCATTGAGGATGTTCGCAACCCCGGCAAATACAACGCCGGAGCGGCATCACCCGCGCAGCTCACCAGTTGTCCGTGGTGTGGCTCGGAAATCGCTCCCGGACGGGATGTTGAGGTCGACAAAATCTCTGACCGAACCTTCGTCTTCTGCGGCGATAAGAAGGGCCACTGCGACTTCTCTAAGGGCAAGTCCAGCAAATTGCCACATCCGGGGATTCCGGCGCTGGTGGTCGACGAAGAGATCTACCACCGTCCACCGACGATGATGATCGCCACAGTGGACAAGTTCGCCATGATGGCGTGGCGTGGTCAGGTGCGCACCCTGTTTGGTCGCGTGGGCCAGGAATGCGAGCGCCATGGATTGCTTTGGCAAGGCGCCGATTGCAATGGCAATCACCAAGCGGGCAAGGGCTTTCCTTCCTCCAAGGTGAAGGCTATCAACCCGATACGCCCGCCCGACTTAATCATCCAGGATGAATTTCACCTGATCAGTGGGCCGCTGGGCACCATGGTGGGCTTGTATGAGACCGCCGTGGATGAACTGTGCGGCTGGACGCTCAATGGCAAAACGGTCAAACCGAAGATCATTGCCTCCACGGCAACGGTGCGCAAAGCCAAGGAGCAAGTGAACAACGTCTTCATGCGTCGTGTTTCGGTGTTCCCACCGCATGGTCTTGACGTGGAAGACAATTTCTTCTCGGTACAACGCCCAATCAATGACAAGCCGGGACGACGTTACCTCGGGGTGTGCTCACCCGGCAGTTCACGCCCTGCGATGTTGATCCGCGTTTACACCGCATTCTTGACGGCGGCACAGGAGTTGTTCGACCACTTTGGTGAACCCGCTGACCCTTACATGACCATGGTCGGCTACTTCAACTCCCTGCGTGAGTTGGGCGGCATGAAGCGCTTGGCCGAGGACGATGTGCAGACGCGTTCGTACCGGGTGCAGATGAGCATGGTGGAGCGGCCCGCACTGGCACAACGCAGCATCGGCAACATTCGCGAGCTGACGTCACGGGTATCGAGTCAGGACATTCCCAAGTACCTCGACAACCTAGAGGTCAAGTTCAAGTCCGAGTTCGACCCTGCTACCGGCAAGTACGTGACCCGCTGGCAAGTGGGTGACACGCGCGCCATCGATGTGGTGCTGGCGACCAACATGCTGTCCGTGGGTGTCGACGTGAATCGACTCGGCCTGATGGCTGTAAACGGGCAACCCAAGGGGACTGCCGAATACATTCAGGCCACCAGTCGTGTCGGGCGCTCCTTCCCCGGCTTGGTCTGCACGGTGCTGACGTGGGCCAGACCACGCGACCTATCCCATTACGAGACCTTCGAGCACTACCACGCCACGTTCTACAAACACGTCGAGGCGCAGTCGGTAACACCGTTCTCGCCACGCGCGATGGATCGTGGTCTGACAGGCTCGTTGCTGAGCCTGATGCGTCTGGAGAACGATGAATTCAGCCCGAACGAAGGCGCTGGCCAACTGACCATGTCCAATCAGGCCGAAATCGTCGATGCCATCAAGGTTTTGGCGACACGCGCAGGCAATGTCGCTGAAGACAACTCGCGCAAGCAGTTGGCTGAAACTGAGCTGAAAGAGCGCGCCGACGAATGGGCGAAAGAAGTCAGCAAGGGTGGACGCATTTTGGCTTATGAGAAGCGCGGACACGAGAAAGACAGGACCGTTGCATTGATCAAGTCACCAGGACTACAAGCCTGGGACAACTGGACCGTACCGATGTCAATGCGAGAAGTCGAGCCCGGCGTGCGCCTGATCATGAATACGGGCCATATCACGGACGATCACGATTGGAAGCCTCGTCCCGCAACGAAGGATGAGGATTGAACATGATCATCAACAACAAGACTCCAGTCGGCGAAGTTCGCCCCAGTCAATTATTGTGGACGTATGGCCCCGGTGCACTGATCGACCTACCCAGCCTTTCCGTAGTGACGCTTGGTATCGATCGCTGGGAAAAGGATCGCTGCCAGCCGATTCAAGAGGCTAGGCTGCTCGCTGCCGTTCGGAAGGTTTTGGGGGCGCAGGTTGAGAATCTGCGAATGCCGCCGTTCCAGAAGAGTGAACTCGACGATATCTGGTCTGCCGAGGCCAATGTCGGCGTTCCCGTCCGGCCATTCCCGCGCTGGATGCGCTGTGTGAAGTGCGGCCTACTGTCGCCAATTGAACACAGTCTCTTTAGTGTTAAAGAAGATCGCTATCGGCCGGAACGTACTCGCTTTGTTCATAAGAGCTGTACGGGCTCAAAAGGAGATCAAAAATCCAAAGATGCGGATGCCGTTCCTGCGCGTTTCCTGCTAGCCTGTCGTGACGGCCATCTCGACGACTTCCCTTGGCACTACTTCGTCCATGGCGGCAACAGTTCTTGCAAAGGCACCCTGCGCTTTTTCGAAAGTGGCGCATCGTTGCAAACCGAAAATCTGTGGGTGAAGTGCGATACGTGCCAAGCGTCAAGAAGTTTGGCGCATGCATTTGGCAAGGCTGGCAAAGAGAATCTGCCCGGGTGTCGAGGACGGCATCCGCACCTCGACCACTTTGACCACGAATGCAATGAGGAGGCACGAGCGGTGCTATTGGGCGCCACGAACAGCTGGTTCCCGATCACACTCTCCGCACTTGCAATCCCCCAGACCAAAGACCCGCTCAGTCAACTGATTCAGGATGGCTGGGAGTTCTTCGATGAACTCGAATCCGAAACCGAAGTGTCGGTGACCGTAAAGACCTTGAAGAAGACCGGGGCGCTGCCAGGAATCGACAAGTATCCGACTGCGACGATCTGGTCGGCCGTCGAAGCACATCGTAATGACGGCGGACAGGAGATCGTGGGGGAAGCCGACATCAAGGGGCCCGAGTGGGATGTGCTGATAGAGGCCAATCCGCCCACGGACTACCCGCACTTCATGAGCAAGAAGGTCGGCACGCCACCGGGATTCTGCGGCCATATCAGTCGAGTCTTGCTCCTTGAGCGCTTGCGCGAGGTGAATGCCTTGTTGGGCTTTACTCGGGTCGAAGCACCCGAAGCTTCTGGCGATCCGAATGAACGCCCCCAAATGGCCAGCCTGTCACGCAGCAAGCCAGATTGGGTGCCTGCCAATCAGGTTCACGGCGAAGGGATCTTCGTGCAGTTCGACGAAACCGCGCTCGTCAAATGGGAGGCATTGGATGGCGTGAAGAAGGTCGACCAGATGCTCCGTGGTGGTCACAAGGGATGGCGCAATTCACGTCATCTCGTCCCGAACGAAGGCTACCCCGGCATTCGATATTCAATGCTGCACACCCTGTCTCATTTGCTGATTCGTGAGCTGGCGCTGGAGTGCGGGTACAATGCTGCGAGCATTCGTGAACGCATCTATGCCGATACATCCGGGGACAGCCCGCAGGCGGGCATCCTCATCTATACCGCAGCAGCAGATTCTGACGGCACGCTGGGTGGCCTTGTCGACCTCGGGAAGCCAGAAAACCTTGGTCGCCTGCTGGAGCAAGCACTGAATCGTTCGAAGATCTGCTCATCAGATCCGCTGTGCTCGGAACATGACCCCGAAAAAGATCGCTCATTGCATGGGGCTGCTTGCCATGCATGCTCTTTAGTGGCGGAGACATCTTGCGAGCGGGGCAATCGATATCTGGATCGATCGCTGCTTATACCAACACTCGAACGCGCCGACGCAGCTTTCTTCAAGGGCTTTTGACATGGATGAACTCTTGGATGCCATCGCAGCGTTGGTCTCTCTGGTCTCGCCCGAGAAGGTGCATGCCGTTGCCGCCCGCGTTCGTCGAACTGATGCCAGCAAGGCTGCGACGGTGTTGCCGAGTGTGGTCGGCACCCCGGTAGCCAGCAGCGTGATCGAACAGCTCGCGGCAGCCTGGCAAAACACCAATGTCGGTTCAGATGAACTGGCATCGATGCTTATCGCCGCTAGCCACGTTTACGCCAAAGCTGCTTCTGAGCAATCCACCGAACTCGTATGGACTGGCCCGACGACGCCTTTTGTATCGGCGCGCCGAACAGAGCAGGCACTTCTGCAGGTCATCAATTCCGCTGAACAGCTCCTGTTCATTACCAGCTTCGTTGCGTATGACGTTTCGACCATCGTAAAAGCATTGAATGCCTCCGCTGAGCGCGGGGTGGCCATCGCTATGCTGCTGGAGTCCTCGCAAGACTATGGCGGCAGCATCAATATCGACGTCATTGGCAAGATGCGAGGCTTGGTGCCTAGCGCACAGCTCTATGCATGGCGCGACAAGGTCGGTGATTTCGTGGATGGCCGGGTGCACGCCAAAGTCGCTGTCGCTGACAAGACATCCTGCTTCATCACCAGCGCAAATCTCACCGGTTATGCAATGGAGAAGAACATGGAGGCCGGGGTCTTGATCACTGGAGGAAGCATCCCAGGGATTCTTCACGACCATCTCAACGCTCTGGTCGATACGCGCACCATTGAAAGGTTGACGTAAATGTCGGATCCATCTTCGATCCGAGCAGACTTCATCCAGCATCTGAAATCCACAAACAAGGAAGGTAGTGGCAAAGCTTCATCCTATGTTCGAGCACTGGACATCCTAGATGAACTGATCAATGAGGGGAAGATTCAAGCCCCGTCCTCGGTCTGGTCACTACGCGCTCCGGCAGATCTGAAAAAGCTGGACACATTTGTTGCTGAGCAACAGAAAACCCAGAATGGAGTTTTCAAGGACACGCCAAGGAGCTATTGGGAAAGCGGCTTCTATTCAGCTGCGCTACGCCACCTTAAAGACTTCCATCAAGCCCACTCCGAAACAAAGATCCGAGTTCCCGTGTCCAGTTTCCAGCATTCAAGATCTCTCGTCCCCAAGCCTTTCCTCATCCTCGCCGGAATCTCGGGCACAGGTAAGACGCGATGGGTGCGCAGGATCGCGGAGCGAACTGGCGGCGGCGAAAGTAACCTCTGCCTGATTCCCGTCCGTCCCGACTGGCACGAGCCTTCGGATCTACTGGGGTACACCAGCCGAATTTCATCTGCGCCGAAATTTGTCGCGACGCCGTTCCTGGCGTTTCTCGTCGAGGCTTGGAAGAACGCCTGGGCGATCGAAAAAACTCTCGCCACCCCTGCTAACGCGGTAGCGCAGCTGACGCCACATTGGGTGTGTCTCGACGAGATGAACCTCGCTCCCGTCGAGCAGTATTTTGCCGACTACCTGAGCGTGGTGGAATCGCGATCTTGGGATGCGGGCACCTATGCATGCGACGCGCTGTTCTCCTTCGAAAGCCGACAGGAAGACGAGCTCGAGTCGATCCGCTCCGCCTTGCTCGGCGCGAATCCAGATGCTGATGCCAAGGAACTCTGGGGCAAATTCTGCAGTGCCGCCAAGCCTGGCATCCCCCTGCCTCCGAACCTGGTCGTCGTCGGCACCGTCAACATGGACGAGACCACACACGCGTTTTCGCGTAAGGTGCTCGATCGCGCCTTCACGGTGGAGTTCGATCCCCACGGCATCGCGAAATCCTATCGCGAGGACCGCTCCGTCGATCCCGTCTTAGGCATCGAACTCGCCGATGGCGCAACGATTCCGGCTTCCGCGGTACTTTCCACCTCCACCACGGGAAAAGATGTGCCGGATTCCATACAAAAGAAGGTGGATGAACTGATCGACTCATGGAACGATGCCATGGCAGAGACTCCGTTTCGTGTTGCCTACCGCACCCTGAACGAATCCCTCCTGTACGCAGCCTCCAAGGGCGAGGAAAAGATCGCCGAGGCCCTCGATGGAATCCTGATGATGAAGCTCCTCCCTCGTCTGGAAGGGGACTCCGATAAGCTCGGGTATGACGGCGAAGCCTTGGCGACAGATGAGGCCTTCGACAAGCTCGGCGAGGCCAAGAACACGCTGATCCACGCAGCTTGGCAAAAGGCCAAGATCGCCATCGGCGTCAAGGAGTGGCCCGACAGCAAGTCCAAGAAGAAGCTCCATTACATGGCCAAGCGCCTCGCCCGGACCGGCTACACCTCCTTCTGGCCATAGGTACAATGAGCGCGCCAACGGAATCCCTCCCGCATCGCTCCCGATGAATAGCCTCGTTGAAGGGGGTAGAATCCATCCGGGAATTGATCGCAGTTCACGGAGGAGGAGATGTCGCCTGGATTGCAGAAGCGAGAGGGAAACGCGAGGATCGCCAACTCGCCGAGACCTGGTCCATCAAGCCTTCGCGGTGCCGATGAGTCTGGGCTTTGGACTCTCCTGCCATGAAACGAAATGGCCACCCCCGAGATTTCCCAGAAGCGGCCACCGACCGAGATTTCCCAGTCCTGTGGGGAAAATACCCTCCAGGCACACCCAAGTCAAGAACGCACAGCGATCTTCCCGATCAAACCCGCGAGCACACCCGAACCGTATGAACCGCCCATGAAGGAATTCCAGCACATCGAGTTCAAGCAAGGCTGGAGCGATAACCACCACGAGTGGGTCGCGGCCTTCGCGAACGCCGGACCGAAGAAGGCAGGGCGCAGGGAAGTTGTTCATCGCGACGTTCCGAGTACGAACGGCCAATGAACGCCAGGGCCACCTGACATGGCATCCATCCTCGTCTTTTCGGCCACAACCGACCGCTGGCACCTTGAGTTGCGCACACGGCGAGCCTCAACGTCGGACGACCTCGAAATCCTGAAACGTGCCCTGAGCGACAGGAGCAATCTCCCCCTGGCTCGGTGGACCTGCGAAGCTCCCGCAACCTGGGTTTTTCCGGGTGCCGACGAGCAACTCCGATCGATGGAAGTGGAGTACGCTCCGCTGGTCTTCGAGAATCGCCAATACCTGTTGCGCATCCACGCATTGAAAGGCGCCAAACTTCGGGGGGTCTCCCACCCCTGGTCGCGCGACATCGACGACGGTTTCGACATCGACGACAACTCCTGTCACGCCTCGTTGCGCACAGGAAACGACATCGGCCGGTTCCTGTTGGAGATCACCACGGAAGCCGATGGCCAGATGCGCTCCGACCGCATCACCTGGCAGATCTGGCCCCTCAAGCTCGACTATGGACGGGATCTCAAGGCATTGACGGAGGCGGTGGAAAAGGAATACCCCCTTTGGCTCTACCGCTTCCTCGCTCCCACCGACCACGAGGCGGGGCGCTCCGACACGAAGCAGGATCGATTCCTTCTTCTGTGGCTCAAGCAGTTCGAAGCGCTGCGGGAGCGATTCGAACACGGCATTCGCACCGTGATCCGTTCACCGCACCAGCGGCTCGACGAACACGTGCGCCATCTGCGCGCCGACCGCATCCGCGGCAAGATGCCACCACGCCTGGAGGCTAAGGTGGCCACCGGGCGGGACCGCCCGGAAACGCGCTACCGTGTCGAGTCGCGCCGATCCAGCTTCGATACGATCGAGAATCGCTTCGTGAAACACGCCGTGGGACAGGTAGCCGCACGACTGAGCCAGGTCGAAGCCGCCATCAAGGGCCTCTGCGCCAAGGACCAGAATGGTCAGGGAGGCGTCTCCGAATCCTTCCACGCTCGATTGCGCGCATGGCAACGATCAGCGCGCTCCAAGGCGGCATCCCCCTTGTTCCGGACAGTGGGCGATTTCGACGGACTGAGCCAGGAATCGCTCGTCTTGCACAACCGCGCCGGATACAGCACGGTGTATCGCACCTGGCTGGAGCTGCGCCACTACCTGGAATTCTTCGCACACGTACGCACCACGAACATCGGCATGCGCCAGATCAGCGAGCTCTACGAACTGTGGTGCTTCCTGGAGTTGCGCCGAATTCTGTGGAGCTTGGGATTCCAGGATCAGACCATCCTCCGGCAGCCCCAGCTCCGCAGGAAAAACGAACTGGAAACATCTCTGGAAAACGGGTTCGGGGCTGCGTTCCTTCTGCGCCACGAACAGGCAGGCATCACGGTCCGCGTGGCCCACGAGCCGGTCTTCGGGAAACGAGGAACCGATAAGATCCACAGCTACACCGTGTCGCAGAAACCCGACATCGTTCTGGAAGCGACCTGGGTGGATGGCCATCGACTCCTGTGGATCTTCGATGCGAAGTACCGCGTGAAAACCTTCCAGGATGATCGAGACGATACTCGTTCGGAATCGCAGCCTCTCGTCCCTCCCGATGCCCTCGACCAAATGCACCGCTATCGCGATGCCCTGATCCTGCGCGAGACGAAGAACGACGAGAAGAGTCGCCCCGTCGTCGGGGCCTACGCCCTCTACCCGGGCGTCTTCGACCAGAGCACGCCCAGTAACCCGTACGATTCCGCGATCGAAGAGGTCGGCATCGGCGCCTTTCCGCTTCTCCCGACACCGGGACACGACCGCTGGTTGCGCGAACATCTGCGTACCGCACTCGGCTTGGACATGACGGATCCCGAGGAACACCTCGATCCGGCCACGTTGCTGGCAAAAGAGAACGTCCGAATCCCTGTGACGGGCTTGGAGTACCACGATGAGGATCTCCTGCTGGTGCCCTTGTCCGATCGCCAAGGCCTTGCGCGATCCCCGGACTACTACCAGCGATTCCGGGATGGGACGGCTACCGGGTACCACACACGCGTCAGTGGTGGACCAAGCCTCAAGCGCTTGAGGAAGGTCCGGTATCTGGCGGCGGTGGTTCCCGTTCCAGGCCAACCCGGGTTACGCCGTATCCATGGCCTCTTCCACATCGCTCCGACCATCGAGGAGCATCCTCGGCACGAGCTTTCTGCAGCACTTACCGGCATCGAGCCGGACCCAACCGATACAACATCCTTCCACGTTCTACGCTTCGAACCAGAGTGGATCCCCCTGTTGCGCCCCATGGATGTCGTTGGTCGACTTCGTGGGAACTGGTTCCGCTATACGCGACACGACTTGCTGCAACGGGCACGCGATCTGGCAGAGCTCAAGATCGTTCGCGAGCATCCCAAGGCTCTCTGAAACAACATCGGGAAAGGCATCCTACAGTGCGCCTCCTCTTCGTCTGCAGCCGCAACCGCCTTCGCAGCCCCACCGCGGAGCGGATCTTTTCCGGCCATTGCGGATGGCAGACCGCGTCGGCCGGTTTGGCCCCCGATGCCGAAACACCTCTGGATGCCGAAACTCTGGACTGGGCCGATGTCGTGTTCGTGATGGAGAAGCGGCACCAGAAGAAGCTCCAGGAGCGATTCTCCAAATCGTTGCGCGACAAGCGCGTGGTTTGCCTGGGTATCCCCGACGACTTCGAGTACATGGATCCCGAACTGGTCTCGATCCTCCGCGAGAAGGTTCCGAGGCTGTTGGGAGTAGCGCATTGAGGCACGATTCGATCTAGCTTCCTCCCCATGGGCATCCCTTTTCCTGAGCGTCCATCAGCATCCCGTTCGGCGCATCGCCCTCACAACGTATGGAGGTTCGTCGGCCTCGCCTTCGCGCTTTGCGTCACGATGCTCGTGGTCGCATCCAACGTGTTTCTCCACCTTCCCGCGACCTCGCTGGACCCGGTCAGCCCTTCGCGCGAACAGGCCATCCACGCGCAGTTGCGCTTCCTGCAGGAGGCCATCGAGGACGGCGCGGCCCGCGACATGCAGCGCATCTATCCGGAAGGGTTCTTCTTCCAGCATGTCCTGACAGGGTTGGCCTGGTGTGATCTGGCCAAGGCCAGTCAGGATGAAACGCTACGGCGTGAAGCGTCCACGGCGGCGCGGCAGGCGTTGGGAGCGATCGAATCGTACGAAGGGACCCGTATCTTTCCCGAAGAGGTCGCGCCGCGCTACGGCGTGTTCTGGGCGGCGTGGACCAGTCTTCTGCGCGGGCGCATCATCGAGCTGGAGGGAACGCGCGATACGGGGCTGCTCAATCGCTGGCAGATCGGACTCGACTCGATCGCCGCGGCCTACCGCGACACGGAGAATCCCTTCCAGCCCTCGTACGAGGGGATGGCCTGGAGCGGCGACAACGTGATGGCCATGCTGGCGCTGACCTCGTACGACCGCACCATGGACACCACACGTTACAGGGAGGTGGTTCGTCGCTGGGTGGCTCTGGTCCGCACGCGCCTCGATCCCACCTTGGGAATGCCGCCCTTCGAGCTCGACCACCCGGATGGCCAAGTGGTCCAGTCGCCCCGGGGATCCAGCCAGACCTTGTTCGCCTGGGCCATGTCGGAAATTGACACGACCTTCGCACGTGAGCAGTACCTGCGACTGCGGGAGACCTTCTACACCACCCGGCTCGGACTGCCGCTGGTGCGGGAATTCCCGATCGATTCGTCAAGCGAAGGGGACTACGACTCCGGCCCCGTGATCTGGGGCATCGGATCCTCGTCCACCATCGTCACGCTCGCCACCGCGCGGCGGTTCGGCGACACGGCCTTCGCCCGCGACCTGGAAGCGAGCATCCGATTCTTCGGATTCCCTCTCCGGATCGGCGGGCGCACCCGCTTCGCGCTGGGGCAGATGCCCGTCGCCGACGCCTGGATCGCCTGGGCCCGCGCGTCCACGCCCATTCCTTCGGTGCAGGTACCACAGTGGACGGTGTCCGACACCTGGACGATCTGGATCCACGGCATATCGGCCCTCGTGATCCTGGCATCGGCCTTGGCAGGGATTCTTCTCAGACGCCCCGGTAGCCCCCGGCGGCACTCCCTCAAGGACTCCACGGAATCGAACTCCGCCACTTGATGGACGGGCCTCCCGCATTGTTGTCATCTGGCCAAGCTCACGACCGTTCACGAGCGACCTCCCCTCCCCCCCACAGAGCCCTCTCGCCGTGCCTCAGCTCTGGTACGCCACCTCTGAACAAACCCTTCCCTGGCATGCTGGCTCTCTGGTAGAAATGCTATTTTTGGCCTATGGCCATCGCGATTCGAGACACGGCTCCCATCGAGGGAGAGCAGGCTGAGGAGCTCTTTGAGCTCTTCTACGGAGAGGCTCGGTCCACAGAGAAAATCCGTCTCGACCGTCTGGATGCCACGCTTTCTCCTAAGGCATTCGAAGCGATTCGTCGGCTGAAGACGACTGCGGCTGCTGCCCGATAGTTCAGCTCCGACACGGATCCCGTTTTGACCCGCAATGTCTTCGCCTTGGGCGACTTGGTGATTGCCCCACTCTCCTCCGACGACGTGGAGTCACTGCCGGATGATTTCAGCAGCGATCGGGATTTGAACGAGTTTTTCAAGGCTGACTGTCTTGCGTACGAGCGTGGCTTGTGGGTTAAGAACTACAAGGTTTTGCTCAGAGACCAGAATGAGCCAATCCTGGGGTTGGTCAGCCTTCTCAACGACGCACTTCGATTCGAGACCAGGGGTCAGAAGCGCAAGTACACTCACTACCAGAAGAACTATCTCGAGGCACATCCAGCTGTGAAGGTTGGGCGCCTGGCAGTCCGCAAGGAACTTGAGAACGCCGGAATTGGATCGAAGGTCCTGATCCTTCTCAAAGCCTTTTTCCTGACCGAGAATCGCACCGGCTGTCGGTTCATCACCGTGGATGCCTACAATCGGCCCGAGGTGATCCGCTTCTATCAGAAGAACGGATTCATTCAAATCAAGGCAACTGGTTCGCCTGAGGGCGAAGCCCCGGCGACGGTTTCGATGTTCTTTCCCTTATTCGAACTTCTGAACACGGAATCGAACTCCGCCGCTTGATGGACGAGTCGCCCGCCCTGCGATCGGTCGCCCTGTTGCGCATTCAGTTACACCGACGATTTCCGTCGAGACCTCTGCCCCCTCTGATCCCTTCCTCCACTCCCGAACAAGGGTCGAGCCTCACCGCATCTCGGCGGAAGTTCGCTCGATTCCTCCTCAATCGTTAGACCCCGGTCGGTTTCCGCACCTTCGAGAGGGCTCGCGACAGAGCTTCCGGGGTCACGCCCAGGAAGCTCGCGATGTCCTGGTTCGGGAAGTTCTGCCAGACCTCGGGCCGTTCGCGCAGGAGCAGGTCCACCCGTGTCGCGAGGTCCAGCCCCAGCGTCCATTCCTCCCGCCGACGAAGCCGTTCCATCTCCTCCTCGACGACTCGCGATCCCAGGCGCTGCAGGGTGGGGACCTCGTCGCGCAGGCGACAGAACTCACGGGCATCGAAGCGCTGGACGACCCCGGACCGCACCATCTCGGCTTCGAGGGACGAACGTCCATCGCGGGTGCGCAGATGCAGTGGCGGGAAGAAACAGGGGGCGACCAGCAGGTGGGTGTTCCAGGTGCGGCCACGCGGATCGCGCAGGAAGAGTCGGGACGCGCCTTCGAGGAGGACCATCTCGTCCTGGAGATGTTCGGTACGGACCCAGGGTTTCCCGCCCGCGTCGAGGTGCTCCTCACGCAGGACCTCCAGGAGCCTCGTCCGCACGGGCACGTCGAGGCCGCCCTCGGATTCCCACAACACCGGCGGGAGTCGAGCGAGGTCTTGATCCGGATCAAGTGCGGAGAGTGTCGTGGAGCGCATCGTATGGGGTATGATACACACCATCCTCCTTTTCCTGTCCCTGACCCTCTCCGGTCGCGCCACGTCCTCGTCCGACACGGTCGTCCTTCTGATCGATTTCCAGCACGACTTCGCCTCGACGCAGGGAGCCTGGCCCGCCGATTCCACCCTGTCGGCGCAGGCCATCGCCTCGGCCTCGGCGCTCGTCCAACACGCACGCGCCAGGGGATGGCCCGTGGTGCGAACCGCGAACGCCTTCTCGCCCTGGGATCCCGGCAACCTGTTCCGACGCCACGCCGCGGTCCGTGGCACACCGGGCGCACGCTGGGTGATGCAGGACACCCTCCCCAACGAGCCGCTGTTCACCAAGACCGGATCGAACGCCTTCGGATCGGACTCCCTGAGCGAGTGGTTCGAAAACCACCCTGGCTCGACCATCTGGATCGCGGGATTCTTCGCGGAAGGCTGCGCGCTTTCCACCGCGGAAGGCGCCAGGAAGCGGGGGCATCGCGTACTGTCTGCCCCGGAGCTCGTGGCGTCGACGGACTCGACACGTTGGCGCAAAGGCTGGCAGTGCCTGCGCCGCAATGGGGTCGAAGGGGCGGAGGTGCCTTTCAAAAAGCACTGATCACTCGCCCTATTCGTCGTCGAGAGAGGCAGCCCCAGAGAACGGAGGGGGAACTGCAGACCTGGTTTTTCCGCCCAATGCCTTCCGTTCCATCCGTGTCTCGCCCATCGGAATCGGATTCTTCAGCGGGCGGGGTCTGCAGGTGATGGGCTCCGATCTCTGCTGGGTGGGCCTGCCCTCGCTGGCACTCGTTCTGGGTCTACTGGGCTGGCGACTGTTGCGAAGGCGCGCCGGCGACTGAGGGCCCTCTGTGTGCGATCCCTCAAGCCCGACGGAGAACCTTCGACTTCTGCGCCAGATACGATTCGTTGTCTTCGCCAGGGTCAGCTCCACACGCGCGCCAGGGATCCGGAGGGGCCACACGGCGCCGCCAACGGCGGCCGCGCGCGCAGGCGCGCCAGCCCGCAGGAGCCCGGCCCCCGCCGGATGGAACCTCGAGCCCGATGCGGGGGAGGCGCCCAGGGAAACCACCCCCCCAAGTCACCCCCCAAGTCATGAATTCGAGTCTAGATTCCCTTCCATGAGCTATCGCCCTCCGTACCAGCTCACTTCCGCCATGATCGGGTTGGTCGCCGAAATCGGAGAACGATTGGGTGCGTCTCAAGCCTCGGGGGCCGCCGCGGCTCCGCGGTTGCGCAAGGAGAATCGCATCCGGACCATCCAGGCCACCCTGGAGATCGAGCAGAACACGCTGTCGCTGGAGCAGGTCACGGCAGTCCTGGAAGGCCGACGTGTGAAAGGGACCGAACGGGAGATCCGCGAGGTCAAGAACGCCTTCGCAGCCTACGAGCGTCTTCCCACGTGGAATCCGTCCAATCGCAAGCATCTGTTGCAAGCGCATGCGCTGCTGATGGACGGATTGATCGAGCGACCAGGGAAGTTCCGCACAGGTGGCGTGGGCGTCGTGCAGGGAGGACGCGTGGTCCACATGGCTCCCCCCGCCGGGCGGGTTCCCGCGCTGGTCGACGATCTTCTCGCCTGGTACGACGCGACCAACGAGCACCCTCTGGTCGCCAGTTGCGTGTTCCACTACGAGTTCGAATTCATCCATCCGTTCGCCGACGGCAACGGGAGGCTGGGTCGCCTGTGGCAGACGCTGATCCTGTCGCGATGGAAGAGCGTCTTCCTCGACCTGCCGCTGGAATCCGTCGTGCGCGACCACCAGGCCGACTACTACCACGCCTTGGGCTCATCGGACAAGGCCGGTGACTGCACCGGCTTCGTGCTCTTCATGCTGCAAGCGCTGCGCGAAACTTTGGAAGACACCCCCCAAGTCGCCCCTCAAGTCACCCCCCAAGTCGCGATGCTGCTCGGGGCCATCGGTTCCGGAGAACGACTGCGCTCCGATCTGCAACAACAGCTCGGCTTGTCCGACCGCAAGAGCTTCCGCGAACTGTACCTGGCGCCCGCCCTCCAGACGGGTCTGATCGAGTTCACGATCCCCGGCCGGCCCAACAGTCGGCTGCAGGCCTACCGGCTGACGGAGCTCGGGAAGAAGGCGTCGAAGGCGCTTGGCGGCACCCGGGGGTAGACGCCGGCGGTTGTCGTGCTCTAAGAGCCCATCCGATATACTTTCACACGCAGGGTGAGAACACCGGGCCGGGCCCGAGACCGCTTCCTCTGATCCACCCCGGAGAGACCATGGACATCACCATGAATCTCCGGAGCGTGAACATGAAACCGTTGCAACGTTCGATCGTCATCGAGCCCATCCACTCTCAGAGAGAGGCCGCTCGGGGCTCCATGAAGCATCCTGCGGCCACAAACCATTACCTATACACTTGCACTTATTTGTATAGGTTTTGGACCGTCATGAAGGACCTCAATCCCATCCCTTTTCTTCAGAAGGGGCCACTGCGATCGGCGCAGATCAGGCAACTTGGCGTGCCACCCTCGCGACTTCGGACCTGGGTCGAGAGCGGCAAGGTCGAACGACTCGCACGAGGATTGTACGCGCTTCCCGATCAGGAACGAAACGAGCACTTCCACTTGGTCGAGGCGGCGAAGCTCGCCCCAAGGTCGGTGGTCTGCCTGCTTTCGGCGCTGCAGTTCCATGGTCTGACCACGCAGATCCCCAGGGAAATCTGGATCGCGATCGAGGGCCATGGCCACAGACCGAGGCTCGACGGAGTGCGCGTGCGAATCTTCCGCTTCTCAGGGGATGCATTCCACGAAGGACTCGAAATCCACACGAATGTCGGCGGGGAGATCCGCGTCTACGGCGTCGCCAAGACCGTCGTCGATTGTTTCCGCATGCGCAACAAGATCGGGATCGACATCGCCATCGAAGCCCTTCGTGACAGTATCCGTCAGCGTCGCACGACTCCAGCCGAACTGCACGCCGTCGCCACGAAGCTCCGCATGGCGCGCGTCATGGAACCCTACCTGCAGATGGAGGTCAATCCATGAACCGGGCACGATCGGTGGCGGATCGACTGGTCGCGATCAGCCGCCTGCGCAAGGAGGACCACCACCTTGTCCTGGTTCGCTACGGAGGCGAACGCCTGTTGGAGAGAATCTCCCGCCATCCACTCCTGAGCCGATTCGTCCTCAAGGGTGCGACCTTGTTCCTCGCATGGGAAGGGGTCGGCTTCCGCGCGACCCGCGACATCGACTTGCTTGGCTACGGCTCGTCCGACCTCGAGGTCATGCGCATCCTGTTCGGAGAGATCTGTCGGGAAGACACCTCGGAGCGCGATGGACTTCGGTTCGACGAGAACTCCGTCGATGTATCGCGGATCAAGGAAGACCAGCTCCACGAAGGCACCCGTGTTCGCCTTGTCGCGTTTCTGGAGCGAACGAGGATTCCCCTCCAGGTCGACATCGGCTTTGGAGACGCGATCACTCCTGCTCCTCGCGCGATCGAATTTCCCACCCTGCTGGGAGAGCCGCCCATCCGCCTCCTCGGCTACCCCTTCGAAACGGTGTTCGCGGAGAAGCTCGCCGCGATCGATTCGCTTGGAATGGTGAACACGCGGATGAAGGACTACCACGACCTGGTCGTCCTGGCGCGAAACCACTCCTTGGACCTCGAAACGTGCGCGTCGGCGCTTTTGAGAACCTGCGAAGCCAGAATGCTGGACATCCCGCGCAAGATACCCGTCGGTCTCACGGAGGCGTTCGCTCGAGAGCCGTCGCGTGAAAGGTTGTGGCGATCCTTCCAGGATCGGACCACCTCGGCGCATCCGATGGGGAGTCTCGTCGAGGTCGTCCACGAACTGGCAGGATTTGTCGGCCCGATCCTGGATCGACTTCCGAAGAAGTCCTGATCGAAAAAGTGGCTCTTCACGGTTTCGTGTGGGTGAAATCCTGACGGGACCTGTCCCTGCCCTACCATGGGGGTAGGCCTGTGGTCAGGATCTTGAGCCTCAGGTACTCCTCGTCCCGGATGCCGTAGGCCCTCCTCTGGATGGTGCGAATCTTGTTGTTCATGCCCTCCACGAATCCCATCGGGATCTTCTCGTCGAATCCAGCCATGG
>JAMIIV010000003.1:0-35708 GCA_035913415.1 Fibrobacteria bacterium | reverse complement strand
AAACCTAAGACGCTCTGGTCGCACAGAGAAGTTGGAAGCAATGATACAGCGAGTCGCGAGATAAAAGATGTATTTGATTCGACTGAGGCGCTGTTTGCTTTTCCAAAGCCAACCACCCTCCTTGATCGCGTGATTTCTATTGGCGCTGAAGATCCAGAATCTATTGTTCTAGATTTTTTTGCTGGATCCGGAACAACGGCTCACTCGCTAATGAAACTAAATGCAGAGAATGCATCTAGCAGAAGATTTATTCTTGTCCAGCTTGCCGAAACGTCAGGTCGACCGGATTTCAACACAATTGCAGAGATATCTAAGGAGCGGATTCGCCGCGCAGGGGGCAAGGTGCTGGAGGAATGGCAAGCGAAACAATCCATTCCAAAACCCCAGCCCGACCTCCTCGATAACGTCGAACCGGAGCCAGTCCCTTCTGCCCCTCCCGACATTGGCTTCCGCGTCCTCAAGATCGATACATCCAACTTCGACGAGTCCTTCTATCGCAAGCCTGACGAGGTCCAACAGACCGACCTTCTTTCCATGGTCGACAACATCAAGCCCGACCGCTCCGGTGAAGATCTGCTGTTCCAAGTACTGTTGGATTGGGGCGTCGACCTGGCACTCCCCATTCTGCGCGAAACGCTCCACGGCAAGACGGTCTACTTCGTGGATGGAACGGCCCTGGCCGCTTGCTTCGACCAAGGCGTCGACGAAGCCTTGATCCGCGAGATCGCGGCACGCAAACCTCTGCGGGTGGTGTTCCGCGACTCCTCCTACGACCGCGACGACACCAAGATCAACGCCGTCCAGATCTTCGCCCAGCTCTCCCCGACCACCGACGTGAGGACCCTGTGATGCCCCGTTCGACAAGGAGCAAACGATGAGTACCGAAGCAAAAGCGGGAATCTTCGAGCACGGCGCCACTTGGGTACGGGCGGACTTCCACCTCCATACCAAGGCCGACAAGGAGTTCCGCTACGACGGGGAAGAAGACTGGTACAACTCCCGTTACGTGGATGCGCTGGAAAGTGCCAGGATACGTGTCGGCGTGATCGCCAACCACAACAAGTTCGCGGCAGAGGAATTCCATTCCCTGCGCAAGACGGCGGAGAAGAGGGGGATTACGCTCCTACCAGGAGTGGAGCTCTCGGTGGGCGATGGGTTCAACGGACTCCACGTGTTGGTCGTGTTCGCACAGAGTTGGATCGAAAAAAGTCAGGATCGAATCAATCCATTCCTTGCGTCGATGTTCCCTGGCAGGACTCCTTCGGAGTACGAGCACGAGAACGGGCGCAGCGATAAGAACCTCCTTCAAACCGTTGAGGAGCTCGAAAAGATCGGGCACGACTACTTCCTGGTCTTCGCTCATGTCGAAGATGCCAAGGGACTTTGGAACGAACTGGATGGCGGACGCATCTCGGATTGGGCATCCCCTCGATACGACAAGGTACGCGAACGAACGCTGGGCTTCCAGAAGATCAGAACTCGCGACCTCAGGGTGAAGGTTCAGGGTTGGCTGAAAGGGTGGTACCCCGCAGAAGTCGAAGGCTCGGACCCGAAAGCCATCGACCAGATTGGAAAGGGAGCCTCCGTCTTTCTCAAGCTTGGAAGTTTGGATTTCGACGCGGTGAAGTTCGCCTTGTTCGACTACCCGCGGCGGATTGCCAAGGAGATGCCTTCTTGCCGTCATGGCTGGATCCGCAGCGTCCGGTTCCTCGGTGGAGCATTGCGCGAAGCCTCTTCGAGGTTCTCGCCGGAACTGAACACGCTGATCGGGATTCGGGGAAGTGGAAAGTCCTCGATCCTGGAAGCGATTCGATACGCGTTTGACCTCAAACCTTCCGAAGATGGGGACTACAAGACCAAGCTTGTCCGGAACGCCTTGGGCTCCACGATGGAAGTCGCCGTCGACCTCGTCACTGCCGATGGAATCGAGTACGAGATTCGTCGACTGAACGGTGGAGCTCCGGAAGTTCGCCTCGGAGGAGAACTGCAACCTGGGGTCTCGATCCAGGGAACGATCATCGGTAGAATCACCTACTTCGGTCAGAAAGACCTCGCCAGTTCCGGAGAAGACTTCGAGAAGAGTCTCATCGAAAAGCTCGTGGGAGATCGGCTTTCCGATGTCCGCCGCCGCATCGGAATCCAGAAGACGCGGATCCAGGAAGCTCTGCGCAAGTCGAACGATGTCCAGAGCCTTTCGGAAAAGATCCAACTGACCGAACAGTCCATACGTGACAAGGAATTCAAGCTCGAACAGTTACGCAAGTATGGGATCGAGGAAAAGCTCCAAAAGCAGCGAGATTTTTCATTGGATGGGCGTCGCCTCGAGGAGATGTCTGCATCCACCAAGGCGTTCGACTCATCCCTGCAATCGCTTCTGGGTGAACACCAGGACCGGTTGTGGAGCCTTTCCCAGTACAAGTCTACCCACAATGCCAACTTCTTCCAGGAGGTTGGCCAGACCTTCCAGAGGATGCTGGATCAGGTGAAGATGTTGAATGGGATGTCCGAGACGGTCCGCACGGAAATTCTTCCGGCCTTGCAAAAAAAGGAGGCGGATTTCACCCTCGTTAAGGCAGGCATGCAATCGGAGTTCGCGGAGGCGCAGCGACAAATCGATGAAACCCTACGCGCCGAAGGAAAGGACAAAATCCACCCGGAGGAATTCCTGCAACTCAGCACCAAGCTGGACCACGAGCGACTGCTCCTGGCCGAGCTTCGCAAGGAAGCGGAAAAGGCTGTGGGTGGGCATACGGCGCTGCTGACCGAACTGCAGGCACTTGATCGGCTCATCAATGAAGAATTCGGACTGATTCACGATGAAGTGAACCGGATCAACGAACAACACTCGGCACTCACGGTGGAAGCAACAGCCAAGGGAGATCGAGAAGCATTCAAAGCGACTCTTAGAGACCTCTTCCGAGGAAGCAACATCCAGGAAGTCACCTTCAACAAGGTCGTGGAGAACGAAACGCTTACCGATGGTCGGGATCTCTTTCGGAACTTGGAGAGCCTGGAAGCGGTACTCGGAGGCAGTGCGTCTCGCTTCAGGGAATACGCCCAGCGAAATCTCGAAGCCATCCTCCTGTACCAAGTACCACCATCGTTCCGCATACTCTACAAAGACAAGGAGCTGAAAGACCATTCGACAGGGCAACGAGCATCAGCGTTGATCCTGTTCGTTCTCGGACGCCACGACAGCGAAATCGTACTGGTGGACCAGCCCGAAGACGACCTGGACAACCAGACGATCTACCAGGATGTGATCCAGTTGCTCCATGAGCTCAAGCCGCAGACCCAGTTCATCCTTGTGACTCACAACGCAAATTTTCCAGTCCTGGGTGATGCAGAGATGGTTCTCGCTTGCAGCTACGCTTCCGGCAAGGTCCTGGTCCACCAAGGAGGAATCGATGCGCCCTCCATCCAGCAGAAGATCGTATCCATCTTGGAAGGTGGACCAGAAGCATTCGAACGACGCAAGGAGATTTACACGGCATGGAACCCTCGGAAGTCGTAGAAGCCGTCGCCCGCGGCGAAGATGGGCGCAACCAATTCAAGCTGGATGTGACGAACCCCACCGGACTTGCTGCCGAGATCTCCGCCTTCGCGAACACCGAAGGCGGCCGAATCTTCATCGGGGTGTCCGATCTTGGGGCGATCGTCGGCGTTTCCACTGACGGAATCCGTCGCATCAACCAGTTGATCTCGACGGCGGCATCCGAACACGTCCGTCCAGCGATCAATCCGTTCACGGAGAACGTCGAGGTCAACGGGGTCGTCGTGATCGTGGTCCAGATCTCCAAAGGGGTTTCCCGCCCCTACCTGGATACGAGCGGAGCCGTCTGGGTGAAGAGTGGGTCGGACAAGCGAAAGGTGACCGCACGCGAAGAACTTCGCCGGATGTTCCAGGAAGCGGATCTCCTCCATGCGGACGAGGTTCCTGTTTCAGAAATGTCCGTGCAGGACCTGGATCAGGACTTCTTCCGTTCCTTCCACGAACGCCGTTACCAAAGGCGTGTGGAAGACACCGGACTAGACATTCCGACGATCCTCCGCAACATGAATCTTCTCAAGGAAAACGGAGCCCCCAATGTCGCGTGCGCGCTCCTCTTCGGGACGGGCGCAATTCCACATCTCCCGGCGTTTCGAGTCCGTGCGATCGCTTACCCAGGCAACGAGATCTCGGATTCCGAGTACCTGGACAGCCGCGACATCACAGGCCGAATCTCCGACACATTCCAACAGACCTTCGACTTCGTCGTCTCGCACCTGCGTCGGCCACAAGGAACCCAAGGGTTCAATTCCATCGGGGAACCGGAGATTCCCTCCGTCGTCTTCCAAGAGCTCCTCGCCAACGCATTGATCCACCGGGACTACTTCATTTCCGCTCCTATCCGTGTCCTTGCCTTTCGTGATCGCATCGAGATCGTGAGCCCCGGGCACCTTCCCAACAACCTCACGGTCGAAAACATCAAGGCAGGAAACTCCAACATGAGAAACCCCATTTTGGGGTCATATGCCTTGTATCTCCTTCCCTACGCCGGAGTGGGAAGCGGCATCTTGCGGGCTCTCCGGGCCTGGCCTGACACCGACTTCGTCGACGATCGTGATGGGAATTTGTTCAAGGTCGTTGTGCGCAGGAAAGAATGCGCATGACAGCGAACGTCCATCCCAGGCCGCTGAAACTGCACTTCAAGGGCTTCAAATCCATCTTCGACCAGGCGATTTCCCTGCAACCGCTCACGACGCTCCTCGGAGCCAGCGGAGCGGGGACGTTCAACCGAATCCAGTTCATCTCCCTGCTCAGCCACATGCGAAGTGGAGGTTCTTGGCGATGAGTTGCCTTACAGCGAGGAGCCGATCGAATCTCGCGTCCTGGCTGGAATGGAACTGGCTTCTCTGGCCCAGCTCTGCAGAATAAATGCTGAATGATTGCAAAATAAACGGGGTCGTTGGGACGATGAAAACGCGGAAATTTCGGCGGAATCCTTATTTTCCGCACCGCCTGAAGGCTGAAATTCCAAATAAGCCGCAAAAAAGGCACGAAGCCCATGGGTGAGGTGCTCCGATGAAGCTCAAGTTCAAGGTCCAGGAGTACCAGACCCGCGCGGTCGCCGCGGTGGCCGATTGCTTCCTGGGACAGCCGTTCCAGAACGGGCTGCAGTACCGGGTGGATCCCGGCGTCTCGCAGGGGCGCCAGATCGTCCACGCGGCCTTCGAGGAAGGCTTCCGCAACGCCGACATCGCCCTCTCGAGGGAGCAGCTTCTCAAGAACATCCAGGCGGTGCAGCGAAGCCAGAACCTGGAGCCATCGACCTCGCTGAACGAGACTGTGGCCAGTGGGATCAACCTCGACATCGAAATGGAAACGGGCACCGGCAAGACCTACTGCTACATCAAGACCATCTTCGAGCTGAACCAGCGCTACGGCTGGAGCAAGTTCGTGATCGTGGTGCCGTCCATCGCCATCCGCGAGGGCGTCTACAAGTCGCTGTCCATCACGGCCGACCACTTCCAGGAAGGGTATGCCAAGAAGGCGCGGTTCTTCATCTACAACTCGCGCTCCCTCCACGACCTGGAGAGCTTCTCCTCGGGAAGCAGCATCCAGGTGATGGTGATCAACATCCAGGCATTCAACGCAACAGGGAAGGACAACCGGCGCATCTACGACGAGCTCGACGACTTCCAGTCGCGCCGCCCCATCGACGTCTTGTCTGCGAACCGCCCCATCCTGATCCTGGACGAACCGCAGAAGATGGAAGGCGACGGGAAAAAGGAAGACACCAAGACCGGCCAGGCCCTGGCCAAGTTCAAGCCGCTGTTCATCCTGCGCTACTCGGCCACCCACAAGAGGCAGCACGACAAGGTCTACCGCTTGGACGCGCTGGACGCCTTCAACCAGAAGTTGGTGAAGAAGATCAGCGTGCGGGGCATCACGGTCAAGGGGCTCTCGGGTACGGGCGCCTACCTGTACCTGGACTCCATCGAGTTGAGCACCGGCGCCCCCGAGGCCCGGCTCGAGATGGAGATCCGCGGCGTGAACCGGATCAAGCGCGAGATCCGTCGCGTGAACAAGGGGACGAACCTCTTCGAATTGTCCAACGAGCTGGAGGAGTACCAGGACTTCGTGGTGTCCGACATCGATGCGCGCACGGGCGAGGTCCACTTCACCAACGGGGTGGTGGTGACTTCGGGGGAATCGATCGGTGACACGACCGAAGCGAACCTGCGCCGCATCCAGATCCGCGAAGCGATCAAGGCACACCTGGAGAAGGAGCGCGCCCTATTCTCCCGCGGCATCAAAGTCCTGACGCTGTTCTTCATCGACGAGGTCGCCAAGTACCGCGACTACACCCAGCCCGACGAGCGAGGCGACTACGCGCGGCTGTTCGAAGAGGAGTACCAGGCATGCCTCCTGGGCCAAGGGCTCTTGCTGGAGCCGGACTATGCCGCCTTCCTGGAGCGGGACCCGGTCACGAAGATCCACGACGGATACTTCGCCATCGACAAGAAGTCGAAGCGCCTGGTGGACCCGAGCACCGGAGCTCGCTCCGACGACACCGACGATGCCGACGCCTACGACCTGATCCTCAAGAACAAGGAGCGCCTCCTCTCTCGCGGTGAGCCCGTGCGATTCCTCTTCTCGCATTCGGCCCTGCGCGAAGGTTGGGACAACCCCAACGTCTTCGTGATTTGTACCCTCAAACACGGCAAGAACGACATCTCGCGACGCCAGGAGGTGGGGCGCGGTCTTCGCCTAAGCGTGGACCAGTCCGGCGACCGGATGGACCATCCATCCACCGTGCACCAGGTGAACGTGCTCACGGTGGTGACCAGCGAGTCGTACACCGACTTCGTGACCGCGCTGCAGAAGGACATCCGCGAGTCGCTGTCGCAGCGCCCCCGTCACGCCACGGCGGCGTACTTCACGGGCAAGGTGATCCACACCGATGACGGCGATCTGACCGTCACACCGGAGCTCGCCAACCAGCTGCACCGGTACCTGATCAAGCACGACTTCGTCGATCAGGCCGACGCCATCACGCAGACCTACCACGAAGCCCGCGAGCGCGGCGATCTTCCAACGCTACCGCCCGACTTGCAGCCGCACGCTCCCGGGGTGATCGCGCTCATCGACAGCGTGTTCCGCGACGGGATGATGCCCGGCATCACGAACGAGCGGGTGCCCAAGGTGGTGAATCGCGCCAACAAGAACTTCGAGCGCGCCGAGTTCCAGGAGCTCTGGCAACGCATCAACCATCGTTCGGTGTACGCGGTGGATTTTGACTCGGACGAGCTCGTGAAGAAGGCAGTCCGGGCCCTGGAGCGGGAGCTGCACGTGAGCCCGCTCCAATACCTCGTGGAGCATGGCACCCAGGCCGACCAAGCCACGCTGGACACACTGGAGGCCAACACGGCCTTCGTCGCCGGCGAGCGCCGAACGGATTTTGTCAAGGACACGATCCGCTCCCAGGTCCGCTACGACCTCGTGGGGAAGCTCGCCGAAGCCACCCAGCTGCGGCGCGAGACCACCGCCAGGATCCTCACCTCCATCGCAGGCCCCGTCTTCGCGCAGTTCAAGACCAATCCCGAGGACTTCCTCTCCAAGGCCTCGCGGATCGTCAACGAGCAGAAGGCCACGGTCATCGTGGAGCACATCGCCTACCACCCGCGGGAAGGCCGCTACGATTCCAAGATCTTCACCGACGACAAGCGCGACGCGGAGGTCGGGCGCGCCTTCAAGGCGCAGCGCCACATCCTGGACTACGTCTTCACCGATTCCGACGTGGAACGCAAGTTCGTCGAGGAGCTGGACTGTGCCGCCGAGGTCGTGGTCTACGCCAAGCTCCCGAAGGGCTTCTTCATCCCGACCCCCGTGGGCGACTACACCCCCGATTGGGCGGTCGCTTTCCAGGCCAACATGGTCAAGCACGTCTTCTTCGTGGCCGAGACCAAGGGCGACCTTTCCAGCCTGCAGCTGCGCGAGGTGGAGCGGGCCAAGATCGAGTGCGCGCGGAAGTTCT
The DNA here is from genome assembly GCA_035913415.1 of Fibrobacteria bacterium. GTDB lineage: Bacteria > Fibrobacterota > Fibrobacteria > UBA5070 > UBA5070 > UBA5070. The sequence goes on along the minus strand of JAMIIV010000003.1, from coordinate 27,687 downwards.
TCGCCAAGATCACCGAGGACAAGGTGAAGTACGATGTCGTGAACAGCTACGCCAAGCTGCGCGAGCTGGTGGGCTGAGAGCAGCGATTCCCGCAGAGATTCTCACGCGCCCCGGTTGGAGCGAGAATGACGCGGAGCGTCATTTTTGGACGGTGGCGACGTGCGCGCCTGAGTTGGATCTCTTCGTGACGGAGATGTTCCTGAACTCGTACGGTGAATGCGCCCGAGCTTGGATAGTCGAAGAGGCTTGATCGGTAGGGGGATACCTGGGGCGGCGGCTGAGTCACTGCGTGTTCGAAGCAGGTCAATCGTTTGGGTCCCTTTTTAGGTTCCTTTTGATAGTTGCTGCGCTAAAAAGTCGATGGAGGCTGGCATTTCAAGTCCTGTATCGCCCACTACGAAGATCAAAAGGCCGAGGTCCCAACGGATCTCGGCCTTTTGCATGGTGCGCCGTCACAAGCCCATGGGGACGGCCACGAACAGGGTGACCGAGGTTCGGTCGGTTCCTCCGACCCAGGTCTTGCGCAGGCGAAGTCCCGCGAAGACCGAGGCCCACGATTCGTAGACCCATCCAGGTTCTCCATCGCGCAGGGTGAGTCCGGCTCCGAGGCCCATCGTTCCGAACAGCGTGCCGATCTTGGGGACGAGGTCGATGGAGAACGCGCCGTCGTCGAGGTAGAACCCCAATCCGACTCCGGGGATGAATACGGGGTGCACGATCTTGTAGGCGGACATACTCAGTCCGAGAACGAGCGATCCCGGGTCGGTCGTGTCCGGGGGGGATTCGGGGTCTGTGGCAGGGGTCACTTCGCGGAAGGTCCACCCGGCATGAGGCGTGATGAAGAATTGGCTTCCGCCCCATTCCGGTGATCTTGTCCCGAACGGATTGACGCCGTGCCCCGCTTCCGCGCTGGGTGCCATGGTGAAGAAGGCCAGCAGAAGGGGGATGAATTCGAAGCAACGTGGCGAGGGGGGCGGGGTGTGGGAACGCATGCGGGCAACCCTATCTCTGTCTCTTGTGTGGAACACCGTCACAATCGCATGGGAGCGGCTACGAACAGCGAAAGCGAGGTGCGTTCGGTTTTTTCGATCCAGGTCCTGCGCCAGCGCAGTCCCGCGAGGACCGCGAACCACCCCTCGGTCACGAATCCCAAATCACCATCGCGCAGGGTGATTCCCATGCCGAACCCCATGGCTCCGAGCAATGTGCCGATCTTGGGGACCAGATCGACCGCGAAGGCTCCGTCGTCCAAGTAGAGCCCCAGACCGGCACCGGCGACAAACACCGGTTCCGCCACCAAGTACCTGGACACGTTCAGTCCGAGGAGCAGGGTCTGCGGATTCGTGGTGTCCGAGAGAACCTCGGGGTTCCCCGTGGGGGCGATGGTCCGGTAGGTGCTCCCGACATGCGGGGTGACCACGGTCACCCCCGCTCGGCCTCCGGCCTCCACGCACGGTGCACCAGCGAGGAGGATCAGGATCAGGATCAGGGGCGAGAATCCCAAGCAATGCTGCGAGGGCGGATTCGAGGGTTGCGGGGTGGGGGCGAGCATGCGGGCAAACCTAACAAGGCTCCTGGCGACCGAGAACGAACCCGGCATCCTCCGGACCCCGAATCCAGCCTCTGGCCGTGTGGCCAGCACCGCGGGTCTCAGAGCTCGAAGACGCGTGTGTCAGGTCCGAAATCGCGAGACCATCGCCTCGAGGTCCGAGGCGAGATGGGCCAGGCCGCGTGCTTGCTCCTGGCCTTGGTGCGCGGCGGCGGAGGTTCGGCGGGCGGCGCTTTCCACCTGGCTCAGATGCGATTCCACCGCGCCGGCGCGCTCGCGGGCTCGCCGGGTTTCCTGAGCGATGTGCCGGGTCGATTCGGTCTGTCGTTCCACCGCCTGGTCGACCCCTTTCTGGAGCGTGCGGATGCTGCCGACGGCTTCCTCGATCCGAGCCAGAATCCGCGTGGTCTCCACGGTTCCGTCCCGGATCTCGGTCAGGCTGTCGTCGATGGTCGAAGTGGCCTCCCTGGTCTTGCGGGCAAGTTGCTGGACCTCGGTGGCGACCACCGCGAAGCCCTTCCCCGCTTCACCGGCGTGGGCGGCCTCCACGGCGGCATTGATGGCCAGCAGCGAGGTCTGGCGCGCGATGTCGGAGACCAGGGTGGAGATCGTGGCGATGCGTCTGCCGGCTCCTTCGAGTTTGTCGACCTGGTGGCGCGCTTCGGAGGCGACGGCGTGGGCGCGCGAGGCGGCGTCCAGGGCTTCGCGCGACGATCGCGAAACGCCTTCGATTTCCCCGACCAGATCCAGGCAGGTGCGCGATGTCTTCGACAGGATGCCCTGCGCCTCGGTGGCCTCGGTGCGGGCGGCGTCCACCTCTTCCTTCGTCCGTCGCGCCTCCTGGTCCAGGTCCAGCGAGGCCTCCTCCATGGTCCGGGCGTGGCCCGACAGCGTCGAGGATCCGGTGGCGAGGGCCGACATCTGTCCGCGTAGAACCGATACCAGGCTGTCGAGTCCCCGGGCCAGTTCCGCCACGCCTCCGGGGGCCAGGACCGGCGCCGTACCGGTCAGATCGCCGTCCTCGAGCCGTCGCACGTGGCCCAGGAGCGACTGGATCTGTGCCGACAGAATCCGGTTGCGCTCGATCTCTTCGGCATGCACCCGCTGGTCGCGTGCTCGGGCCTCTTCCCGCAGCCGCTCCTGCTCCCTCTCCGCTTCGCGTCGGACGTCCTCGAGGTGCAGTGACGTGGTGACATCGTCGAAACTGCCCTGCCAGGCAAGGAGCGTTCCCGAGTCGTCGCTGACCGCGTCCAGCCGGAACATCCAGGTTCCGTCGCCCGCCTCGAGCCGCACCGCCGACCGGGGAAGCGCCGGGAGGGAGGCGTGGACGGCCTCGAGCCCGGATCCGATCAGCCGCGACGGATCCCTGCCCCATCGGTCCAGCAGGCGTCTGCAAGCCGCGTTCGCGTGCCGGATCCGACCCTCGGCATCGAGTACCAGGAGGGGGGCGGGGCCGTTTTCGACCAGCAAGGCCAGGAGCGCGCTTTCAGTCAATTTCCGTCCAACCTCCTGCCAGTCGACCCGCTCGCGACCCACCACCGCGCGAAGATGGGCGGCCGTGGCGTTGCGCGCGTGCCCGATCGCTTCGAGTTCGTCCCCGGTGGCCGAGACCGGGTGGTCGGAGAGGTCGCCCCGTTGCAGAGCCGACACATGCAGCGCCGCCTGGCCCAGGTCCCGGGCGAGGTCCCGATGGACCAGCGTGCGGGTGGCGAGGCCTGCCAGCAGGGCTCCCAGAAGGGAAATGCCGATCGCGATCGCCAGCGTGCGGATTTCGCGCCGGCGCAGGTCGGAGGCGGGCACGTCGACACCGATCAGCACCGGCAGGTGCGTGCCGGGCACGCGGGCGAAAGCCGACATCCAAACCCCCCATTGGTCGGCCACCAGGCGTTCGTCGCGCGAGGAGCCCGAGCGCGCGGCCTCGGTCAGCAGGCGCGATGTGGCGCTGTCGTCGATCGTGTACAGGGTCAGAACGGCGGAGTGGTCGTCGCCTTCGTAGCCGTCCACCACGAAGACCCATCCCGAATCGGTGCGGGCGAAGCTGTAGAACGTGGCCTTGCGCAGGGATGCTGCGGAAGCGCGGCGCATCTGTTCCAGCACCCGCAGGTAGGGCGTCGAGGTTTCGTCGGGTCGCTCCAGGACGGAATCCAAGTCGGCTGGATCCACCCCGGAGGCCAAGGTGCGCGTGGTGGTTTCGAGGCCTTCGCTGACGGTCCTGCGTTCCGTTCGTCCCGATTGCAGGCCCAGGAAAAGTCCCAGGGCCAAGGCCAGGACGGACACGATGGAACCTACCGCGAGGGAGAGGCGACGCGCAAGCGGGGCGCGTGGGAGCAAAGGCATGGGGAGCATCCCGGGAGGGAGAGGAGACGGAGGGAGGTGTAAGGATCCCATTTTCGAGGACCTCTCGAAGGGGGGTAAAAGTTCTTTGCGAATCCCTTGCAATCTCATGGCGAATAGACGATCTTTTGATCCTGAAGGATCGAGGGTGAGAGTCGATCTCTTTTGTTACGCGGGAAAGGAGTTGTTCCATGCTCGATCACGGGAGTCACAGCCAGATTCGTCACGGCAACCTCGCGCAGCTTTCCAAGGGAGGCGCCGCCGTGGTGCGCAGCTTGGGAGGTCATCCGGAATTGCGCTCCCGCTTGCAGGAAATGGGATTCACTCCGGGGTGCCCCGTGCGGTTGGTGGCCCGAGCGGCCTTCGGCGGCCCCATGGCCTTCCAGGTCCGTGGGACCCTCGTGGCCCTGCGTCGGACCGACGCGGCCTGCATCGAAATCTGAGCTCCCGCGACCTTCGTGGGCCGGGGTACTTGTCGGCCGGGCGAAATTAGACCATTTTGGTCCTGTATGAAGGTCCAACGCACCGATCCGACGCCCAATCCCGACGCTCTCAAGTTCGTCCTCGACGGCCAGCTGGTTCCGGCGGGCTCGCGGTCCTTCCGGGATCGCCTGCTCTGCGAGGATCCCATCGCCAAGGCCCTGTTCGAGATCGAGGAAGTCCTGAGCGTGTTCTTCGTCTCCAACGTCGCCACCGTGACCAAGGATCCTTTCGGGGATTGGAGCGTGGTGGCTCCTCGCATCGTGCAGGTGCTGGAAGCGGCCGACGCCCCGGTTGCGCCGCCGGTGGTGCGGGCACCTGTGACACCAACCCTGGACCAAGGCGATCACCAGATCGACGCGGCGTTCTTCGAACGCTCCTACGACGAGAAGATGGCCTTCGTGAACACCGTGTTCGACGAAACCGTCAGACCCGGACTCGCCTCCGACGGGGGAGGGCTCCTCCTGGTCGAGATCGTCGAGAAGATCGTCCGGATCGAATACCAGGGAGCCTGCGGGTCCTGCCCCAGTTCCACCAGCGGGACGCTTTTCTTCATCGAGGGTGTGCTCCAGTCGCGTGTCCATCCCGATCTCATCGTGGAGCTCGTCTGACCCGACCTTGAGGGACGCTTGCGGGTTTCCTTGGCAGTCCGTTCTTTGAAACAAAGGGCTGTCAGGAAACTTGTGTCGGATTCCGGTTGACGTGATTTGTCTGCAAGTGGGATGATGGTTGCAGGAGCCTCTCGGCGACGACGTGTGGCCCATCACACCGAGGCTGGAGGGCGGCTCCGAAATCATCCGGTGTCAGCTAACCTTCGTGTGAAACGGAGAGTTCGACCTATGCCCACGTATTCCTTTACCTCCCTTCTTCTGCTCTCTTCCCTCGCTGCGGGGGCGTCCGCGCGCACCATCCACTTCGATCCGGCGTATGTCGGCTCCGACGCCGACGGCTCCGAGGCGAAACCCTGGCGTACCCTCGACAAGTGTTTCACCTTGGCCCAGGCCGGTGACCGCTGCCTGCTGGGTCCGGGGGACTACAACCTCGCCACTCCCTCGGGTGGGACGGTGGGGCGTGCCGCCGCCAGCGGAACCGCCCAGAATCCGATCGTCGTCGAGGCGGCCCGGCCCGGCTCGGTGTTCATCGGAGCATGGCACACCCTGGATTGGAACCCCTCGGGCCGTCCGAACATCTGGAAGGGAACCTTCCGAACCGCACTCGCCGCCACGATCCCTGCCCTGCAGGGGGTGTGGGCGGATCGACAGGCGATGGCCGGTGTCCGGCTCTGGTACCTCGAGCACCACACCGCGCTGCACGAGGCCGTCTGGCCGATGAACGAAAGCGTCTTTCCCCGCTCGGCCTACCTGGGGAGCGGGACCACCCCCGCGGCCTACCAGTTGGCCGATCTGCCTTCCGGCGATTTGACCGGAGCCTTGGCCCATGTCTTTCGCGATGAGGAGCAGGGAGCCTACATCCGCACCGTGACGGGGCGTCCGAGTGCGAACATCCTCGGCATCGCCCCCCGCGACGGAGATGCCGAGATGTCCTTCGGAAGCCACCGTGTCTGGCTCAGCCGGCACCCGAGCCTGCTGACCTCCACCGACCTCGGGCGCTGGACCTGGGATGCCGCCACCGGCAGTGTCCAGGTCACCAGCCAGTTCGACCCCGACGAGACCTCGTTCGTGCTCCAGATCTCTTCGGCCGGTCCGGATCTTTCCGGTCGCGGCAATTGGGTCTTCCGCAACCTCAATTTCCTGGGTGTGGTGCCCCTCACCGACGCGACCTCCAGCGACATCCGCTTCGAAAACGTCATGTTCGATCGGCCTGGTCTGAGCGAAGGGCTGGCCGAAGTCAATGCGGAGAACGCGTACAAAATCGGCTTGGTGCTGCAAGGCAGCGGCCACCAGGTCGTGCGAAGCACATTCTCGGCATGCCCATTGGCCTGCATCGAGGCCAACGGCAGTGCCGCGCTCATCAAGAACAACGCGTTCATCCATTCCAACACGCTGGGTGTCTCCTACGGCGCCGCCGTGCGTGTGCAGGGGATGGATGTCCAGGTCGAACACAACGAGATCCGCGAGGCGGGAGCGAGCGGCGTCTTCCTCAATCGCCAAGCGGTCGGAGCCGTGGCGGGCAACAATCGCATCGAAAACTGGGGGCGCCTGTCCGCCTCCCGGCACGGGGGTGTGGTCGCGGCCTTCAATGTCGGCTTCGGAGTCACGATCGACTCCAACCTGATCCTCAACGAGACACCCGTGGATCCGGCGCGTAGCAATCCCCGGCCTGGTGCGGGCATCAACCTGTTGTTCGGGCGCAACAAGGCGTTGGTCCACCACAACATCATCGAGAACGCGGTGGCGGGAATTCGCCTGGGTGGCTACTATGGCCACTCGGAAGATCACTCGCGCGAAAATCTCGTCTTGTCCAACACCATCGGTTCGGGCGTTCAGTATTCGTGGCTGACCACCTTGGCCGGTTCCCAGTCCCACCTGGGGACGCGTCTGGCCAACAATATCTTCCGCACCCAGGCCGCCTACAACTTCGATGTCGGCGGCGCCTTCATCCGGACGTTCTCACCCAACGACGGGCTCACGGGGGGCACCACCGACCACAACCTCCTGCCCACCCAGAATCCGCTGTTCCTGGATCCCACCTCCTACGAGTGGAACTTCGGATTGGCCGCGGGATCTCCCGCCATCGACGCGGGTGCGGTCGTCGCCGCTATCCATCCTTCGTGGCTCGGAGCGGCTCCGGACATCGGAGCCATCGAACATGGCACGACCTGGCGTGCCGGTCTCGAGCCCGAGACACCCGGGGTGCAAGGCAGTGCGCTCTCCCTGGACAATACCCTGGGTTGGAGCATTCCCGCCGACCAGCCGCTCACGATCTCCCGGGATCGAACCGAGGGCAGCGGTGCGTTCTCCGTGACGCCCTCGGGATACAAGATTCTCCAAAGTCCGTCGGTCAGCTCGGCGTCCATTGCCGGTACGGGCTTCGCCGTGTTGGACGTTCTCGTTCCGACGCTGCAGGCCAATCCGTGGTATGCCGGCGCGGTCCAGGTCTACGTGGAGTGCCCTTCGCGCGGAATCTGGAACCAGTGGGTCGGACAGGTGAGCCTCACGGAGTTGGCCAACGGAGAGTGGAGCACCCAACGTCTGCCCATTCCCTCCCACATTTCGCAGGCCTTGGCGGGGGCAACCTACACCGATCTGGTGGTGCGGATTTCGGTCAACACGAACCCCGGGTCCGGAAACCTTCTGCTGGACAACGTGCGCTTCGTTCCGTAAGATTGGCTCGACACCGTCTAATCCGCTCTGCCAGGAATCCTTCCGACCGGGCGGGAAGACCGACAGCCTCCGGCCGATCGCCGGTTCCAGCGGAGCGAGACACTCATGATCAAGAAGACCGCGTTTGGGATGCTCGTGGCAGGATGCGTTCCTGCCATGGCGGGGATCAACTCCGATCTCGAGAAGTTGGGCGGCGCCGCGGCGGAAGGGTATCTGGGGCCCATCGTCTCGACCATCGGCTCCGACCTGAACTAGGGCTGGTTTCGGGAAGCGCCCAATCCCGTGTTGTGGAGCATCGACATCAGCGGCAAGCTGGTGGTCACGGGAACCTTCTTCGACGCCTCCGCGGAGCGTTTTTCGACCAGCACCAGCACCGAGATCGATGAACAGACCGCAGGCCTGCTGGCCGAGCAGATGGTGCCACCCGGGCTGACCGGGGCGGCGCGTACCATGGCCGTCAATGCGGTCAAGGCGCAGTTGGTCGGTACTCCGGTCGATATGACCATCTCCGGCCCCACGATCATCGGCCCCAGCTCCGAAGAGATCACCTACACGGTTTCTTCCCAGGACACGGTCGATGTCGACGGCCGGGCCATGGCGCTCGAGGGACAATCGGTCAAATTGGGCATCGCCGGAAGGGACCTCGCGGGGATCCTGCCAGGTGTGGTGGTGCCCTTCCCCCAGATCAACATCGGCACCCTGGCCGGCACCCAACTGGCGATCCGCGCCGCGCCGTCCTTCGGGGACTTCTCGTTCTTCGGGTTCGGTGTCAACCACAATCCCGGATTCTGGTTCGAGAAGGCCCAGCTCCCGCTGGGCATCAACTCCAGCGTGAACTTCGCCTACACCTCGTTCTCCTACGGCGACTACATGCAATTCTCGGCCTGGAACGCGGGGGTCATGGCATCGCGTCGGTTCGGCTGGAGGTTCCTGCACGTCACGCCCTATGCGGCACTGGGTGTGGAGGGCTCGTCGCTCGAAGTCTCCTACGAGACGTTCTTCAACGATCCCAGCACGGGCAAGCCGATCAAGGTCGGGTTCAATTCCGAGGGCGAGAACCTGTTCCGCACCACGGTGGGAAGCAACTTCCGCTTGGGAATCCTGGACCTCTCCGGAGACTTCACCTTCGCCAAGTACAACGCCATGAGCGTGGTGGCCGGTCTCGGTTTCTGATCAAACGCCCGCCGCTCCCGGGCCTTCCTGGAAGGGAGCGACGGTTGGATACGCGGTGTCGGGCCGACAAGCGTTCAACGCCCCAGGTCGGACGCCAACGCCTCCAAAGCCCGGTCCGTCCGGGCTTTTCCATTTTCCAGGACCAACCCCGCATAGGCGGACGCTTCGAGATCCTTCAGTAGCCCTGCGAATTCTTCGGCGTGCTCGGGTTTCCAAATCGAGCACAAACGCTCCTCGACCTCGCGTGCGGTCCAGCCTGCGGCCTCGTCCCCGTAGACGACCGCCAAGGCCGCAGCGAGGTCCCGACGGAGCGATCCCGCATCGGGAGAGGCTTGGGCCAGTTGGTGGTGGATTCGCGTCCGCAGGTTGCCCAAGGTTCGCTGCTTGCGGGACCGCACCGACAGTCGCGAGGCGGCCAGACGGAAAACGCCCCAACCGAGGCCGGCTCCCAGCAACAAGCCCCACGCCCAGGCCGAGGCCTTTCCGAACAGGATCCAGGCTCGATCGGATGGGGTGAGGCGCGAAGAGGAGCCGAGCAACGAATCGGACGGCGATCTGGTGCCCGCGCTGCCCGCAGGGGCGGGGCTCGCGGAGAGGGTCGGCAGAGGCACGGCGCTGGTCTGGAAGCGCTCGGTGGAGGGGTCGAACCACGAAAAGCGCACCGAATCGAGAGGGAAACGCCCCTCTTGGCGAGGGACAAGCACGATGCGTCGCTCCAGGGTGGTGTGGAGTTCGCCATCCTTCCAGGAGGATTTCCAGGTGTCCTGCGGCGGGTAGGCCTCGATTCCGGGCGGAGGTTGCCATTGCGGAAGTCCGCTGGCCTGTGGTTGGCCGTTCCCCCCCAGTCGTAGCACCAGAGTGGCGCTGTTTCCCGCGCGCAGGGAGGTGTCCTTCAGTTCGGCTTCCAGCCGAAACCGGCCGACCCCCCCCTGGAAGCTGGGAGGCCTGCCTTCGGAGGGAACCGGAAGGATCTGCAACGCGACCGCCTCGGTGCGCGTGATTCCTTCCCGGATGCGAGGTTGCCGGCGCATGGCTTCGAACGGGTCTTCGCCGCGTGCAAGGGCCTCGAAGGGATCGACACTTCCGCCTTCGAGAGTCTTCCACTTCAATTCGGTGGCCGGGAGGGTCTGTCGCCCCGGCGTGAGCGGAAACAGGGTGCCTTTCCAATCCAGGCGCGCGACTTGCCGTCCGTCGGCACTTCGGACCGCATGGGCCTGCCCCTGCGAATCCGGGATCACGGAATAGAAGCCTTTGCCCAAGACCGAACGGATGTCGGGGAAGGATGCGATCTGGAGGGGAAGGCTCGATTCGAGTCGCCAGGTGAACGGCACCTGCTGGCCCACCCAGACCTTCCGTCGCGCCACGAGCGTGGTGGCGCTGACCTCCTTCGAGCCGGAGGGACCCTGAGGTGGCGCACCCGCCGCAGCGGTGACCGAAATTTGTCCCGTCCCGAGATTCCGTCCCTGGAAGGTGAGCGGGCCGACGGTGTAGACGCCGGGTTTGGAGGTGCCCACCGCTTGGTGGAAGCGCACCACGGTGGTGCTCGTGCTCTGGAAGCTCCCGTTGATGATCGTTACCTGCGAACGAGATTGCTGGGTGCGGTTGCGCCCGCCCGCGGACAGGCCCGCGGGGAGTTGGATCTCGGGCCAGGGAAGATCGGAGGCGTCGCCCTCGATTTCGGCCGTGACCACGACCTCGAAGACCTCTCCCGCAGGGACCGGATTGGGCGTGACCACCGCGCCGACCGACAGGAGCTTGCTGGCCGCCCACAGAGGGCACAGGGCCAGAAGGACCAGGAGACTACCAATCCGGACCATCGTTGTCCTCGGGGCGTTTGCGGCGCTGTTCGCGCTGTTGCTGGGCTTCGCGTGCGGCGGCGCCGTCGAGCAGCCGCTGGGCGTCCTGGGGATCCATCCCCGGGGAAGGATCGGGTTGGGGCGGTTGCGCGTCTTGCGGCTTGTCCCCCTGGGAGGGCTTGTTCTCGTTGGGCTTGTTCTTCTGGTCCGGTTTGGGATCGTTTTTGTCGTCGGGCTTGGGATCCTGTTTGGGCTGCGGAGGGGGGCGAAGTCGAAGGGCGCGGTCGAGGTTGCGCGACGCTTCGTTCCATCCTGGACGCATCCGGACGGCCTGGCGCAGGTCGGAGATGGCGCCTCCGACATCACCCTGGCCGGGCGGGGCCGAGGCCGCTTTGGACAATCTGGCGGTGCCGCGGTTGTACAGGGCGCGAGCTTTTTCCTCGTCGCTGCGGGCTCGAGCGAGGGCCGCCGAGAGATCGGCTTCCGCGTCCTGGCCGGACAGGGATTTCAGGGTGCCGGCGTTGAACGCGTAGTCGGATTGGGTCGAATCCCTTCGCGCGGCCGTCGAGAAATGACGGATGGCCGCGGTCGTGTCGCCGCGCCGCCAGGCCTCGATGCCACGGCGGTTCTCGCGCTCGCTTCCTGCGGAAACAAGGAGCAGGAGCGCTGCCAGAAAGGTCATGCGTGGATCCTCCGTCGGGTGCCATGGGGAACAAGGAGTTCCCCCAGCAGTGCCAGCAAGGCCAGCCCCACCAGCCAGGGGAATCGTTCGATGGGCTCGCGACGCGTGCCGGCCGGACCGTCGTGGCCGGCTGCCTGGGAGATCGAAGCCACCACGGGTTCCAAGGCCCACGACGTGGCATCGAGAGCCAGGTAGGTCCCGGATCCGGCCGAGGCGATGGCCTGCAGTCGCTGTTCCTCGAGGGCCACGGTCACCGTGCGACCTTCGCGGTCCTGTTTGTAGCCTCCCCCAGGAATCGGGATGGGCACCGGGACGAGGTCGCCGACTCCCACCACCCAGAGCTCGGCGCCGGTGGCACCCAGCTTCGCGGCGGCCTCCTCGGCTTCCCCGTGGTGGTCGCCGCCGTCGGTGACCACCACGACGGCGCGGTGGGACGCCCTGCTGTCGGACAATATCTGTCCCGCTGTCCGGAGGGCCGCGGCGATGTCGGTGCCGGGTTTCGGGACCGCGTCCGGAGAGGCGCCTTCCAGCAGGGTGGCCACCGCCGAACGGTCGGTGGTGAGCGGGACCATCCGCAGGCCGGATCCGGCGAAGACCACCAAAGCCAGGCGCGAAGGGCCGATGCGGTCGACCAGCCGGTGCAGGTCGCGCCGGGCCAGTTCGAGGCGGTCGGGGGGCACGTCGGCCGCGCGCATGGACAGCGAAGCGTCCAGCACCAGCACGACATCCGCCCCCCGGGCGGGAGCGGGAACGAGCCGTTCCCCCCAGCAGGGCCTGGCAAGCGCGACGATCAGGGCGGCGACCGCCACCAGGGCCAACACGATACGGGCGATCTCCAGCGGAAGACTGCGCCCGACCACCACGCGGGGGGCCAGCGGTGCCGAGATCCAGCGGCGCATGCGGCGCGCACGAAGCCAAGGGAGGATCGCCAGCATCAGTGCCAGGGCCGGGAGGGACCACAGCCAGGGCAGGAACTCGGGACGGGAGAACGTGACGGGTTCCATCTAGGGCGACCTCCGCAACCAGGTGGCTTCCAGCACCAGAGCGAGCCCCAGCAGAGCCAATGCGGAGAGCGCCCAAGGGGCGAAGCGCTCCTTGGTTTCCCACCAGGTGCGCGACGAGATGCGGGTGCGCTCCATGCCGTCGATCTCCTTCCAGGCCTGCTCCAGCGCGTCCCGCTCCAGCGCGCGATAGAACCTTCCCTTGCCGATCCGAGCCACTTCCGCGAGGCTCTTGGCGTCCATCCTCGATTCGACGATGCCGGTCTGCTTCGATCCGTCGGGCATGCGGAAGGTCTGCTGGAACCGACCCTCGCGCCCCACACCGATGGTGTGGATCCGCACCCCCAGGCTGGCCAGGGCCTTGGCGGCCGAGACGGGATCGATCGCTCCGGCGTTGTTCTCCCCGTCGGTCAGCAGAACCACGATGCGGCTCTTGGCTTGCGAGGTTCGAAGCCGATTGCCCGCCATCAGGAGCGCGTCGCCGATCGCGGTGCCGTCGTCGAGTCCCTCGTTGGTGGTCTCGTCGATCAGGGTGCGCAGCAGGTCGCGGTCGGTGGTCAGGGGCGCCCGGGTGACGGGGCGACCCGCGAAGGCGACCAGGGCCATGCGATCATGCGACCGGCCGGCGACGAAGCGCTTGATGAGATCGCGCGAGGCGACATCCCGCGAGGGAGCGATGTCGTCGATCTGCATGGAGGTCGAGACGTCGAGCACCAGCGCGATGTCCACGCCGTGGATGTCGTCCTCGTTCCAGGAGGTGCGGTCGACGGGGCGGGCCAAGGCGACGACCAGCAACCCCGCCGCGGCGATCTTGAGGGTCATCGGAAGGGGCGATAGCATGCGTCGCAGCGAGCGCGGGGGCTGGAAGCCCGAAGGCAGGCCGGGCAGCAACAGCCGTGGGACCCGCTTGGACGCGAGATGGGCGCCCCATGCCAGCAGGGGGAGAAGGGCCAGAAGCCAGAAGGCTTGGGGGACCAACCAGGTCGCCATGTCCCTCACGCCCCCTTCATGGGCGTGGCGGCAACCACGTCGCGCGCGCGACGCAGCAACGCCGCCGCGTCGCGGAGATCGTCGGCGTAGCGCAGGGGGTCGGCTTCCGCGAGGAATTCCCGCAAGGCCGCACCGGCACCGGGCAGGGCGGTCTCCAGGCGCGCGCGCCATTCGGCCGAGGTCGAGTCGACGGATTCGGGCCACCCGAGGATCTCGCCGTGCAGCTCGCGCAGCAGGATACCGGCGCGGAAGGCCGTTTCGCGCGGGGGTTGCCCGGCCAGGGCGGCCGATTCGAGTTCGGCCAGGGCGGCCAGCACGCGCTCGTGGACGGAAATTGTCGGGACTGGGGGCGGGGGAGGAGGGGGCTTCCGGTCGCGGTGGCGCTTCCAGAGCCAGATGCCCAGCAGACCCAGTCCCAAGGCGACCAGGACGAGTCCGGTCTCGAAGAGCGGGAAGGGCACCGGCCGGTCGCGAGGTGGCAAAAGGGAGGCGATGGCCGTGTCCTGGGCCCCGAGCACGGGGACCGCCCGCCAGGGCGGGACAATTTCTGTTAGCGTGTCTCCGGACGGGCCCAGGGCGAGAAGGGAGTCGCCGCCGCGCAGGCCCACCGCCAGGGGCTGCAGCAGCCACTGACCCGGGTGGGCGGTGTCGACAGCCAGCGCGAGGCTGTCGTCGGGGCGCGGACCGACCAGGACGGTGGCGCCGGCGGGAAGCTCCCACACCAGGCGAAGGGTGTCGCCCAGGCGGGCGGAATCGGAGGCGATGCGGATCATCGGGGTGTTCCTCCCGCCATCGCGCGGCGCTGCACCAAGGCGCGCACCGAGGTGATGGGATCCTTGCCGGAATCGTGCGATGCGGTCACGGCGCGCGCCTTGCGTGCGAATTCCGCAATGGCATCCAGGCGGGCCTTCTCGGCCTTTTCGAGGGCCTGCCTGGTGGTGCGGTCGGATGTGTCCAGTAGCACGCTCGCGCCGGTTTCGGGGTCCAGGAATTCCACCAGGCCTTGGTGGGGCAGGGGCTGGAATCCGGCCGCGTCCACCCGGACCAGGTTCACGTCGTGGCGCACGCCCAGCCGGCGCAACGCGGGTCCGTAGAGGCGGGGATCGTCGCGGAAATCGGACACGACCACGACCACGGCGCGGCGCGGCAGCCTCCGGGACAGGGCGTCGAAGGCGGCGGCCAGGCTGGTGCGCGGGCTGGCCACCGGGTGCACCGCGACTTCCCGAAGCAGGCGGGACAGGGCCGCTGGACCGCGGGCGGGTGGAAGCCAGAGCTCCAGTTGGTCGGAGTGGAGCATCAGGGCCAGCCGCTCCTGGGTGCCGAAACACGCCAGGGCCATCTGGGCGCAGAACTCCGCCGCCGCTTCGCGTACGGTCATCAGGGAAATACCGGTATCCAGGCTGGCCGAGACGTCCACGAGGAACACCACGGTGAGTTCCCGTTCCTCTTCGAAGACCTTGACAAAAGGCGATTGGCTGCGCGCCGTGACGTTCCAGTCGATGTGGCGCGGGTCGTCGCCTTCCGAATAGGCGCGCACCTCGCGGAATCGCAGTCCGGTGCCGCGAAACGCCGAGAGATGCCCGCCGTGGAGCAGGTCCTGGATGCGACCCCGGGCGCGGAACTCCAGACCGCGCACCCGGGCCACCGCGCGGCGCGCGGCACCGGGATCGGGTTTCACGGGACCTGGACCCCCGACAGGACCTGTCCGACGATTTCCTCCACGCGGACCTCCTCGGCTTGCGCCTCGAAGGAGAGGCCGATGCGATGGCGCAGCACCCCGCGGGCCACGGACTTGACGTCGTCGGGAGTGGCGTAGGCGCGTCCGTCCAGGAAGGCCTGGGCCTTCGCGCACAGGGCCAGGGCGATGGATGCCCGAGGCGACGCTCCCCAGCGGATCAGGCCCTGGAGGTCGGCCAGACCGCCTTCCTGGAGCGATCGCGTGGCGCGCGTCAGGTCGACGATGTACCCCTGCACCCGCGGGTCCATGAAGACCTCGCGCGCCAGCATCTGGGCGGCCACCAGGCGTTGGGTGTCCACGACCTGGCGGGGTTTGGGCAGGCCTGAGCCGGAGACCAACTGCAACACGGAAAGTTCCGCGTCGCGCCCGGGATAGGTCACGTCCACTTTCAGCAGGAAACGATCCACCTGCGCTTCGGGCAGGGGGTAGGTGCCTTCCTGCTCGATGGGGTTCTGGGTGGCCAGAACGAAGAAGGGGCGGGGGAGTGGAAAGGTCTGGCCCGCGATGGTGACCTGCCGCTCCTGCATGGCCTCCAGCAGCGCCGACTGTACCTTGGCAGGGGCGCGGTTGATCTCGTCGGCCAGCACCATGTTCGCGAACACCGGGCCTTGGCGCGTCTCGAAGGCTCCCGTGTGGGGGCGGTAGACCTGCGTGCCCACAAGGTCTGCCGGCAGGAGGTCGGGGGTGAACTGGATGCGCGCGAACGAGGCGTGGATGGTGGAGGCCAAGGCCGAGACCGCGGTGGTCTTGGCCAGACCGGGTGCGCCTTCCAGCAGCACGTGGCCGTCTGCCAGCAGGGCCAGGACGAGGTCGTGGCAGAGGCTCTCCTGTCCCAACACGGTGCGGGTCAGTTCGGTGCGCAACGCGGGAACGAAGTCGGAGGCTTCGTGGATGCGGCGCGTCAGATCTTGCAACTGGGCGGTGGACATGGGCGGTTCTCCGGATCCGGAGGTCGCGCGAGCGCTCCGGAAATGGGGGATCTCGAGAGGGCGGGAGACAATATCTGCAGAGCGCGTCCGCGCGGCAAGGGGGCGCTCTCGTTGGGGGTTCGGGTTTGGTCCCCGCCTCCACCTAGCCCACGAGCACCCTCGAGGGGTTCAGCTCCACTTCAGCGCCGCACGCACCAGCATGATGCCCATGCCCAATCCCAGGATGGACGCCAGGTGGCGGCTCCAGGTCAGGAGGGGGGTGTGGCGTGCCGGTCCGGCCAAGGCCTGGGTGGCGCCCCAACCGAGAACGCATCCCCCTGCGACGGTCGCGGAGGTGGCGGGTCCCAGCCAGGCGGTGGTGGCCGCAAGGCCCAGGAAAAGCGCCGAGGCATGCCGGAGGACCAGGTCGCGGCCACCCGTGAAGTCGATGCGGGTCAGGGGTTCGCGTTCGTTGACCAAAGGGAACCCGAGGAACGCCGAGACGGCTTCGACCAACGTGAGAGCGCCTGCCACCCATAGGGACACGGTCTGGATATCGTAGGTCTGCAACGTCTGGAACAGGACCCGCCCGCACAAGAGGGCGACTCCCACCACGCCGACAATGGCCACGGCCTGGCCCAGGACGAAGGAATTCATGCCCGCCGCACGACGGGAAGGGGCATCGGGAGCGGTGGTTTCGGAGAGGACCCCCCAGGCCTGGAACACCGCGTAGAGGGCAACCCCCCATCCCGTGTGCACCAGACTCGAGGCCCAATGGGCGTCGATCATGTTCCACAAGATGCGAAAACCGTGCGCGGAACGAGGCAAGCACTGCGGCTTCCCCTCGGGAGGCTACCTTGCCGGAGGTGGGCGGCGACGACCTCTTCGAATCCGGCGACAGGCCATCCGACGCGCCCCGGCCCTCCGCCGACGCGCCGTTGGCCGAGCGCATGCGGCCCGGCGCCTTCGCCGGACTGGTCGGGTCCCCAGACCTGTTCGGGGAAGGGGCCCCGCTGCGCAAGGCGGTCGAATCCGATACTCTCGGTTCGGCCATCCTGTGGGGCCCTCCGGGCAGCGGCAAGACCACCATCGCGGGGATCCTCAAACGGTCCACGTCGCGGCCGTTCCGCACCCTCTCGGCCGTATCTTCGGGATTGCCCGAATTGCGCGCCCTCCTGGACGAGGCCTCCAAGAGGCGTCGGGCCGGACTCCCGGCGCCGCGCCTGTTCGTCGACGAGATCCATCGTTGGAACAAGGCCCAGCAGGACGCCCTGCTGCCGGCGGTCGAAAGCGGCCAGGTGGTGCTGCTGGGTGCCACCACCGAGAATCCCTCGTATTCGCTCAATCCCGCCTTGCTTTCGCGCTGCCAGGCCTTCCGGCTGGAGCCACCGGGACGCGACGAAGTCCGGGGGATCCTGCGCGAGGCCCTGGTCTCCGAATCCGGACTGTCGCGACAGGATTTGTCCGATGGCTGCGACGAGGCCCTCGACGAGGTCGCCCGGCTGTGCGACGGCGACCTGCGCGCTTCGCTGAACCTGCTGGAGTGGGCTGCGGCCAGCTTGGCTCCGGGGGAGGGCTTGGCGGCGAGCTCGGTGTCGCGCGCCGCGGGGAGCCGTCCACGCGGTTACGACCGCACCGGCGACGGGCGCTACCAGCAGATCTCGGCCTTGCACAAGTCCATCCGCGGGTCCGATCCGCAGGCGGCGCTCTACTGGTTGGCCCGCATGCTCCAGGACGGCGAAGATCCCGTCTACATCGCGCGCCGCCTGGTGCGCATGGCCTCCGAAGACGTCGGGTTGGCCGATCCCCAGGCGCTGGTCCAGGCCCTGGCCGCGCGCGACGCCGTCGAGATGCTCGGCATGCCCGAGTGCGCCTTGGCCTTGGCCCAAGCGGCCAACTACCTGGCGCTCTCGCCCAAGAGCAACAGCCTCGAGATCGCCTGGGCCGCGGCCTGCCAGGCGGTTGAACAACACGGTCGATTGCCGGTTCCCTCGGCGTTCCAGAACGCCGTCACCCGGTTCGATCGGGCTCTGGGCACCGGAGCCGGATATCGCTACGACCACGACAGCCCCGATGGCTACTCGGGTCAGGACCACCTGCCGGATGCGTTGCGGGGCTCGGTCTTCTGGACGCCGGTCGGGCGCGGCTTCGAGCGCGAGCTGGCCAAGCGGCTGGAGTGGTTCGAGGCGCGCCGCGAACGGTCCACTCCCGGAGGGTGAAGGCGGAGGGTTCCCGCATTCGTTGGGGATGCTGGCCCGAACGGCCTGCCAAATCCGGCCTCCGGCCTTACGTTTTCGACGCTCCGCCATCGCTCCATCGTTCGAGAAGGAAGTCCCAACACCATGAAGAAGATTCTCGCCGCCGTTCTCGCCCTGGCCCCGTTCGCCCTCGCCGGCCTCGACGACCTTCACGCCCCTTGGAACGAGATCCTGACCGCCCACGTCAAGGGGGATCGCGTCGACTACGCTGGTGTGCTCGCCGAAAAGGCCAAATTGGATGGGTACCTGGCCACCCTGGCCGCCCTGGATTCCAACACCGTGAAGTCCGCGCCCAAGGCCGAGCGCATCGCCTTCTACATCAACGCCTACAACGCGTCCGTGTTCAGCACCATCGTGGCCAATCCCGCCGCGGGTTCCATGGCCAGCCGCGAAGGTGGAATCCTGGCCGGCACCAAGTCGCGTGTCCTGGCCGCCGAGTCCACCTCCGTCAACGGCATCGCCCGCAAGGTCTTCGACGTCACTCCCGACCCCCTCTACTGGGGACTGCTCAACGACGGCTCCCTTTCCGCGGCGCCCATCGTGCCCCAGGCCATCACGTCGTCCAACCTCGCCGGTCTGGCCGAATCCAACACCCGTACCTGGCTGGCCGACACCACCCGCAACATCCTGACCCAGAAGAAGTCGAAGGTCGCCCAGATCCCCTTCGACTTCTACCGCGTCAAGCCAGAATTCCGCACCTACGGAGGCGGTGTTCCCGGCTTCCTCAAGAAGTACGGTCCCGCCGGCTGCGACCCCGAAAAGAACCGGCCTGAATACTTCTACAACCCCAACAAGAACGCCCCGGCCCCGGTGGCCAAGGCTTCCGGCAAGGGCAAGAAGGGCAAGAAGTAAGGATTCGGCCCCTCGGGCACGATCTGCCGTTTGTGAGAGTGGAGGCGCCTTGCGGGGCGCCTCTACTTCGTTGAGGGGCGGGCGGGAGGGCCCGGGCGTGTTATCTTCACGCTTGTAGGAGAACCGCCATGAACGGAATGTTCACCGATCGCGTGAAGAAGGTGATGCAGCTGGCTCGCGAAGAGTCTGTCCGGCTGGGGAACGATTATGTGGGAACCGAGCACCTGCTGCTCGGGCTCATCCGCGAAGGGGATGGCGTCGCCATCGCCGTCCTGAAGAATCTCAGCGTAGACCTCGAAGAGCTGTCCCGCAACATCGAGAAGAGCATCAACACCTCGGGTGGCATGATGACCATCGGCCAGATGATCCCCTTCACGCCCCGCGCGAAGAAGGTCCTGGAGATCGCCGCCCAGGAAGCTCGGGCGATGAGCCACAAGTACATCGGCACCGAGCACATCCTGCTGGCGCTGATGAAGGACAACGAGTCCGCGGCTGCCACCGCCCTTGCCGCCGTGGGGGTCGACTACGACGCCTGCCGCGAAGAGATCGACAAGGTCCTGCGCGGCTCGGAGTCGCCGGCGCAGCAGAACCAGGCCTTCGGCGAAGCCCCGCAGGCTCCCGGCGCGGCCGGCAAGAAGAAGAGCAAGACCCCGTTCCTGGACCACTTCGGTCGCGACCTCACCGAACTGGCCAAACTGGGCAAACTCGATCCCATCATCGGCCGCGACAAGGAAATCGAGCGCGTCATCCAGATTCTGTCGCGCCGCAAGAAGAACAACCCCCTGCTCATCGGCGAGCCCGGCGTCGGCAAGACCGCCGTGGTGGAAGGTCTCGCGCTCAAGATCGTCGAGCGCAAGATCCCCGAGATTCTCGAGCAGAAGCGCGTCGTCACGCTGGACATGGCCTCCATCGTCGCGGGCACCAAGTACCGCGGCCAGTTCGAGGAGCGTCTGAAGGCCCTGATGGCCGAGCTCCAGAAGAACGACAACGTCATCACCTTCATCGACGAAATCCACACCATCGTCGGCGCGGGTGGTTCCGAAGGCAGTCTCGACGCCTCGAACATCTTCAAGCCCGCTCTCGCCCGTGGCGAGTTGCAGTGCATCGGCGCCACCACCTTCGACGAGTACCGCAAGCACATCGAGAAGGATGGAGCCCTGGAACGTCGTTTCCAGAGCATCACGGTGGACCCCCCTTCGGCCGACGAAACCGTCGAGATCCTCAAGGGGCTCAAGGAGCGCTACGAGAAGCACCACAAGGTGAGCTACACCACCGAGGCCCTCGAAGCGGCGGTCAAACTCTCCGAACGGTACATGAACAACCGTTTCCTGCCGGACAAGGCCATCGACATCATCGACGAGGCCGGAGCCCGCATCCGTCTGTCCAGCCTCACGGTGCCTCCCAGCATCCGCGAGATGGAAGACCAGATCAACGAGGTGGTCGCGCTCAAGGAGCAGGCCGTCACCGACCAGGACTACGAGGCGGCCGCGCGCTTCCGCGACAGCCAGGAAAAGTTGCAGGAAGCCCTCGCTGAGGCCAAGACCACCTGGAAGACCGAGCGTGGCGAAGAGCGTCTGATGGTCGACGAAGACGTCATCACCGATGTCGTTTCGAAGATGACGGGCATCCCCATCACCCGTGTCGACGCCGCCGAAGGCCTCAATCTGCTGGGCCTGGAAGCCGAACTCCACAAACGCGTCGTCGGCCAGGAGCGCGCCATCGAAGTGGTCAGCCGCGCCATCCGCCGCAGCCGCGCGGGTTTCCACAACAATCGCCGTCCCATCGGTTCGTTCATCTTCCTGGGCCCCACGGGCGTGGGCAAGACCGAACTCTGCAAGGCCCTCGCCGAGGTTCTGTTCAAGAGCCCCGACGCCCTGGTGCGCATCGACATGAGCGAATACATGGAGAAGTTCTCCGTGTCCCGCCTCGTCGGCGCTCCTCCGGGCTACGTGGGTTACGAAGAAGGCGGCCAGCTTTCCGAGAAGATCCGCAAGAAGCCGTACGCCGTGGTGCTCCTCGACGAAATCGAGAAGGCCCATCCCGACGTCTTCAACATGCTGCTGCAGATCCTCGACGACGGCCACCTCACCGATTCCTTCGGGCGCAAGGTCAATTTCCGCAACACGATCATCATCATGACCTCCAACCTGGGGGCTCGCGACATCAAGCGCGGAGGACTCGGTTTCTCCAACGGGGAAACCAAGACCGACTACGAGCGCATGGAACGCATGGTGATGGACGAGCTGAAAAAGGCCTTCAATCCCGAGTTCCTCAATCGCGTCGACGAATCCCTGGTCTTCCACCCCCTCAGCCAGCCCGATCTCCAGAACATCATCGAGATCCAGTTGCGGGAAGTCCAGAACCGTCTCGAAGAGCGCAAGGTCACCCTCGTGCCCAGCGAGGCGGCCAAGACGTTCCTGGTGGAAAAGAGCTTCGATCCCATGCTGGGCGCGCGTCCCCTGCGTCGCGCCATCCAGCGCATGGTCGAAGACGCCCTCGCCGAAGACTTCCTGCGCGGGAAGTTCGCCGACGGGGACACCATCCTGATCGATCGCGAAGACGACAAACTCGTCTTCACCCCCACGCGACCGTCCGTCGAGGAGTGAGGGGCCCCCCTCCTCCGGCATTCGTCGAGTCCATGAGGATCGTGACGGATGTACCGGAGGGGGTGGTCGCCTTTTCCACAGCTGACTAATTTGCCTTCTCTCTCACTCCGCACTGACGATGGAACACAGAATGCGTCTTCGCACGGCCCTGCTCTTCGCGGGGCAACTCCTTCCGGTCGCGGGTCTTGCCCAGGACCTGCCCGAACTCTCCGGTCCCTCCGCCTCCTTCGAGGCGTCCGTACCGGCCCCATCTCCCCTTCAGGGAGTCGACTCCGTCCGCATCGAAGGCACCCGTGTCGTCGATGCGGCCGTGGTCCGTGGCACCCTGAGGATGGCGGTGGGGGATTCCCTCACTGACGAGGGGTTCGCCGACCGTGCCCGCGAGAGCCTGCGCGCGCTCATGGCGCTTGGACTGCTCGACGACGCCTCCATCGACTACGCGGCTTCGCCCACCGGTGGCGTGGTGGTGGTGGTCCGGGTCAAGGAACATCCGTCGGTTTCTGCCATCGAGTTCGAAGGCAACAAGAAGCTGAAGGACAAGGCCCTCAAGGAATTGTCCGTCCTGGCCGAAGGCGCCGTGCTGACTCCCGTCGCGCTGGAGCGCGACCGCCAAGCGTTCCTGAAGGCCTACCACGAGAAGGGATATCTCGACGCCCGCATCGACCCCGTCAAAGGCGAACCTGGCGCCGACGGTCGTGTGCCTCTGACCTGGACGGTCCAGGAAGGTTCGAAGATCCGCGTGGGCCGGATCGTGTTCGTCGGCAACGACAACATCGACCGCAAGAAGCTGCTCAAGCCCATGCGCACCAAGGAAAAGCGCTGGTGGCGCTCGGGTGAGTTCCACGACGACAGCATCCAGATGGATTTGCAGAACGTCCGCGAAGTCTACCGTGAAAAGGGGTACCTGGACGCCGAGATCAAACTCGACACCATCACCCGTCGCGAAGGCAAGAACCGTCTGGACATCCGTTTGTCGGTCAAGGAAGGCCTCCGGTTCCGTCGGGGTCGCGTTTCCTTCGCCGGATTCGACGCCATCTCCGAGCGCCAACTGCGCGCCAACCTCCTGATCGACTCCGGCGAGGTGATGAACGCCAAGAAGCTCGAGGGCGAAGAGCGCAACATCCGCGATGCCTACCTCGAGGAAGGCCGCATCTTCGTGCAGGTCAAGCCGGTGCGCACGTTCCGCTCCGACTCCATCGTCGACCTCCTGTACAACATCCAGGAAGGCCAACCGGCCACCATCGGGCAGATCATCGTCGAGGGCAACACCAAGACCCGCGACAAGGTGGTCCGCCGCGAGATCCGCATGTTCCCCGGCGATCTCTACCGCCAGAGCTTGCTCATGCGCTCCTTCCGCGAGATCATGCAGCTCAACTACTTCGACGGCGTGGTCCCCGAGCCGCAGCCCAAGGACGACGGCACCGTCGACATCAACTTCCGCGTCGCGGAGAAGGAGAAGGGGACGGGAACGTTCTCTGCAGGTGGAGCCTACTCCCAGCGCGACGGCTTCGTGGGCACCCTCGGCCTGCAGGTCCCCAACGTGCTGGGCACGGGTCGGCGCGCCGACTTCTCGCTGGAGTACGGTGGCTACAAGCAGAGCGTTTCGGTGGGTGGCAGTGAGCCCTGGTTCATGGACACCCCCACGCGCCTGGGCGGAAGTCTGTTCTGGACCCATCAGACCAGCCAGTACGACGACGACTACGAACTCACGCAATACGGGTTCAACGTCAGCCTGGGCCGCCGCCTGCGCTGGCCCGACGACTACGTCTCGGCCTCGACCGGGTACGGGTTTTCCTTCAACTCGTACGGCAACAGTGGCGATCGCGATGGTCTGCTCCAGACCGATGGCATCGAAAGCTCCCTCTCGCTGACGCTCACACGCGATGACAAGGACCTCCCCATCTTCCCCACGACGGGTTCGGTGTACCAGGTCTCCTACCGCCGCGTCGGTGGA
Organism: Fibrobacteria bacterium; assembly: GCA_035913415.1. Taxonomy (GTDB): domain Bacteria; phylum Fibrobacterota; class Fibrobacteria; order UBA5070; family UBA5070; genus UBA5070. The sequence continues at coordinate 4,082 of JAMIIV010000003.1, read as the reverse complement.
CCCATGGGGGGCAGCTTCGACTACCACGAAATGCGCTCGAAGGTGCAGTGGTGGTTCCCCACGGTCGGCAAGTTCGTCCTGGGTCTGGAAGCCCAAGGCGGTGTGGTCGACGGCGACATCCTGCAGGCCAAGGATCTGTACTCCATGGGCGGCACCCTTGGCTACGAAGGCAAGCTCCGCGGCTACGATCCCGGTTCTGTCGGCTATTACCGGTTGGGACGCTCGTACCTCTCGACCACCCTCGAGCTGCGGTACCCGGTCGCCGACCAGGTCTTGTACCTGCTCACCTTCGCCGACGCCGGCAACGTGTTCGGATCCACGCTGCGCACCACGGCCGACGCCCGTGCCGACATGCTCGCCAGTCCTTGGGATGAAATCGACCTTGGTTCGCTCAAACGCGACTGGGGCTTCGGCTTCCGCCTGAACATCCCCATGATGGGCATCCTCGGATTCGACTTCGCCTGGGGCCTGGATCCCAACGAAAACCGCTACGGCGAGTCGATCGACAACATCGGATTCCATCCCAACTTCATCATCGAATCTCCGTTCTGAGAGGCCGAACCATGCGCCGTTTCCTGTCCTCCCTCTCCCTGGTCCTCGCGTTGGCGATGGGCGTTGCCGCCCAGTCTCCCCGCATCGCGGTCATCGACAGCAAGGCCCTGTTCGATGGGTACAAGGAGACCAAGGAGGTCCAGGGCAAGTACGACAAACAGGTGGCCACCTGGGAGCAGGAAGTCGCCGACAAGCAGAAGGCCTTGGCGGCGATGAAGGAGAAGTTCGAGAAGCAGAGCCTGATGCTCTCGGATGAGCGCAAACGCGAACTTTCGGCCCAGTTCCAGCAGAAACAGGCCGACTTGCAGAAGCTGGTCCAGAGCCTCTACGGCAAGGATGGCAAGGTCGCCAAGGTCAACGAGCAGTTCACCGGTCCCATCCTGCAGAAGATCCGCAACGTGGCGCAACTGGTGGCCAAGTCCGAAGGGTACGATCTGGTGCTGGACAAGGCCGCGGGTGCGGTGTTCTTCGTGGGCAAACCCGAGATGGACATCACCCAGAAAGTTCTGGACCGCCTGAACTCCGAATACGTCGGATCGGTGGTCCCCGCCACGCCTGCGGCCCCGGTCGCCCCGCTGGCTCCCGTTTCTCCCGCAACCAAGTGACCTTCGAAGCTCCGGGAGACCTTTGGCCCTGGCGCTGAACCTGGATACCAACGCCCTTCGGGATCTTCTCGGAGGGCGTTTGCGTTCCTGCACCCCCCACCGGGTGTGGGCTTCCCTTCGGGATCCCCGGTACGCCGGAGGGGCGGATGTGGCGGTCCTGGGGGGGCGTGTTCCCTTGGACGTGCGCCGGAAATGCCGGGCTGGATTGAGAATCGTGGGGCCGAACGAACCGGGGGATCAGGGGCTCGAGGTGAAATCCCCGGAAACCGCCCTCGCGACCTTGGTGATGGTTCTCGCCCGGGAACCTGTCCCCGATCTCTGGTGGTCGCAGGATGACGTGGTTGCCCGTTTCGGGGAGATTGCCCGGTTCGCTCGGATCCATCGCGACGCCCGCATCGGGGAGGGGACGCACCTCGGGGCGGGTGTGGTGGTGCATTCCGGGGTTGTTGTCGGCTCGGGATGCACCCTGTGCGATCACGTCGTACTCGGTTCTCCAGGCTTTGGCCTATACCACCCACCTCCTGCCCCGCAGCTCGATCCTGGCGCACCGGCGCCCGAGTCTGAACCACCGGTGGTCGAGCCTGTCGCACCGGCGCCCGAGTCTGGACCACCGGTGGTCGAGCCTGTCGAGACCAACCCAGCCAAAACCACCCCGCCTTCCCTGCCCCCTGGAGCGATCTCACCTCCGATTGCCTCGCTCCTGCTGCCACACCGAGCCGGTGTCCAGGTCGGGGACAACGTGTTCCTGGGGCCTCAGGTCAACGTGGCAGCCGGCCTGCTCGAGCCGACCTGGATCGGGGCGGAAGTTCGCATCGACGCTCTGGTGCAAGTCGGGCACAATTGCCGGATCGGGCAGGGGTGCGTGCTTGCGGGCCAGGTGGGCTTGGCTGGAAGCGTGGAACTTGAGCCCGGGTGCATGGTGGGCGGCCAAGCCGGATTTGCCGACCATGTGCGTCTTGGCGCGGGTTGCCGGGTGGCGGGCCAGGCGGGAGTGACACGATCGTGGCCCGCAGGAACGGTCCTGGCGGGATTCCCTGCGCGTCCCCGAGGAGAATGGCTTCGTGACCAGGCTCACGGTGTACCTACGCGGAGAACACATTCGTCCACTTTTTCCCCGAACGTGGGAACCTGAGAGGCCGATTCTGCTACTATGTCAATGTGCGCAAGCGCGCCCTGGGTGGGCGTTGGTCGGGTTCGATCGCCATCGGAAATGACCAGCGGACGTCTAGGGGCAGGCCGTAGATTGGGTCCGTACTACGGATTGAATCATCGTTTTTTCTATTCAGGAGAGTCAGACATGCTCAGACGTGCAGTCGCCTCGAAGGTTGGCCTCGTCCGCTGGGTACTCGGTGCCTTGGCTGCGGTGGCCCTTATGCCTGCCCAGGGTAGCGCCCAAGTTGTCTTCACTGTAGGTGCCGGTGGCAATCAGCCCAGCATCCAGGCTGCCGTCAACGCTTGCCCTGCTGAGGGCTGCGAAGTCCATCTGTTGGACACCACCTACTATCTCCCTCGCGAGATCTGGATCGAGAGTAAGAACAATCTCAAGATTCGGTCGGCACCGAACCTCATGGTGGCGGGGATTCGGCCACGCCTCTATACCCGCACCGATATTTCCATGACCGGGGGGACGGCAGCGCAGCCCACCGATCCAGATCGTCCTGCAGGATGGCGCCGCTGGCCCAAGACCTGTGACGATGCCCCGGGTGGTTCGAAGAACACCACAAACAAGTATTCCACAAGCGGCTTTCAGCACAACGGCCTGGTGGTGGTGTACAAGTCCAACAACATCGTGATCGAAGGGCTCCATCTTGATGGTGTCAGCCCCAAGACATTCGTGAACAAGGGCATCTGGGATTGCAAGTACGAAGTGTACTTCGGCAATGTGGGAATCAATTTGTTCCAATCGAAAGGTGTTGAGGTTCGCAACAACCAGATTCGGAACTTCTACACCTCGATTTACATGCAGAATCGCAATGTCGGTGGTGCTTTTGCCGCACCCAACCCGGACGACCTCGACGTGGCCGACATCATCCCCTATTCTCAGTTCGGCAAGGTGGGTGGCCACCTGATTGAACGGAACTACATCGACCACAATTGGTGGGGCATCTACAACGAGATGGAGTGGGACATCGGTTCCACCATCCGTTATAACATCCTGGATTCCAACGCCAACACCCGGTTTGCCTCCACCAAGGATTCCAGCTCGGACGCGAACAATCACGTCGGCGGATTCATGTTCGTCAAGGACGTGATGATCGTTCCGCACAAGATCTACAACAACACCATCAATGGCTCTTCCATGATCATGGGCCACGGCTACTTCAAGCCAGGTGTCCAGCATTACTTCTACAACAACCTCATGACCAACTGGTACCGCGCCACCAAAGATCAGGCTGATCAAATGGGGCAGGAGCGCCAGATTCTCAGTTGGTACAAGAACTTCCTGTTCCACAATACCTTCGAGATCGCTTCCGATTCCGGCCTCCAGACGCAGTCGATGTCCAGCGGCAACGTCAACGATCCCGCGGCGTGTGCGCTTTCCAGCCAGAAGGCTCCGTGCTATATCAACTTCGATGCCCCCGTCAAGGTTTACACGGGCTACCAGATGAATCAGCTCCTGTGGAATGGATGGGAACTGGCCCAAGGTGGAAATTTCACGGCAACGTTCAATGGAGCACCGTATACCATCAGCAACAACCAGGTTGTCGATGTGTTCGGGACCAACGCTTCAGGATTGATCAAATCCGCTACCGGTGTCGGCGCCGCCAAGGCGGACATCTCCGCGCAAAAGAACTACTGGGCACGGAACGTCAACTTCATTTCGATGCGGCCGGGAGTCGCGGGGTACCTGGAGCCCAAGTGGGGAGATGCCACCGTCGACTCCACCATCTTGAACAACGGCTGGGACGCCGCGGGCAACCGGGA
>JAMIIV010000002.1:0-14885 GCA_035913415.1 Fibrobacteria bacterium | reverse complement strand
ATCTGCTCGAAGAGCTGCAGGAAGGTTGCCGTGTGTGCGGTCTCGTCCATGCGCGTGACAATGTTGGAAACAGCATTACCCGGCCTGTACCCGAGGTCGGCAGAGGTGAACCCGTGGAGGGGCTGGTACACCGTGGCTTGGGCCTGCGCCTCGACCACGGCGAACTGCTGCATGGGCGCGCCCGACCGGTTGGATCGGAACGTCGCCTTGCGGCGGATCCAATCGGCACACTCTCGGGCGATGGCCTTCTGGGTGAGCTTGTTCTTGAGCTGGATTTCGAAGTCGCCGCCACAGAGGGTCCTCTCGCGCCCCAGGTCCGGGATGTGAAATTCCCGCTTCTCCTTGTGGACGGGATCCGTCGCCTTAGCCTCGAGGAACGACGGGGACGTGAACACGAACTCCAAAGACTCGATCGACTCCAACTCCTTCTTGAGCGCCTCCCACGCGTAGATGGAAAAGCAGGAGGCCGCAATGCGCAGCCGCGCGCCCGGGTGCAACGATTTCCGGAGATCGTCGCCGAGCAGGGAGTTGATGTTGTCCAGGAGAATCAAGGAGCCTCCGTCGTGGTCTGCCAACCGCCCAGAAGCGCACACCGTGTCAGGGTGCGAAGCTCCTCGGGCGGTGCAAGCGGGATCGAGGATGCCAAACCTAGGTTCTTTCACATGGAATTTCTTTCCGGTCAGGACCGGTTCGCGTGGACGAGATCCGAGGTCAAGTTCGATCCTGAATCGCAACGGGATTCTGATCCCTTTGGTTCCAGGTTGATCCTCCACCGCTCGGCCAGCTCTTTGGCTTCGGCCTCACCGAATTGTCCTTCCAGGTGCTGCAGAAGGTCCTCCTGGCGGGGCTGCCCGAAAACCATCCGGTAGAGGATCAGGCTCTTGCGAAGACGCTTCGCTCTGGCTTGCTCCCTGCTCAGCGGCTGCAACAGCAAGCGGCGCTCAACCTGGACTCCACCCTCGGTCTCAAAGATCCAGTAGGGGATGAGGTCCGAGGCTCCCTTCGGACGCTCCGCGCTCGCACGATCGAACAGGATCGTCCACGGATCGAGCCCTGGCCGCCAGGTGCCCGCTTGCAGAGCAGGAAGTCCGAAGTGCTTCGCAAGGTTGCGACGCACGGCATGGCCCTTGAAGCGATGGACACGTCCTTCCCGCTGTTCGAGATCGACCGGGTTGGTGGGGAGATTCCAGTGCACCACGGCGTGGCACCAAGGGTGGAAGTCCAGGCCCTCCTGGCCGATCGAGGTGTTGGTCAGCACGAAGGGTCGGAACGGGGAGTTGAACGCTTTCTGGAGAGCGTTCTTGCGCTCCAGGTCGCCCTCTTCGCCGGCGACGGATTGACCACCGAACTTGGTCGCGTACCGGCAGCGGATAGTGAAGGATGATTTCTGGGAATCCAGCCGATCGACGGAGATAGATGAGCTATGGATCGACGCACCCTCCGCGAAGCTTCGACCAAGTTCCACGACTCGTTCTGGTGTTGACGAGGAGGAGCCCTGGAAGGTTGCCAATAGGTGGAACTGCTCATCGAGCAAGGCCTGAATGTTGCCATTCAAGCCATACCAAAGAACCTCGCGCCAGTACCGCTCTCCTGTCACGGACTCCATATCCTGCTCGGCCTCGCGACTCACTAGCGCAATGGTTTCAGGCTGGTTAAAGAGACTTCGCAAGCCCTCCGAGGCACGTAGAGCGGCCTCGATAAGAGCCGAGTCTGCTGACCCTAGCTCCGCACCCGCTTGGGGGTGAAGTGCCCGCAATGCGCAGATCCCGTGCCCACCCAGCGCGAGTTCGGCCAGAATCTCCCACAGGTCGTCAGGCCGACGCCCCAGATCGATTCGGCGATCCCATGCATCCAACCAGCGTGTGACGTGAAGGCGCGCCACGGTGCCACCTTCTTCTGTAATCTCTCCACCCTCCAGTAGCCCCGCTAGGGAGCGATCGCACCATTCACGAAGCTCTGGATGCATGTGCGCGTCGATCATCGCCAACGCCGCCCAATACCAGCGCGGATCGGGCAGATTACTTGGGCGAGCGGGCGGAAACAGCTTGGACCAGCGCGCCTCAAGATCATGCGCGACCCGCGACCGCATGTCGATCCAGGTATCGAGTCCGTCGAGAGCTAGGGCGAGGGGATGGACAGACTCAGCAAGCCCCGGGGAAGGCCAGGCAAGTGCCAGGCGCATCATACCGGTAGGCCTGCCTTCTGGAGCGGCTAGGTGCAGCCTGTGGCGCAACGAGCGCGCGGTCTCCTCGTAGGTGAAGTCGGGCTGGTACCGTTCCATCACCTTCTGGTCGACGGCGTAGGAGAGGCACGCCGAGACTGCGTCTGGAACGACTTTCCAACTCGAGAAGAGAAGCCGCTTCGTCAGAGGCTGCACGTTCGCGAAGCCACCTTCCGGGCGGGAGTAGGCCAGGGACGGAGGGATCCACAGGCACCGCCAGGCTCCACCGTCGATGGCCTCGTCGACAAGAGTCCGAAGCTTCGCATTGCGGGCGTCGATCGGCTTCCAAGCCTGGATCGCGGCTTCGTCGAGGAGTCGACTTCGTTCACCATCGACGATTTCGACGATCGCCGCATCGGAGGTCTCCCGGCGCTCGAGGAACTTGCGTTTGAGGGAGTAGGTCGAGTTGAGAAACTGCAAGGCGTACGGAGCCGACTTCCAGAACTCGATGCCCTCGTGAGAACCCACCGTGCGCGCCACGGAATCCAGAGCTTTCCATTCGGCGAGATCCTGCGCTTGAAGTCTGGGCTGGAGATGGACCTCGTGCATCATGGAATCAAGGGATGCCGAAGACCCTACTCGCTCGGTGCGGCACATGACTTCGCGCAGAATCGACTCGATTTGATCCTTGGTTCCACGCAACGACTCCAGATCAGCCAGGGAGTCACTCTGGAGCAGACCGCGTCGTAGTTGGCGGAGCTCGAGCTCGAGGGCATCGACCTGCTCTGGGGTGTCCTGGAACAGGAAGCGCAGCGTCTGGAGGAAATCCTTGTAGTGGTCCTCCGCATCGGCGTCCGCGGCGTACATCGTGTAGGGCGTTGCCGAAAGCAGGAGGATGCGCAGTTCGTTCGACCAGTTGAAGAGCCGGCGAGCGATCTCCGCCTCGGGGCGCTGATCCTCGTCGGCGAGGAGATCCTTGAATCGCTGGAATTCGTCGAGGATGACAAGATCCGGCTCCAAGGCATCGAGACAGACTCGGGCCAAAGTCCGGCGCATGGAAGAGATCCACTCGAAGAACTTCATTCGGTCGTCGGTTGTGATGCTGCGGCGGCGGTCGCGGAAGTGTTCCGCCGTGGCTGCGAGTTCCTCGAACCAGGGCTCCTTGACCACCTCCAAGCGGAAAGCTTCGGCCATCTCCTGATCGAAATCGAGCTGATTCATGCTCCATTCGAACCACCGATCACCAGTGTTCCCTTGCAGGATTCGCTGCAGACCGATGAAGGGGAGCTGCTGCAGGCCCTGGAGCATGCGCAGGAGGAGCCGCCGTTCGTCTTGGTGGCCAGCTCGGTGACCATGCTCGAATGTGGTTCCAGGTGTGAAGCTAACGAAGTTGATCTTCTGCTTCTTGAGGTCCCGGACCACCAAGGGAAGCAAGGTGAGGCGCGTCGTACTCACGAACGCCTTCTGCCCGGTCACGTTCAGACGCGCCACGTTCTGACGCGCAATCGCCGCATTCGAGCAGACGTAAATCACGTCGATCCGTTCGACGGTGTCCTGCAGGTGCTCGATGGTCTTCGCGATCAGGCCTTTGGCGACCAGGGTCTTCCCGAGCCCAACCTCGTCGGCCACGAGGAATCGCCTGCGTGGGACATCCGCAAGGAACATCCGATCGAATGCGTGCTCCACGGTGCGACGCTGGAAGTTCTTCAAGGTCGCGAGTACTGGCTCCGCGTCGAACCGCTTCATGGCATCACCTCGGCAGGAAGGAGCGCCGATCGGAATGTGTCCCATAGTTCACGGAACTCCGGCGGAATGACCAGGTCCTGTCCTTGCGATCCTTCAAGGCGTACCATCAGGTCGTCGATGGATTTGAGAGACCCAGGATTGCGCGAGTACGCCTTGGCCAACATCTCGAAGAAAGGCGAATCTTCCACCGCCGAACCTCCGACACTTCCGGCGTGGAACCAGGGCGGCATTCCTTCTCCACTCCCGGCGCCGCTCAACTCCTCGAGCAAAAGGCGCAGATAACGCAAGAAGCCGTTGGGGTTGCTGAGAATGCGCATCAGTATCTCAGCCTCCCGCTCGGGTGGGGATCCCGACAGGGGAATCGCTCGAGCGAAGGACAGTTCCTGCTCATCCAGGGACACTCGAAATCCGAAGATTGCCGTAACCTCCGCGGCAGCCAGTGGCGAAAATTCGAGGGCCGGGTGCCCGGTGCAGTCAACGGCCTGACTCGGTAGCTGCGTGACGGGCCAGACGTGAAGCTCGACTCCAGGAGCGAGATCAATCGGCAGCCCCGCTAGGGAAACCTTCCAGACTCCGGGACCGTTGGCGCTGCATGCCCCTTGGAGCATTGAATCTGCGATGAGGTTGCGCATCTCTTCCAGCGTCTCGCGAACTTTCTGCTCTCCCGGATCGACCTTTCGATCCGATCGCAGGTATGGCACCAGGATGGGGCCGAACCCCTCGGATCCCAGAATCTTTTCTGGGGTGGAGGTCTGGGAATACTTGCCGGTGAGGGCGCAAAGGAATTCCACATTGGATCCCGCTCGCAGGGCCGCGTTGGTGGCATTGGCGGAGCCGACCACGAAGGTTGCATCCCATCCGGTTTTGGAGATGAATGCTTTCGCGTGCAGGCCCTGGAGCAGGGCATCTCCGCCAGAGTCACCCTCGGTGAGCTGGTCGCATTTTTCGTCGAGAACGCGAACCTCACGGAAGCGAGCAAGGGTCGCATCCGGGATCTTGTCGAGCTCGTCTGGACGCGAGATCAGAACGGGCTGCTGTCGGCTGGTGTCAGCCAGGTCTTCCAAGGCCTGCGTCGTCACGAACGGGGAAATTACGAGGAGGTCGTCGGACTTCTCGGGAAGCCAGGGCTTGGGCCTGGTCGACAGGCCCAGTGCATGGAACTCACATTCTGTGAAGCCTGGAGGCAAGATCCAGTTCACTCGCCGAGCATCCTCCATCAAAGACTCCAGCGCTTCGAGGCGAGCCGGGGACATTTTCCGCCCCCCTTGGGCGGCCCACTGGAGCACCCCATTGAACAGTTCCCTCAAGGGGGCATTCTTGGCGACCCCCTGCTTCCCGGGGGACCCCTCGAGTCCAAGACAGAGGTCCCAGGAGCGATCGAAGGTCAGGTTCCGGGAGAGCACCAACAAGCGAAGATGGGGAGCATCCTTCTTCTCAACGTGCTGGAATCGCAGCAGCCAGACCTTGGGATGGAATGCGCCTTTCCGAGGAGCGCGAACCTCGTGGATCATGTCTTCAAGCAATCCCGCAAGGGGCAAGCTCTTCGTCGGGAGATGCATGCGGCCGGCGTCACTGAAGACCGTGAGTCGCGATGCGACGCGCCGGAGGCCTTCCAGCAGCCGAATGGGGTCGTCGGGCATTTCCGAATCGCCACCATGGGCCAACCACGACAAGTGTAGGGGGGCCGCGATCAGGGCCTCTGGCTGAAGCGAGAATGTGGTCACCACGCCGGTATCGAAGACATAGTCGGTCGGCGGATTCAGGGATTGGACGAGGAGCTTGCGGTCTTCAGGATGGAGCATGATGTGTCCTCACCGTTCCAGATCACGAAGGAGTCGGAGCGCCTGGGGCCATCGGTACACCATGGGGGCCGTTCCCGAGCCTCCTTGCCACTGATTGCGCGCTGCCGTGTTCCGGAACCGCGAACGTCCCTGCTTCAGGGCCATCTCGCGATTGCGGACGAGAGTCCGCGCGGTTTCCGCTTCCGTAACGTTGCCCGAAGTCTCCATAACTTGGGAGAGCCATGCTTCGAGGAACAATCGGGTGCTGACGGTAGGGCGTCCGCCTCCACGCGTGGCGATTTCCCAGAGGCGCGCCAGGTCCCAGGTCGCGAGGCTTGGGAGGTCGAGATCTCCTCGCCACGACTCCAGGTCTTCGCGATACCGGTCTAGTAGCTCGGAGCGTTCGCCGACTTCAGCGAGCTGCAGGTTGTAAAGCAACGCCGCACCCTCGATCACGATCGAGAGAAGTCGACCATGCTCGATCGTCTCGCGGATCGGTGCCGGGAAGGCGTCCTTCAAGGGGTGATCCCAGGGAAAGAGAAGATCGTCCGAGACAGGAGCCTCGGGGTGCAATGCAAACCACGCAAGAAGGGATTCAGGATGACTCCCTCGAATGCGGTCCACGAGGAAATCACTTTCGTCGCGTGTCAGCCGAAAGGACATCGACTGGGGAAAACCCGCGGGGCGCAGCTCCAGAACCCGCTTGTGCCAGATTCCCTCTCCAGTGGGCCCGTCTCCCTCGTCATCGCCTCCGCCGTGGCGAGCCATGCGTGAGACCCGGTCATGGAACGACCGGAACCCGCGCGCATACTCCTCCATGCCACCCGTGAAGCGACGGCGAATTCCCCAGGATTGGAGTCCGGCCCAATAGACGGAACTCGGTAGCCGCTTCACCGCCGCGCGCGCCTCGGACCCGATCAACCCGGTTTCCTTCGGCTCAAGCTCGAAGGAATCCAAGAGACGCAGCTCTTGCTTGCGCCCCTCGGCCAGGAACATATCCCCTTGTTTGCCCGATCTTTCCAGCGCCTCGTAGGTCCAAGGGATGAACAAGAAGTACCGGAGCCTCGTCTGGATGGTCGAGGTCCCCGGGAAGAGGAGATCGGCCAGAGCATCGCGCACAGTCCCCATTCCCATCTCGTCTCGAGACTCCTTCTCGGAGAACAGGGAAAGGATCTGTTGGCTGCGCTCACGCGCTTTGGGATCGTGATCGATCCAGGAGAGGAATGGGGACATAGACCGAAAAGTCCATCATGGAATTGGCCATGGCAATGATCATCTGGAATGCGGTACACCTGCACAGGCGATCACTTGTCTGGATGGAAGCATTTCAACGACGGATTATGCAGACACAATGGAGGTCTCTCGCCCGACCTTCGAGCTCATTGAATCGTCGTAGACGGAATTCGCCTACCCCGGGTGGGATGCGTGATCTACTCGGCCGGCAGGATGGCGAAGCGCGCGAGCCTCTCCCCGATGCGCCGATCTTCGAAGGTGAGCCGGGGTTCAATATGTTGGAGCAGCGCCTCGAATCCAATCCCGCGAAGCGTCTTGAAGCCCTCGGACGAGAGCGGACCTTGCACTCGAATCAAATCGACCATGCGCTCAAGAAGGAAGGAGCCGTCCGTTGTCGCCTTTAGGGCCTTCGGGTCAGCCAGCAGCGCCTGGGCTTGTTTCTGGAAGATCCACATCGGAATCACGACACTCCTGAAGTTCCCGATCATGTCCTTCCGAAGCTCGACGATGTCCCGCCATCGTCCGCGAATGACCTCGAAGAATTCCACAGCTGCCGCATGCTGATGTTCGATTCTCGCCCCGGCATCTGCACGAATTTGTGGATCCGAGCTGTAGCAGAGTTCCCGTAGGCTGTTGTGGACAAGCCAATTCCGCTCGGCAATCATCTCTGCAAAACGCCGTCGCTCCGCATCCTTGTCCAGGGTATCCCATTGGAGTGACAGCTTGATCTCCAACCAATTCCCTGATGCAACCGCCTCGTCGTAAGGGTCGAACAGGCGCATGACGTCATCGACCGTCCCGCCAAGGGTCAGCTTCTGAATGCGCTCCCGGCGCAACTTCAGAGCGTCTGCGCCCCCCTCCAACGGCACAAACAGGTGAACGGCAAACGCAAGTTCCTTCATGAGGGACTCGAGATCCTGGTAGACCATGAGGTTCCGCCCCATCAGCCCTTGCAAGCGAGGGAAATCCAGCGCCGCGATGGCGGGCTGGTCCGTGCCGCTGGAAGACGCACTCATCTCGATAGCTTGATCCACGAGGTGAGAGTAGCTCACTTCTCCGGATTCGGTCCCCTGGCCTGCGGCGCCAGCATCTCGCTGAGACCCGCGGCACGACGCGGACTGGTGCCGGTCCTCCCGGCTCGGCTCGCCGACGGACAGGCCCGGCTTGTGCATCTGAGCGACAACAGCCTGGGCACATGGTCTTTCGAGGCATCCATAACAACCGGATGCAACCGGGTCTTACCGCAAGTCCTGGATGGACCGGATGGAACGAAAAAGGCCGGGACCCGCTATTTTACTGGGGTTCCCGGCCTTTACCGTAACATTTCGTATGTCTCTCGAGTGGGCGATACAGGACTTGAACCTGTGACCTCACGGATGTGAACCGTGCGCTCTAACCAGCTGAGCTAATCGCCCGATGTCTTTTCCGCGAATGCCCAGCAAGGACTTTCCCGGAAAGGAGGGAGAAATATAACGCCACCCCGAGGGAATGGTCAAGAGGTCGCGTTTGTGTGTCCGCGGATGATGAGACGCACCGGCGATGCCGGGCGACAAAGGGGGGAGGTATTTCATCAACACCATTCCGTTCGCGAGCGTTGGCAATATCGCAACAGTGCTGTTCCTGATGATCACTGGAGGAAAGTCTCGTGAACCGTATTTTCAGATCGTACAGTCACAGTGCTCCTAAGGCCTCCAGTAAAGGAACCGGCAATGAGAAAATCGATCCCGAGAAGAATCCTTTTCTCCTGCATGGCGCTCCATGGGCTGGTGTCGGCCCAATCCCTGGACGCAGAGAATGCGACCCGGCAAACCTTTGCGATCCGCGACGGATTCGAGGTCGGATTCGATGGCTGGACGAATTCCGGCGATGGAGCCCCCGTCCTGACCGCCGCCTCGGGCGAAGGCTACAACTCCTCGCGCAGCATGCGGGTCACGGGCAGGACGTCGCCGGAACACGGCGCCGCCTCCCTCAAGGGCTTCTACCTGGCCGACGGGACCGAGTACGACTTCAGCGTCCAGGTCAAACACGCGGGATCGGCCGACGAGACGTTCCGTCTCACCCTCCAGTGGGAGTGGCCCGACGGATCGCTCGAGTCGAAGGTGATCGCTTCCACGGTTGTCAAGCCCAACGCCTGGACGGCTCTCTCGGCATCCTTCGCCACGCCTAAGGGCAGCTCCAAGCCCACCTTCTTCCTGACCACCACCAGCACGACCGACTTCCTCTACGACCAGTTCACGGCCGCGGCCAAAGTCGATGAGGCCCTCGCGACCGCGCCGCTGGTGGCCGGCAGGGCCGCAGCCACGCCCACCAACATCGGTCTCAAGGACGTGTATGCCAAGCACTTCCGCGTCGGCAACATCCTCAACAGCGGCACGGTGAACAACGCCGGCATCCGCAGCCTGATGCAACTCGACTACAACAGCATCTCGTCGGAAAACGAACACAAGCCCGACGGGACCATGACCCGCACGAACTCGACCAACACCAACATCCGCGCGCAGATCAACACGGGTGCGGCGGCCATCATGAACTTCTGCCAGCAGAACAACATCGCCTTGCGCGGACACGTCCTGACGTGGCATGGACAGACCCCGGACTGGTTCTTCGTGCAGGACATCAATGACGGAAGGGCGATGGGGGCGACCGCCGCCGGAGCCCGCTATCGCGACATCGCGGTGAGCCAGGTGCCGTGGGCCTCGGTGGCCACCATGAACGCGCGACTGGAGTCCTACATCCAGAACCTCTTCGCCCTGTACAAGGCGCAGTATCCCAACCTGCTCATCTACGCCTACGACGTGACCAACGAAGCCGCGGGCGGTGACGGCGGTGTGCGGGCAGCCGGCTTCGATGCGCAGGGCGCGGGCGGACAGGTGGGAAGCATCCCGGGCGCATCGCCCTGGCAGGCGGTCTACGGAGCGACCAGCATCGCCTGGATCCGCAACGCGTTCACCTACGCGCGCAAGTACGCTCCCGCCCACACCAAACTGTTCTACAACGACTTCAACGAGTGGCACGAGCCAAAGCGAAACTGGATCGCCACCAACATCCTGATCCCGTTCCATCGCGATGGAATCCTGGACGGAATGGGGATGCAAAGCCACGTGTCGGCCAATCCCGCCGACGGGTGGTCAGGTGAGGCGCGCCACCTCGCCGCGATGGACTATTTCGCCAATCTCGGCATCCAGGTGCAGTTGACCGAGCTGGACCCCGGCACGAGCAACGGGCAATACGCCACCCAGCAAGTCACGCGGTACGCCAACATCTTCAAGAAGGCGTTGGAGATCAACGCCAAGAACGTCGGAAAGGTCACGGCGATCTGCATCTGGACTCCCAACGATGCCAACACGTGGCTGGGCAGCCAGAACACGCCGGCACTGCACAACGCGAGCAACGTCCGCAAACCCGCCTACGATGCCGTCGCCGCGCTGGTGCCCCAGTCCCAGTGGGGCGATGGCGAAGCCCCCACCTTCGAGTTCGGCATCGGAGGCGAAACCCTGCCGCCCACCGGCCCCAACGAGTTCGGCTGGTGGTTCCAGGACACCTTCGAGGCGAGCACCAACGGCTGGCAGGGCCGCGGGGACGCCACCGTCGCGACGAGCACCGCACAGAAGGCAGTCGGCCAGAGCGCCCTGGCCATCACCGGTCGTTCGGTGGAATGGCATGGCGCCATCAAGGACCTCCCGACGAGCTTCGTCGCGGGGACCGCCTACAGCTTCAGCATCCTGGCTCTGTACACCGGCGGCTCCGCGACCGAGCAACTCAAGGTGACCCTCGAGTACACGGCCGAGGGAGCGACGCAGTGGGCCGAGATCGGGGCCGTCACGGCCACGAGGGGTCAGTGGTTCCAGATCGCCAACCGCAACTTCCAGGTCCCCACCGGGGCGACGGGCCTGCGCCTGGTCGTGGAGTCTCCCACCGATTCCACCATTCCCCTCTACATCGACGAAGTGATCGGGGCCGTCGCGGGCACCACCATCACCGCCCCTGCGGGAGTGTCCACGGGAGGGGGGACAACCCTGGCTCTCCCGGGTCAGCCCCAGCGCCTGCGGCTGGCCGTCAGCGGAAGGACTCTGGACATCACCACCCCCTCGGCCGATCCGGTGCGCATCCGGGTGGTCACCCCTCAGGGCAGGACCCTGGCGACGCACACCGCAGCGGGCCACGCGAGGCTCTCCCTGGAGCAAGCCCCCACGGGCCTGCTGTTCGTCGAGGCCAAAGGCGCGGGAATCACGCAGACCACGCCGATCTTGCTGGACTGAACCACCCCCGCGGCGACCTCGTCGCGGGATCCCTTCTCCCCCAAGAAACGAATCGAGCCTTTCCGCAGGTGGTTTGCCGCGAAAAGGCTCACGAACTCCCGTTCCCGAATCCCCGCGCCGTAGAATGCGCGGGGATTCCGTCAGGATCAGTACCGCTTGGCGGACCCGAGGACGGTGGCGTTCTTGTCCATGATCATCTTCACCAGCTCGTCGCGGGCGGGCCCGAGGTACTTGCGGGGGTCGAACTCGCCGGGGGTCTTGGCGAACGCTTCGCGGATCTTGGCGGTGAACACCAGGCGACCGTCGGAGTCGACGTTGATCTTGCAAACGGCCGAACCGGCGGCACGGCGCAGTTGCTCGGCAGGAATGCCGACCGCGGCGTCGAGTTTGCCGCCGTACTGGTTGATCATGGCCACGTATTCGGGAATGACCGAAGACGCGCCGTGCAGCACGATGGCGAAACCGGGGATGCGCTTCTCGATTTCTTCGAGGATGTCGAAGCGCAGCGCCGGGGGCACCAGGACCCCCTGCTCGTTGAGGGTGCACTGCTCGGGCTTGAACTTGAAGGCGCCGTGGCTGGTGCCGATCGAGATGGCCAAGCTGTCGACGCCGGTCTTCTTGACGAAGTCTTCGACCTGCTCGGGCTGGGTGTAGACGTGCTCGGCGGCCGAGACATCGTCTTCGATGCCGGCCAGCACGCCGAGTTCACCTTCGACAGTCACATCGTATTTGTGGGCGTATTCGACGACCTTGGAGGTCAGCTCGACGTTGTGCTCGTAGGAGTGGTGCGAGCCGTCGATCATGACCGACGAGAAGCCGGAGTCGATGCAGGACTTGCACAGCTCGAAGGTGTCGCCGTGGTCCAGGTGGAGGGCGATGGGGATCTGGTAGCCGGCTTCGCGAGCCATGGCGACCGCACCCTGGCCGAGATAGCGCAGGAGGGTGCTGTCGGCGTATTTGCGGGCGCCCGACGAGACCTGGAGGATGACGGGCGAACCCGACTTGCCGCAGGCGTTCACGATGGCCTGGAGCTGCTCCATGTTGTTGAAGTTGTAGGCGGGAACGGCGTATTTGCCTTCCATGGCCTTCTTGAACATGTCACGGGTGTTGACCAACCCGAGTTCCTTGTAGCTGATCACGTCGAAATCTCCTCATGAACCCCGGAAACGCGTCCTGCGACCGATGGATCGAGAATCAAAAAGTAATTTCCGGATCCGCAACTCTTCAAGAAGATGCGCGGCACCAAGCCACGGAAGGAAGCATGTTGGACCAGGAGGATCGCCTCCGGCGTCGATCGGACACGATTTCCGCGCAGGAATGGCTTGTGGAAAGTCCCAATGTTTCGGATGCTTATGGGATGGGAACGCTTCCAAGGACGGACGTGGGGATCCGGCGCGCCGACTGGATGGAACACGGGCGCAAGCTGTCGTTCCGCTACGAAGACCGCGCCTCCGATCTGGTCGCCCTCCTGGCCGCCGCCGACGAACTCGTGGGCGCCCCCGATCTGGACTCCCTCATGCGCCGCGCCGTCGAAATCGCCCGTGAACGCATCGGACTGGAACGCGTGGCCCTCTACCTGGAGGACGAATCCCGCCGGGTGATGAACGGGACCTGGGGCACCGACCTCGAAGGCCGCACCACCGACGAACGCCACTATTCGTACGCCAAGGGCGAGCCCGAAGAGAAGGCCCACCACCTGATGGACGAAGGCTGCGCCCGCTGGCTGGTCATCGAGGACGCCCCGCTGATGGCTTCCGAAGAAGGCACCAGCCGCATGGTGCGCCGCGGCTGGCTGGCCCTGACCCCCATCCGCTCCATGCGTGGCCCCATCGGCCTTCTGTTCAACGACACCGCGTCGTCGGGATCACCGCTGGAAGTGCCCAAACAGGAACTGGCCGCCATCCTGTGCTCGCTGGTGGCCAACATCGTCGAGCGCAAACGCGCCGAAGAGCAGTTGCTGCGCCGCTCCATGTACGACGAAGCCACGGGGCTCCCCTCCCAGGCCCTGTTCCTGGACCGCCTGCAACGGCGTTCCATGCAGAGCGATCGCGAAGGCCGGTACGCCGTCGTGGCCCTGTCGCTCGACCGCTGGACCACCATCTCGGAATCGTACTCCCCCCATTTCTACGAGTCGTTCCTGGCCCAGGTCGGCCAGCGGCTCACGAACTGCCTGCGTCCCGGTGACACGGCCTCGCGCCTGTCCACCAACGAATTCGCCTTGCTGGCAGACCCCTTGGAAAATCCCGCCGAGGCCGAAGGCCTGGCCGGCCGACTCATCGCGGCGCTCTCGCGCCCCATGATGGTCGAAGGCGAAGAAATCGTGACCACGGCCAGCGCCGGCATCGCCTTGGACGGCGGCGAGACGCCCATCGCTGCCGAAGAACACCTGCAGAACGCTCGCGCCGCGCTGGCCAAAGCCAAGAACGCGGGCACGGCGCGTACCGCCTCGTTTTCGCCCTCCGACCGCGAACTTCTAGTCCGCTCCTTCCGGCTGGAGCACGAACTCCACCAGGCCGTCGAACAGGGCGACTTTCTGATGCACTACCAACCGCTGGTGAAGCTGGACACCGGCGCGCTGCACGGCTTCGAATCGCTCATCCGCTGGATCCACCCCACCCGGGGACTGGTGATGCCGGGCATGTTCATCCCCATGGCCGAGGACAACGGACTGATCCGCCCCATCGGCGAATGGGTGCTGGCCGAGAGCTGTCGCCAGTCGGGCCTGTGGCGCAAGGAACTGGGCGGACGATCGTCCGGTGTAACACTTTCCGTCAACCTGTCCGTGAAGCAGTTCCTGCAACCAGACCTGTTCGAGCGGATCGAACGCATCCTGGACCGCACCGGCATGCCGCCGCGCCTGCTGCACCTGGAAATCACGGAATCGGCGGTCATGGAAGATCCCGACCAGGCCCGCGGCGTGCTCTCGCGCCTGAAGTCGCTGGGCCTTTTGCTCTCGCTGGACGACTTCGGCACCGGATTTTCCAGTCTGTCGTACCTCACGCGCCTGCCGCTGGACATCCTGAAGATCGACCGCTCCTTCGTGATGCGCCTGGGCCACGATGCCCGCACCGAAGCCGTGGTGCGGGCCGTGTGCGATCTGTCTCGCGACCTGGGGATGGAAGTGGTGGCCGAAGGCGTCGAGACCCCGCAGCAACTGGACGCCCTGCGCAGCTTCGATTGCCAGTACGTGCAGGGCTACCTGATCTCCAAGCCCCTGCCCCCGGACGAAGCCGGGCGGCTTCTGGCCGGCGGCGGCAACCACCTGCAGGACCAGGACACCCGCACCACCCGCCGCACCCAGATCCTGCCGCGCAGCGTCCTCAACGACTGATCCCGCACCGTGCCGGGTGCTGCGCAACGGCCGCAGCACCCGCGCCAGGGACCGCCACCCGTTCCGGGCGCGGACGCCGCCCGATCCCGTCCTCCGCCGCCCGCTATCCACCGGTTCGGTCCCGCCTGCCCCGAACGAACGTAGAGACGCCCCGCGGGGCGTCTCTACACCGATCGCGAACCGGCCGAATCACGGCGATCAGAACCGGGCACCAATCGCGAACCGGGCGGGACACGCCGGTCGCCATCGACGCGGGGCGGCGGCCCCCCCCCTGTGCGGCGACCGCGTGCCGCCCCCCCCATTCCAACCGGCTACGCCCAACGTAGAGACGCCCTGCAGGGCGCCTCTGCACCAATCGCGAACCAATGCGGGGG
>JAMIIV010000001.1:0-67680 GCA_035913415.1 Fibrobacteria bacterium | reverse complement strand
ATCGACCCTGGCCCCCGCCAGGAGCAGACATAGCGCGGACGCGATCATCGTTGCGCCTTCTTGGCGCGTTTGACGCGGTACATCTCCTCGTCGGCGGAGTGCAGGAACTCCTCCGGCTTGCTGTGGCCGTCGTAGGCCACGATACCGAACGAGATCGAGGTGGGATTGCCCTCGGCCTTGCACTTGTCGTAGTGGTCGGCGATGCGCTCGGAGATCGCGACGGCATCCTCCATGGTGGTTCCCACCGAGATCACGATGAACTCGTCCCCACCGACGCGATAGGCGCGCTCGGTCGTGCGCGTGCGCTCCCGAATCGACTGCGCGAGGTCCTTCAAGGCGCGATCCCCCTCGGCGTGCCCGAGGGTGTCGTTGAGGAGCTTGAAACGGTCCATATCGAGCATCAGCAGGCAGAGCGATCGCTTGCGGGCGGCCGAGAGCTCCACCAGGGCCGGGAAGTCTTCCTCGAACTGGCGTTTGTTGTAAAGTCCGGTCAGGGCGTCCGTGGTGGCCTGGTGGCGCAGGATGCCCGTCTCCTCCTTGAGGCTCTTGCGTTCGAGCATGGTGGTCTTGAGCGTCGCGGTCATCTCGTTGAAGGAATCGCGCAGGTCGGCCATCTCGTTGAAGGCCCGAAACTCGATGCGCTGGTCGACCGAAGCCGGGTCCTCGGGATTGAAGGTCTCGCCGAAGCGGCGCACACCGTCGACCAGAAGATGGATGGAACGTGTGAGAGGATAGAGCATCAGGCTCGCGAGCAGGCCTCCGACGAGGGCGATCAAGGTCGCGGAAAACACGATGCGCCGCATGGCGTCACGGATGCCCTCCTCGATGCCCGCCGACGAGAACTCGACGCGCGCAAGCCCCAGGCGCCGCCCACCCACGTCGATCGCCTTCGTGAAGCGCAGCACCGTTCCGTCGGCGGTGCGCACCGGGGCGTGGTCGATGGGGCTCCAGAGCCATCGAATCATCGAATCCTGCGGTGCTCCCTTGGTCCCCACCAGGGCGGGGTTGCCGTGCACCAGGACCGTCCCCGCCGAATCCAGCAGGTAGACCTCCAGCACCGAGCTGTCGCCGCGGCGCAGCTCGTCGATGAAGTCCCACATGGGAAGGTTCACGGTCTCGTCGCTGAGCAGCCGTTCCCGGCACAGGCTCGCCCAGGAGCGCAGCACCGCGGCGCCGCGGCGCTCCCTCTCCTGCAGGAGTTGGTCGCGTTGGGACTGGGCCGCGAGGAAGGCCGTGCTGCTGGTGACCCCGATCAGCGAGGCCATCAGGAGCAACAGGAATTGTCCCCGAATGCCCATGCGCGACTTCATTTGCGACCCTTGGAGGCGGGCGCGGAGCTCCAGGGGAAACTGGTGGTCGCCTCGCGCAGGTCCATCCTCCCGAATTCGAAGTCGGTCCAGAACGGGACGTCGACGGTGGTCCCGGCGGTGAGCCGCCTGCCCTGCAGGGAGTCCGGGAAGCCGTTCCATCGCGCCACGATGGCCGAAAGCGGACGCGTTCCATAGAAGCGTTCCGAAACGTCTTCGAGCGTCTCGCCGTCGATCGCCCGGTAGCGCACCAGGGTGACTCCCCGTCCCCCGTTTCCGGTCAAACCCGGTTGGGTGGACAAGATCTGGTCTACAGAACCGGCCGCCGCGTCGAAGGCGCGCACGGGGTCCCGACGGTGGACGCGCAATTCCATGGAAGAACGGTTGCCCGCCGCATCGGTGACCACCAGCGGGATCCGGTTCTCGCCCAGGGCCAATCCTCCCGCTTCCAGGACGATGTTGGAATCGAGCACATCCACGACGAGGGGGCCCCCAGCCCAGGTGGAGGTCGCCTTCACCTGGGTCGCGTCCCAGACCTTCAGGCGCAGGCGGGCGTAGTCCCCAGCCACGGTGTCCGTCGGAAACGGCTCCACTTCCGGGGGGACATCGTCCGACACCACCGTCCAGGCGCGGTGGGTGGTCATCCCCAGGCCGTCCGACAACGTGAGGGCGAACCGGTTGGTGCCCTTGAGCAAGGTGACGGTGCCGCGGAAGCGACCGTTGGCGGTGATCGTCCATTCGCGACCTTCGGGCTGCACGGCGAGTTTCAAGGGACCCGTCCCGGAAACCGCGCCGGAGACCACCAGCTCGGTGCCACGCACGACCGTCGGTGGAGCCGCCATGTCCAGCACCGGACGGCGGCGGTCGCCGACCCCGGCCAGACTCCGCATCTCCAGGACGGACTTGGGGCCGGCGATCTCGAGGTCGATCAGGATTCCTCCCAGGACATCCGGTGGGGTCTGCACCACGTAGACCAGGCTGTCGGCCGGCTGGACCTTCAATTCCATGCGGGTTGCGGGCCATTCCGGAAGGCGCATCCAAGCACGCAGCACCAGACCCGACGGAATCTGTCGAGCCGTTCGGATGCGAAAGCCCTCGGGGTCCGGACGGGCGGGTTCGTCGGACAGGATGCCGCCCACGGGTCGGACGAGGATTTCCCTTCCGGCACCGACCGCCAGGAATCCCTGGTCCACGGCCACGGCGCCGTCCGCCGAGACCGCGTTGGGCAGCACCACACGGCGGAAGGTGCGACGTTCGAGGTCGGCCACGTACAGGCCGTCGGCCCCGGTGCACAGAAGGTGGCCGTTTGCCTGCGCGAGCCAGAACGTGCCGGGAGCACCGGGAAGGGGCCGGACCCTCTGGGTGGATAGATCGAAAACGTCCACGCCCTCGGCCGTGCCCACGAAGACCTCGCCACCCGACCACTCCAGCCCGGTGACCTGGTCGTCGGACAGTCCTTCGGCCCTGGTGACCCTCGACCAGGCCAAGGTGGAGCTGTCGTGCACGAACAGCCCCTTGGCCGCGGTCCCCACGAAGGTGCGACCCGCGACCCGTAGCAGCGAAGTCGGCTCGAGCATCTGCGGGAACTTCCATTCCCGACGGATCTCCCCGGTGAGCGGGGAGATTTCCAGGAGGGAGGTCGTGGTGGCGCACCAGAGGGCGCCTCCTTGGGCGAAGACCGCGCGCGCGCCGCCCAGCAGCGCGGGGACGGGGGCGACCGAGCCCTCCGCCGAGACCACGGTCCTCTGGCGATGCAAACCCGCCTCCGAGACGATCCAGAGGTCCGGACCCGTCCAGGCGAGCGACAGGATCCGTCCCTTGGCGCCGAACGCGGAACCCTGGATGGAGAAGCGCCGACCCCGCAGGGGATCCACCACCACCACGCCTCCTTGCGACAATCCCGCCGCCGCTCCGGCGTCCCCGATGGCCATCGAGGTCACCAGGACGGCGGATTCCGAGACCGGATGACGGGTCCAGGAGCCGGGATCGTCGGGCAGGATCCAGGGGGTGGAGTTGGCCGCGACCAGCAGCGACGCGAGCATTCCGATCATCGCAATCTCTCCTGCTTCTTGCCCACGTTGTCGATGTAGCGCCGGGCCTGCACGTTGTCGGGGTCCAGCTCCAAGGCTTGGTGCCAACGAGCCAGCGCCGATTCGTATTCCCCTGCCCGGTAGGCCGCCACGCCCGAGACCAGGAGTTCCCGCACACGCTCGCCGACCCTGTTGTCGGGCGCGACCCGCCGTTCGACGATGGGGACCGGGGGGGGAGCGGCCTCGACGTCGGACAGGAGCTTTCGGGCCATCACGTTGCCGGGTCGTGCGGCCAGGGCGCGTTGCAGGGCGGCTCGCCCCGACACCAGGTCCTTGCGTGCGAGGGCCTGGCGCGCGGCGGTGAGCCCCTCGTCGAAGACCGCCGCGGAGCGTTCGGCCTGGCGGATGGAGTCGACCCTGGGGCGCAGACGCTGCTCGGCGGTGTCCCCTCTTCCCGCACGCTGGAGATCCTCGAAGAGGGCCACCGCGCGGGAGCCGTCGGCGGAACGAATCGCCTCTTCGACGGACCGGGCGATGCCGTCGAGGTTGCGTCGACGCCGAAGCCCCTCGAGGCGCCGGCCCAGGGCCTCGCGCGTGGACACCACCAGGGGGTCCTGCGGATCGGAGTCGCCCAGGTCCAGGACCGCTTCGATCGCCTCCCGCTCGCGACCCGCGTCGACCATCGCGTCGACCTCCCGCAGTCGCGCCAGCAGGACCTCCCGCTTGCGGTTCGCCAGGGAGTCCTGGATGCGACGGAAACTGTCCAACTCCGGGGCCGCGATCCGGATCCACCGGACCGTCGCGCGCGCTCCGTCGAGGTCCCCCGAGGCGAGGCGATCCCGCAGGTCACGGTCCAGCGCGGCGATTCCCTGCTCGAAGGCCAGTCGCGTCTGGTCGACCTTCTCGCGCAGCAGGGGATCTTCCGGACGTGCCGACCACGCCAGGCGCGCCTGGAGGAGCGCCTGGCCCAACTGCCCGCGGGAGACCGACCGACGGGACAGGTCCAGGTGGAACGCGACCTTCATTTCCTGGCGGGCGCGGGCGTCGCGGAAACCCTCCAGGATGGCCGGAGACGCTCCGTGATGGGATGCCAACGCACTCCAGACCCGCACCGCCTCGCCGAGGTCCTCCGCCACGACCAGCCCCTTCGCCACACCGACCATCGAATCGGGACGCTCGCGGACAGCCTGCTGGAGACGATCGTCCAGCACGATCGACCTGGCCGAGGCCTCGGGGGAGACCCACATCCCCAAGCTGGCCCTGCAGGCGTCCATGAGCTGGTCGACTTCGGCCTGGCGGGGATCGAGAGCCCGCGCGCGACGCAGCAACACCAAGGCCTTTCGGGCATGCCCATCATCGAGCAGGGCCTTCGCGCTCCTGGACAGCGACCCGACCTCGTCGGATGCGTCCTTCCCCGCGAACACCCCAAGGACCACGATCATGATGCCGAGCAAACCCGTCATTGGACCGATGGTACCATGGTGTCACCGCCGGAGCCAACAAAACCTCGCGCGGAGTGTTCGAGGCGATAACGGAAACCCACCCCGGGCGATCAGCGGAGGTCGGCGAAGTGGATCGTGCGGAAGGCGCCCGCCGCGCGCAGGACCACCAGGCGCGCCCGCGAGGCCCGAGGGATCCCCAGGGAACGACGGTAGGTGCCCGGATCCATGACCTCGTCGACAGGAACCGTCACCACTCTTCCGGAGAGGTCGCGCAACTCGATGCGAACCCGCACGCGTCCCGCCTCGGAGGGAAGGGTCCACTCCAGGGTTCCCGATCGCACCGCCACGTCGAGCCCTCCCCCGGGCCGGGCCAGACGCGCGGGCCCTCCGATGGCCAGCACGTAGGAACGCGTCCC
The DNA here is from genome assembly GCA_035913415.1 of Fibrobacteria bacterium. Classification (GTDB taxonomy): domain Bacteria; phylum Fibrobacterota; class Fibrobacteria; order UBA5070; family UBA5070; genus UBA5070. Next base: position 62,485 of record JAMIIV010000001.1, on the reverse strand, counting down.
CCCGCCCTCGCCCAGCTCCATCCTCGGAGCCAGGGTGGTCCAGCCGCCCGATATCCCCTCCCGAATCTGCATCGCCATCGCCGTGTCGGCACCTTCCCTGATGGTCTCCAGGACCAGCGGGGCATTCGTGCCGATGCCCTCCAGCCGCAAGGTCCATTCGTTGGCACCTCCACGATCCAGGCGCAGGTCGCCCAGCAGGGCCGAGCGCCCCTGGATCCATCCCGTCAGGGAAAGCTCCGGGGCTGGTGGCATGGGCACCGAACGAGGGGCGAGGCCGGCATCTTCGGCGATCAGTCCTACCCTGACCCACGAGGAAACCCGCTCCCCTTGGACCCAGCGCAAGGAGACGCCGGCCCATCGCGGTTCGGTGGCCGTCCTTGCCGCCAATGCCGGGTTGGGACGGGACGGAAAACGCAGCACCACCGGTTCCGAACGGGGATTGTGGACGGCGGCTCCGAACCAGGCGGGAAACACGCCGGAGGGGTCGGGAAAGATCCAGGTTCCCGAGACTCCGTCGCGCAGATAGGGACCGACCACACCCAGACTGTCGAGCGCCGACACCCGGCGCACCGCGGCCCAGTCGACGTCGAACGCGTAGGGGTTGCCCACGAGATTCCATCCGGGTTCCAACGTGGTCTGGAAGACCTTCGACAGGGGCCAGGTCCAGGCCGAGGCGACACTCCAGGTCCGCGAGGCTCCACGCGATCGAATCCACCAGGCGGACCCGCCCAGCGAACCGGCATCTCCGTCGAGCACCTCGGCGAATCCGGACGAATCCCAGGACCACGCGCGCCAACGCCGAGGATCGGGAGATCCCCAAAGGCGACGGAACGCGGTGATCGCCGATCCTGCCGACGTGACGTAGGGAAGGGACAACAGCTCGTATTTGTCTTCCAGCCGCGGGTTCGGCGACGACAGGGAATCGTGGAAGACGACCAGGTCGGTGGAGTCGGTGTTCCTGCTCTGGCGGGAATCCGCGGCGCGCGCGAAGATCGTGGCCCCGTAGGGGATGTTGGCGCGGCCCAGGGTTTGCCTCCCCACGAGGGAATCACCTGTACCTCCCGGGGTGCAGACAGCCACCAGGCTGCCGGGAAGAAGCTGGCACAGCTCCAGATTCGTGCTGGCCACGTTGTCCTCCAGGATGGCCTCGACGGTGGCGATCTGCCCGCTGGCAAGGGAGTCTCGATCGACCACCAGACGTACGTGTGGAGCGGCGGTGTCGTAGCCCAGCCAGAACGGACCTGCGGAGGTCGAGCTGAACCTCACGAGGGAATCCGTCCCCCAGTCCGAGGCGACGAGGTGGACCTTCCCCGCGGCATCGACGTGGAAGACCTGGGGTCGCTCACCCGGCAGACGTTTACCGACCGGCACCAGGGACACGGGCATTCGCACCAGGAGAGGTTCCTGGAAATCCGTGGAGGCTCCCACCATCAGCGCCGTGTCGGCCCCGCGGATGCCGCGACCCAGCAGGGAGTCGAGCAGGAAGGCCGTCACCCGGCGAGATTCGACCCGTGGCGGTGCGAGAATCGCCACGATGCCCCGGACCACCAGCCTACCCGTGTCCGTTGCGGCGGCCAGGAGGGTATCGAGCGTGTCGGATGTCTCGGGAGGTGGCACCACGGTGGTGTCGGGCACCGAATCCTTGGACGAGTCGCGCACGACCACGAGATCGACGGATTTCGACGTGTAGCGCACGGTGGCGATCCAGCCGGAATCACCGGCCAGAAGCACGGTATCGAACACTCCGGAGAGTCCAGCCCCGAGGACGATGCCGGTGGCGGTGCCCGCCTTCGTGAAGCCGGTCAGGTCGAGCGCGAGGATCGCGTTGGACCCCAGGTCCACGTTGCCCGAGGCCGAGATCCGGTCGTACTCCACCCCCGGCTTGGACGAACCAGAGGCGCGAATGCGGACCGTGGCGGGAACGAACTGGGGAATCGTGAGCGAGGTCGCGGTGAGGACGCCGATCGCGCTGTCGGTCCCGGGCCGCAAGGTTCCCTGGAGATCGATGGCGCCCACGCGACCGCGCCCCTCGAGCACCGATCCCGAGCGGACCTCCACGGGCGAGCTGTCGGCGGACGCCTCGACCCGCAGCGTGCCTGCATCGATGCGCGTCGGGCCCCGGAAGGTGTTGGCACCCGCCAGGACCAAGGTCCCCGCACCACGCTTGAACAGGTTTCCCGATCCCCTGAGGCTGTCCGAGTGCACCAGCGTTCCCGAACGATCCACGACCAAACCCGCGGCGAGATCGATTGTCCCGGAAATCGTGCCGGCGGCGCCCCCGGTGCCGACCTGCAGGGTGCCTGCCCGGACCGAGATCCCCTTGCCTGGCGTGACATTTCCCGTCAGGATGGTGGTTCCGGACCCTTCCCTGGCCAGGATCCCCGTGCCGAGGATGCGACCTGCGTAGGTCTTGGTTCCCGAGTGGTCGAACACCAGCGAGGCGTTGGTCCGGATGGTGTCGCTGGCGACGCTTCCCGCCTCCGTTCCGTTGCCGATGCGCAGCTCGCCGCCCTCGATTCCAAGCGTTCCAAGGAAGGAATTCTCTCCCACGAGCACCACGCTTCCCTCGCTCCATTTGGTCAGTTGCCGCCCGGTTCCCGTGATCCGTCCGGAGACCAGGACGGGTGATGTGTTGTTCAGGATGTTGCGGTGGCTCCCCGACACCACGAGATCCTTGGCGAATTCCGTCCTGGCCAATGCATTGAAGACGTTCAGGTCGGCGCCGTTCATGCGCACCTCGAAGGGCAGGACCACACCTGGAGAATCGTTGCGAAACAGCATCTTCGCGCCCGAATCGATCTGGAAGACCCCCGTCCCCTGGTATTTCATGCCATAGTGGAACGACACGAATCCTCTGGACACGCGGAACGTTCCACCAAGATCGAGCGGAACTCCGTGGAACTGGACCTCGCCGGTGTCGGTCTTGGTGAGTGTCGTCCCCGCCTTGACGCTGACGAACGGAGACGGATGCGTGAGCCGCCGGAAATCGACGCCGCCCACGCCACCGATGCGGGAATCGGCCGTCACCACCAGGCGTTGGATCGCGGACCTCCTGGCGGTATCCTGGTTGATCAGGGCACCTCCGGCCAGTTGCATCACCTCCGTCCCGACGGCCCGCCCCCCCAGATCGAGAACCCCTCCGGATTCGGCGGAGGTCAGCGCCTCGGCATCTCCCAAGGCCGAATCCGATCCCAACCGCAAGGTGTCCTGGAAGACGCGGAGCTGTCCTGTCCATTGGTTCGCACCCGACACCAACAACGTGCCCGTCCCTCGTTTTTCGAGATCCGCGCTGCCCACGAGCCTGGCCGAGACCGTCCCCGCGGAATCCATCTGGAACACGGTGGGCGGGAATCCAAGGCTCAGGGATCCCGTTCCCGACACGACATATCCCGTGCCGCGGAACTTGATGCCTCCCAGCGACTTCGTACCCGAGACCGTGATCGTCCGGCCACCCGCACCGGAGGGAAGCACCAGGGTGTTGTTCCCTCCGGGCCACGCGGAAAGCGCGATGCCATCCGGTGAGAAGCGGGCGCTGTCCAGACTCGCCGAGCAAGGCTGGTATCCTGCGGCATCGCTGCAATCGAGCGAAACATCCGCCGCGAGGGCCCCACCTCCCGAGACACCCAGCCACAGGGCAACCCCCAACCCGCGAAGACGTTCGCCAGATGCGTCGGATCCACGGCTGTGGCAGGTTCGGCTCATGTCGTCGGCCATGATACCACTGCCGACAGCCCCTGCCCACACCCGATGGCGATCCTGGCGCCTCCGCCGAAGCCGCATCGCGCCCTATTGACGATATCATTGTCTTCGTTTATTCTTTGTGGAGTTCCAGAGCGAGAAGTCCACCAGAACTCGCGATCCCAAACACGCCACGAGGAGTCCTCCATGTCGATGTTCTGCTACCAGTGCCAGGAAGCGTCCCACGGGACCGGTTGCGAGATCAAAGGGGTTTGCGGCAAGGGGCCCGTGACGGCTGCCCTGCAGGACTCGCTGCTGGCCGCCGCCCGCGGCGTCGCGGTGTTCTCCACCGGCTTGCGCAAGGCCGGAGCCAAGCCGGCCGGTGTCGAGACCTGGATCCTCGATGCGATCTTCTGCACGATCACCAACGCCAACTTCGACGACGAGGCCATCGAAGCGAAGATCCTCGCCGGATTCGCCTTGCGCGACAACCTGCGCGAAGAGTGCGAACGCCGCGAGATCGTCGTCGCGCTCTCCAAAACCCGCGAAGCCCTTGATTTGCCGCACGGACGCGACGCTCTGGTCTCCTGGGGCGCCGAAGTGGGAGTCAAGCGCACCGCCCACGAGGACGTCCGCTCCCTTCGCGAACTCCTGACCTACGGCCTGAAGGGCCTCTCGGCCTACCTGCACCACGCCGCCGAACTCGGATCCCGCTCCGACGAGATCCAGGCGTTCCTGGAGTCGGCCTTGGCCTCCACCGTCGACGACGGCCTGGACGGGGCCGCCTTGACAGGTCTTGTGCTGGAGGCCGGAAAGCAGGCCGTGGCCGCCATGGCCCTGCTGGACGGAGCCAACACGGGGCGCTTCGGGCACCCCGAGATGACCAAGGTGAAGATCGGCGTGGGCACCCGCCCCGGCATCCTGGTTTCCGGACATGATCTGTCCGATCTCGAGCAGCTCCTGGAACAGTCGAAGGACGCGGGCATCGACGTCTACACCCACAGCGAGATGCTCCCCGCCCACAGCTACCCGGGACTCAAGAAGTACGCCCACCTCTACGGCAACTACGGCAACGCCTGGTGGCAGCAGCACAAGGAGTTCGAGAGCTTCCGCGGGCCGGTCCTGTTCACCACCAACTGCATCGTGCCGCCGCCCAAGACCGCCACCTACGCCGACAAGGTATTCACCACCGGCGCCGCGGGATTCCCCGGGTACCGCCACATCGAGCACCGCGCCGACGGCACCAAGGACTTCTCGGCGCTCATCGCGTTGGCCAAGACCTGCCCCACGCCGGTGCAGATCGAGGAAGGCGAGATTCTGGGCGGATTCGCCCACGACCAGATCGGCAAACTCGCGGGCCTGGTGGTGGACGCGGTCAAGGCCGGCGACGTGCGCAAGTTCGTGGTGATGGCCGGTTGCGACGGACGCCACAAGGAACGTGGCTACTACACGGATTTCGCCGCGGGACTCCCCAAGGACACCGTGATCCTGACCGCCGGCTGCGCCAAGTACCGCTACAACAAACTCGATCTGGGCGACATCGGCGGCATCCCGCGCGTCCTGGACGCCGGACAGTGCAACGATTCCTACAGCCTGGCCGTCACCGCGCTCAAGCTCAAGGAAGCCTTCGGCCTGGACGACATCAACGACCTTCCCATCGAGTACAACATCGCCTGGTACGAGCAGAAGGCCGTCATCGTGCTGCTGGCCTTGCTGCACCTGGGCGTGAAGAACATCCGCTTGGGGCCCACCCTCCCGGCGTTCCTGTCCCCGGGCGTGGCGCAAGTCCTGGTCGAGACCTTCGGAATTCGCGGCATCAACAGCGTGCAGGAAGACCTCGCCCTCTCGGCTTGATCGACCGCTCCGCTTCGCCTCCACAAGCCTCGACCCCATTCCAGGAGTCGGGGCTTTTTTGCGTCGCGGTCCACACGCCCCATGCCGCGTTCCTCGATCCCCTGCCGCGGTCGCAGGCTGCCGCCTGGCGATCAACGTCCCGCCGCGACCCCGATGCCCCACGTGGTGGTCACCCCGGCGGCATACCCTGCCGATCCACCACCTCCGACCCAGGCACCCCATGGCAGCGGCCAAGATGTCCAGCGTGTCGGGTAGACCTGGAAAAGCAACCGTTGTGCCGACTGCCCGTTGTAGAACACCGAGGCCAGCAGCGAATTCCCACGATCGAGGAACAGGCCGAGTTTCGGGGCCAGATCCACCGAGCGACGGGTCCCCTCGACAGGAACCGTCTGCCGCGCGTGCACACCCGCCGCTGCGGACACCGCGTGGGTGGCTCCGAACCGCCGCGTGAGACCCGCGATGTTGCCCAGCCCGAAATGGTAGAAGAGCTTCCAGGCGTCGGTCCCCGGCAGCGGGAACTTGAGGGCGTGATATTGTCCCGCGTTCCAGGCCTTCCCCGTGCGCAAATCGATCGAAGGCTGCAGCGGCCAGTTCATCGCCTCCACCCGGCTGGTGAAGAACCCGCGGACGGCCTCCGACTGGAACAGCAGAACTCCCGCCAGATCGAAGACGTAGATGTCGGCGACAGGATCCGTCTCGTGGTCCGTGTTGGACTCGGGTGCGAGCTCGGCCGCCTCGTTGAGCATCCACGAGGTCGCCGATACCGCGAAGGCAGCCACCTTCGGCGACTCGCATCCACGGGTTCGGAACCATTCCTCCATCTTCCAGTTCAGCAGCCCCCCGCCCAGCAGATGGACCTGGTAGTTGGGAATCCACTGCGCCCGATCCGGATCCAACGAAGTTGGCACCAGCTCGGTCGCGGCGAACTCGCCCCATCCGACGTGCTCGATCGACTCGAGCGGATGCCCCAGCGTGTGCCCCAACCGACGGAATCCCGCCGCACCATGCAGCACACGCAGCCTGCGATCGCGATCTTCCAATTGCGAGATGTCCCAGCCCTCGTTGAGGATCAGGCTGGCAGGGTTGAACTGACGATCGGAGCCCCATTGTTCGGTCACTTCGCGGGGGTGCACGAGGGAATCGGTGGCAGGTGCCAAGCCCCGCAACCCCAAGAGGGCGACTGGAAACAGGGATCGGATGGGCAGTTGTCCGCCGAGGAGGAGGAGGAGGAGGGGGCTTCCGCAGGTGCGCCGTGGGCGACCTCGGCTCCTGCATGATACCTCCAGTACCGACAACCCTCCAAGCCCCTTCGCACCACGGTACCGCTCTGCGACCGCTCCCCCTGCCCCCATTATCCAGTATCGAAGCGCCATGAACCCAAACCCCAGTGAATCGGACCTTTTCGGGATCGTTGAACAACACTTCAACAACCTTCACCCCCAACCCGGAGCCAATCGCACCAACACCCCCCAGATTCTCCCCATGTACACCACGCACCCGGTCCTCTGCCTGCTCGTCGTAGCCACCAGCCTCCACGCCCGCACCGTGTATGTGGCCCCCACGGGCAGCACCACGGGAACCGGAGCCGCCAGCTCGCCGGTGGCCGTCACAACCGCCTTCACCAATGCCAAGGCCGGGGACACCCTCCTGCTTGCCGCAGGTGTGTATTCCATTCCCTACTCCACTGGAGTCGCCAACACCATCGTGTGCGCGACCAAGGCGACCAAGGCCGCGCCCATCGTCGTCATGGCACCCGCTGGCCAGCGGGCCACCCTCGATTTCCAATTTCCCAAGGACGCCTGGGTACAAGACTCGTACGGCCTGTCGCTGACAGGCAGCTGGTGGCTATTCCACCGCATCGCCATCACCCGCGCCGGGTACCAGGGCGTGTACGTCACCGGGTCCAACAACACCTTCGAGCACTGCGCCTTCTACGAAAACCGCAACTCCGGCATCGAGATCAACAAGGGGGGCCAATACACCACTCTGCGCAATTGCGACGCCTACCGCAACTACGACCCCAAGAAGGCCGGCACGATGGCCGATGGCTTCGCTCCCAAGCAAACGCAGGGTCCGGGCAACCGGCTGATCGGATGCCGCGCCTGGGAAAACTCCGACGACGGGTACGACGCCTACGACAGCCCCGAGATCGTCGTCTTCGACAGTTGCTGGGCCTTCCGCAACGGCCTCGATGTTCTGGGTTACGGCGCCGTGGGCAACGGCAACGGATTCAAGATCGGAGGCCTGCAGCAGCCCGCTCCCGATACTTTGCGCCACTGCGTCGCCTTCGGCAATCCCCTCAAGGGCTTCGACCAGAACAACAACGCCGCGGGGCTGACGTTGATCCATTGCACCGGGTACCTCAACGGCACCAACTACGGACTTGGTGGCGCCCTCACCACGGGGAAACACGTCCTGCGCAACAGCGTGTCGTACAAAGGCACGACTGCCGATGCCTTCGGCACCGCCACCCAGGAGAAGAACAGCTGGAACCTCTCCCTCACCCTGGCGAATTCCGACTTCGAATCCGTCGACACGTCCCTGGCCCGAGCTCCTCGCAACGCCGACGGCTCCATCCCCGCCACGAAGCTCCTGCGTCCTTCGGCAGCAAGCAAGCTCCTCGACAAGGGCGCGGCCCTGATGTGGTCCTACTCGGGCTCGGCACCCGATCTGGGCGCCTTCGAACGTCCGTCGGCCACCAGCATCACCCCTCGCGCCCCATCCACCGCCGCTTCCAAACAGGGGATGCTGCACCTGACACCCGGAGCATTCGCCTCGCAGAACCCCGACCTCCTCGGCCGACGCGGCATGACAGGATCCGGCATCCGCGTCCCCGGCAGATGAAGGCTACTTAAGGCCCTCGAACCGGGCTCGCCCTTCGATGGTCGAGCCTGTTCCGGTGGTCAAGCCTGTCGAGACCAACGCGGTGGGTCTCGACAATCTCGACCACCGGATTGGCGTGGGCCCGGGTTCTGTGGTATCCGGCGCCTTGTTGCAGATAAGTTCGCGAATCGGGGGCTTATACCCCACGGTTCTGTGGCATCCGGCGCCTTGTTGCATTCCGGACCGTAAGCAAAGTTCGCGAATCGGGGGCTTATACCCCGGGTTCTGTGGCATCCGGCGCCTTGTTGCATTCCGGACCGATGGCCATTCCTCTGGGACTGCCATTGCTGACAGCCTCTAGCGGCTACCCGCAGGACACCGGGACGGACCGTCCCTGCCCCCGTTGAAAGGGGCGCCTGCTGTTCGCCTTGCACCGGATGGGGTTTACCATGCCCCGGAACGTTACCGCCCGGGCGGTGGGCTCTTACCCCACCGTTTCACCCTTGCCTGATCCTCTTGCGAGGCCATCGGCGGTCTGCTCTCTGTTGCACTTTCCATCGCATTGCTGCGCCCGGAATTTCTCCGGCATCCTGTCCTGTGGTGCCCGGAAGTTCCTCCAGGTGTTTCCACCCAGCGGCCATCCAGCCCCCGACTCGCGAGGCGGGAAAGGTAGGACACACCAGGCCATCCTGATCCTCCCAACCATCCAGGCGGGGGATGAGGACCCGTAGGAGGCCTCTGGCGGTGATGTTGGCAGAGGGGATTGGCCACATCCCTATACCGATCCCCTGGCACGCCCCGAAGGAGGAGTCCTCGAGCGAACCTGGAACCCCTGGGAAGGCGGACTCGAGCCGCCCTTGATCCACCAGGCGCGACCTCGTGGCGGCTTCGTCAGGAGAAAGGCTTCATGCAACTCTTGCTTTCTTCTTCAAGAAAGGATATTTTCGACTTATGAAGACGAATAGTCGAACTTTTGATGCCGATGGATTGACCAAGGAAGAACGGACCCGTCGCGACATCCTGGACGCGTCCTTGCGGCAATTCCAGAGGTTCGGATTGCGGAAGACCACCCTGGAGGATATTGCCTCGGCAATGGGGAAGAAAAAAAGCTTTCTGTACTACTACTTCGAGAGCAAGGACGCGATCCTCGCGGCGGTCGTCCAGCGGGAAATGGATGTGATCACGGCCCAAACCCGAGCCCTTGTCGAGGCCCAGTCCACTCCGCAGGACAAGTTGCACGCCTTCTTCACGGCTCCCCTACTGCAGATGCTCGATCGTATTCGCACATTCAGCCAGATCATCGAAGAGCTGCGGCACGACGGCGAGGAATTTGGCAAGATGACCAACCTGCGGTACGCCCTTCACCAGCGAGAAGAAGCTCTGTTCCTGGCCATCCTGGAGGATGGAATCACCCAGGGAATATTCCGCCCCATGGACGAGGGGATTCGCAAAAGCGTGGCGAACTTCGCCATCGCCGCGATCCGCGGCATCGAGATGGGGATGGTCTGGGGAGCCATGCCCAGCGATTCCCTGGCCCACCTCGACGAGGTCTCGGGAGTTCTGGTGCGCGGCCTCCAAGCCTGACCCCCACAACGGCCTCTCCCTCTTTTTTTGCCGTTTTTTCGACTTTTCACCCATTTTCGTCGAAAGGAATCTCATGCAACCCTCCAACGCCCCCAGCCCCAAGGAATCGCCACGCGAGGAACCCTTGCCCATCGCGCAGACCGCCCCCCGGCCCACCAAGCCGTTGTTGTCCCTGAAAGAGCTGATCCACCCCGTGGGACGCCAAAATCAAGCGTCCTTGTCTTCCGAGGTGATCCGCAAGGGTCTGCCGCCTCTGCTAGTGATCCTGATCGCCTTGGCGATCACCGGATGCTCCGAGCACGCCCCCGACGCCCTGGCGAAGCCCCCCGTCGTGCGGGTCGCCACCGTCGCGGCCAGCGACTCCGCCCAGGACCTCGTGCTCTCGGGCCACCTGGAGGCCGAGACCTCGGTGGCGGTGAGCTTCGCGGTTCCGGGAACCGTCGAGAGGGTGCTGGTCGACGAAGGACAGGCCGTCGCCAAGGGACAGGTGCTGGCCATCCTGGACGCCGGCGCCCTGAAGGACCAGTTGGCGATGTCGCAGGCCAAGGCCGACCAGGCCGAGGACGCATGGAGACGCATGGAACCGATGCACCGCGGAGGCACCCTCGCCGAGATCCGCTGGGTGGAGATCGAGACCGGCCGCAACCAGGCCCGCAGCGCGGTGTCGATGTCCAAGCGCAATCTCGAGGACGCCGTACTGCGTGCGCCCCTCTCGGGACTGGTCGCCCGGCGGAACCTCCAACCCGGCGAGCGCGCCCTGCCTGGAGCTTCGGCCTTCACCCTCGTGCAGACCACCACGATGCTCTCGACCGTCCAGGTCGCGGAGAAGGACATCGCCCGCGTCCGCAAGGGCATGGCCGCGCATGTCGAGGTGTCGGCCACCGGCTCCAGGATCGACGGCGTGGTGCGCGAGATCGGCGTGGAAGCCGATCCCTTCACCCGCACCTACAAGGTCAAGGTAGCCCTGCCCAACCGCTCCGGCGTCCTGAAGGTGGGGATGGTCTCCCAGGTGCGATTGTCGGTGGCCGGCGCCGCCCCGACGCCCATCGTCCCACCCGCCTCGGTCCTGACCGACGCCCAGGGCCGGCGGTTCGTCTGGACCGTGACGGATTCCGTCCTGCACCGCCGCGAGGTGCGCACCGGGTTCCTGGTCCAGGAAGGCATCGCGGTCGACTCCGGCCTGGCCGTCGGGGAGACGATCGTGGTGTCGGGAACCCCCATGCTCTCGGAGGGCCTGCGCGTGCAGGCCGGAAAGTGAGTCCATCATGAAAGCGCGCAACCTCATCGAAGGGGGAATGATCCACTGGCGGATCGTGGCCGCCCTGACCCTGCTTCTTGTGGCCTTCGGCACCTGGTCGCTGCGGACCATGCCGCGCCAGGAATTTCCCCAGTTCACCATCCGACAGGGGCTGGTCATCGGGGTGATGCCCGGAGCCGACTCGCGCCAGGTCGAGGAACAATTAGCCCGCACGGTCGAGAACTTCCTCTTCGGATTCCAGGAAGTCGAGAAGTCCAAGACCTACTCCTACTCCCGCGACGGCCAGCTCGTGGTCTTCGTGGAGCTGCGCGAGAATGTCGGGGCCACCGAGGCTGCGGACTTCTGGGCGAAGTTGCGCCACGGCCTGGCGGAACTGAAGATGCAGCTGCCCAGCCAGGTGGTGGCCCTAATCGGGACCAACGACTTCGGCGACACCAGCGCCTTGCTGCTGACGCTCACCGCCGAGGGCAGGACCTGGGCCGAGATGGACCTGTATCTTCGCGACCTCGAGGCCGAACTGCGCCGCCTCCCGGCCACTTCCAAGCTCAAGCGCAGCGGCACCCAGCTCGAGAGCATCCGCATCCAGGTCTCGCGGGACCGGCTGGCCCAGTACGGGCTGCGCCACCTGAGCGTGCTCCAGGCTCTCCAAAGCACCGGGATCCTGCCGATCGCCGGGCGGCTCGACGCCGGCGGCATCGAGATGCCCCTGCACGTCTCGTCGGTCTTGCATTCCGAGAGGGAGCTGGGCGAGACGGTGCTGCTGTCCACCGGGACCTCGATCGTGCGGCTCAAGGATGTCGCGACCCTGGAGCGCAGCTTCGAGGACAACGACGCCCACGTACGCTCCAACGGCAAGCAGGCCCTGGTGCTATCCATCGAGATGTCCAAGGGCAACGACATCACCCACTATGGCAAGGAAGTGGACGACGCCATCGAGCGCGTGCGCACCCGCCTTCCCGCCGGGGTCGAGATCGCGCGTATCGCCGACCAACCCCTGGCCGTGGCCACTTCGATCAACCACTTCCTGCGCGACTTCCTGCTGGCGGTGGCGGCCGTGGTCCTGGTGACCATGCTCTTCCTGCCGCTGCGGGTGGCGGGGGTCGCGGCCGTCACCATCCCGGTCTGCATCCTGATCACCGTCGGCATCCTGAACCTGATGGGCATCGAGCTCCAGACCGTGTCGCTGGCGGGGCTGGTGGTCGTGCTGGGCATGGTGGTCGACAACGCTATCATCGTCATCGACAGCCACCTCGAGAAGCTCGACCACGGCGCACTCCCCTGGAACGCCGCCTGGAAAAGCGCCAAGGAGCTCATGCTCCCGGTGTTCACCGCGACCCTGGCCATCATCGTCTGCTACCTCCCTATGGCCTTCTTCATGGAGGGGACCTCCGGGGACTTCATCAAGAGCCTTCCCGCCACCGTCGCCGTGGCGCTGTTCGTGTCCATGCTGGTCGCCGCATTCCTGGTGCCCTTCATGAACTCCCGCCTGATCCGCCGGGGCATCCGCCACGGCCGGACCGAAGGCCGCAAGTCGTTCCTGGACCGCATGCAGGGGCTCTACGACGGCGCGGCCGAACTGGCCTTCCGCTTCCCCGCCTCGACTCTGGCCGCGGGCGTGCTCTCGGTGGTCGCCGCGGCGGGGCTATTCGCCATGATCCCCCAGCAGCTCTTCCCCAAGATCGAACGCAACCAGTTCGCCATCGAAGTCTACTTGCGCGGCGGCACATCCCTGGCCACGACGGATTCCGTCACCCGCGAACTCGAGCGCCTGCTTGGGAAGGATCCGCGCACGACGGGCGTGACGAGCTTCGTGGGGACCTCCTCGCCGAGGTTCCACACCGTCTACGCGCCCAACATGCCCTCGCGGGCCTATGCCCAGCTCCTGGTGAACACCGTCGACAGCCGCTCCGCCGAGGCGATGGTCGAGGAGTATTCGGCCAGCTCCAAGGGCATGCTCCCCGACGCCTGGGTGCGCTGGAAGCAGCTGGAGATGCAATTGGGATCGACGCCCATCGAGGTGCGCCTGTGGGGTGACAGCCTGCCCCTGCTGCGACGGACGGGCGAACTCCTCTCCCAGCAGATCGGCGCCTTGGAGGGTGCGGAGTGGGTGCGCACCGACTGGGACGAACCCGTCCGCGGCCTGCGGGTGGACATGGACTGGGACGAGGCCGGCCGCCTGGGCATCTCGCCGTCCTTCCTCGGGGCGTCGCTGGCCATGTCCACCACGGGAATGCCCGCCGGGACCATCTGGGAGGGCGACCGGGCCGTGAAGCTGCTGGTCCGCGAGGATTCCCTGCGCTCGGGCACCCTGAACGGATTCCGTCACCAACTGGTCTCCTCCATGCCCCTGGGGATGTCGGTGCCGCTCTCCCAGGTGGCGAAGGTGGAGGTCGACTGGACAGAAGGAGGTATCCACCACCGCAATGGCACCCGCTGCCTGACCGTGCGGGTGGATCCGCGCCGGGACGTCCTGCCCAGCACCCTCCAGGCCCGCATCGATTCGCTGGTCGCGGCCCAGACCCTGCCTCCGGGTGTCGCGGTGACCTACGGCGGCGAGAAGGAGGCCGCGGCCCAGACGTACGGCCCCATGGTCGCCTCGCTGGCCACCGCCATCGTGCTGATCTTCTTCATCCTGCTGTGCCAGTTCGGGCGCGTGCGCAAGTCTGTCCTGATCATGACGACCATGCCCCTCTCCCTCTTGGGCGCGGCCCTGGGCCTGGTGGCCACCGGATACCCCTTCGGGATGACGGCCTTCATGGGCATCATCGGACTGATGGGCATCGTGGTGCGCAACGGCATCATCCTGGTGGGCTACGCCGACGAGCTGCGCGCCGAGGGGATGACCTCCTTCGACGCAGCCCTGGCGGCCGGCAAGAGGCGCATGCGTCCCATCTTCCTCACCTCCATGGCCGCCGCCGTGGGCGTGATCCCGATGATCACCTCGGGCTCCACGCTCTGGGGGCCGCTGGGAGCCGTCACGGCCTTCGGGCTGGTGTTCTCGATGATCCTGACCTTGCTGGTCCTGCCCGTGGCCTACTGGCTCCTGACCCGCAACGAAACCGCCCTCGCCGGCATTCCCACGGAGGCTCGCCATGCATAAGGCCATCCTTTCCCTCGTTCTGGCAGGAGGCGTCGCAGCCGTCCAGGCCCAGGCACCCTTGACCCTCGAGGAGTGCCGCCGCCTGGCCCGCGCGCAGAGCGCCGAAGTGACGACCGCCCGGCTCGGGCAGGAGAGCGCCGGAGAAACGCGCAAGGCGGCCTTCGCGAAATACTTCCCGCAGGTGAGCGCCACGGCCGCGGCCATGACGGCCCGGGATCCCCTGGTGAGCGCGAAGACTCCGCAGGCCAATCTTCCGGTGTACGACGGCAATCCCGCGAATCTCGCCAACGCGACCACGGCGGCCTACGTGCCGTCCCTGGATCTCGAGGCGGGACAGTCGGCCAATCTGGTCCAGCTCTCGATCCAGCAGCCGCTCTTCGTGGGCGGTCGTGTGGTCAACGGCAACCGCCTGGCCAAGCTCGGCGAGGAGGTCGCGACCAGCCGACGGCAGCTCGCCGAACGCGACGCGGTGGCCCAGGCCGAAGAGAAGTACTGGACCCTGGTGTCTCTGCAGGAGAAGCGCCGCACCCTGGACGCCTACGACTCCCTCCTCGCGGCCCTGCAGCGGGAAGTGGGGGCGGCCGTGAAGAACGGGTTGACCAGCCGCAACGACGAGCTCAAGGTCTCGCTCGAGCGCGGCCACCTACGGGTCCAGAGGCTCGAACTCGAAAGCGGCGCGCGTCTGGCCGCCCGCGACCTGCGCCGCCACCTCGGTCTGGGCGAAGACACCGCCTTGACCTTGGCCGACAGCCTCCCGACGCCATCGAACCCCCAAGGGCTCTCCGACGGACGGACGGGAGCCCTGGAGCGGCGCCTGGAAACGGGTCTCCTGGCCCACGGTGTGCGGGCCGAACAACTCCACGCCGACATGGAGCTGGGAGCCATGCTCCCCAGCGTCGTGGTCGGGGCCGCGGCCATGCGCGCCGACATCGAAGGAATCGATCCCGTTACGAACCTGATCGGCTACGCGATGGTGAGCGTTCCGGTCTCCGACATCTGGTCGGGCACCCACGAGACCCGGGCCAGCCGCATCAAGGTGCGCGTGGCCACCCTGAACGAAGCCGAAACGAAGCGCAAGATGGCGATGGGCATCGACAAAGACTGGGACGACCTCGTGCGCGCCTGGCAGGCGAGCCTCGTGGCCGAGGACGCCGTGACGCAGGCCGAGGTCAACCTGACGGAAGCGTCGGATCTTCGCCGCAACGGACTCTCGGCGCTCTCGGACCTTCTTGAGGCCCAGGCCCTGCGCCAGAAGAGCGTGGACCAGCGCATCGACGCCCGCAAGAGCTACGGCCTGGCCCGCAGCGCCTACCTCCGATCGATCGCCCGCGAGGAGTCGAGGCCTTGACGGCCGCGCCGATCACCCCCGGTTCGGGCGCGTACCTCGAGGTCAAGGTATCGGCGCGCCACCCCACGAGCCTTGGCTGGGGGATGCGCATGGTGGCGCTCGACAACGCTCTGCGCCCGGTGGAACCACTGCTGGTCCTGGGCTGCGCGAGCCTCTACGCAGGCGGGGACTGGGGATCGTTCAAGCTCGCGGAGTCGCTGGCCTACCTGCTGTACCGCCTGAGCCTGCTGGGGATGGATCGAGGGATCGTCTGGCGATTCGGGCACGCCACTCCCCTGGAATACAGAAGCGACCTGTTCGCTTCGCTGCGATGGGTGCTGGCCGCCTCCCTCGTGGCCGCGCTTTTTCTGGTGGGCTTGTCCCTCACGGCGGCGGGATCGGTGCGTGGGATGGAGCTTCCGCTCCCCAGCCTGCTTTTGGTGGCCTCAGCGATACCCCTCCTGGCCCTGGCCGATCTAGCCTACCAGGCCAACCTCAACCAGAAGGAGATGCTGGCCAGGATCGTCGGCAAGAACGTGATTCTTCCTCTCGTGACCTTCGGAGGCGCCGTTCCGAGCCATTTCCTCGGGGGCCCGGGTCTGCCCTTTTGGTTCTTTCTGGGAGCGCTCGCCAACGGGGTAGTCGCCGCCTTCGCCTTCCTGCGTATCCACAAGCTTCGTGCCACCGACCTGCTTCCGAGCGTTCCCTCCAGGGAATTGCGTGGATTCAGCATACCCTTGGTGGGATCAGACCTCCTGGCCGGGGCGACCAGCCGGTTGGACCTCATGCTGATCGGCGGATTCGCGGGAATCCAGGCCGTGGAGATCTACAACGTGGTGATGATGATTGGCAGATCGCTCATCGCCATCCGGCAATCCTTCGAGGGACTGCTGCTTTCGGCGTTCTCACGCGAGGGAGCACGCGAACTCACGGCCAACCTGCGCGAACTCTTCAACCATTCCGTCTGGACCGTCGGAAACCTCATGGGCCTGGCCCTGTTGGTGGTCGTTTTCTGGGGACGCGATCTCCTACTGCTGCTGCATCGGGAATACCAGGACGGCTGGTTTCCGTTGATCACAATGATCTTCTTCGCCTGGATCAGTGTCTATGGAGACCTCTCGGGTCTGATGCTCCAAGGCCTGGGGCGGACCCGCGCATGGATGGCCGCCCAGATTTCGGGGTTCGTTGTCAATGTCGCCCTCTGCGTGTGGTGGATTCCCCAGTGGGGGGCCATGGGAGGAGTCCTCTCCCTCGGCGTCTCCACCTTCGTCCAAGGCGTACTCTGCCATGTTCTCCTCTGGCGCACCTCGCAGAAGAATCTCTGGATCGATCGGTACATGTTGAGCTCCCTGCACATCGGATCAGCATTGCTCTTCCTGAGTCTGCTGTCCCTGCAACTGGACTCCGTCACGGCACGGGCACCCCTCTTCGTGGCCGGAGCCGCCGGCTGCATCATCCTCTTCCTGCGGAGCTCTCGTCACTTCAGCGCGATTCCGATGGCCGATCGCCCCTAGATGGGGTTTGCGAATCAACCGCTCGATGGAGCAATAAACCCGGATCAAGCCAATCGATGCTTCAAACCCCCGATCCCAGGCGCCGAATGATCGACGGGATCTGTCATTCTCCCCATGAACCGGTGTTTCGTGAGGAGCTTCAAGCCTACCGCGGACTGTTGTTCGAGCGACGGTATCATCGAATGATCGAACCGGTCTTCGAATCCCCTGTGGCGGCAAACGATTCGGTGCCAGGTTTCGGATTCTGCGCGATCCAGGATTTCGGCGGACCTTTCGAAGGGAAACGGTCATGGGCACTCGTGCCCCCCAGAGCGGACCTGATGCGAGGTCTCAGCCCGCGATCCGACTCCTGGACGCCCGGAACAGGCGATCACGCACCGCCAGCCCCAGTCCTGAGGGATCCGGCATCAGGGCCAGGATACGAGGGGCATGGCTCCGATCGATCTCGCGCAGCGCCGCGAACAACCCCACGGCCATCTGCGCCCCGGTGCCCAAGACCCGGTTCTCGCGACAGGGCACTTGCAGTGCTTCAGCAGAGAGGACCACACACGCGCCTTCCAGCTCCAGCGCGCGACGGTGCAACCCCTCGAGCGATTCGAAGGCCTCCAGAGGTACCCGGGGGGCGTAGTGGCTCTCCAACATTCCCGGGGCCTCGGTCTTGACCGGGGGCACGAACCCCTCCCAGGTCAACTCCTGCCCGAGCACCTCCTCGATCGCTTCGCGGGCCAGCCCCCCGGGGCGCAACAGGCGCGCGACCGGACCGGACAGATCGACGATGGTCGATTCGACACCCACCGCACATGGCCCACCATCCAGGACCAGATCCACCGCGTCGCCCAGGCCCTCCCGCACATGGGCCGCCGTCGTGGGACTCACGTAGCCGAACGGATTGGCACTGGGTGCGGCGATGGGCAATCCCACCTGGTGCAAAAGCTCCAGGGCCAGCGCCTGCGAGGGCACACGCAACCCCACCGTATCCAACCCCGACGTGACCAGATCGGGGATGCGGGGCAGACCGTTCTCCCACTGGCGCGAAACCACGACCGTCAGGGGCCCGGGCCAGAAGGCCTGGGCCAACCGGAGCGCCCGGTCATCGAAATGCCCCCAATCACAAGCCTGGGCCAAGGATGGCAGGTGCACGATCAAGGGATCGAACGCAGGACGCCTTTTGGCGGCGAAGATCCGTGCGGCAGCCTCGGCGCGATCGGCGCGGGCACCAAGGCCGTACACGGTCTCGGTGGGAAAGGCCACCAATCCCCCCTGATGCAGGAGGTGCGCCGCCTTCTGGACGTCGGATCCTGGACTCAGAAGCTGATTCCCAACGAGCCCGAAAAGGTGATCGGGAAGCCGCCGTCGTTGGTGTCGAACAGCACCGTCGAACGTCCTTCGACGTTCAACTGGACTTTCGAGCTGCGGAACATCTGAACGCCCGCACTGCCGCCCAGCAGGAATCCGTTGGACCAGCCGTTGCCGTACGCGAGCCCCCAGCCAAGGTCGGCACCGGCGTAGGGAGCGAACTCGCCCTGACTGAAAAAGCCCAGGGCCCCCAACGACGCACCCGTATTGAGGGCGTCGGCGGTGAAATCACCATGCCCCTGCACGCGGATGCCCGCCTTGGGCATGGCCTCGTGGAAGTATCCCGCCGCCAGGTGGTAGGCCACACCCGATGCGTCCTGGTTGAAAAGTCCGCCCGGACCGAAGGCGAGGAACTTGAAATCGCGCTCCTCGGCGCGGGCGGCCGTGGCCGCGAGGAGGCAGAGGAGGAGGAATCCAGGTTTGTTCATTGCGTGCAGCTCCGGTGGGATCGAATGGGTGGATCGACAAATCTACCCACTGCACCCCGTACGCGTGAGGCGCTACCCTCGGACCCAATGGGGAAAGGTCTGGCGGCGGTGGATCGCCTCGGTGTGGCGAACCGCATCGAAGTGGATGCTCCGCAGCCAATCGCGGAAATCCTGCCCCTGCACATCCTCGCGCCACCGTCCCGTGCCGCCCTTGTTCTCGAGGTTTCCGTCGTCCATGACTCCACCCCCCCTTTCCTGTTGTCTCTATCGGCCACCGACGACGGAAACTTGAGGGATCGACAATCACCGCGACCGAGCTAGAATTGCCAACCGCCATGGCCTCCAGGAATCCCAAGTCCGCAGCCCCCAAACCCAAGGGGCCCCATCCTTCGGCCCTCCACCCCCACGCACGGGCGGAGGACGTGGCCTGGAGCGGGAAACGCCTGCCCTCCACCTTCGAGTGGGAATTCCCCGCGCGATTGTTGCCCACCCGCCGCGACGACGTCTCCGAGACCCATTCCGACGCCATGGACCAGGCCCTGGTGCAGGCCATCCGCGCCTCGTACGCCTTGCACACCCCAGGCCCGCCGTCCGCCGAAATGGCCCGCGCCCAGAGCGACTTCTTCGAGGCCTATGGACAATTCCTGTCGTACAACGTGCAGACCAACGCGATCCCCGTATCGTGTGGACGAGGGTGCGACCGCTGCTGCCGCCACTACCCCACCTCCATCCACGCCCTGGAGATCGCGCACCTCTACCACCACCTGCGCACCCGTCCGGACCTGGAGGCCCTGATCGCCGCGTGCCGCAGCCGCGTGGACGACTTCGAGGGCTGGAAGACCTTCTGCGACGAGACCTACCCCAAGCGCACCACCGGGGAACGCGAAGACCTGGCCCTGGAACACTACTACGACGAAGGCAACCGGTGCCCCTTCCTGGGAAGCGACGGCGCCTGCACGGTCTACGCCCACCGGCCCACCACCTGCCGCATGTACCTGGCCACGTCTGCGCCGGAGTTCTGCGAACCCGAACACATCACCGATCCCGAAGCCGACATCTTCACCATCCCGCCCGACGAATCCATCGCCGCGCGCCTGCAGCGCCTGGACCGGGCGGTCGACTACTGGGGTCACCACCCCGACCTCTACCGGTCGCTGGTGCGTCTGCACGACTGGCACGAACGCTGGGGAACCCCCGCCGGAACCGCCTGAAACAGGCCGTGTCGTCGACATCGCGCAAGAAGTGGTATCTTTCTCCCCGGATACCAGTCCGCGTCCTCCGAGAGGATGGAGCCAAAACGGCTCCGGAGCGACGCCCCTACCGCCGGTGTCCATCGTCATCCTCGCGACGTTCGCCCTGTGGCCGTCATTGGTCGCGGAGCGGATTTCCACCCACGCGTCCGACGTGCCTCGACAAGGCCGGCCGGACACCAGGACATCCATGCGTTTCTCTGATCTCCATCTTCTTCCGGCCATCCAGCAGGCTGTTTCCGAACAGGGCTACGAAAAGCCCACCCCCATCCAGATGCGGGCCATCCCGCCCGGACTCGAAGGCCGCGACGTCCTGGGCATCGCCCAGACCGGCACCGGCAAGACCGCCGCCTTCTCGCTGCCCATCCTCAACCGCCTGGCCCAGTCCGACTCCCCGTCGACCGGGCGGCGCCACACCCGCGTGCTGGTGCTGGCCCCCACCCGTGAACTGGCTTCCCAGATCGGTGAATCCTTCCGCGACTACGGTCGTCACCTGCATCTCAAGAGCACGGTGATCTTCGGCGGCGTCGGGCAGAAACCACAGGAAGACGAAGTCCGGCGCGGTGTCGACATCATGGTCGCCTGCCCCGGCCGCCTGCTCGACCTCATGAACCAGGGCATCGTGAACCTGGGCTCCGTCGAGCACCTGGTGCTCGACGAGGCCGACCGCATGCTCGACATGGGCTTTCTGCCCGACATCCGCCGCATCGTGAGCAAGGTCCCCAAGGATCGCCAGACCATGTTCTTCTCGGCCACCATGCCCGAAGAAATCAACCGTCTGGCCTCCGACATGCTCCGCGACCCCGTCACCGTGCAGGTGACTCCCGTCGCCAGCGCCGCCGAGACGGTCGACCAGGCCATCCTGTACGTCTCCAAGGACGAAAAGGTGGGCGTGCTCGAGCCCCTGGTGATCGAAGCCGGCGGTCGCGTCCTGGTGTTCACCCGTACCAAACACGGCGCCGACCGCGTGGTGCGCAAGCTCGAGAAAAGCCCCGTCAAGGCCGCGGCCATCCACGGCGACAAGAGCCAAGGTGCCCGTACCAAGGCCCTCGAAGGGTTCCGCAACGGCAGCATCCCCGTGCTGGTGGCCTCCGACATCGCCGCTCGCGGCCTGGACATCGACGAAATCCGTCTGGTGGTCAACTACGACATCCCCGGCGATCCCGACACCTACGTGCACCGCATCGGCCGCACGGGTCGCGCCGGAGCCTCCGGGCGCGCCATCACCTTCGTGACCTCCGAAGACCGCGAGGCCCTGCGCGACATCGAAAAGCGCATCGGTCGTGCCATTCCGGTGCTGGGAGACGCACCCGCGCCGGTGCACCGCGCGGTCACCCCTCCCCCGCAGCCGCGCCAGAAGAACCAGGCGGCGCAGGCCCCGCGTTCCGAAGGGCGCTCCTCGCAGGGAAGCGGCGAAGGCCGCGGTCGCAACAGCCGCCGTGGACGTGCTGGCGCGGAGGGCGCTGGTGGTGAAAGCCGGCAGGCCAAGGCCCCCGAAGCCGGACGTGGACGCCGCGACGAGAACCGCCAAGGCGGTCGGCGAGGGGAACAACCCCGCAACGGACGTCGCGACGATCGACACGACGCTCCGGGTCGGCGCGATGCCAAACAGGGCCACGCCTCGTCGGGTTCCTCCTCGGAATCGCACCGCACGCCATCGGGCAAACCGGCCCCGAAGCTGTCCCAGCCCGGCGAAGGTGGCCTGGTGGGCCGCCTGTGGCGCAAGATCCGGGGTAGCTGAACCGCGCCAGCGCCGGAACGGCCCGGATTTTCCCCCGGGCGGTATCGGTGACGCCGCAGGCGGCGGGCGCCCCACGCCTGCAGCCGGTCCTATACCCCCAGCAGGCGCCCGGCACGCAGCAGCGCCGCGACCGACATGGCATCCGTGATGGTCCCGTCCATCGCCTGTTGCACCGCCTCGGCCAACGGGATCCGCTTCAGTTCCAACCGCTCGACCGGTTCGGGATGCGCCTGGCCCTGCTGCAGGTCGCGGGCCAGCCACAGGTGGGCGCATTCGTCGCTGACGGAATTCGACAGATGCAGGTTGCCCAGGGGGATCCAGGTCCCGGCGCGCAGTCCCGTTTCTTCCTCGAGCTCGCGTCGCATTTCCTCCAGCGGGTCGGCATCCGGACGGCCTCCGCCTTCCGGGATTTCCCAGAACCAACGGTCGAGGGGGTACCGGTGTTGCCCGACCAGCGTCACCGTGCCATCGTCATGGAGCGGGACACACCCCAGCGCACGATGGTGGTAGCGAACCACCCCGTAGATCCCCTCCGATCCGGAAGGATCGAGCACTTCGTGGTGCTCGACCTGGATCCAGGGATTGCGGTAGGGCACCATCAGCGACCGGCGTTTCCAGGGCCCCACCGGAACTCCGGGGGTGTCGTCGTCGCCCCCGAAGACGGGAAGCTCCGGGTAGGTTTCATCGTTGGTGGACATCGGATCCCCTACTGCGGGCTGAACGAACGACCGGGCTGGACTCTACAGGAAATCCCGGTATTCCACGTCCGGGAAGATGTTGTCGCGGCGCTCCAGATCTTCCAGTTCCTGCAAAGGAACCTGTCCGCCGGCATCTAGGATGTCGTGCAACCGACGGAACGCGACCAGGTGGTCCTTGGTGCGCTGGACGGCATACTGGACCGAGGTCCCCGTGCGCATGATGAAGGCCCAGTCGGAGCTTTGTGCCAGGAACAGCTCGCGTGCCATCTGGTTGAGCGCGCGGCGGTAGTCGCCCCAGGCATCCGGGTACTTGCGGGCCAGGTTGCGCATCTGGTCGGCGGCGGCGTGCAGATGCGGGTAGATCCAGTCGTTCGTGCCGTTCACCCAGACTTCCGCATATCCCATGTGGCCCCAGGTGCTGAAAGCAGGCTGCAGCTTCTGGTTCACCGGATGGGCTTCGAGGTAGTCGCTGGGCCGGATGGTCTCGATCTCGGTCTGGTCGAAGTGGAGCCTCTTGAACACGAAGTACAGGAATTCGGGACCTTCGTACCACCAGTGCCCGAACAGTTCGGCATCGTAGGGGGCGACGATCAGGGGCGGCCGATCCATGAACTTGGCGAGGTGCTCCACCTGGCGACGGCGATTGTCGACGAACTCCGCAGCGTGCTGGCTGGCCTTCTGGAAGGCGGCACGCGGGTTGTAGGGCTCCTGGGCCTTGCCTTTGCCCGTGATCCGGTAGTACTTGATGCCCGTGTTGGTGCGCAGCCCCGGCATGTGCTGGAAGTCGCGCAGGTATTCCTCGTCGAGGTCGAAGCCGATGTCGCGGTAGAATTCGCGGTACGCCGGATCACCAGGGTAGCCGGTTTCGGCAGACCACACGGCGCGGCTGGTCTCGGGATCGCGGGCGAAACAAGCCGGTCCCGAATGGGTGATCACCGGTGCGTAGACGCCGAAACGCGGTGGAGGTGAACCGAAGAGGATGCCGTGTGTGTCGGTGAAGAAGTAGCCGATGCCGTTGCGGGCCAGTTCTTCCTCGAGACCTTCGTAGTATCCGCACTCGGCCAGCCAGATCCCGTTGGGGTTGCGTCCGAAATGCCTCTTGTGCGAACGGACCGCCTGTTTGAGCTGGGCGGAAACCGTCTGGGGATTCTCGCGCAAGGCAGGCAGGAAACCGTGGGTGCCGTTGCACGTGACGATTTCCAGCCGTCCGGTGTCCTGGTAGTGGCGGAATCCGGAGAGGAGATCGCGTCCGTACCAGTCGTCGAAGAAGCGGCGGCACCAGGTGAACTTGTCGAGGTACATGCGCGCCAGATCGTGGAACTGGGGCACGAACTGGGTGCGCGAAAGCTCCTTCTCGGAAAGGGCGATCAGCCGGTCGAGGTGCTCGACGTAGCGCGACCGCAGCAACGGATCGGCGAGCATCTCCGCCAGAGGCGGAGTGATGGACATGGCCAACCGGAACCGAACCCCCTCGCTGTCCAGTCTGTTGAAGACGTCAAGGAGAGGGATGTAGGTCTCGGTGATGGCCTCGAAGAGCCAGTCTTCCTCGAGGTGCCGCTGGTTTTCCGGATGCCGGATGAAGGGGAGGTGGGCGTGGAGGAAGAGCCCGAGATAACCTGTGGCCACGTCAGTCCTCGGTCCAGCGACGGGCCGCGGGCTTGGCCTCGCGAACCTGGTCGCCATCCCGATCCACGGCGCGCACGTCCATGTGCAGCTCGGTGCCGTGGGGGAACGGGAAATGGACCCGGAACGTGCCGTCGGGATTCAGGGCGATGGGGCGTCCCATGAGGGTCACCTGGGCGTCGGGCTCGGTGGCGCCGTAGAGGATGAGTTCGGTTTCCACCCAGAGCCAGAAGTCCTTGGCGCGGCCGCCGGGACCCGCCGGGCGGGCGGCCTGCTGCACACCCGACCACGAAACCCCCGAGCCGATGCTGGTGGTGCTCCAACTGGAAGGCGCGAAGGCCGATTGCATCTCGAAGGAGGAAGGCGACCAGGACGACGGAGCCAGCTCCAGGCGTCCCATGCCCGATCCCCACGAGGTGAGCCAGGCGGCACCGGCCATGGAGCCCGAACCGTCGGTGCGCGACCGAAGGCGTGCGATGAGGTCGGAAATGCCCTCGCCCTCGCCCAACCCCGCCGAGGCGCGGAAGAGCTCTTCGGAGGCGATGGAAACCCATTCCTCGGAATCCGGACGGAACCCGAGCATGCCGGGTTCGAAGCCGACCGGCTGCGACCGGGCGACGGTCTTCCATTCGCCCGTGGGCGTCACGACACCGTACTCGAAGGTGTAGACGCGTCCCTGGTAGGGAAGGCGGACGTACCACGAACGGGCGTAGGGGGCGACCTCGATGTCCAGCGCCACGGGGGCGTTGTTGCCGTCGAAGAGCAGGCCGGTGGTGTCGAATCCCCGCAGACGGAATCCGTCAGATCCCGAGGACGACAGGTTCCGACGCGACTCTTCGGAGATCTCCCAGTAGAGGTGGGTCCACTCGGGATCCTTGGGGATCGCGACCAGGCGATCCAGACCGTACCCGGTGGGGAGCTCGCCTTCGAGCAGGGCGGGCCGGCGGCCGGCGGCGGCCGTAGTGGCCTTGGACGACTTGCGGCGAGGCACGTCGCGAGCGCCCACGGAGGTGGCGGCGACCTTGGGAGGCTTGGTCGGACGCGCGGCCTTGGGCGCCGGAGACGCCTTGGAGGCCCCACCCTTGGGTGAGGCGACCTCGGCCTCGGCCTCGGCCTTCGGCGCGGGAGCGCGGGAGGGAGAGGCATTGGATGCGTTCTTCCGAGCGGAAGGAGCAGCGCTCGTGGAGGCGGTTTTCGAGGACGACTTGGGGGCGGGGGAACTGGCGCGGGATGCCATGCTACGCTCCTCTCGGAAGGTTGGCTACCGGCGCTTCCTCTGGGATTGTCCCCAACGATTGGCTCCGGTCAACGAAACATACAACCGCACGAAGGAATCGCGCAGTTCCTCGCCCGAAGCGGCAGTGGTTGTGCGCCCCGCCTGGGCCGAAACATCGAAGGTTCCGAAGTCCCCCATGGGCAGTCCCGCACCGCAGGTGAGGGCCAGGGTGGAGCGATCTCCGGCTCCGCCGACGGAGCCCAGTCCGCCCGCGCGGAAGGCCGAACGCTTCCAGATGTCGTCGTAGCGATCGCCTCCGCCCTTCCACTGCCATCCGGCGCCGAAGCTCCAGAGCACGTCGGCGCCCTGGACGGATTCCGTCCAGTCGTCGGCGGCGACGCGGGCGACCAGGGACTGCTTGGGAAGGAAGCGCCAGGCGCCCGCGAGCCCCCAGCCCAGGGGAGCGTCGACGGTGCGCACGGAGTCGCGCCCCACGATCTGGTCGTTGGCGCCGCGATGGCGGGTGAGCTCGATCTCGCCGGGCAGGTTGGTCCAGGCGCCGACGTCGAAGGCGCCCCGGGTCCAGTAGCCGGACAGGGTCCAGTAACCGCCGTCGCGCCTGGTTTCGAGGGTATCCTTGCGGACGACGCCGTTGTACTCGTCGGGCGCGGTCCAGGCGTACTGCTGGACGACGCGATCGCGGCCCATCACCTTGTGGTAGGAAGCGCCGAAGGCAAGCCCCCGCACCTGCTCGAAGGGCAGGGCGTAGGCGTAGGACGCCACCACCTCGAACGCACCGCCTTCACCCTTGAGGGAGTAGCCGGTGTCGTTTTCGACCGAGTATTCGAAGGAACGGCTGAATCTCTGCCAATACCCCGCGCCGAGATGCCCGAATCCCCCGAGGGGAATGCCGACGGAAAGCCGGGGGACCTCGACGTTGCCGATGGTGTTGGAGGTCTGGTCGTCTTCGATCCAGGTGAGGGACGGCACGACCTGGGCTTCCAGGGCCGTGAGGGTGGCGAAGGCCGAACGCGCCGTCAAGGAAGGGTCCCAGGCACGGTCGGAACGCAACGCGGCTCCGGCATCGCCCATGCCCCGGGAGGGGCCATCGACGCCCGTGTTTTCGCGTCCCCAGCCCACGAGCGCGGAAGGACTCTGGGACAGGGCGGCACCGGCCAGGATCATGAGGAGCGAGGTCAGGGTCTTCACTGGACGGCTCCGGTGATGCGGCGGCGGAAGAGGAAGGTCACGGAATCGAGGGGTTGGCTCCCCAGATCGATGCGCGAGTTGTCGTTGATGACGGAATCTGTCTGAACCGCAACCGGGTAGAGGTCGGTCCAGACCTCCTGGGCCCCGCGATTGAGGATGCGGGAGAAGGCTGTCCGGGCCTCGAAGCGAACGCGCGCGACCCCATCCTTGGCGACGGCCTCGTCGCGGAACACGTACACGCCGCCCTCGACGGCTTTGATCTGATCGTCGGCGGCGACGGGAGCGGCCAGGACATGGCGCACGAACCGGACCTTGCCGTCTTCCAGAAGGAACCGGAACTTGGTCCAGCCGGGATCGAGGTACATGGGCGCTTCGATTTCCTGGCCGGGCAGCAGCACGAACGTGTACTGGATCTGGCCATCGTGGGTCAGGAAGGGGATGGAGTCCGAGCCGGAGAGCAAGGCGACCCGCACGGTTCCCGCACCTCCATCACGCGCCACGAGGGTCCCTTCCATGGAGGCTCCGTCGTCGGGTCGGGAACTGGACCAGCCGACGGACGAGCCGATGGAGGCGTACGAAATGTCGGTATGGCGGATCACCCACGAGGCGAGGCGGAAGCGTCGCGCGGTGCCGGGGGTGCGCACGTGGACATCGGCACCGACCCGGGCGGAAAAGAGCGAGACGGAATTGTCGAAGGAGTCGGCATCGACCGAGGGAAGGCCCAGCCGGGTTGCCAACGCCTGGCGAAGAGCGGCGTCGTCCAGGCGAACGCGCAACCGCTTGCCCCAACCCAGCGTGGAGGCCAGGGATCCGGCGCCACGGTCGGACCAACGCATGCCCCAGGCGGCGCGACCTTCGAGGAGGCCCGGATGCAGGGTGTCGTCGACACCGTCGACGAGTCGCACGGCGACGATCTGGCGCGACTCGAAGCCCGGCGCGACCAACCGCAGACCGAAATCCTGCGAGGAGTGGAACACCACGCGCGTGGAATCCAGGAGCGAGGCCCGAACGCGGCCCGTGTTGGAGGCGGAGTCGTTGACGCAGGCGGCGGACACGGTGCGCTCGGCGGTCCCCATGGAGATTCCCGACAGGAACGCCAGCGTGTCCTTGATGCCCGACCACATCCGAATCTCGATGCCGTCGGGATCGGAACAACTCGAGTCCAGGACGAGCTCGAGTTTCCAGGTGCCGCGCTCGTCCTTCGATCCACGCACCCAACGCGTGGAATCGGAGGGGGAGAACCACAGCGATGTGGTGGACTCGAGGGCGTCGGATCCTCCCAGCACCAAGGTTCCCACCCCGTTCAGGGATGGAACTCCCGGATCGAGGATGGTGTCGACATCGAGGGCCCGCAGTCCGAAGGACGCGGATTCGAGCCCCTGAGGACCGAGGTCGAGGCTGTCGAGCCAGACGGAACCGGTACGGTTGGGACCGTCGGTCAGACCACAGCCGGTGAGGAGGACGGCGGTCAGCAGAGCGATAGGACGTCTCACGGAGATTCCACGGTTGGAGGAGAGAGCTGGGAAAATAGTCAGATCAGGAGCGCGAGCCCACCCACCAACAGAATCAAGGCCCAAGCCTTGCGACGACGGTTGCGCTCGCGGAAGGCCAGACCACCGATCACGAACCCCACCAGGACATTGCCGCGTCGCACGGACGAGACGATCGAGACGAGGGCGTCGGGTTGGGCCAGAGCCCGGAAATAGAAGGCGTCGGCGACCAGCAGGAGAATTCCCGTGGCGGGCATCGTCCAGCGCCACTGGAAGACCATCCCACGTTCTCCACGCCCGAATCCCCACCACAAAAGCCCTTGGAGTCCCACGTTGTAGAGGGTGAACCAAACCTGCATGGCGGCAGGATCCAGGCCTTCGCGCTGCAGGAGATTTTTGTCCCACAGCGCGCTCGCGGACCCCACCACGGTGCCGGCCAGCAAGGCCCAGACCTGGGGCGACCGCGTGAAACGGATCCCTTCGGCCCTTCCCAGGCGCGAAAACGCCAGATGCCCCACCAGCACCAGCGCGATCCCGGCCCATTGCCGGAGATTCGGCGCCTCGCCGTACAGGACGATGGCTCCCCCGAGGGTGTACAAAGGCGCCGTGGCCCGGATCGGGGATGCGATGGTGAGCGGCAGTTTCTGCAGGGCCAGGAACGACAGGGTCCAGGATGTCGTGACGATGCCCGCCTTGGCCAACACGAAGAGATGGCCTCGAAGCCCCAACTCCCCCACTGCCAGCCCGTGCGCCGCGGCCCACTGGGGGGCGCAGCGGGCCAGGACCAGCCAGGGCAGGACGACGGCGCCTCCCCAGACGGAGCAGGCGAGCAACGCCCCCAGGACCGCATTGTCGCGCGCCGACGCCTTCTTGGCCACGTCGTAGAGCCCCAACGTGGCCGCCGAGGCCAACGCCAACAGGATCCAGATCGAAATTCCTGAAAACACAGGCACCGCAGGGTAGGTAGATTTCGGCACAGCCCATGAACACCGCCCATTTCCGATCCATCGAGAATCCCGCCGCCCTCCACGCCCTCGAAGAGGTCGTCTACGACCACGAAGGCAGCCTGCTGGAGGTCCACCATCCGCTGGAACCTCTCAAGGCCCGCAGCGCCGCGCAATGGAAGGACCTCTTCGACCGCCGCGCCGGATCCATGGATCTCGTGGAACGCTCCGGCGTCTGGGGCAAGCTCGAATGGGTCTTGCCGCAGATCCCCCGCGAACACGTGGTCACCCTCGCCGAAGGCTGGAACCCGCTGTTGCCCGCCCCGCGCACCGCGGCCCGCCTGGGCCTTGGCGACGTGCGCCTCAAGCTGTGCGGCACCACCCACACGGGGTCGTTCAAGGACCTGGGAATGACGGTTCTTGTCAGTTGGGTGAACCACCTGGTGCGCACCGGCGTCCCCATCCGCGCCGTCGCCTGCGCCTCCACCGGAGACACCTCGGCCGCCTTGGCCGCCTATGCCGCCTCGGCCGGACTGCCCGCCATCGTGTTCCTGCCCGCCGACAAGGTCAGCCTCGCCCAGCTCATCCAGCCCGTCGCCAACGGTGCCCACGTGCTGGCCCTGGACACCGATTTCGACGGTTGCATGAAGGTCGTGCAGGAACTCACCCAGGACACCAGCATCTACCTGGCCAATTCCAAGAACAGCCTGCGCGTGGAAGGCCAGAAGACGGTCTCCATCGAAACCGTGCAGCAACTGGGCTGGCAGGTGCCCGACTGGTTCGTGATCCCGGGCGGCAACCTCGGCAACGTCTCGGCCTTGGCCAAGGGCCTGGACATGATGTACGAGCTGGGCCTGCTGTCGGGCAAGCGCCCGCGCATCGCGGTGGCCCAGGCCGAAGCGGCCGATCCCCTCGTGAAGTCCTTCGAGAAGGGTCTCGCCCCTCTCGAGGCCCAGACCGCCCGCCCCACGCTGGCCTCGGCCATCCGCATCGGGAATCCGGTCAGCTTCCCCAAGGCCCTCGACGCCCTGCGCCGCTACCAGGGTGTGGCGGAATCCGTCAGCGAAGACCGCCTCTCCGACGCCGCCGCGCGCGGCGACCTCGAAGGCTTCTACAACTGCCCCCACACCGGCGTGGCCTTGGGCGCGCTGGAGCAGCTCGTCGAGAAGGGCGTGATCGCCAAGGGCGAGAGCGTCGTGGTCGTGAGCACGGCGCACGGGCTCAAGTTCAGCGAATTCAAGACCGGCTACCACGAAGGCAAGCTCGCGGGCGTCCAATCCCGTCTGGCCAACCGCGTGGCACGCATCGCCCCCACCTACGCAGCCGTCCAGGACGAACTGCGCAAGCGCCTGGGATGAACGCCTCGCCGGACCGCCCGGTCCTGGAGGCCGTCGCGATGTCCGGCGGCGTGGACAGTTCCGTCGCCGCGCTCCTGCGCATCCGCGCCGGCGCGCGCGTGGTGGGCCTCACCATGAAGCTCTGGGACTCCGGATGCGACGGCGAAGCCCCCGACAAGGCCTGCTGCACCGCCGACCACGCCCTCGACGCGCGGCGCGTCTGCGACGCGCTGGGAGCCCCGCACTACACGCTGGACCTGCGCAACGACTTCCGTCGCGACGTCGTCGACGACTTCGTCGCGGAGTACCTGGCCGGCCGCACCCCCAACCCCTGCGTGCGCTGCAACACCCATCTCAAGTGGGACGCCCTCTGGAAACACGCCCGGGCCCTGGGATGCCGTTTCCTGTCCACAGGGCACTACGCCCGCGTGGTCGAGGGCCCTCTCGGGCCGGAACTGCGCGCCGGACGGGATCCGTCGAAGGACCAGTCGTATTTCCTGTGGGGCATCCCCCGCGAGCTGCTGGCGGTCACGCGTTTCCCCCTCGGGGACCTCGAGAAGACCGCCACCCGCGACCTGGCCCGCGAAGCGGCCCTGCCCACCGCGACCAAGTCCGAGAGCCAGGACATCTGCTTCGTTCCGGGAGGCGACTACCGGGAACTGGTGCGCGCGCGCCAGCCGGACGCGCCCCTGCTGCGCCCCGGTCCCATCGTGGGCCCGGGAGGAGTCCCCCTGGGGGAACACGGGGGCCTGGCCTGTTACACCCTCGGCCAGCGCCGCGGCGTCGGGGTCGCCTGGACCGAACCTCTCTACGTCACCGGGATCGATGCCGCGTCGAACACGCTCCACCTGGGCGTGGCCGCGCAACTGCAGGTGTCGTCGCTGGTCCTGGAGCACGAGAACTGGCTTTTGGCCGACGACGAGCCCATGCCGGAATCCGTCAGCGTCCGCATGCGCTACCGCTCGGGAGCCAAGCCCTGCACCGTCCTGCGCTCGCCCGGCTCCCCCACCCGCATCGTCCTGGCCGAACCGGCTCTGGCCCCCGCGGCGGGACAGAGCATGGTGGTCTACGACGGCGACCGCGTGCTCGGGGGCGGCATCCTGGCGCGTGCCGAACGGGTGGACGGATAGCGCCTTCGGTCGGGAATCGCCGTTCGGGGGCTTTCGAGGGACGCGCGAGTCGCGCCGCCGCGCGAGCTCACATCCTTCCGGACAATATCTGTCCCCACAGCCGGAACCAGAGTCCCACGAACCGCCCGGTATCGCGCCAGGGGCGGATGTGGGAGGTCTCGTCGCCGTAGAGGGTGGGAACCTCCACCCGATCCACGGCCCAGCCGTGGCGGGCCAGGCGCACCAGCGCCTCGGACTCCCATTCGAACCGACCCGTGGCGGGCAGGTTCGCCGAAAGGCAGGCATCCACCCGGTACATGCGGTAGCCGCATTGGCTGTCCCACAGGCGGCAGCCCGCCTGCAGGGAAAGCAGCAAGGTGGTCAGGCGATTGGAGCACACGCGCGGCCAAGGCATGACGTCGGGACGTAGCCGGCGAGCCCCGACGACGACCCCGGCGCGCGATTCGACCTTGGCGCGAAACAGGGGCAGAGCCGAGGGTGCGTGTTGGCCGTCGGCGTCCATCGCCACCATCCAGGTCCATCCGCGTGCATGGGCATGGACGATGCCCGCGTGCAGCGCCGAACCCTTGCCTGCGTTGTGGGGAAGGCGGACCACGTCGGCCCCCGCTTCTTCGGCTCGATCGGAGGTCCGGTCGAGGGAGCCGTCGTCGATCACCACCACGGGGAGTCCTGCGGCCCGTACGGCCCGTACGACCTCTCCGATGGAGGCTTCGGCCCGATACGCGGGAACCACCACTCCGACCGTGGGGTGGCGCAGCGGAAAAAGGTCTTCGTTCACGGGCGAGGACGATTCCATATGTCGCGGGCTTCGTCGGCCCGCAGATCGTCGAGCTTGGGATGGGCCTCGGGGATCCCCTGGGCACGCCGGATCCGCAAGGTTCCCTCGCGCAGCGAGACCAGAAGTTCCAGCACAAGAGCGACGTCGCGTCCGGGCAGCCAGCCCGTGCGCACCCCCAGAGCCACCAAGGCCGCCCGCTGCCGCCACTCGGTTTCGGACAGCAGCCGGCAGGAGCCGAGGATCGCATCGCTTCGATGGACGGAGTCGCGCAGGTCGGCGCCCCAGTGCTCCACGAGGTCCCGTGCCGCCTTCTCCTCCTCTTGGCGTACCCGGGCGGCCCACCGGGTCACGTCTTCGGCGACCTCCAGTTCGGAGACCCCCAGGGTGCGTCGATTGCCCACCACCACCAGAGGCCCCGGCTCCTCCCCGTGCCAGGGACTGCTCAAGCGCCCCCCAAGGGCCGCGAGCCCCTCGCCTAGGGGGCCGAGTCGGCGCGACAACCAAAGGGCAGGGGTATTCAGGAGCACTCCGGCCCGAAGGCCGGTACCGACATCCTCGGGGGAGGCGGTGCGCCAACCCCAATCGGAGTCTCGTGCCAAAGGGCCGGCGCGCCAAAGCTCGGGCTCCAACAGGGAGACGTCGTCCAAGGCACCGACAAGATCCAGACCCGACCGCACGCTCCAGAGCCGGAAATGGTCGGACTGCAGGACCAGGAGGCCGCTGTGGCCGCGTTCCAGCGCCATCCAGGGCGAGGTGGCCTCGGCCAGATCCGAAGGCACGCGCAGTCCGTCCGAGAGGAGCACCGCCTGGGAGCTGCGGTCATCGGCGCCGGCAACCAGGCCGACGGGAAGCATGAGACTTTCGACCCGTTCGCACAGTTCGCGTGCGGCGGCCGGCGGAAGGGTGCCGCGGAAGGGGAGGTCTTCGAGGTTGCGCGCCAGTCGGACCCGGGAAGCCAAGGCGATCCCGTCACCGGCACCCAGCCATGGGGCGATCACAACCGCCCCGCTTCGGCATTGAGGATGTCGCGCAGACGCAAGGCCTCGGCGTAGTCCTCCCTCTCGAGGGCCTCCTTCAAATTGCGTTGCAGCTCGTCACGGCGATGGTGCACGACCTGCTCGCGCAGAGGCGGCAATTCCTGTCGAGTCGCCTC
Organism: Fibrobacteria bacterium; assembly: GCA_035913415.1. Classification (GTDB taxonomy): domain Bacteria; phylum Fibrobacterota; class Fibrobacteria; order UBA5070; family UBA5070; genus UBA5070. Next base: position 28,994 of record JAMIIV010000001.1, on the reverse strand, counting down.
GCCGTGGATCTCGTGGAGCACCACGCGCAGGGGCTCGCGGAACGCGTCCCAGCAACGGGAGCACCCCAGCAGACCGGTGCGACGCGCATCGTCCCATGTCCGCCCGCATCCGGGACAACTCAGGAGCACGGAACCATCCTTCCCTCCTCGAGCCGGAAACGGCGCGATGCGGCCTCGGCGAGGCGGGTGTCGTGGGTGGCCACCAGGAAGGCCTGTCCGAATCGCGAAGCGAGGTCGGAGAGCAGCTCCATCAGCCTCGCGGCGTTGTGGGGATCCAGGTTGCCGGTGGGCTCGTCGGCCAGCACCAGGGCGGGGCGATTGGCCAAGGCACGCGCCAGTGCGACCCGCTGTCGTTCGCCTCCGGACAGCGTCCCGGGCCTGTGGAGCCGGCGGTCACCGAGACCCGCGGCCTCGAGCAGCTCGTCGGCGCGCTCCAGCGCCTCCTTGCGGCCCGCTCCTCCGATGCGCGCGGCCATGGCCACGTTCTCGCGGGCGTCCAGGTCGGGGAGAAGGTGGTGGAACTGGAACACGAATCCCAACGTCTCGGCGCGCAGGCGCGAGAGGCGGTGGTCGCCCAGGGATGACGGATCCTGTCCGGCGATGCGCAGGGTGCCGGCGTCGGCGCGATCCAAGGTGCCCAGGATGGAAAGCAGCGTGCTCTTCCCCGAACCCGAGACGCCCAGGATGGCGACGGTCTCGCCGTGGGAGATGTCGAGGTCAACTCCCTGCAGGATGGGCAGTTCCTGTCCGGATTCGCGGAAGGTGCGGGCGATCCCGCGTGCGGACAACACGAATTCACTCATGGCGCACGGCCTCCACGGGGCGCATCCGCGACGCGTGCCAGGCGGGCACCAGCGAGGCGACCAGGCAGATGACCAGGGCCCCGACGAGGATCAGGACGACATCCAGCGCATGCACGCTGACGGGCAGGTAATCGATGAAGTAGACATCGCCGGGCAGGGTGACCACGTGGAAGCGGTCCTGCACCCAGCACAGGAGCAGCCCGAACGCCGCGCCCCCGAAGGCGCCCCAGGTGCCGGCCAGAGTGCCTTGCCACACGAAGATGGACATCACCGAACGGGCCTCGGCGCCCATGGTGCGCAGGATGCCGATCTCGCGGGTGCGTTCCATCACGGCCATGATCAGCGAGGAGGCGATGTTGAAGGCCGCCACCACGATGATCAGGCACAAAACCAGGACCACCACGATCTTCTCGACCTTCATCCACTTCATGAGGTTCTCGTTCTTCTCGAGCCAGTCCATGGGGCGCACTCCCCCACCCAGGGAGTGGTAGATGGATTCCCCGACCTCGCGGGCGTCCCACAGGTCCTTCACGCGGACCTGGATGCCGCTGACCTGCCCGGGCTTGTCGTAGAGCTTCTGGGCGGTGGGGATCCCCACGTAGGCCATGTTGGCATCGACCTCGTACATGCCGGTGTGGAACAGACCCGTGACACGAGCGCGCAGGAAGCGGGGAGTCTCCTGGCCCGACAAAGCGGCCATGGAGGTGAGCGAGACCAGCGTGACTTTCTCACCGGGGATGACGCCCAGGCGCTGGGCCAACCAATCGCCCATGAAGATCCCGTGTTCGATGCGGCCCGAGTCGAGGGATCGACTGGACAGGTCGATCTTGCCCGCCACCACGAAGCGCCCGATGTCGATGACGTCGGTGAAGCGATCGGCATCGGCCCCCATCAGCACGATGCCGTCGGCCGCTGCCGCCGACGAGATTCCTGCCTTGCCTCCCAGGAATCGGGAAGTGGCCACGATGCGCGGATCGGCCTTGGCGATGCGCGCGGGCAGGGAGTCCGAATCCGGGAAGGTGCCGCCGTTGGCAGGCAACACGTCCAGATGCGCATCGCGCCCGATGAGCCGATCGCGGACCTGCTCCTCGAATCCGTTCATCAGCGATGTGGCCAACACCAGGGCGGCGGTCCCGATGAACACGCCGGCCACCGAAAACCAGCCGATCATCGAGGAAAAGCCGCTGTTCCTCTTCGCCCCCAGGTACCTGCGGGCGAGTTCGAGCTCCCAACCAGACTTGAGAAATCGCACCGGACGCAATACGGTCAGAAAACCACGGGGGGCTGGACGCCACCCATGGCGCGCAGGATCAGTCGATCGAGATCGCGTCGGTCGACGGGAACAGCCGAGACGACTTCGGTGCGCATGGATCCGGCCGAGAGACGGACGGCACCGCGTCCCTTGTCCCAACTGGTTCCGAATTTCTGGGGGGTGAGGTCGCCTTCGTAGTACGCCGACATCTCGCCGCTGAAGGTTCCCTTCGCCGGGACCTTCTGCTTGCCCTTGAGGGTGATCGTCCCGGCATGCTTGCCGTTGAGGAACACCTTGATGGCCACGGGCCCCAGGTCGAGGTCCGCGGTCGAGGTGACCTTGCCGTCCACATGGAAGAAGGCCTGGAAGTTGTTCTCGACGATGCCCGAGGTGAGCTGCACCTTGATCTTCTTGACGAAGCTCTGGGAGATGGAATCACGCGTGGCCTGCCACGCCTTCAGGCTGGCCAACCCCAGGTGGAATCGCGGACCGGCGGGAGTCTTGACCACGGTCACGACCCGGGCACTGTCCATGCTCCAGGGCATGTTGCCGTTCTCGCGCAGATTCGCCAACTGCTCGCGCCGGTTGAGGCTCGACTTGATGGTCTCCAGACGATTCCAGTCCGGCGCCATGCGCAACGTACCCACGATGGAGGTGTCGCCGCTCTGGCGCACCACGCGCCACTCCATGATGGAGTCGAATCCGGGAAGACGCATGGCATCGGTGAGGGCCCCGATGAATTCATCCTTGCCCATGACGAGCTTGTCGTCGTCCGTCAGAAGTTCCCAGGCTTCTCCGAACTTGGCACTGTCGATCTTGCCCACGAAGGTCTTGGCGTGTACGACGGGTTCCGGATCGGACTGGCAGGCGCCGAGCGCCAACAGGGGAAGCAGAGCCAGGGAACCGGGCAATAGGGCAAGGAAGCGTCGCATGGGGTCGGGCCTCGGAAGGGGTGGGTGAAGTGGGGACTCGGACGACGTGGCCCCGATGGGGCGACGATCAGTGGTGGTGGTGGCCTTCGGGTCCGTGGGCGTGGCCGTGTTCGAGCTCTTCCGGCGATGCCAGGCGGATACCGAGGATCTCGACGGAGAAGTGCAGATCCTGTCCGGCAAGCTCGTGGTTGCCGTCGAGAGTGATGGTGTCGGCTTCGACCTTCTCGACACGCCAGACGCGCCAATGGCCGTCTTCCTCGATCTGGAGCATGGTCCCGGGTTTGGGATTGCGCATGCGGGCCGGAAATTCCGACTTGGGGATGGTGCGGACGCGGGCGGGATCGTAGTCGCCGTAGCCTTCGTCGGGGGTGAGGGATACTTCGAGCTTGTCGCCGATGGACTTGCCGGAAATGGCCTTTTCCAGACCCGGAACGATGTTCTCGTGGCCGTGGAGGTAGTGGAAATTGTCACCCGCCTCGGCCTGGTCCAGGATCTCTCCCTTGGTATCCTTCAGCACGTAGGAGATGTGGACGACAGTGTTTTGGGCGGCGACGCTCATGAAGTTCCTTTCGAAGGATGAAAAGCTAGTTCGCTCCTCGCGCTCGCGGTGCCCACGAGCTCGGGGTGCCACCGGTGCAGATTCAGCGAACCTGCTCGGGCGCGTCCCAATCGTCGTCGTCGGCCTTGCGCGGGGCGACGGAAGGGGTTGTAGCCGGAGCGACGGGAGCAACCACCGGAGCTGCCACGGGTGCAGCCGGGACCACGGGAGCGACTTGGGCGGGAACTTCGCCGACGGGTTCGGTCGGGATGAGCTCCACGAAAGCGGTATCACCGGTTGGTGACGCGGATGTGTCGGCGGAGGGGGCGGGAGATGTTGAGTCTGCGGGCGCCGCCGGTGCCACCCCGGACGCGCTGTCGAAGGAAGCTCCGTCCGGTTCGGGTTTGACCGGAGCCTTGGTGGGCATGGCGCCGAACACGAGCCCCATCGCCACCCGGTGCATGGAGCCAAGGTCGGGATCTACCACCAGGGCGTAGTCGACGCGCACACGCTGGCTCCAGAGATACCCGGCACCGAAGGAAACCATGCCGGAAGACTCCCCGAACAGGCCTTCTTCATCGCGGTCCTGGAGGAAGTCCGTGAGGCGCGTGATGGCCTGGATCTCGCAGCCGGCCCGCAACACCCCACCGAAGTCGAATTGGAATTCGCCTCCCAACCTGGAGGCGCGAAGGAACAACCACGGGTCGGTGGTCAGGCGGACGTCCTGGTCGGTGAAGGTGGCCGAACCCTCGCCCTGGACAAGTCCGGGACTCTCCCAACCCAGGAGTCCTTTGCCGTAGAAATACGGCATGCGGCGCTCCACACCCGCGCCGATCATGAGGTCGGCGGGACTGAATTCTTCGCGGCCACTCTCCCAGGCGGCAAAGGAACCGAAGCCGCGGGCGAGCCGGGTACCGGCGCGCCAGCCGTCGGGTGACTTCCAGACCACCGACGCGTCGGTCTGGGCGCCCACACCGTACTGGTCCAGATCGCGGAACAGGAATTTGACCGAAGCACCGGCAAGGAGACGATCCCCGAACCAGGCACGCCCCAATCCCAAGGTGCCCACCCAATCGGAAGCCGAAAAGGTGCGGGGATTGTCGAAGTCGGGAGTCTCCCCTTCCTCCACACGCAAGATACCGTCGGCTCCTACCCGCGAAACGCCCACCCCGAACCCGACGCGTTCCTGGAGGGGAACCGCCAGGAGGATCTCGTCTTGGGTGGCGCCCAATCCCGAATACAGAACCGCATGGTGTACCACCAGCTCCGGATGCTGGTACTCGGCCAGACCCGCCGGGGAGCGCCCCGAGCCCCCCGGGTCGGGAGGCAATCCGAGCACCACCCCCGCCACGGCAGGGAGGCGGGCGCCCTGCAGAAGCTCGGCAGCCTCGTTGGCGTATCGGACTTCCTTGGCCAGGACTCCGCAGGAAAGGACCATGGTGGGCAGGACGAGGCGCTTCATCACTCGCCAAGATACACGCTTGTGGCCCCTGCGAACGGGGTGCTCCCCCGGTGGCGATGACGCTGGTCGAGCTCGTCGAGACCGGCCGAACCGTTGGTTCATGGCTTGGCTGGTCTCGACGAACTCGACCAGCGGGGATGGGTGTTTCCTCCCTCTCAGGTCGTCTCGCCTGCCAGGGCGATTTCGACGGCGGCCTCGATGTCGCGCACAAAACCATCGATGTCGGCTTCCGTATGCGCGGTGGAGAGGAAAAACGCCTCGAACTGGGCGGGCGGCAAGAAGTGTCCACGATGGAGCATCTCGCGGAAGAATCGACCGTAGGCCGCGTTGTCGCAGGCCAGGACCTGCGCGAACGACCGTACCGGGGCGGTGTGGAAGAAGAGGGTCGCCATGCTGCCCACGCGCTGGAAACACAGCCCCCGATGGCGCGCGAGCAACGGCTGCAGCCCGGCCTCGAGCCTTTTGCCCAGGGTTTCCAGCCGTGTGTACACGGAATCGTCCAGCAGACGCAGCAACGCCAGTCCCGCGCGGCAGGCCAGAGGGTTGCCGGAAAGGGTGCCGGCCTGGTAGACGGCACCGACGGGCGAGAGCTGTTCCATGATGTGCGCAGGTCCGGCGAAAGCCGCCAACGGCAGTCCGCCTCCGGCGATCTTTCCCAGAGTCACGATGTCGCCGCGGATCCCGAAGCGTTCGACGGCCCCTCCTCGTGCCAATCGGAATCCGGTCATGACCTCGTCCATCACCAGGAGCGCCCCGTGGAGGTCGCAAAGCGCGCGCAGCCCCCCGAGGAATCCATCTTCCGGAGGCACCACCCCCATGTTGCCGGGCACGGGCTCCACGAACACCGCCGCGATCCCACCGGGATGGGCCTCGAACAGGGCCCGCACCGAATCCAGGTCGTTGAAGTCGGCCAGGAGCGTGTCGCGGGCCGTCGCGGCGGTGACTCCTGGGCTGGAGGGATGACCGTGGGTCAAGGCCCCCGACCCGGCCGCCACGAGGAAGCTGTCGCCATGTCCGTGGTAACAGCCTCGGAACTTCACGATGCGATCGCGCCCCGTGACGCCGCGGGCCAGGCGTGCGGCGCTCATGGTGGCCTCGGTTCCCGAATTCACCAGTCGCACCATCTCGATGCCCGGCACGCGAGACACGATTTCCTCGGACAATTCCACCTCGGGGACCGAACACGCGCCGAAGCTGGTGCCCGATGCCAGCGCCTGGAGGATCGCCGTCTCGACCGCGCGATGCCCGTGCCCCAGGATCATGGGCCCCCACGATCCAACCCAGTCGACGAGCTCGCGACCATCGACCGTCCGCAGCCTCGCCCCAGCGGCCGAGGCCACGTAGAACGGCTCGGCGCCGACGTTGCGAAAGGCGCGCACGGGAGAGTGTACACCGCCGGGAATCACCTTGACGGCGCGCTGGAACCATTGGGAAGACGAGGTCATGCGGGACTCCGGGTTTGGGAGAGGCTCAAGGTAGGAGGGAAAGCAGGGCCGAACAGGAGGGCTCGGGGGCCACGCGCACATCCCGCCATCCGGCGTCTCGCAGGAAGGTGGCGGTGGTGGGACCACAAAGCGCGGGCACGCGAAAAGAAAGGTCGGCGCAGAGATCGGGCTCCAACGTCGCGAGCACGCGCAGGCACGACGGAGCGAGGAACGCGACCGCGGCGCACGTGTGGAGGGCATCCAACTCGGCAGGATCGAAGGACGACCGGTCGACGAGGGCGTAGACCGGCAAGGGATCGACGACGCGGCCCGAGCCTGCCAGGGTGGCCTCGAAGGTGCCCGCCGTTTCCCGACCGCACACGTAGAGGACTCTCGACGCCTCCGGCGCTTCAGACAAAATCCGTCTGGCCGCCGCCTCTCCCCCGCTTCCTGCCAGCGGGGCGACCACCGGCCAACCGCCTGCCGACGCGATCCGCCCGGTACGAGCCCCCGAGACGAACAGCCGACCCCGCGGGATTTCCGGCCCCAGTGCCGCCAGCCATCGCGCGGCGCGCGGGCTCGTCGCGGCCACCGGAGATCCCTCGCGCAAGGCGCGCTCCAGCGGGGCCGTGGGCGCCTCCAGATCGATGACGGATCCGGTCAGGATGTCGTCCACGCGGTAGTCCGGATGCTCCCACGGCTCGCCTCCCGGAGCGCGCAGCAGCGCGATCCGGCGACGTTCAGGCGTCGGCATCCAGACCGGCGAGGGAAGCGTCTGCGAGCAGGCCGCGCGCCAGATCGCCCATGGCGGCCTCCGATTCCGCGACCGGGCCCTCCCATCGGCGGCGCACCACGCGGCCTTGGCGCGGATCCCCCACCGCGCCCCGCACCCGCACCGTGTCGGATCCGACTTCGGCCAAGGCGGCCAGGGCGCGTTTGCATCCACCCCCGAGGGCTTGCATCAGTTGGCGTTCCAGTCGCGCCGCAAGCGCCGCTGCGGGATCCTCGGCACGCGACAGCAGATCCACGAGGTCGGTTCGCGACGCCAGGCATTGCAACGCGAGCACCCCCTGACCGAAGGCGGGCAGGCAGAGGTCCGGATCGAGCCGCTGGGCGATGCGATCCGCCCACCCCAGCCGCTCCAGTCCAGCCGAAGCCAGGATGATGGCATCGAAATCCCCGTCGTCGAGACGCCGCAGACGGGTGTCCAGGTTCCCGCGCAGGTCGGAGAACCGCAAATCGGGGCGACGCGCCTTGAGCTGGGCGATGCGGCGCGGTGAACCCGTGCCGACATGGGCTCCCTGAGGCAACCGCTCCAGGGATCCGTGCGGGGTGAGCAGGGCATCCCGCGGGTCTTCGCGTTCCAGCACAAACAGCGACGTTCCGGGAGAAACATCGTACGGCACGTCTTTCAGCGAATGCACGGCCAGCGCGATTTCACCCCGCAAGAGCGCGGCCTCCAGCTCCTTGGTGAACAATCCCGTGCCCGGGAGCGTGGCCAGCGGGGTGTGCTGGTCGCGGTCGCCGCGGGTGTCGATGCGCAGGCGTTCGAAAGCCGGTGCGTCCGGCAGACGCCGGGCCAGTTCGGCGAGGGCGTGGCCGGTCTGCGTCCAGGCCAGCTTGGATCCGCGGGTTCCCGCAAAGAGGGTCATGGCTGGTTCTCCGGAAGGAAGAGGTCGCGCAACGCGGCGGCGATCTCGGGTTCACGCCCCTCGGCGGCGGCGCGGCGGGCGCCGGTGGTGGGTTGGTGCAGGAACTTGTTCGCCAAAGCCTGGGCGAAATCCTCCAGCACGGCCTTCGCTTCGGCAGGGCCCGAAGCGCGCACCAGACGGGGCAGGAAACGGTCGACTTCGGCGCGGGCCGTGTCGTGTACGGTGCGACGCACCTCGGACAGAAGCGGGATCACCGAGAGCTGCCGCACCCAGTCGCAGAACGATCGCGCTTCGTTCTGCAGGATGCCTTCCGCGGCGCAGGCCTCTTCGCCGCGGCTGCGCCGGGTGCGGTCGACCACCTGTTCGAGGTCGTCGATGCCGAACAGGAAGACGCCATCGAGCTTCGCGCACGCGGGATCGATGTCCCGTGGGGCCGCGATGTCCAGCAGAAACAGCGGCGAACGCCGCCGTTGCATGGCCTTTTGGACAGATTCCGTTTTCACCACGAAACCCGGCGCGGCCGTGGCGCTCACGAGCACGTCGCACTCCTCGAGCACGCGGTCCAGGGCCTCCAGCGGCTCGATCCGACCGGGGTGCACGCGCTGCAGGCGCGCCGAATTCTCCACGGTGCGGTTCACCCACACGAACCTCGCGGCCCCCGCGCGGACAAATCCCGTCGCGGCGAGCTCCGCCATTTCGCCCGCCCCGACGACCCCGACCACCAGCCGATCCATGCGCCCCACCACCTTGCGCGCCAGATCGACCGCAGCCCCGGCTATGGACGTGGCTCCTTCGCCCAGCCGCGTGCAGTTGCGCACCCGCTTCGAGGCCGCCATGGCCCCCTGGAGCAATCTCCCCAGGAACCATCCGCACGCACCCTCCCCTCGCGCGACATCCCAGGCCATGCGCACCTGCGAGGGGATCTGGGTCTCGCCCAGCACCAACGACTCCAGCGACGAGGCCACACGGAAGACATGTTCGGCGCCGGCTTCGTGCAGATGCACGTGGAGCGCCTCGCGCCATCCCGGACCAGGCGTCCGCGATTGTTCCCAGGCGGCGATCGCGAGGTCCGCAGCCTCTTCGGGCCGACTGGCCCCCATCCAGATCTCGATGCGATTGCAGGTGCTCAGGATCAGTGCCTCTTCGACTCCGTCCTGGCGCAAGCGCGTGAGCAGATGGGGAATTTCCTCGGCGGGGAGGTGGCAACGATCGCGCAATTCGGCCGACGCGGTGCGCCAGGAAAGTCCCACCGCGACGGTGTGTAGCAGGGGCCGATCAGCCATGGGTCCCCGCGACCAGGACCAGAACCACCAGGATTCCCCCCAGCATGGCCAGACGAGCCGACGTACGGGCCGTGAAGGCCATTCGGCTACGCAACAACGCCAATCCCGAATACCAGGCCACAGTGGCCCCCACCAGGGCGGACTTCAGGGCGGCATCGCGCAGGGGAAGCTGCCACTGGTCCATCCAGATGCCTCCGGCGAACACGGAGCACACGAGCAGGACGGTCCCGAAGACGCCACACAGCAGAAACAGGCGATCGAGGGTGGGAAGGTCGGGGAGACGGCGTGAGAGCCTTCCAAACTGGCGACGCTCGAGTTGACGGTACTGCAGCAGGTAGGCGCCCCCGAGCAGGGCCGAGGTGAACAGGCACGAAAGCGCCGTGGCTCCCAGCGAGGCGTGGAGGGCGAACAACGGGGTTCGCAGGTGTTCGGGCCAGTACAGAGAAACCGGCAGAGACGCCGAGATGGCACTGGAGAGGGTCACGGGGGCCAGGAAGAAGACGCCCAATGCCTCGGTGCGTCCCAACCGCTCCACCGCCAGGTAGGAAGTGGCCAGAACCAAGGCGCAAACAGAGAGAAGCTCCCCCATGGAGGCGAAAGGAAGTCGCCCTTGGGTGGCACCGATGCTCACCAGGACCAGGGCGTGCAGGAGCACCGCGACCGTGGAGGCCCAAGCCGAAGAGCCTCCCGGGGATTCCGGATCCCGCAGGAAACGAGCCAGGTACAAACTGGCGGCCAGACCATGGGCGACAGGCGGTAGCCACCGAAGGAACTCGATCATGAAAGCCAATGTACTTGCCCGTTCAGGGCAGGTAGGACCACACCACGATCCCGACGAACCTGGGCTTGGAGGCGAGATACTCCACCAAAGGCTGTTCGCGGACCGTCCCGGCCTGCGAGGCGTGGCGCAACAGGGGCGGGTGGCCGGGGCGCTCCACCAGGAATCCGGTGTGCAAAATCCCAAGCCCCGCGACCGTCCCCACCAGCCCGAGCCCGCGGATGCGCGTGTTCTTGGCGGGGCGAGCGAATTCCTTGAGGACCACCTCGCGCGGAACCATCGGAAGAAGGACTGTTGTGTCCGGGCGGTCATACCCCCGCTTCGCGTAGAAGGCCTTGCGCCCCAAGGTCCGTGGCTCCAGGAGAGTTCCCGCCAGGGTATCCAGCTTCACGCGTCCCGCCCGCGTGTTCGCCGGAAGCCAGTCCGCTTCCGTGTAGTGCAGCCTGGTGCCCCAGCCCACGCGGCCATCCTCGTAGCGGATGTGGTCCATTGCATCCAGGACGGAATCGGCTTTGGGGCTACGTGCAAGAGCTTCGACCGTCTCGATGTAGGTGAGGCAGTCGAAGGAGTCGGTGCGAAAGCGTGGTTTCACTTCACCTAGAAGGGAATCCCCTTCGCCCAACGGACCCAACTTGTAAGGCCGCCCGAGGAAGGAGCGTCCAATGGAGTCGAGGCGCGCTTCGAACGAGACTTCCGGTGACACCACGGTCATGGCCGTGGTGCGCTCGGTCTGGGGGGCAGCGGAACACGATGCGGCCAGGCCCCCCAGGGCCAGGAGTCCCCAGAGACGGAGCGAGGAGGTCAGCGGTATTCCCCCAGCGGAACGAACTGCACACCCGACTGGCGGAACACAAGGGTGCGAGTGGAACGGATGATGGGGGGAGAGGAGGATCCCTGGGCTCCGCCGAATTTGAGAAGGTTCGGAAGGTTGGTGTTCAGATCGGTGAACACCCGAGGATCGAGGTCCAGGTTCAGCTTCCCGGTGTTGCCCGTGTACCCTCCGGTTCCACCGACATACAGGGCGCCATGGATCTTGGAGCCTCCGGTGCTCCACTCGGACGTGCTCATCGAGCCGTTTTCGAGGTGGATGTACCCGTAGATGTCGCCCTGCGAACCAAAATTCTCCGGAGCCCCCTGCTTGAAGTACACGACCTGGATCGCGTTGGAATCCGCCGAGGCAGGCCAGTCCCCGTTCACGGACAGCTTCGTATCGATATCCCAGACGAAGAGCATCTTGCCCTTGAACTTGGTGGTATCATCCTTGAGCTGGGAAGGAATGATGGCGGAATCATTGAAAACCAGGACCAGATACCCGTTGAAGGTGTAGCCCAAGGAATCGGCCCAGGCATGCAAGCGATTGAAGGTTTTGCCATAGGGCTGGGTGGGGCAGCTTGTTCCCAACGCCAAGGAGCAAAGGGAGTTTTTGTACACCAGTTGTTTGCTGAAGATCGCGGGACTTTGGAGCGCGGTGAAACGGATCGAATCGCGTTCATTGTCGGCGGGCTTCACCAACGTGTCGTTTTGGGTATATCCGATGGTGGAAAGCGAACGCGGACCTACAAAGGCATCAATGGCAGAGGAAAAGGCAAGCGAGGTGTCCGTATTCCGGGTAATGCGGGTTGCGAATTTTTTCGTGATGGAATCAAGATTGATCCCCGCGGATGCGGTGTCGGGCCCAAAGGCCCGAGTCATGACAAACGTCCCCCCGGGTGTTGCCCGGTGCCACCGGTAGAATTTTCCGAAGTGTTGTGACCACGGCGGGAAGTTGTAGAGGGTTCCCTTCATCACGAGGTCCCCATCCACCCTGAATCGCTTGTTTTCCGTTTTTTGATTCGATCCCTTGACCCAGAGATTCCCGACCGAATGCGTATCGGTTCCGCTACCCAAGGCAGAGATGCCTCCATCGAGCCCAGCGGTTCCGCCGACCATGATCCGCCCGCTTCCATCGATATCCATCGGCCCCAATTGGTAGAGCCCACCTACCACCCGGTGGCGATAGCTGTTTTTGTACCGGGTGGATCCGGTGGCGTTGCGAACCCCCATGGATCCGGCGACGTAAAGCGAACACAGCACATTGGTGGGCAGCGCACTCCCGGCTCCTGTGATCTCCAAATTGCCTTGGACCTCAAGTCGGGATGCGTTGTTTCCACACCAGGTAGAGGCTACATAGGCATTCTGTCCAACGGACACCCCGCCTTCCGGTATTTTCAACGTCGCATCGGGGATATTCAATTGACCTCCCACGATCAAGCGCCCCGTATAGTTATCGAAATTATTCGTGCCATCGCCATATACGGTCAAATTGCTGTCAACTTGAAGAGTGCCCTGCAACATGCCCGCTTTGAAACCGTTGGATATCACGAGATTTTTCCGAAACTGAACGGTTGCGGAATTGATCATCAACGATCCGCCAATGAATGTATTGGAATCGACCGTGATGTTTCCATCGAGCGAGACGTCGCCGGCCACGCGAAATCGCCCGTGCACAGCCCATGGGGCCGAGGCGTTGACCATGAAATCTCCACCAACGTACACCGAACCGTTGATGTCCTGCCCAATATTCGAGGCGTTGACGCTACCCCGAAGGTTGAAGGCGTTCGCGGGAGTGGAATTGGTGGGTACGTGGATCGACATTCCCACGTCGATTCCCAGAAGCCGGTAGGTCGCGACGGTGGTCAGAGGATCACCGCTGCGCCCCGCCCCGGAGCTTTCCAGGGTGATTTTGATGCCGTCGGAGGGAGCTCCGGAAGCCGTTCCGATGTCCATCGACAAGATCCGCACCCGGACCGAGGCGTTGGTGGTCCCGCCCACGGCGATTGGATAGGGATCCGTTGGGGGTGCCGTGACCAGACGAAAGGGCAATTGGGTGAAATCGAACCACTGGTGCACCGATCCAGCGGCCGCCGAAGAATCGCTGATGAACGCCTGCAACTGCGAGGCGGTCAAACCGCCATCCTGCGCCATGCGATCCAGCGCCAGACTCAATCCACTGTAGGCGGCATTCTCCTGCGTCCGTGCGTTGATGTTCGCACCTGCGCCGGCGGCATCCTTGTCGGCCATCGACAACCCCAGAAACCCCAGCATGGTCACAACGACGATCACGGCCAACACGAAAAACATGGCCACGCCGCGCCGACGATCGGAGCCCTTGCGAAAATCAGTTGCCATTGTTCACCACCTGGATCATTCGCTGCAACAGTACATGGGTCTTGCTCTCGTCATCACCGGAAGCGGTATACCCCGTGGGTAGATCGGGATCCCCCAGTTCTCCAGGGGTCCAACTGACCCCCGAGCCTTCCTGCCCCTTTTTCCCGGTCTTGACCAGGAGCGTCAAACGCACGGCACGAGTGGCGGCGAGCTGTTTGTCCGTGGGAGCGGAGACCCAATTGAGGAACATGCCCGAGCGGACCGGCTCGATGACCAGGTTGGAAACATCCAGAGATTGGATGGGAGTGGATGCCGTGGCACCAGCCATCAACCGCCCACGAATCGCGAATTGCGTCGAAACGGCATCGGCGGTGGGAGTCAGATAGATTTCGACCGATGGTTCGGGAGTGGCACGATCCCCCGCCCAGATGCGCATGGAATCCAGGAATTGATCGCCTCCACTGGTCCGGATGAACCCCGCGAACAACGACGCCCGATCATATCCCGTCACCGTCCCGGTGCTGAAGGTGTCGAGCAAAGGAGCACTTCCGTTCAAGCTGAATCGGACACGATAGGTTTCACCCCGCTTCACGGCAGGCCCACTTGTGAGGATGGTGCTCCACGTCGAGCGCGTGGTACCCCAACTCCGGAGACTCACCGAGCGGGGAACCGTTCCGGCAACAACGCCTGCCGGGGACTGCAACCACCTGCCCGAATTCCAGAGCTCTGTGGTATCCCAGGGGTTGGTTCCGGTGGGTCTGTCTTGACCGTATTGCACCTGGAACGTCACGACATCCTCCAGGAACGGGACCCAGTTGATCGCGGAGGTGGTGTCGAACCGGACGTAGCGCTCCATGTTGCCACTGTTGAGTCGGTAACCAACTTCCCGAAATCGAGATCCTGCCCCCAAGTTGCAATTGGTCAGCGTGGTTCCGGTGGACCCGTTGTATTCAATTTCGTACATCCGGAAAACGATCTGGTCGCCCACCGCCAAATCGCTGGAATTGTTGGTGGCGAGCATCGAGGCACCTGCAGCATTGGTGCGCACCTGGATACAAGGCTCCGTACTGCTTCCAATGCGGCTGGTCCCCATGATCCGCGTGTCGAAACCGGCGTTGCGCAACTCGGTCTCCATGATGCGCATGGCCTCGCGAGCATCGGCCTGGACCTTGATCCGCTCGCGGATACGCGTGTAATTGGTCTGCTCGTCGTTCATCAGGATCGAGGCGAAGTACCCCACGATCCCGACAAGGACCATGGCCACCAGCAACTCCAGAAGCGTGATGCCCTTGCGCACACTCATCGTAGGACTCCCTGGATGCTGGTACGATGGGCATCACCGCCTTGGGACCAACCGATCGCGATATGGGCAACGCGGCTTCCCCCTAGGTCGAGGATGCGGATCGTGGCCTGGTAGGATGTTCCCGCCACCACGACGTCACGGGTGCCGTCGGTCGCGAAGGCGCCCGGTTGCAACTGGAGCGAATCCAGCATGAGCTGCCCGACCCCTGCTGCCTGATCCATCCGCAACGAGGCGATCTGCGCCTTGCGCCCGCTGATCATCATCATCGCAAGCCCCGGCAGGGCGATGGTGAGGATGACCACGGCGACCATGACCTCGACGAGCGTATACCCTTGGCGCTTGGGAATGTTCATCAGAATGCGCTCCACGATCCGCCCATGTACCGGTACCTCTTGAGAGCCAGGTCGGCGTCGCGGTTGAAGGCCAGTGCGTAGGCGCGATTTGTGGAGCGCGAGCTGCGCAGATAGAGCACACCGGTCTCCATGTCCGAGGTGGCTCCGCCACAAGCGGCGATGCCGCCGACCCAGGTCTCGGATGCATCCGTGGCGTAGGCTCCGCCCGCGACTTGACCGACACACTGTCCTGGGGTCACGACAAGTCCTGCCCGAAGGCCGTCCGATCCGGCGCCGAAACCGGCGGTGAAGACCGGGAAGCTGGAGGTTGCGGGAGCATTGACGCCCGTGGGAAGTCCGAGTTCGACGGTAATTCCGGAATTGGCCGTCGGCTTGGCCTGGGAGACCGCCCCGGAGACCTCGTTGTACCGATAGATGTCCCAGGAGAGCCTGGTACTGCCGTCCACGGTACTCGTTCCGAAGGTCATGATGTGCTTTTGTCTCGTGAGCAACGCTTGGGACCGCATCCACTGCATGTCCAGGAACAGCCTTTGCGCATCCCCGTCCAACTGGCTCTCGCCGGTGTAGGTGTTGAACCTGGGCACGGCCAAGGCGGCAAGGATGCCGATGATCACGATCACCACCATGATTTCGACCATGGTCACGGCTCGTCGGAGGGATCTCGGCGCTGTGGATGCCATCACGCGGCGATCTTTCGGCTATTGGGACTTAAGAGAGCTGGATCACGGATCCTGCTTCATGATAGTATACCCCGGTCCTGCTGCGTCTAGGCGCCGATTTCTCCCATCGAGAAACCGCACCCGGAAAAAGAACAGCCGGGAGTCAGCCCGCCAGCCGTTGCAGGAGTTCCGAATGCAGCGATCCATTGCTGGACAAGGCGTTGCCCGCCTCGATGGTCTCGATCCCCTCCACCGACGTGAACCTCCCGCCCGCCTCGGGAAGGATGATTCCCATGGGCGCCACGTCCCAGATGTTCACCACCGGATCCAACATGGCTTCGGCGCGGCCACACGCCACCAGGAGGTGGCCATAACAATCTCCCCAGCCTCGGGAAACTCCGGCATCACCTCGCAGTTCCATCCAGGCTTTGCCCCAGGAGGAGCGCGAGACCGTGAGTGCCGAGCCGTCGCACAGAAGGGCATCGGAGAGGCTGGAGACCGCCGAGACCCGGCAGGGGGAACTGTTGTGGAACGCACCTTTGCCTTCTGCCGCCCACACGGTTTCCCCCAAAGCCGGCATGTGGATGACCCCGACGACGGGTTTGCCGTGGTCGAGCAAGGCCAGCAAGGTGCCGAACAACGGGACTCCGTGAATGAACGCCTTGGTGCCGTCGATGGGATCGACCACCCACTTGTACCGTGCCTCGGCAAGCGTGATGCCGAACTCCTCTCCGATGACCCCGTGGTCGGGACGAACGTCCGCAAGCCTTCGGCGCACCAGGAGTTCGGCTTCGCGATCGGCTTCGGTGACCGGCGAGCTGTCGCGTTTCTTCACGACCTCGATCCGTTTCTGGAAACGCGAGAGGATGGGTTCCTCGGCCTCGCGAACCAGTTGCAGGGCAAGTTCGAGTTCGGCGTCCAGATCGAGCTTGGTCATGGTGACCAAAGGTAAACCCCTCCTCCACGGCCCGGGACATACCTTTCCAGGCCCATGTGCCATTCTCACGCCCTCCAGGCCCTCCAATGATCCAACCTCATCTGCACCTGGACGGGACCCTTCCCATCCACGCCAGGGCCGAAGATCTGGAGCAGGCCATCCAGGCCCATCCGGTGATCATCCTGGCGGGCGAAACGGGATCGGGCAAGACCACGCAGATCCCCAAGATCCTGCTGCGCGCCGGATTGGGCCTGCACCGCCCCATCGTGGTGACCCAGCCGCGGCGTGTGGCCGCCATGTCGTTGGCTCGGCGCGTCGCCGAAGAGATGCAGGTGCAGGAGACTGCGTTTGTGGGGCATCGGGTGCGTTTCGACAACCGGGTCAAATCCGAGACCCGCGTGGTGTTCGCCACCGACGGCGCGTTGCTGGCCGAATTGGGGTCCGACCCCGACCTGCGCCGCTACGAAGCCATCGTGGTCGACGAAGCCCACGAACGCAGCCTGAACGTCGACTTCCTGCTGGGCGTGTTGCAGCGCATCCGCCGCCGCCGTCCCGAACTGCGCATCGTGATCGCCTCGGCGACCATCGACACCGCGGCCTTCGCCAAGGCCTTCGCCGACGCACAGGGGGTTCCTGCTCCGGTGATCCAGGTCGAAGGACGATCCTTTCCCGTCGACATTCTCTACCGCGACGAGATGGTCGAAGAGGACGACGACGAGAGCCTGCCCGAACGCACGGCCAACGCGATCCGCGAGATGCTCGACCTGGGGGAGGGCGACCTGCTCGCGTTCCTTCCGGGAGAGCGCGAAATTCGCGAGACCCAGCGCGAACTGGAGAAGGCGCCGCCCCGGCACACCGAGGTGGTCCCCCTGTACGGGAGGCTTTCTGCCGCCGACCAGGACCGCGTGTTCCATCCCGGATCCAAGCGGCGCGTCATCCTGTCCACGAACGTCGCCGAGACCTCGGTGACCGTGCCGCGCATCCGCATGGTCGTGGACTCCGGACTGGCGCGATTGTCCCGCTACGCGCCTCGCACCCGCACCAAGCGGCTGCAGGTCGAGGAAGTCAGCCAGGCCTCGGCCCGCCAGCGCACCGGGCGCTGCGGACGCATCGCACCCGGAATCTGTCTGCGCCTGTATTCTCGCGAGGACTTCGAAAAGCGCGAGGCCCAGACCGCCCCCGAGGTGCAGCGCGCCGACCTCTCCGAGGTGATCCTGCGTCTTCTGGACCTGGATCTGGGCCTGCCCGAGGACTTCCCCTTCCTGGATCCGCCCGATCGCCGCCAGTTGGCCGACGGGTGGCAGCTATTGCGTGAACTGGGTGCCGTCGACGACGACGGCCGCCTGACGCGCACCGGCAAACGCATGGCGCGCCTGCCGCTGGACCCCCGCAGCGCGCGCATCCTGGTGGAAGCCGCGCACGAACACTGCCTGCGCGAATCCGTGGTGCTGGCCGCGGGCCTTTCCATCCCCGACCCCCGCGAACGCCCGGAGGGCAAGGAGGACGCCGCCAAACAGGCGCAGCGGCCCTTCGAGGACAAACAAAGCGACTTCCTGAGCCTTTTGAACCTCTACGAGGCCTGCGAGAAGGAATTGGGCGGCGAAGGTTCGGGCAACCGGCTGCGCAAGTTCTGCCAGAAACACTACCTCAGCTACATGCGCATGCGCGACTGGCGCGAGGCGGTGCGCCAGATCGGACAGATGTTGTCCGAAGATCCGGAACTGGATCCGCGCACCCAGAAGGGATCGGCCGACTACGGCCAGATCCACCGCGCCTTCCTGGCGGGATTCCTGTCCAACGTGGCCCGTCTGGACGAAGAGGCCCTGTCGCGCACCAAGAAGGGCGACAAGGATGCCCAACGCCGCTCGGGAATCCCCTACCGGGCCGCGCGCGGCCGGTCGGTGGTGCCTTGGCCCGGCTCGGTTCTGGTGCGCGCGCAATGCGTGTGGCTCGTGGCCGCCGAGATCGTCGAGACCACCCGTACCTGGGCCCGCGGCTGCGCCGAAGTCGATCCCCTGTGGATCGAGGCGGTCGCCGGAGACCTGGTGAAAAAGGAGCACAGCGCCCCGTACTGGGACGAGGCCGGCCAGCACGCGGTGTGCAACCAGCGCGTGCTCCTGTGGGGGCTTCCCCTGGGAACCGGGCGCAAGTGCCGAGCCGTCGAGGCAGACCCGGCAGCGGCCACCACCTGTTTCGCCCGCGAAGCCTTGGTGGAAGGGCGCATCCAGGGGCGTTTTCCGTTCCTGGAGGCCAACGAGGTCTTGCGCGAACGCGTGCAGGGGCTGGAAGACCGTCTGCGCCGGCGTTCGCTCTGGGTGGGCGACGACGCCGAGACCGAGTGGTACCGGTCGCGCCTGCCCGATGGATTGTCTTCGCGCTCCGACCTGCAGGGATGGCTGAAGGCCAACACCGACTCCGCCCTGCGCATGACGGAATCCGACCTGGTGTCCGATCCGTCGCTCCTGCCGCGCTCGGAGGACTTCCCCGCGCGCTGGAGGGCTGGAGGATTGGATCTGGCTCTGGTGTACCGCTTCGCTCCCGGCGACGACGACGACGGGATCGCCCTAGTGGTGCCGGAAGACTCGCTGGGACAGATTCCGGATATGGCTCTGGAATGGCTGGTGCCGGGCATGCTCGCGGAGAAGGTCGAAGCCCTGTTGCGGGCTTTGCCCCGGGAGCTGCGGCAGAACCTGGGCCCCCTGGCGGAAGCCGCGCGCAAGGCGGCGGTCTTCGCCGCGCCGTCGGCCGGTCGAAGACCGCTCCGGGAAGCCGTCGCCGAATGGGGACGAGGGCAATCCTTGAAGGCGGGAGCCTTCCCCCCCGAACCCGATCTCCCCCCCCACCTGCGTTTCCTGGTGCTGGTGGTCGATGCCAAGGGCGCCACCCTGGGAGACGGCCGCGACCTGGCCGAGCTCCGCCGGCGCTTCGCCGAACGCCTGCGCCAACGCCAGCTCGAAGCGTCGAAATCCGCCCTAGGCACCCCCTTGCGGCGCGCCCTGCGCGACTGGCCTTCGGATCTGGTGCTTCCCGTGACCGAGGAGATCCGGGCCGCCGACTCGCTGCCCGTGATCCTCTATCCAGGTCTGGCCCTGGGGGAAGGCGCCCTGGAGGTCCGCCGCTTCCCCACCCTGGAGGAAGCCTGGTTGTCGCACCGCTCGGCCGTGGGCCATCTGCTTTCGTGGACCGCCGACGGCGCCGACCACCTGCTGGCGTGGCTTCCCCGCGATGTCAAGCTGCCGCAGGACGTCTTGCTGCCCCTGGCCGCCTGGACCGATCCTCGGTTGTTCCACCAGGGGCTGTGCGAGGCCCTGCGCGCCTGGGCTCTGGCGGCAGGACGGATTCCGTCCATCACCCGCCCGGGACACTCCGGACCGCGCGACATCGCCGGATTCTCCAAGGCTCTCGAAGAGGCTCGTCGCCGCATCCGGCACGGGCGCGGCGAGGCCGTGGCCTTGGCCAAGGCGTTGATCGCCGCCCGCATGGCCTTCGAGGACGAGGCTCGTCGCATCCCCGCGCACCGCCCCGACCTCGTCAAGTTCGCCGCCCTCACGCGCGAGCGCCTATGGCCCTCGGGGTTCCCCGCGACGATGGCCTGGGAGACCCTGTCGCGCATGCCCACATGGTGGAGGACCGCCGCGCGCCGTATCGCCAGCTCCAAGGACAATCCCGCCCGCGACCAGCAACGCGTCGCGGAGTTGGCCCCCTTCGCCAAGGCCCTGGCCCTCAAGGCGGGTTCGCAGGCTCCGGTGCCACGCGTACCGGGGGCCCTGGCCGATCCGGATGGCCTGGAGACCCTGGGCGAGCTGGCGTTCCTGCTGGAGGAGTTCCGCGTCCAGTTGTGGGCGCAGGAGCTCGGAACTCTGGTTCCGGCCAGCCCCAAGCGCATCGGCGAGGCCTTCGCGACGTTGATGTAACGCCCACGCCCGCGGGCCGATCCCGCCGGCGTGGCCACCGACGCAACGCCGCCCCGTTGTGACGCCCCCCACGAATTCGTAGAGCCGCCCTGCAGGGCGGCTCTACGGGGGGCGGCTCGACGCTGATGCCACTGAGGGTGGCGTCACGGATCCCCGGCGGCCAACAGCGTTTGTGCCCAGGCCCGGATCTCGGGGCGATCCTCCTCGAAGGCCGTGGCGCGCAACAAGGGCACAGCGCGGGCGCGGTCCACGTTCCACAGGGCGCGCAGCAGAACGCGCAGCACCTTCGCCCGTCCCGGCCGATCCAACGGCGACGACTTGAACGCCGACTGGAACCCTCGCCGGGGCAGGCAGCGTCCGATCCAGTCCTCCCAACTCTCCGGCCAACCTTCCGGGTTGACGGAATCCGTCATGACGCGGCGATTCCAGGGGCAGGCCTGCTGGCAGAGGTCGCATCCGAAGATCTCGGCGCGGGCGGCGTCCGCGGCCGGACCTTCGGGCGTGGCCCGGTCCTCGATGGTCCAATGCGACAGGCATCGCCCGGCATCCACTCGTCCGTCGGCTCCGATGGCGAACGTGGGGCACGCCTGCAGACAGGCGGTGCAGGTGCCGCAGTGGTCCGGGTGCCGGGGCGGACGATCCACGCCGTCCAACGAGAGCAGGATCCCTCCCAGATGGAAGGCGCTCCCGAGTTTTCGATCCAGCAGGAGGGTATGCCGACCCTTCCAGCCCAAGCCGCAAAGTTCGGCGAGCACGGTCTCCTGCACCGGCAACGCGTCGCAGAACCAGCGGTGGCGCAATCCGGGAAATTCCTCGGTCAGCAGGGCACAGGCGGCGCGCAAAGCGGCCCCGACCCGCTCGTGGTAGTCGGTGCCCCGGGCATATCCGGCCACCACCGGATCCCCGTGCCGGTCGTGCGGGCGCGGCAGGGGGTACGGCCAACGCACCACGAGCACCGCCCGGGTCCAGGGCCACTCGAGCCACGGATCGGCACGTACCGGAACGGATTGCGGATACCACGCCATCGCCCCGTGCAGTCCATCGGACACCCATGTGTCCAAACCCGCCCGCAATCCCCCCAGATCGGAGGGCTCGAGCGCCGACAGCCCCCAATCCAGAGCGAGCGGCGCCAGCGCGCGCGCCACCCTCTCTCGAACGGATTCCGTCACAGCCGACTCCGCCAAGGACTCACCGCCGCCGCGCCATCCGGTCGGCCAGACGCAACGCGTCCACCAGGCTGCCGTCGTCGGCCTGTCGTTTCCAGGCGATGTCGAACCCCGTTCCGTGGTCGGGGCTGGTGCGCACGATGGGCAGTCCCAGGGTCGCGTTGACCCCTCTCACGATTCCTTTCCGGAAGTCGAAGGCCAGGGTCTTCATCACCGGATGGCCCTGGTCGTGGTAGAGGCTCACCACCCCGTCGACCTGTCCTGCCTTGAGCATGGGGAACACCACGTCCGCGGGCCACGGACCCGAAGCGTGGATGCCCTCCGACTTCAGGCCCGCCACGGCGGGTTCCACCACACGGGCCTCCTCGTCGCCGAACAATCCGTGTTCCCCCGCGTGGGGGTTGAGCCCCGCCACGCCCAGTCGGGGCGCGACCACGCCCGCGTCCCGCAGGGCCCGGTGCAGGAGCCGCCCGGTCTCCATGACAAGATCTGTCGTAATGGTGGAGCTCACGTCGCGCAGGGGAATGTGCGTGGTCGCGAAGGCGGCCCACATCTTGCCGTGAACCAGGCACAGGCAGTGTTCGCGCACGCCGCAGCGATGCGCGATGTGCCCCGTGTGGCCGGAGAACCCAGGCTGGGTCAGCGAGACGGATTCCTTGGCCAGCGGCGCCGTGACCATGGCACGGGCCTCCCCCGAGCGGCAGGCGTCGGTGGCGGCGTCCACGCAGCGCAGGGCCTGGGCCCCGGCCCATCGCGACACCGTTCCGGGCTCGATGGCTCCGGACTCCATTCCTTCGGGTGTCCACAGCGAAGCCCCCGTCGCGGAGACCTCCTGTCCCGCATTCCAGGGTATCACCTCCAGCTCGACGCCTTCCTCCCGCAGGGCGCGTTCGAACACGTCGCGGTCGCCCACCGCGACCAGCCCCAGGCGCCGCATCGCGCCGCGTCCGAAGGCGCGCGCCACGATGCGCGGGCCCACCCCGTTGGGGTCGCCCAGTGTCACCACGATCGGCTTCTTCATTCCTCGTCCCCTTCCCAACGACCGTCGAGCAAGATGTCTCCCCCCACCGCGACCACGCGAACCTGCGGTTCGTCGGTCACCAGATACCGTTCCAATTCGTCGTCGGCGATGTCGGCGGCATCCACCGCGATCCAGTCGGCCAGATGGCCCGGTTTCAGGCGTCCGGCCTCCAAGCCCAGAGCCTGGGCCCCCCCCAAGGTGGCCCACAGGAGAATCTCGCCGGGATCGATGTCGTCGAATTCCTCGGCCAGGAGGGCCATCTGCTTCCAGAGGGACAAACTCGGATTGCTGGCCAGCGAATCGGTGCCCAGGCACAAGGGCACCTTGTGCCTGCGCAGTTCCGACAGCGGCGGGATCGGATGCAGGAAGAAGTCGCGACTCCCGGGACACAGCGCCAGGAACGCGCCGGCGCGGGCCAGGACCTGCACCTGGGAGGCCGCCAAAGCGTACCCGTGTACCGCCACGAAGCGCGGCGGCGGACCGTAGAAGCGACGTAGCCGCGCCATTGGATCTTCGCCGAAGATGATGTCGTGGTCGGGGAAGATGCCATCGACAAACGCCCGCAACTTGCCGTACCCCATGAAGAGATCGACTTCCTCTTCACTTTCGAGCAGGTGCATGGTGGCCAATCCGCGATGGAACTCCTCGGACGCCAATTCCCGCAGCAGCGCGCCCGAACACGAATAGAGCGCATGCGGTACGGCCAGGCGCCGATGCCTCGGCGAGGTCGCCACCTCGAGGTATTCCCGCGCCCGCGCCAGAACCGCATCCACGCGCGCGGGGTCCAACCCCAGGCACTCCAACGCCAGAAACGCCCGTGGGCCGTCGGCAGGCACGGCATCGGCGGGAATGCCCGTATTGGACACATCCAGGAAGGCCGTGGTGCCGTGGTGGAGCATCTCGATGGCCCCCAACCGGCACGCGCGGTTCGTCTCTTCCTTGACGCCTTCTTCTCCCAAGCGCTGACGTGCTTCGGTCTGCGCCTCTCGGAGATGGCGCACCCACGCGGAGAAGCCGCCTCGGGCCGGCACCTGGTCGCGCAGCCACCCCAGTTCCAGATGGACATGGGCGTTCACCAATCCCGGCATCAGGACCGTCCGACCACAGTCGACCGTGATCTCCCCGGGCACGCGCCCCTGCAGGAGCCGGCGCAACGGACCGGACTCGAGAATGCGATCCGCTTCGACGCGCATGCCCCAACCGCGCTCCACCCGACCAGGGCCCGTCCAGGCCCTTTCGGCCGTGATCAGCACCCCCAGCGAATCCCGCCGGAGGCCAATCCTTCCGCCTGCAATTCGACGGCGAACCGATCCGCGCCGGCACGGAAGGAATCGTCGAGGAGGTGCCGGATGTTGGTGGTGAGGTAGGCGCGAGCGGCTTCGGGGTCCAGCACCTGCTGGGCGCGGCAGAGGGAATCGATCGCCGCCAAATTGGTCCGCGCGCGATCCGCGAGCAGCGAATCCACTCGACGCATGCGCGCGGGATCGGACGCCAGCCGGGGGCCCGCCACCCACAGCGCGAACACGAATGGCAGTCCCGTCCAGTCCTTCCACGCCTGTCCCAGATCCAAGGCCGACTCGGGAGCCACGGAGAAGGCGGGATCGCCGATGACCACACGGACCGCGGCGTCCGGCGAAGGCTCGACGGAGCGCCCCGCCCGGCGGGAGAGCACCAGGCGAGCGAGCAGGTTGGACGTGCGGGACGCGGGGTCGGGACGGAATCCGTCCACGCGGTCGATTTCCGACAACGGCTCGACAAGCACGGTCCGCACGGGTCCATCGCAGCCGATTCCCGTGGAAGGCAAGGCGGCCAGGTCCGTCCTGCCGACCAAGGCGCCCACCGGGAGCGTGGCCAGGTCGATTTCGCCGCGATCAAGCGCGCGGGCGAGATCGGAGGGTCGCAATTCGATCACACCATCCAGTCCCGTCACCATGGGCGCCACGTTCAGGTAGGGCACAGCCCCGATGGACAGGCCTCGCAACTCTTCCGGACCCGATGTCATCCAGCTCCCCAGACCGGAAGTTCCCGCATGGGAGGCGGTGCCGGATGGATGGGCCAGTCCTCGGGTGGCGGAGGAAGGTCGTCGAAGTCCTCGTCGCCCTCCTCCTCGGCGTTGCGTGCGAGCAATCCCCCCTCGACGAGAAGATCCACGGCGGCACCGATGCGCTGGGGATTTGCCAGGCCCCATTTTTCCAGGACATCGCGGGCGAGCGGGCCATAACGGTCGAGAGCCGAGGCAAAAAGGCCTCCGACAACTTCGGCAGCGGGAAGATGCGCGGTTTCTCCGGAAAAGGAGCGCCGCATGGACAGGCCGTGGATGAGTCCCATCAGCGTCCGCAAGCCTTCGATCCGGAACCCTCCCTGGGCGGCGGCCTGGAACAGGATGCTGTCGGAATTCTCCATCGGGACCGCCTCCGCGCGAACGCTACGCCTTGAGCACGCCAGTCCCGAGATCTCGGGCTCTCCGAACCGGTCAGAGAGGAACGTGCCGAGCGGGGTTCTGCCCTTCCTTGACCTCGATCTGGATCGTCTGGGAAAGGGCACCCGACCGGAGACTCAATGTACGGTTTCCCGCGGGAAGTTCAACCATCTTCGGCGTCTTGCCGATCACCTTGCCATCGAGGAGGATTTCAGCTCCTGCGGGAGAGGACGACAGGAAGACCATACCCGTGCTGGATCCTGAACCACCCGAGGCCGCCTGCATCTGGAAATTCACCGTGCCCTGGACTTCCGCAAGCCGCACGATCTTTTCGAGCGGCTTGTACCCGTCCAAGCTGAGTTCGACCTTCGCCTTGCCCCGGATCTCGACTTCGATCGGGGTCTTGCCGACCGAACGCCCGTCGAGGGTGACCTTGGCTCCCGACGGCCTCGAAGTCAGGAAGACTTTTTCGACCTTCTTGTCGGCCGGATCCGGCTCTGGAGGAGGAGCCGGTTTTTCCGGGACCGCAGACACCTTGGTATCGGGCTTCTTGGAATCCTTTGCCTTCGGTGCGGTGGGGGCCTTGACGACAGGCTTGTCCTCCCGCTCCACGGAAGGTGGAGCCTTGGGCGGTTTCGGCTTGGCGGTCTCCGCGGGCTTTGCGGGGGGCTCGGGCTCAGCGGCAGTGGAAGGCAAGCCCACGTTGGTGGTCGCAACGGTCGCTTCGGGGATCGCATCCTCACCGCCCGAGGTGCCAAATACCAAGACTCCGATCACCCCCAGGAGGGAAACACCCGCCGCGAGCGCGATCCAGAGCTTCTTGGAGCGTCTGGGTGCGACATCATCCTCGAGATCGACCATCGGCGGCATTGCCCGCGGAGCCGGACGAATCGTCGAAGCGGGTCGGGGGCGAATCTGCCGGACTGGTTCGGGGTCTGCCTCAGACTCGAGCCTGGGCTGTGGTGACGGGTCGGATCCACGAGTCCGCGAGAGTTTCTCCGCGAGCACGGACGACTCGGGTGGAGGAGGCGCAATCGAACGAGAGACCGGCTCCGGAGGAGGAGGCGCAACCGAACGCGAGACCGGCTCCGGAGGAGGAGGAGCAACCGGACGGGACACCGGCTCCGGAGGTGGAGGCACAACCGAACGGGAGACCGGCTCTGGAGGAGGAGGCGCAACCGAACGCGAGACCGGCTCCGGAGGAGGAGGCGCAACCGGACGGGACACCGGCTCCGGAGGAGGAGGAGCAACCGGACGGGAGACCGGCTCCGGAGGAGGAGGACCAACCGAACGGGAGAACGGCTCCGGAGGTGGAGGCACAACAGTACGGGACACCGGCTCCGGAGGAGGAGGCACAACCGAACGGGAGATCGGCTCCGGAGGAGGAGGCACAACTGAACGGGACACCGGCTCCGGAGGAGGAGGCACAACCGAACGGGAGATCGGCTCCGGAGGAGGTACAACCACACGTGCCGCAGGTTCCGAAGGGAACGAAACGACCTGGGCCGGCGTCTTTTCACGCCCCGACGGCCGAACTACCGGTAGAACCAGAGTTGGCAACTCCTCATCGGGTCCGTGAGGAATCGTGCGACCAGGTGAGGAGGGGGGCGCGGGAAGGTCCACCTTCACCGATCGCCGCAACCCCTCCGGCGATCGGTGTGTTTCAAAAGGGCTAGGCCCTCGGGAGGATGTGCCGGGTGGCCGAGAGCCATGTTCGGGCGGCACCCCTCCTGAGGGATCATCCCACGAGAAGTCGGCACGGAAGGAGGAAGGATCTTCCTTTTCGGAAACCGACGGAGGATTCTTGCCCAACTCCAAAGGAACCCCGACCTCTGCCGGCAGCGCCATGACGGAAGGTGACGCCGCCACCGACGCCAGGGGTGAATCCAAAAACGCCGACTCCCGGGCCGAATGGCTCGGAGCCACGGAATCCGAAGACTTTTCCGGTATTGCCGCCGTGGCCAGATCGAAAGACTCGGCATCGTCGCCGAGTCCGACGTGGAACGGGGTTCCATCCGGAAGAATGAATTCCGGAACCGCAGGCCGCTGTTTCGGCGGACTGGCCGAGGGAGGAGGTGGAGGAGGTGGTGCCGGAACCGCAAAAGATTCCAGAACGCTGGCCGCACGACCCGACACGGAATCCCGCGGAGGCAAGACCGGCAACTCGGGCGGGAGCTCGACGTCAGGCTCGAGGTCGAGGGATCGGCCTCCACGTCGGCGGGGACGGACCTCGGGACGAGATCCGGTGCGGCGTCTCAGAATACGGAACGATCCGGACTCTTCCGGCGTCCCGGCGCTGGAGGACGGCGCGTGCACCATGGAAACCGGGATGGCCTGACTTGAGGTGACCGGCATGTCGGGGGGGCGCGAATACGACGACGACTGGCGCAAGATTTCGCGGGAGTCGGCGATGAGCTCTTGTTCACTGCGGTAGATCCGCAAGATGTTGTCGATGCCGGCGCGCAGGAGGATGTCGTGGACCTTCGCACTGGTGGCGAGGATGCCCAGACGCCCACTGGCTTCGATCATGCGCCGGTTCACGGCGATGAACGCGTTGATGGTGTCGGAATACAGGTAGTCGACACCACCCAGATCGACGATCAGGCGACGTCTGCCTCCGTCGACGAGTTCCGTCACGGCTTGACGAAGACGACCAGCGTCGAAAACCTCCTGGCCGTCGAGACGGACCACGAGCAGTTCGAAGACGCCGACGGTGCGGGATTCGAATTTCATGCGTTTGCTTTCATGCGCTCGGCGGGGTTCGAACCCACAACCTTCGGCTTCGGAGGCCAACGCGCTATCCAATTGCGCCACGAACGCTTATGAAGTGAGAAACCTAACACAGGAACCCTCGCGATCCCACCCCCGGGAGGCGAATTGTCTGTGCGGTGCATGCCTCTCCCAGGAAAATTTCGCCCCGGCGGGAGAACCAGTCGGCGTCATCGGTGGTCGCGAAACGGCGAAGCCCCGACCTTCCCAGACGCGCCTCGCGCTCCGGGTGCCGTTGGAGCCAGTCGTCCAACCTTTCGGCGACGAGATCGGCTTGCGACAGGACCTGGCAGCGCTCGGGCACGATACGCCGGATTCCGGGATAGAGCAGCGGGTAATGCGTGCAAGCCAGCAGGATCCTGGATGGCTCCTCGTCGCCTTGGAACAAGGGATCGAGATACCGATGCAGGAACCATTCCGTCCCCGGCCCTTCGAGCTCCCCCGCCTCGACCAGGGGCACCCACAGGGGGCAAGCCTTCTGGACCACACGCAAGCGTGGGGCCAGTTTTTCCAGTTCCATCGGGTACGAGCCCGACTGCACGGTGCCTTCGGTGCCCAGCACCGCGACGCAACCATCGGCGAGCCCGGGAGGCGTGATTCCTGGCAGGGCCCCCGGAGGCAGGCCGGCCAAGGCCTCGGCCGAGGGCCGCACGACCCCCAGGAGGCTGCGGTCGGGACGGAACCGGGGCAGGTGGTGTTGCTGGAGGTTGCGCAAGGCCCTGGCCGAAGCGGTATTGCACGCCAGAACCACCACGGGGCAACCTTGGTCGAACAGCCACTCCACGGCCTCCAGCGTGAATTCCTGCACGATCTCCAGGCTTCGAGCTCCGTAGGGAGCTCGCGCGGAATCGGCCAGGTAGAGGTAGTCGTACCCAGGAAGCCGCTTCAAGAGCGCGGAAAGGATGGTGAGTCCGCCGAAGCCGGAGTCGAATACGCCGATCACTCGATCCAATGTATTCAGAATCCGAATTTCTTAATCTGTGATTGTGAACATTCCCGGATTGCTCCTTGCCTTCGCGCTCCCTTCGGCGCCCCCCGTCGTCCACCGCTGCGGCCTCACGGCCTTCCACGGGGAACAGCTCCAAAGTTTCGCCGCCGGAGCCCTTGTTTCCGATCGCGCCGTCGACGCCACGACCTCGCGCGCGTTGGAGACCGAGCACTTCGTCCTGTGGTACCGCACGG